>JBCBOR010000037.1:0-45062 GCA_039821125.1 Pseudomonadota bacterium
CCTCCTCCTGATAACAGACGCAGTCCTTGAACAGCGCCATCTGCTGCATTTCCTGAAAGCCGCCCTGGCCGATCGTCTTGTTCGCCGCTTGCGGCGTCACCAAGAGCATCGGCGTGTGGTTCCAGTAGGCGGTGATGATCGGCGTCACCATGTTGGTTATCCCCGGACCGTTCTGAGCGATCGCCATCGACATCTTGCCGGTCGCTCGGGTGTAGCCATCCGCGGACATGCCTGCGTTCACCTCGTGCGCACAGTCCCAGAACTTGATTCCAGCGGCAGGGAACAGGTCCGATATGGGCATCATCGCCGAGCCGATGATCCCGAACGCGTGCTCGATGCCGTGCATCTGCAGAACTTTGACGAAGGCTTCTTCAGTCGTCATCTTCATGAGAACTCTCCTTATCAATACGTTGGTCGTGCCGCGTTGTCAGCGCGACGGTGTCAGTGCCGACGGTCGGCCAGGATCAGGTCGCTGGCTTTCTCGCCGATCATGATGGCAGGGGCGTTCGTGTTGCCGCTGACGATCGCCGGCATGATCGAGGCATCGGCAATGCGAAGCCCCGTCAGCCCATGAACGCACAGCCGGTCATCGACCACCGCAAGCGGGTCGTGCCCCATGCGGCAGGTGCTGGTCGGGTGGTAGATCGTCTGGCTGATCGAGCGCGCCACATCGAGCAGGTCTTCGTCGGTCCGCGGATCGGTATCGGGGACATGCTCGCGCACCACGAATTTACTCAAGGCTTCGGTCTTGGTCATGGCGCGGGCAAACTTCACCGCGCGCACGGCGCACATTTGATCGGCGGGCGCAGACAAATAATTCGGAACAATCTTCGGGTAGTCCGACGCGCGCGGTGTCGAGATATGGATATGCCCACGGCTTTCGGGGCGCAGCTGGCAAACCGACGACGTGATGCCCGAGAACGGATGCATCTCGATCCCCGGCTTGTCTGCGCTGAGCGGCTGAAAGTGGAACTGGATATCCGGTGTCTCCAATCCCTCCATCGATTTGGCGAAGACCGCAACCTGGCTGGCACCAAGGCTCATCGGTCCCTTGCGAAAGAACACGTACTGCATCCCGATGCCCATACGCGGAATGAAGCGGTTGATTGCATCGTTCAGAGTCTGGCAACTCACTTCGTAGACGAGGCGGATCTGCAGGTGGTCCTGCAGGCATTCTCCGACCCCGTTCAACTCATGCCGTACGGCAATCCCGGCCTTTTGCAGGATCTCTCCCTGACCAATCCCTGAAAGCTCGAGGATCTGCGGTGACCCGATGGCGCCGGCCGAGAGGATAACCTCTCCACCGGACCTCAAAGCGACCGTCTGTGCTGCGCCCTTGCGTGAGACCCTCACACCGGCAATCCGCTTCGGGTCGTCCTCCGCAAAGATCAGCGCTTCGGTGTGCGCATGCGTAATGACCTTAAGGTTTGGACGTTTCTTGGCGGGGCTCAGGAAGGCGCGGGCGCTCGAGCACCGGAACCCGCCCCGCGCGGTTTGATGAAAATACCCCGCGCCTTCCTGGTCCTCGCCATTGTAGTCGTCGGTGCGCGGCACACCCATTTCCACAGCAGCGTCAATGAAGGCTTCGGCGATCTCGCTCTTGGCGCGAATCCGTGAGACGGACAGGCCGCCCGACCCACCGTGGATCTTGGTCTCGCCATCTTCATGCTGCTCGGATCTTTTGAAGAGAGGCAGGACATCGTCATATCCCCAGCCCTTGTTCCCCATCTGAGCCCAGTTGTCGTAGTCCTGCTTTTGCCCGCGCACATAGAGTAGCCCGTTGATTGAACTCGAACCGCCCAGCGTCTTGCCCCTGGGCCAATCCAGCGCACGGCCATTCAAACCGGGGTCGGGCTGAGCCTTGTAACACCAGTCGGTGTTCGGATTGTGCAGCGTCTTGAAGTAACCGACCGGCACATGGATCCACGGGTTCAGATCGCGCCCGCCAGCTTCAAGCAGAACGACTTTGTTCTTCGGATCTTCTGAGAGGCGGTTCGCCAGGACACATCCAGCCGACCCGGCGCCGACGATGATGAAGTCCGCCTCGATCCCGCTCATGTCGTTGCCTCCAACCTCAGGGTGATTCTTTCCCTTGCGCCGCAATCATTAATCTGCATTTAATGGGACCACAAGTCCCAATAATGAATCACTAGTGGAGGAAAGAATGCACTTCTCTGATCGGCTCAATCAGATCTCGCGACGGGATCTGTTCCGCGTCGCTGGCCGCTATGGCCTCTCATCGACACTTCTTGCTGCAGGGGGTCTGGGGGCCTCGGTTTCGCTAAGTAGCCTCGCGCAAGCCGCTGAATCCACGTATGAAAAGCGCTTCAGCAAAGAACCGAAGTTCACTCTGAAATTTGGTGCAGCAGGTTTTAATGCACGCAATCTGCTGATCGAGCGGGCCGGGGCTCTGTTCTTTGCTCAGGACCTTGAGGAGCGCACGGACGGCGAGATTCGAATCGAGTTCATCGGCGATAACCAACTTTGCGGGCAGCTGTCCTGTGTGAAGAAGACCCAACAGGGCATCGTCGATATCTATGCGGCCTCTACCCAGAACTCTGCGGGGGGCGCGCCATTCCTGAATGTGCTCGACTATGCCTATGTGTTCCCGGGCCGTGCCTCGCAGTACCATTTCCTGTATCACCCTGAGAGCCAGAAGATCCTGCGCGAGCCGCTCGAGAAGCGCCATGGACTGAAATTCCTGTTCAGCCACTGCGAACTGCGCGGCATTCAGCTTGGTCTGAAGTGGAAGGACGCGCCGACGGTCGACAAGATCGAGACGTTGTTCGGCACCAAGAACCGTGTGACGGGCACACAGCTTGGCAGGATTGCCATGGATCTTCTGAACCTAAACCCGGTTCCGGTTGCCTGGGAAGAGACGCTCGACGGCCTGAAGCAGGGTCTGATCGACGGGGCCGAGACCTGGGCGTCCGCCGTGGCTTACGCCAACATGTCGCCGGTGGTCTCGCAATGTGTCGATCTGCGCTTCTTCTGTGGCACCGAGCACACGTCGATGTCGGCCAAGGTCTTCGACAGCCTTGGTGGCGAGTTGCAGGACGCCGTCATGGAGTCGGCCTATACCTCGCAGGTTCACGTCCAGGCCGCGAACGAGGCCGCTCTGGTCAAGACCGTCGGCTACTCGGACCCGCAACTGCCCAACACGATCTTCGCCCGCGACAATGTCCGCATGGCGTTTCTGTCGGATGCCGAGGTCAAGAAGGCCGAGGAAATGTGCTCGCCCGAGTTCAACCCCGGTCCCTGGGAGCAGTGGCGCGACCGCATCAACAAATGGGCTGGCGGTATCGACACCTATACCGAGCTGCACCGCGTCGCCCGCGAAGTGCCCGCGGACATGCTGCCCGAAAACGTCGAGCCGCGCCGCTGGTGGAAGGGCTGATCAGCGCCTTGCAGACGACGAGCGCCCGGCTGGCTTAGCCGGGCGCTTCCCAAACAAAACTCAACGACGAAGCCCGCAAACGGGCCGCCTATGAGGAGGAAAGACAATGCCTTCATGGCTGGAAGGATTAGGCGCGATTCTTGCGGGTCTCGCAGCCAACGATGCCTGGATGATCTCGGAGGCCCTGAACGGCCCGGCAGCCTATATCGCGGGGACCATTCTCGCCATCGTCGGCGGCTCGCTCGTGATGTTCCTGTTCAAAATGGTGCCGCTGCTCGACAAGTATTTCGAGAAGACGGTGCTGGTCTCGACCTACCTGATCATCGCGGCGATCATCTTTGTCGAGGTGATCCGGCGTTTCGTGTTTCAGGTCCAGGCACCCTGGTCGACCACGCTGCCGCCGTACCTTTTTCTCATCATGACCTGGGTCGGATGTGCCTATAACACGCGCCTGCGCGCTCACCTGCGCTTCACCGAGGTCCGTGTGAACCTGCCGAGAACCGGTCAGTTCATGTGTCTGACATTGGACGCGATCCTGTGGGTGCTGTTCTCGATCGTCGTGATCGTCACCACGCTCAAGCAGACCGCTAACTCGGCATCAAACTTCCAGATCCTTCTCGGCACCGACAACGTGATGCAGTGGTGGTTCTACATCTGCGTTCCGATCAGCTGGATGGTCCTCAGCGGACGCGTGATCGAGAACTGGCTGGACGACCTCAGACGCTATCGCGAAGACGAGGAAATGATCCTGCCGAGCGGCCTTGGCGGCGAATAGGGGGGATGAAAAATGACTGACGGAAATCTCGTAGCGATAATTTCGATCGGCGTCACGATCCTGTTCATGCTGGGTGTGCCGATTTTTCTGGTGATCGGCTTCTGGGTCATCGGCTGCAGTTTCGTACTGGGCCTGACGCTGGACAACATCGGTGTCGCTTTGTCCGATGTCTTCACTGATGGTTTTGCGTTGCTGGCGATGCCGCTTTTCATCCTGACCGGGGACCTGATCAACGCGTCAGGGATCGCGAAACGATTAACCGATTTTGCCTATTCGTGTTTCGGATGGGTGCGCGGCGGTCTCGCGATGGCGTGCCTAGGCGCATGCGGGTTGTTTGCTGCGATCTCGGGATCGAACTCGGCGACAACGGCAACCATCGGTTCGATGATGCATCCCGAGATGGTCAAGGGCGGATACGATGAACGCTTCGCCGCCGCAACCGCCGCATCCGGCGGCACCGTTGGGATCATCATCCCGCCGTCGATCATCTTCATCGTGTACGGCTTTCTGATGAACCTGCCCATCTCGGATCTCTTTGTCGGGGGCATCCTGCCGGGCGCGCTGATGGTCATCGGCATGCAGCTTGCTTGCTGGGCGATCTGCCAGATGAATGGCTGGGGCCACCTGATCCAGTTGGAGATCACCCGGGTCATCAAGACCGCCTTCGGCGCCTGGCTTGGTTTCTTTGCCATCGGCCTCGTTCTCTGGGGGATCTACACCGGCAAGTTCTCACCGACCGAGGCAGCTGCTGTCACCGTCGGGTTTTGTGTCATCGTAGGGTTGGTCTGCTTGCCGATCTTCCGCATGCTGAAGATGGATTTCGACAAACCCGTCGAGGAGAAGAACTACGGCGACATGCTGCTGGTGAAAGGGTTCACGGTCCTCGAGATCCCGAGCATTGTGATCAGATCGGCCCAGATCACTGGTATTCTCGCGCCGCTGATCGCGATCTCGGTGGTCATGCAGCAAATCCTGTCGCTGCTCGGCGCCAAGGAGACGATCGAGGCCTTCGTCACCGGGATGGGCGGCTACTACGCGGTGCTCTTCACGGCGATGGCGATTGTGTTCCTCTGTGGGATGGTTCTCGAAAGCCTGCCGGTCACCATCATCCTGGCCCCGATCCTGGCCCCGATTGCCCATTCCATCGGTGTCGATCCCATCCACTTCGCTGTGATCTTCCTCGTCGGCGCCTCCATCGGGTTCATCACGCCGCCCTATGGCTTGAACCTATATGTCGCAAGCGGGGTAACTGGTGTGCCTTACATGAGGTTGCTAAAGTTCACTGCGCCATATTTGGTGGCGTTGTTGTCGGTGTGGATGCTGATTGCGCTCGTGCCAGACCTGTCGACGATCTTGCTGCCGAACCGAGGGTAGCTGCAGGAGAGAGCATTGCTTGATGATGACAAGGAGAGTGGTGAGACCATTCCCAGAAGCATCAGGCTGCTGCTGATCCTCGAAGAAGTCGCCCGGATGGGCGTACCAGCAACGCCGACCGAGATTAACCGCTCGGTCGGCCTTCCCAAGCAAACCCTTCATCGTCAATTCGCACACCTAGAAGAGGCAGGCTTTCTGCAACGCGAACACGATGGCCGGTCTTACTCTCCCGGTCCACGGATGCGCTCGATGGCATATGGCGTGATCTCGTCTACGCGGGTTCGCGCAGCGCGTCTCGCCGTGATGAGCCGGCTGGCCGAGGAGATCGGAGAGACGTGCAATCTCGCGCTGCCTGAGCGCGACGCGATGATCTACCTCGACCGGGTCGAGACGAAATGGCCGATGCGCATCCAGTTTCCCATCGGGACCAAGGTGCCGTTTCACTGCACCGCCAGCGGCAAGCTCTACCTCAGTTCCCTGCCCAAGGCGCGCCTCGAGCGTATGGTGAATAACATGACCCTCGAGAAGAAGGCCAAGAACACGATTACCGACAGGGGTGATTTGCTGGCTGAGTTGGGAAAGATCCGCGGACAGGGCTATTCTGAAGACAATGAAGAGTTCGTCGACGCGATGATCGCTCTTGCTGTGCCCATCAACGACGAGAATGGCAGATTGGTCTCCACCCTCGCCTTTCACGCACCGACTCCGCGCATGTCCATGGAAGTCGCTCACACACATCTCCAACGTCTAAGAGATGCTGCTCAGGAGCTTTCGCAGTTGCTGTGAGCGGTACTTTAAAATTCACGGATCAACGCGTTTCAACCAGGGCAGATGGCACGAGATGAGATGCCCGCCGTGGACTGAGGATCTTCTTTATCGCACGCGAAAAACCCCGGTGGGTCCGCCGGCAGATCACGTGACACTCCCGTCGCCGTAACGGGCACCAATGCCACCGCAGTTCTACGACCGGAGTTTTGGGCCGGGGCAGCGCCCCGGCATACACGTCACATGGTGCGCATCACCCGAAGACCCGTGCCAGCAGGCCCTTTTTCTCAGGTTTTGCGGCCGCCTCAGCAGCAGCGGACTTCATGACGTTCGCGACGGTGCCGTAGGTTTCTGTCCAGGCTTCTTTCAACTCGTCATTCCAATCGTCGCCCAACCCTTTCTCCAGCGTGTAGAGCAGCGCACCTCCGACAATGTCATAGTGCTCGTCCTTCACGCCGTACCCGACATGCTTGACGCCAAGTTCCTTGACGACCGGTAGGATTGTGTCGACCTGGTGCAGGTTTTGAACCGCGGTGCCGAGCGTCTGCATCAGCACTTCTTTCTGCCGGCTCATGTCGGCAGCGAAAAGCGGCCGCACCTCTGGGGCGACTTCGAACAGACGATCGTAGAAGATGTCGGCGGCCTTGTCCGCTATGGGTGCAACCTTCTCGAAGCTCTTCTGCACCATGGTGACTTGTTCGGGCGTCATCGTGTCTTCCTTTCAGTCAAGGCCATCGAGGGCAATCTCCGCGCCCCCACTGTGAAAGACCATGAAGCGGACGGCGGCCTCGACCTCCGCGTCGGTCAATTCGGTATTGCCACCGCGTGCGGGCATCAGCCCGCCAAGCGGCGTTTCGAAGCCATTCTGAGCGTGGGCGATCAGAGTAGCGATCCCCTTCGACACCCGCTTCACCCAGAAAAGGTCGCCGGTGATTTTTGGTGCGCCGAAGTTTCCAGAACCGTGGCAGATCCGGCAGTTCTGATCCCAGATGTCACCACCCCGGACCAGCATCGGATGGCCCGGCACGGGCAGGCGGGCCGCCGAAACGGTGCCCTTTAGCCCGCGATCCGGATAGGGCGGCGTTTCGCGTTCAGCGGCGATGGCCTGGCCTTGAGCGGTGAAGCCCCAAGCCAGAAAGACCGCCGCTGCAACACCAGTGCGCATCATCCGTCGATGGGAATGCGGATCACCACGCCGCCCATCACGTCACCAACCTTGAAGTCGGTCTTGGGCGTGTCCTTGTGGTCGTTGTGGCAAGACGCGCAGACCTCGGCCACGGCGACATCCGGATAGACCGCCGTAAAATAGGTCTCATCCCCGAGTTCTTCCTCGCCATAAAAGTTCTCGCCCGGATTGTCGGCGATGTACTGAAGGCCCTCTTTCTCCAAATCGGTCTTGGGCGCGTTCTGTTTGTTGATCGGCCAGAGCGATTGCAGCGAGTAGGAAAAGAGATCCGTCTTGTCCGCCACCGCCTCGGCACCGAAGCGGAACATTTGCGCTGGCAGGGGGGCGGCCTTGTCGTCCTCGAAGAACTCGGACGCCTTCAGAACCTTCTCTTTTGCCACCAAGCGCTGGATGACCATCTTGGTATAGACGGTTCGGTCCGAGTCCATGACAGCGTGCAGCATGTCGGCGACATCTTTGGGTTCGAGCCCGTCTGAGTTTGCGGCGACCGGCGTCAGGGCCAGCACAGTGCCGACCAGCGCCGCCTTGATGGCTTTGGTGTTCATGGTTATTTCCTTCCGTGTTGCACTTCAGTGTGACGGCGCGTGGGGTTGGCTCTGGTGATTGGCGTCATGAGGCCTACTTCACGCGCTTCAGTGCCCAGTCGATGCTTTCGATGTGCACCGACGGGCGCCCGTTGAAATTGCTCTCAACGAGATCTGGGTCTGCCAACGCGTCGATTGCGAAATCGAGGCTGTGGCAGGAAAGACAGGACGTCCGGATCATTTTCTCGTTCGGACGCAGGTACGAGTTCTGGTTGTGGGTCGTGAAAAGATCGCCGCGCCGGTCCTCGATCCTCGGCATGTGGCAGCTGGCACAGGAGACGCCCGATCCCGCGGCAGCACCCTCCAGTTCCGCCTTCCACAGACCGTAGTGCGGACTGTCGAAGTAGGCGCGGGTGTGCCTGTCGTCGTGGCAACCGGCACAGGCATCGACCGCGGCGACCGCGATGTCGACCTCATGCGGTTTGTGGCAGGTATTGCAGTTGCCGATCTCGCGGTCAGCAGCGTCAGGTTTCAGGGTCGTCAGCTGCGCGTCGGCGACCGTGATCGCCTCGAGCGGCTGATCGCGGAACGCACCGCCTGTTGCCTGATCCAGATAGGCCTCTAAACCCTTCTTCGGTGCCTTGCGCGGCTTCGGCAGCTTCGGGTGGAACCGCATCCCGTGCTTGCCTTCGGTGAAGGTCTTTGCTTGAGGTTTGTGACACGACTGGCAGGTCTTGAGATCCGGTTGAAGGACCCATGCAGCAGCGATCGCCTCCTGCCCCTCGGCATCAGGCGCATGGCAACCGCCGCAATTTACGCCGTTCAGGGCGTGCGCCGAGCCCGCCCACTTGGCGACAGCGTCACTTGTGAGCTGTTCGCTCGGAGCAATGGCATCGGCGGCCGTCAGAGCTTTGTCCGGGTCCACCGTTCTCTCCAGAAGCGCGAGAACAGGCATCTCCTTGATGTCCGGCCCGCCCGCGTGCTTGACGAGGAAATCCTCGTAAAGCGCAGTATTGTCGTGGAAGTTGTGACACCCGGCCGAAGCGCAGGTCTCGAAACCGTACCCCTCGTGGCTCGGGCGGTTCTTGTAGACCTCCTGATGGCAGGCCGAGCAGTAGTCCATCGGCAGGGTAACCGCACCCGTACGCGTGATCTCGGGCTTATGCTCGGCATGGCAGGTATGACAGTAAAGCGCGTCCAGCTTTGCCCGCACATCGGCGTTGCGCGGGTCGCGGAATTTCTTAACCGGATGACTGTCGTTCGAGATCTGAAGCTCGGCCTTGTGACACTCCAGGCACGCCTTGTTCATCTTCTTGGCGGTCTTCTTCGGGCTCGCGAACGGGTCGGCGGCATGGCAGGCATCGCACGCCAGCTCGATTTGATGGTGCGCGCCCGTGGTTTTGCCAATCAGCAGCGCGTCGCGCGGCCCGCCAACATACATCACTGCCGCGACGGCGCCGCCCGCAACGACGGTACCGAGCAGCCAGACCAACCAGAGGATTGTGTTGCGCGACATCTCCGGGCTCCTAGTACGAGTAGACCGAAAGGATGTGGATCATCAGCAGTACAGGCAGTGGCCAAAGCGCCAGAACATGCACCCAGTGCGGAATCGAGCGTGGCGGCGTCTTTGCGGTACCAACACCGCGTTCCAACAGCTTGTGCTCACCGCCCGTGGCCAGGCCGGCCAAGGCGCCGAAAATCAGTGAAGCAGAGAAGCAGGCCATCAGCCAGAAGTTCAGGCCCGAGCCTAGTCGAAAACCGGTATGGGCAAAGAGCACGATGCCGGCCACGATGCCGATCCACAGATGAACCAGCCGCCAGCTGTCATATCCACCCAGACGCTTCAGCACGGATATCCGCCGCCTCAGACCCAGTACGGCAGCTCCGATCGTTATGCCGAGCAGCGTGTAGCCCGACCACTGTTTCCAGACCCCGTCGAACCACAGCTTGAACCAGACATCGCCGATGGTGAACGTGTCGGCCATCGGCACGCGCGGCAGGAGCACGGTGGCCAACGCCAGCACTCCGGTGATCCCGGACAACCACACCAGCGACTTCCACCATAGGGCAGGGGTCGGTTTGACATCAGTTTGTCCGAGCAACTCCTGCACAAGGGGCTTGCACGATCCGCACACAGTATTGGCGGAGGTCGCTTGTCGAACCTCATCCAGCGATGCGGCCCCCAAGGTGATGGCATCCGATATCGCGCCTTTGGTCACGCCTGTGCAGTTGCAGACGATGGCGCCGCCCGGCCAGGCCACTACCGCGTCATCATTTGCGGCCCAGAGACGACCGGAGCGACTGAACGACCACCGCGCGAAGAGTGTGATTGGGGCTCGGTCGCCAACGGCTTGCTGCAGTCGCGTTGCCTCTGGCCAGTCGCCCACGCCAAGTGCTGCAACGAGACGTCCACGGCGAATGATCAGACGGCGGTAAAGGCCGTTCTCCGGATCCCGCCAGACCCGGGACGTGACACCGGGTTGCTGCTCGGCCGATTCGAAGTCGCCCATCGAGAAGACTTCTGCCCCCAGCACCTTCAGCTTGGTGACAGGGACAGACCCGGTGTAGAGGGATGCCGCACCGTCTACGCCATCGGGTGGTCCCGCGATCGTATCGGCGGCGACCATGACCTGCTCGAAACCAGGCCCAACAAGGCCATAGACCAATCCGTCATGTTCGGCGCACTCGCCGACGGCGAGGATATCAGGATCTGACGAGCACATCCGCGCGTCGACGTGTACACCGCGCCCGTGCTTCAATCCCGCGGCTTGTGCGATCTGAATGTTCGCGCGCACACCGGTGCAGATTATGACGGTGTCCGCTTCCAGAACACGGCCATCGCCGAGCTCGAGGCCCTCGACACGACTCTCACCCAGGATGCGAGCGACCCGGGCACGCGTCTCCACGCATGTCCCGAGTGCTTCGATCCGGGATTTCAGCACATCTGATGCGCCGTCATCCAGTTGTCGCGGCATAAGGCGATTTTCGTGCTCGATAACGGTGACAGCAGCGCCGCGCTTGGCCATGCCACGCGCCGCCTCCAGCCCAAGCAGGCCACCGCCAATGACCGCGACCTTTCGGGCGGTCACAGAGCGGGCGACCAGTGCCTCGGCATCATTGAAATCACGGAAAGCGAAGACATCCGCCAGATCCGAGCCTGGAATGCTGGGGATGAATGCGCGCGACCCAAGTGCGAGGACAAGCTTCGAGTACCGCGTCACACGCCCGGTCGAGGTCAGCACCTCGCGCGCCTCGCGGTCGATCTCGACGACCGAGACGCCGTCATATCGGTCTACCCGTCCGGGCCGAGGGAAATGATCGCTCAAATACACCGCGCCGACCTGAGCCTCACCGGCAAGCAGCGGTGTCAGCTTCACGCGGTTGTAGGGGCGCCAGCGTTCGGCATTGAACATCACAACGTGCTGACCGCGACGCGACAGCTCCTGCGCCATGCGGACACCGATCGGCCCGCCGCCCACGACGACGACAGGATCGCTCGTCTCAAGCTGCGCTGACAGGTCAGTCGAAAGGTTCGGCAGAGAAACTTGAAGATTCACGCGTCCATCCGTCAAAGGCGCAGTGCGCAGATCCAACCGTTCGGTTTGCGACCTCTGGCCGAAAACCGACAGGCTGCAGTGCCTGTCACCACAAATCTTTGCGGATGGGTCCTGCTTCGGACCCGGACATCGTGTGCTTCATCGCACACCTTTAATAAGTGTTATTGCAACGCAGAGGTCAAGCGGATTTGTGCGTCGCAGCAACTGGTGAGGTCCCTGCGGCGCTCAAAAAAAGTGTTTGCGAATGCTCGCCACACTGAAAGACGTTGAGAGTTTACAAGCCGTCATCGTTCAACAATCGCGTGTTCACGATCCGGATTAATCTTGGATCAACGCTGAGCCGCTACCGTCACCGCCCAGATTAGGCTCAGACACACCTATGCAAGGTTCCAGCTCCGATGCGCATCCGATCACTTCTCGCGATCATTGTCGCGACGCCGCTGGCCATGATCCTCATCCTCATCACCGTCAATCTGCAAAGCGCCTATCACGTACGCTCGGCTGCGGCTGTCGCGGTCGACACCGTACAAAGCACGCGCGTCCTCGGCTCTCTGGTGCACGAGCTGCAGAAGGAGCGCGGGCTGTCCGCGGGGCACATTGCCTCGGCGGGGCAGGCGTTTCGCAGTGAACTGGCCGATCAGCGACCGTTGACGGACACCGAGCTAAAACAGGCCGAGGCGAGTATCAATGATCTGATCGCTGTCGATCGCCGGGCCGCGGATTTGCGTGAGCGTCTTCGCAATCTGTCGGATCTGCGCGGCCGCATCGACTCGCAGCAAACCACCGTCCCTGAGCTTGCGAAATTCTACACCAGTTCGATCAACGATCTGATTGCTCTGCTGCAGGGGCGAGTTGGCGCGATCGAAAAGGCGGAGATCCGCGCGCTGACCGTGCCGTTGATCGCTGTGGTCGATGCCAAGGAGGCTGCAGGTCTCGAGCGCGCGATGGGTGCTGCGGGCTTTGGGTCCGGGGTGTTCAAGGAAAACACCTACACGCGCTTCGTTGGGTTTGCAGGCGCGCAGGCAGCCAAGCTTCAGACAGCTCAGGCAGCCGCATCGAGCGAGGCGAAGGGCGCGTTCGATGCCCTCTACCAGCGTGACGCCTGGCGCGATGTTCAGGCTTTGCGCGAAATCGCCAGAGATGGTTTGAAAACGTCAGAATTCCAGGGTGTTACCGGCCCTCAATGGTTTGCGACGTCCACCGCCTGGGTGAATGCGCTCAAGGAACTCGAAGACACGGTCAGAGCCGACCTCGAACAGAAGTCCGAAGCTTTGCTCGGCACGGCAGATGGCAAGATTCTGCTAAATCTGATTGCAGGCGTCCTGGTTGTTCTTGTCAGCCTCGCCGTTCCATTTTTCATCGCACGGGCGTTTCAGGACGGCGTGCAAAGCATCCTCGCGGCAATGCGTAAAATTGCCAATGCAGAGTTTGATTTTGAGATCCCTCACCTGGACCACAACGGTGAGATCGGTGAATTTGCCCGAATGGCGCAGACCTTCAAAGGCAACGCTCAGGACAAGATTGCAGCCGAAACCGCATCTTGCGCCGAACGTGAGCGCAGGGAAACCGCGGAAGCGGAGGCACGTGAACAGGAGGCTCTGGCCGAGGCAGAGCACCGCCGCATGAAGGCCGAACAGCGCGAGAAGGAGAAGGCCGAAGAAGTCAGGCGCGCGGAAGCCGAAGAGCGGGAGCGCGCGCGATTGGCTGAAGCGGAGCGCAAGGCAAACGAGGCGAAACTGCGCGAGGAACAGGAGCGGTCCGAGGCTGCCGCACGGCAGTATGAGGAAGATCAGAAACGCACGCAGGCGTTGGCTGAGGTTGTCCGTGCGTTGTCCCTGCGTCTCAACAAACTGTCGAGCGGGGATCTCGCCGCAAGCGTCGATACGCCGTTCGCCGAGGAATACGAACAACTGCGTCTCGACCTCAACACGGCAAGCGAGAACCTGTGTACAGTGATCGACAGCGCGATTGGCAGGGTTCAATCGCTGGAACTGAGCGCGACCCAGATCAGCGATTCGTCCGTGGATCTCGCGCGGCGCACCGAACAGCAGGCGGCGGAGCTGGAGCGAAGTGTCTCGACGCTCAATCAACTCGTCACGGGTGTGCGGTCAGCGACCGAAGGCGCACAGTCTGCTGAAGATGCCACGAAGAATGTAAAGGACGCTGCCGAGGCCAGCGGTGCCGTAATGACCGAGGCGATGACGTCGATGAAGGAAATCGAAGATTCCTCCGACCAGATCTCCGCCATAATCGGTGTCATCGACGACATCGCCTTCCAGACGAACCTGCTTGCTCTGAACGCGGGCGTTGAAGCAGCGCGTGCGGGTGAGGCAGGACGGGGCTTTGCTGTTGTTGCCTCTGAGGTGCGCGCACTCGCGCAGCGCTGTTCCGACGCAGCGGGCGAGATCAAGGCTCTGATTTTGAAGAGCAACGATCAGGTCAAGAATGGCGTCGGACAGGTCAGCAAGGCCGGGAATTCGCTTTCTGAGATCATTGATGCGATCTCGGGCGCTACCGTCTTGATGTCCGAGCTTTCAACAGCGTCGCGCCAGCAATTGAACGGCTTGGCCGAGATCAGCGAGTCGGTGGCGAACCTCGATCGGGTCACGCAGCAGAACGCGGCCATGTCTCAGGAATCGACTGCAGGTGCCGTCATGCTTGCGAACGAGATGAAGGAACTTGGCGAACTGATGGGCCAGTTCAACGTCGAAAAGGACGCGCGCAGCCAGGCCGCATAGGCCGCGCAGCGTGCTAAGCCCTTTGGCGTCGCGTGGCCCCTCCCGCTCGTGGTTTGGATCGTAGTACGGTTTGCTCGACCACGGTTGAATCTGGATCGACGGAACCAAGACGCCATCAGGCTGGTCGACCGCGTACATGAAGGCGCGGCCGATCTCGTCGGGCCGAAGCGCGTGGGGTGTTGCATCATCGAGGCCCGGTGGCAGGCGATCGCGTGGGCAGGGCTGATAGGCCACAGTCCGTGTCGAATACGTCAGGCTCAGCGCACCGACTGAACTTGTTTCGGGCCGGGTCGAGGACGCGTATGGCCCGCAGTGAACCATGGCATCGGCCAGGGCGACGCCCTGCGAGACACCGGCGTAAAGGATCCGCCCTGCGATCTGACGCAAGTGCGGCTCCAGTTTGGTCGACAAAGCGTCATCACCCGTGTCCGCATGGAGCGAGGCGGTATGGCTGCCTTCCAACATCGTGACTGCGGCGATCAGATCGTCTTCGCTGTCATATCCGACGAGCAGAGTGAACGGCCCGAATACCTCCTCTCGCACTCTGCCAGACTGTGCAAAACCCTGCGCAGAGGTAGCTCAGACCTTGTGGCTGTCATCCTGCGGAGCCGTCACGCTCGACACAGCCGCCATCGCTGCAGATGCGGCCTCGAAAGCCAATGTGATGCGGTCGTTAATTTGGGCGATCGCCTTGCTTTCCATCCCAACGGCCTCGAGCAGCAGTTCAGCCACCGCGCCGACCGATACAGGGTTCTGACCAGTTACCAACTTGCCATCCAGAACGGCGTGGCAGTGCAAGCAAACCGCGCCCTCGCGCGCGCCGCCAAGGGCACGGTGGCAAGTCCACGGTGGCTTGTCGTCGCGTGTCTCCCTTTTTTGCAGGTCGTGGGAGACGGAGCCGAAGGAAGCGATTATCAAGCAGCGGTCCATTTCGGGGATTGTTTCTGACCTAAAAAATTTATCGAATTGCGCCTGGATCTGCAGAAAGCCATCGCGTGGCGTTTGCGCTCCGTCCCTTGAGCAGCGCAAGAATTCGGTCTGACCCAGCCTGCCGTCTCTGGCCATGTTAAAACGGTTGAGACGCTGATCGGCAAGCCGCTCTTCCACTGGCATGCCCGGAGGGTCGACCGACCAGAAACGGTGGATGAACGGCTTCGCGGCAATGATCCGGTTCGGCTATGCCGCTACGATCTCCCGGATCCGCGCGGCAATCCTGCGGGGATCTTCCTCGTGCATCAGATGCCCGAGTGCCGGGACCTCATGCGCGGTGATGCGGCCGTGCCGGGCGGCCAGCGCCAGCGCTTCGGCTGGCGGCACCGTTGTATCCTTGGCTCCGACCATCAGGTGTATCGGAATGTTAACCTCAGGCAGCGCGGCGAGCAGGGGATCAAGCTCCCACAGGGCCATCATCGCCAGGGCGCCATCCACGTGGCGTGGGCGCTGAAACAGCTGTCCGTAGAGTGCATAGCCCTCGGCATCCAGGGTCGAGCCGGTGCTGTCGAGCAGCCGCCGTGCCTGGCCGTCACTCCCCGCGAATTGCGAGAACATCCATGGCACCACGGGGTTCAGCGCCAGCATCCGCGCCAGCGGAGGGAACAGCACCCCGGCAATCCCGCGAAACGGCGTCAGCGCTGCGTTCAGACCGATCACCATGTCCGGCGTGAGCAGACGAGAGAGGACACAGTTCAGGCCAATCGCAGCCCCCGCCGAGTGGCCGAGGATGATCTGTGGGGCGGTGCCGAGCCTGTCCATCAGCGCAGCAACCGCCTGAGACATGGCGGGCAGCGAGCATTGGCTGCGAGAGGCAATCCGCGTGAACCCGTGCCCGGGCAGGTCCGGCGCGACTACATCGAAGCTCTCGGCGAGGATTGGCATCAGCCCGCGCCAGCTGTGGGTTGCTGCCCCTGCGCCGTGCAAAAGCAGCAGCACCGGCCCCGTCCCCATGCGTTGAAAATGCCAGCGGATCGGGCCGATTTCCTCGAACAGGCTGCTATCGCGATGCGGCCAGTTGGCGCCGTCGCGATCCCAATCCGGGTGGACCGGCCCGCTCACGCCGCCACGCTGCTCCGGACCAGCTTGTTGATCTGATGCGCATCAGCCCGGGGCAGCGGCAGGTACTCTGCCCCCATTGCCGCAGCAAGTGTCTTGGCATCCGCCTGCGGTCGGTTGGCTGTGTCGATCAGCACTGCCGTGATGCCCTCCGCTGCGATTGCACGAGCGGTTCGCAATTGGTCGTCGGCGGCTTCGGCCCGTCCTGGCTCGCCCGATAGTGCGATGTTCCCGCGCCCATCCGTCAGCACAATCAGGTAAGGCGTCGCGCCGCCTCGCCGGATCTGGGACGCGAGCGCTCGGCCCGCCACCAGCGCCGCGGCCAGCGGTGTCGGTCCGCCGCCTGGCAGCACCGCAAGGCGTCGCTTGGCTTGCAGCAGCGACCGCGTTGGCGGCAGGACCAGATCAGCGCTCGTGCCGCGAAACGCGATCAGCGCAACCTTTTCGCGACGGCGATAGGCCTCGGACAGCATCAGCTCGACCGCGCCCTTTGCTTCGGCCATCCGCGCAGCGGCCTGCGAACCCGAGGCATCGACCAGAAAAATCAGAACGCTTTCTGCGGGGCGCTCGAACTCCAGAACCCGCAGATCGTCAGGCCGCACGATCAGGCCCTCGCGATCTGGTGCTGTTCGGCGGCGCACAGGCTGCCACGGGGCGGCCGCAACCAGCGAGGCATACACATCCAGCCGCCGGTCGGCCGGGTTGCCGGGGCGTGACACCAGCGGACGGCCATGCGTGACCGAGCGTTTGCGCTGGCCTGCGCCGCCGCCGCCCCCCGATCCGCCCCGGCGCGATGCGGCGAGGTGCAGATCCGGCAACACGGCCGCAACGGCCTCCAGCACACGGTCGTCCATAGGACCATCCTGGGTCTGCTGATCCGGTGCCTTCTCTGCGTCCTGATCCTCATCCGGTGGTGGGGGCGGCGGGGCATCCTCCGTGTTGTCTTCGATCGATGGCATCATGACCGCGCGCGGCGCAAGACAAAGCGCGGTTGCCGCTGCAATGTGGCTCTCGCCAATCTCATCAGCCTCTTCCAATGCCGCGATCACTCGGGTCAGGCGAAGGGCCAGCAACGGCGCACGGACCGAGGTGATCCCCATCGCCGCCGCCAGCCGAGCTAGCGTTTCCGGCGCCTCGCCATCGGCGATCCCTGTCATGAGATGCCTGCGTGCAGCCTCGATATCTGTCGTTCCCCAATCGGGCATCGGTGCATCGCGATGCGATAATCCCTCTAGCGATACACTTATCGACAGCCTCTCGGTCAGGACCCGGGGCGGGACCTCATCGGCCTCTGCGCCTTCGTCGAGCAGAACCAGAACCGGAGGATCGGGCCAGTCGTATGCACCTGCGATAAAGGCGGCGATGTTGCTGTCGAGACGCTCTGCCATCGGAACAATCAAGAGCGCCCCGGTTGCCCGGTCGAGCAGGCCCTGGCTGGTCACCTGCCGTCCCTCCCTCAGGGTCGCGCCAAGATCTATCCCGCCGCCAAGCGCTGCTGGGGAGGCATCCGCGGGAAGTCGGTGTACCGGGCGATCGAGCGATTTCGTGACGAGATCGAGCAGTGTATCGCGCACAGGCCCGGCGCGGTCTCGGATCGTCATCCCGTGAAGACCGGCAGGATCGACCGCCAGAGCCGCAGCGCCCAGCACTGCAAGCTGCCAGCGATCGAGGGGTTGGATCACGAGCCCAGCACCTCGCCGATGGCGCGTTCGATCCGTGCTGTCGAACCGGTCTCGTCCAGCGGGTCGCGGCGCAAACGGTGGCGGAGCGCGGGGGCAGCGATTCGCTTGAGATCCTCGATCTTCACCTTGCGCCGCCGATCCAACGCCGCGGTGGCGCGGGCTGCCCGGATCAGTGTCAGCTCGCCGCGCAAGCCATCAGATCCCAGCGCCTGGCACAAACGTGCTGCGGCTTCGATCACCGCGTTGGGCGTGTCGACCTTGCCGACGGATTTGCGCGCCGCTTCGATGCGTTTCTGAGCGGCTTCTTCCTCGTCCATCCAATCGGAGAGGAAGCCATCGGGATCGCGGTCGAACCTGTCCCGGCGCCGGATCACCTCGACCCGGTCGTCGATCGTCTCAGGCGAGCCGATCTCGACCGACAGGCCAAACCGGTCGAGCAATTGCGGACGCAGTTCGCCTTCCTCCGGGTTGCCGGAGCCGACCAGCACAAACCGCGCTGGGTGGCGAACGGACAGCCCTTCCCGCTCCACCACGTTTTCTCCAGACGCAGCAACGTCCAGCAGCAGATCGACCAGATGATCCTCGAGCAGGTTCACCTCGTCGATGTAGAGAAAGCCGCGATTGGCGCGTGCCAACAGGCCAGGCTCGAACCGTTTCTCGCCGGTCGACAGCGCGCGCTCGAGATCGAGCGTGCCAACCAGCCGGTCTTGCGTCGCGCCCAGTGGCAGGTCGACCATGGGCGTCGGGATCTTGACGGCCTTTGGCTCTTTCGCGTCGGGATCGCGCCCTGGCACCACATCGCCTTTCTGGCTGTTATATGGGCAATCGGGGCGCGCGCTTATTGGCGGCAGCAACGCCGCCAACGCTCGGACGGCGGTGGACTTTCCCGTCCCCCGGTCACCGAATACCAGAATGCCTCCGACGGACGGGTCCACTGCCGCGACCATCAGAGCGTGCTTCATCTCGTCCTGACCGACGATGGCCGAGAACGGGAACGGTGTCTTCATGCGGAAATCGGCTCCCCGGGTCCGTTAAGTGCGCGCATCGGATCGCCACCATTCCATGACCCCTCGGTTCCGACAATACGGAAGCGGGCATAGAGTTCCTCGGCAAACCACTGACCTTCCCGGACCGCCTTGATCGCGCGGGCGTGAGGGCCGTCGCGGCGGGCGAAGTTGGCCATTGTCTCGGTGTCGGGCCAGACTGAGAACGTGACCTGATGCAACCAGGGCACCTCGCCGAGGCCGATCTTGAAGGCGACGTTCGGGTCAGCGCCGATGGCGGCGGAGATTGACGGCACCCGTTTCCAGAACTTCAGCAGGATACGCGGGCGGATCGTTGCGCGGGTGAGGGCCGCGAGAGCACCATGGGTCGCGCCGTCCTCGACCGTGAACGGCGCCTGTCCGCTCCATGCGCCGCGGACCGAGGAGGTCGAGAGAAACAGCGTCCAGTTCTCTGCCGATCTGGCCCGGTAGCGCGCATAGACCGGGGCCGCATTGATCGCAGCGCGCGCCGTCTCGGCGTCAGGCCATGTCGCCATGATGCCGTAGACGGCGGTGTTCGGCACGGGTGTGAACCCCTCGCCGGTGCCCGAGCCAAAAAGCTTCCAGAACCCGATACCCGACACCTGTGCCATGCCGCGGCGCGCGAGCAGCATTTGCGTGAACGCCCAGATCCGCGCACCGGGACCGGCGAAACGGAACAGAGACAGGCTGACGATAGGATCCTGGCGGGTCATGGCCTTGCAGTTGCGCGGGTGTCGTGGACATCCCTACATTTCCGTGTCGGGAAGCAATTGTCAATTTTGTTAGACACTGCTACCGTCTCTTTATGCTGACACGCACCGAGCCAACCCTGACACTCCCTGCCGAAGGCGACACACGCCCGGTCGCTGTTGTTATCGGCGCGGGCTTTGGCGGGCTGGCTGCAGGGATGCGACTCGCGGCCAAGGGCTACCGGGTTGAGGTGCTGGACCGTCTGGGTGCCCCTGGTGGACGCGGTACTGCGCGCTGGCAGGATGGCTATCGCTTCGATCTTGGCCCAACCATCGTGACCGCGCCACAGGTGTTTCGCGAGCTTTGGGCCGCGGCGGGCGAGGATTTCGACCGCGATGTCGTGCTACACGCCATGGATCCCTTCTATCAGATCCGCTGGCAGGATGGCTCGACCCTGACCGCTCACGCGGATCCGGTAAAGATGCGAGAGGAAGTAGCGCGCCTCTCCCCCGGCGATTTGCCCGGCTATGACTGGTTGCTGAAGGCGGCTGAGCGGCGCTATCACTTTGGATTCGAGGATCTCGGCCGCCGTCCGATGAACCGGTTCTGGGATCTTGCAAAGGTGCTGCCGACCTTCGCCTGGTACCGCGCGGATCGGTCGATCTATGCCCATGTTGCCCGCAAGGTCCGCGACCCGCGTCTGCGCATGGCGCTGTCGTTCCACCCGTTGTTCATTGGTGGCTCGCCCTTCCACGTCACGTCGATGTACGCCCTCGTCAGCCATCTCGAGGCAACCTTTGGTGTCCACTATGCGATGGGCGGGACGGCCAAGCTGGCCGAGGCGATGGCGGATGTGATCCGGCGTAAGGGCGGGCGTTTGACGTTTGGGATCGAAGCCGACGAGATCGAGGTTCAGCGAGGACGCGCCCGTTCCGTTCGTACGGCAGGCGGGCAGCGGCTCGAGGCGGATGTGATCGTCTCGAACGCCGATTCGGGACACACCTATCAACGGCTGTTGCGTGGTCATGCCAGGCAGCGCTGGACCGACCGGCGTCTGGATCGTACGCGCTGGTCGATGGGTTTGTTCGTCTGGTATTTCGGTACCCGCGGCACGCGAGAGATGTGGCGCGATGTCGGCCACCACACCATCGTCAATGGACCGCGCTATCGCGGACTGGTCGAGGACATCTTCGTCAAGGGCACTCTGTCGGACGACATGAGCCTCTATGTCCACCGGCCGACGGTGACGGATCCGGCCGCAGCACCCGATGGGGATGACAGCTGGTATGCGTTGTCGCCGGTGCCGCATCTGGGGTTCGACAATCCGGTCGACTGGGGGGTGATGGCTGAGAGCTATCGTCAGAAGGTCGAGGCGTTCCTCGAGCAATCGCTGCTGCCCGGGCTTGGCTCCCGCATTGCCTCCAGCCATGTGATGAGCCCACCAGATTTCCGTGACCGCTATCTCAGCCCGCTCGGCTGCGGGTTCTCGATCGAGCCGCGTATTCTTCAATCGGCCTGGTTCCGTCCGCACAACGTGTCCGAGGAGGTTCCGGGCTTGTATCTTGTCGGCGCGGGCACCCATCCCGGCGCAGGGCTGCCTGGCGTTGTCGCCTCGGCCGAGGTGCTGGGCAAACTCGTCCCCAACGCGGAGACTGTTCCCAACGCGGAGACCGTCCGATGAACGCCTATTCCAGCGTCGAGATGAACGCCGAACAGGATCTTGCCCATTGCCGTGAGGCGATCAAACACGGATCGAAATCATTCTACGCCGCGTCCCGACTGCTTCCCGGGCGGGTGCGCGATCCGGCGCTGGCGCTCTATGCGTTCTGCCGGCTGGCTGACGATTCGGTCGATCTGGTAGACGCCAAGGCCGCGGCTGTTGCGTCGCTGCGCGCGCGCCTCGACCGGGCCTATGCCGGCACGCCGCGCAATGATCCGGTCGAGCGGGCTTTCACGCGCATGATCGAGGAGGTCCGCATGCCCCGTGCGCTGCCCGAGGCGCTGATCGAGGGGCTGCACTGGGACGCTGAGGAGCGGCGCTATGCGACCCTGTCCGGCGTCCGTGACTACTCGGCCCGTGTGGCATCGGCGGTTGGCGCAATGATGACCGTGCTGATGGGTGTGCGCGAAGCCGATACGCTGGCGCGAGCCTGTGATCTGGGCGTCGCGATGCAACTGACGAATATCGCGCGGGATATCGGCGAGGACGCGATCGAGGGGCGGCTTTATCTGCCGCTCGACTGGTTTGCCGAGATGGATGTCGACCCTGAGGCGTTCCTGGCGAGCCCAAAGCCGCGACCCGAGATCACGGCGATGGCCAAGCGCCTGCTGGCCGAGGCGACGCGGCTCTATCACCGGTCCGAGCCGGGGATTTCGGCCCTGCCAACCGGGTGCCGTCCGGGGATCTATGCTGCGCGCTACATCTATGCCGGGATCGGCGGGCGCATCCGGGCCGCAGGCTACAATTCAGTGACCCGGCGCGCGCATACCAGCACTTCGCAGAAGCTGGGTCTGATCGGGGTATCGGTTGCCTCCGCTGCTGTGGACTTGGTGATGCCACGCTCGCCAGTGCTATACGCGCCGCCCTTGCCGGAGACGGCCTTTCTGGTGAAGGCGGCCGCGGAACGGCCTGCTTTCATGATGGCACCGGATCGCGATGTGGCCGGCACGCTGGTGTCGGTCTTCGAGCGCATGACGGAACGTGATCGCACGATCTCTGCCGAGCGCCGCAGCGGGGCTGATCTGGGCGGGGCAGGCTAGTGGATTTGCTGGTCTTTGCCATCTGCCTGTGCGCCTGCGGTGCTGCGGCCACGACCGGGGCCGCGTTCCCGCCGGGCAAGTGGTATCTGACATTGGACCGCCCGCCCTGGACGCCGCCGAACTGGTTGTTTCCGGTGGCCTGGACGACAATGTATCTGGCGATGTCTTATGCCGCAGCACGGGTGGCTCCTCTGGATGGCAGTGGCACGGCGATGGCGCTCTGGGGGCTTCAGATCGCACTCAACACGCTCTGGACCCCGGTGTTCTTTGGTCTGCGCCGTTTCGGCGGGGCGATCATCGTGGTGGTCGGCCTGTGGTTGGCGGTGGCCGGGACGATGATCCTGTTCTGGGACCTGGACCCGCTCGCGGGCTGGCTGTTCGTGCCCTATCTGGTCTGGTGCACGGTAGCCGCAGCGCTCAACATCGCCATGTGGCGGCGCAATCCGAACATCGAACCGTTGGTCTTTGGCGACTGACGCGTTCGGGCCCGCGCCCCTTGAGAGACCTGCGCCAGGCCCGGTGGACGGCCTACCCACCCGCCCGCGCGCGCCCGAACGCGGCCCAATCCGGCACACGCGGGACACGGACTGCGAGCATCGGCTTCAGGAGCGGAGAGGCGAAGCGGTCGAGGTCCAGTGCCTCGTGTACGCCGATGGTCTCGTGGCCGTCGATCCGGGTCCGCACGGCCGCCCTTGAATAGAACGGTGCATGCAGCATTGGCGTGACCTCGACTGGGCGGCAGCCGGGATCGGCCCGGGTCTCGCGCCGGACCAGCCAGGGATTGCGGGCAAATCGCGTGAGGGGCGGTGCCTTGACCGGCGAGACGCGGCCATCGGCGCCGAAGCGCAGGGCGAGGTCCAGAGCCGTCCCGTCGCGCCGCGCGGCATCGTAGAAGGCCATCGTCCCATCCGGGGTCGGGAAGCGTCCCCAGGTCCAGTAGGAGAAATCCGCTTCCAGCGCCCGTGTGCCGAAGTTTGCGTCGAAATAGCCGTGCCCTGTCCACGTCGCCGACGGGCCGAGATCGACCTCGATCCCTGCTGTTGGTGCAAAGGGTCGCCAGATATGGGCGCCATCCGGGGTGAGCGTTGCTTCTATTCCGGTCACAGCGGGGACCTTCACCCGGATCTGCCCGCGCACGCGCCAGGGCACCGGGTTGGAAATCTCGTCCACGTCGATCAGCAATTCATCGCCCCGCCATGTCAGGGCCGAGGGGCCCACGCGGAAGACATCGCGCGATTGGCTAAGCGCCCCTTCACCGCGCTCGGTCATGGTGAAGCGCCCGCCCGGTCCGTACAAGGCGACGTTGATGCAGACATGGTTGTGCGGTCGCCGACGACCCATCCACCGATACCAGGGCGAAAAGACCGACCCTATGAAGGCGATGACCGAGACACCGCGGGTGCCGTCTTCAGATAGTCCGTCGATGTACCACCACGCATAGCCATCCGGCGGGACCGCGATGTCGAAGCAAGGTCCTTCAAGATCGCCTCGGCCGCGAGCCTCCCTGAGGTGGCCGCCATCGGCAGACCCGCGCCCGGGTGCACTCCGCCGCCTGCCAAGTAGAGCCCCGGGATCCTGCTGCGCACCACCGGGCGATTGAAGCTTGCCATCGTGCCATGCGGGCTCAGCCCGTAGAGGGAACCGGCCGATCCGGGGAACCGTTCCGAGAAATCGCGAGGTGTCGTCAATCCGGCGCGTCCGGGCACTGGATCGAAGCTCAGCCCGCGCCGGGATAACGTCTCGAAAGTCCGTGTCAGACATGTCTCAAACTCCTGCGGGTCAGGGCTTTGGCCGCCATGCGTCGGGGCGCCGTTCAGGATGATCTCGAATCGTTCGAGCCCGTGGACCATGGGCCCCGCACCGCGATCCTGTGCGCAGACATAAAGCGCCGCATCATCGGGGACCCGGCCTGCGTCGATGGCGTCGAACTCGGTTCGATAATCGGTATTGAAGAAAACGTTATGATGGGCGAGGTCGCGGCCTTCGGGCTTTGCAGCGAACGCCCAAACATAGGCCGAGAGCGATCGGGGTGTGACGCCTGCGGGCCGGACGGCTGCACAAAGGTTCGGGCCAAGAAGGCCGCCGGTCAGTGCAGCGGGGTCCCCATTGAAGACGACCTGCGCAGCGTCGTGGTGGGTGCCATCCGCGCAATGGATGTCGAAGCGATCCGCCTTGCGCTGAATTGTCGATACGGGCGTGCTGTAGCGGATCTCGATCCCGCGCCTGCGCAAGAGGTGTTCGATGGCATGCGCGAGCTTCGCCATCCCGCCTTCGATCGTCCAGACCCCTGCTGCCTCGGCGCTCCAGATCAGTGAGAGCAGCGCGGGAGAGTCAAAGGGCGATCCGCCGACATAGGTCGCGTAGCGTGCGAAAAGCTGGGCCAACCGTTTGTCAGTGAACCGCTGCGCCAGCGCTGCCCACAACGTGCGCGGCGGTGCCAGCGACGGGATGATGCGGGGATTGCGCAGGCAGGCCATGAGGATCCCTGCAAGGTCCGGCCGCGCGGCTTGCATCACCGGCGCTTCGAACGCCCGGAACAGTCGCGCGGCATCCCGGTGGAACGCCCGGAACTCGCCCTCGGCCTTTGGTCCCGCGAAGGCCCGAACCGCCGCGGCGCTGGCCTCACCGTCTGCATGCAGGTCAAGAGTGCTGTTGTCGGGCCACCAGTGCCGGGCCAGAAGTGGCTCGCGCCGAACGCTCAGATGGTCGTGCAGGTCTTCGCCTGCCGCTTCGAACAGTGCCTCGAACACCGGCAACAGGGTCAGCACGGTCGGGCCTGCGTCCACCGGTCCGGCAGCGCTCGGTACCGTACGCAGCTTGCCACCGGGGCCGTCCGCCGCTTCGATCAGGACCACATCGCGGCCCGCCGATGCCAGAAGCAGCGCTGCCGAGAGACCGCCGATCCCCGCGCCGATTACGGCGATTTTGTCGTTTGGTCCCAAGCGTCGCACGTCCCGTTCCGTCCAGTGTCATCGGAGATTGACACCCTCTGGAAAGTGTGTCCACATTTATGTACATAACAATGTCACGCGAAGACGACACTCGCAGACAGGGGAGATCGCCATGACGCCGCAGGACCGGATCGACCGAGCTGTCAGGGCTTCGCTGGACACGGTTCAGCGCCGTCCGGCGCCTCCCAAACTGTCGAAAGCGCTGTCTTATGCGGTGCTGCCGGGCGGCGCCCGGGTGCGTCCGTTGCTGG
Source organism: Pseudomonadota bacterium (assembly GCA_039821125.1). Taxonomy (GTDB): domain Bacteria; phylum Pseudomonadota; class Alphaproteobacteria; order Rhodobacterales; family Rhodobacteraceae; genus Thermohalobaculum. The sequence continues at coordinate 25,725 of JBCBOR010000037.1, forward strand.
TGCAGTCTGTCGCGCGGGCCTGCGGCGATGACCGGCCGCGGATGACGGATGCAGCCTCGGCGTCGCTCGAACTGATCCACTGCGCCAGCCTCGTTCATGACGATCTGCCATGCTTTGACGATGCAGATCTGAGGCGCGGAAAACCCTCGGTTCACAAGGCGTTTGGCGAGGAGATCGCGGTTCTGGTCGGCGATACCCTGATCATTTCGGCCTTCGACACACTCGCGCGCGTCGCAGCCGACGAATGCACCCGCGCCGCCGGTCTGATTCGAGAACTGGCCAGCGCAAGCGGCTCGCCCGACGGGATTTGCGCCGGTCAGGCGTGGGAGAGCGAGGAAACCGTCGATCTCGAGGCGTATCATCGGGCCAAGACCGGTGCGCTCTTTACGGCGGCGACCCGGCTTGGGGCTGTTGCTGCCGGAGCCGATCCCGCGGAGTGGGAGGAGCTTGGCGCCCGAATCGGACAGGCCTATCAGATCGCCGATGACCTTCGCGATGCGGTTCTGGACGAGGCCGAGTTGGGCAAGCCTGCCGGTCAGGATGCAGTGCACAACCGCCCGAACGCGGTCAGTGCTTACGGCGTCTCGGGCGCGCTGCGCAAGTTGAACGATTCGCTAGGGGCCGCCATTACCTCGATCCCGGCGTGCCCGGGCGAGGCGGAGCTCTGTGCACTGGTCCGCAAGCAGGCGGAACGTCTGACGCCGATGGCGCTTCAGACCCAGGCGCTCTAGCAGCAGAGCCGGAGCCGCCCATGACCGATATCGGGCATCCCAATCATGCCGGACCGACGCAGCGCGCGTGGCAACGCTTGGCGCAGCGGTTCCATGACTGGCGGTTGCAGAAGATCGCCTCACCCGCATTCCAGCGATGGGCTGCAGGCTTTCGCCTGACGCGCCCCTTTGTGCGCCAGGATTCGGCGCGGCTCTATGATCTCGTCGCAGGCTTCGTCTACTCGCAAACACTGCTGGCCTGCACCGAGCTTGGGCTTCTCGAAACCTTGCGGAGCGGGCCAATGGCGGTCAGGGCGCTCGCGGCCCGTCATGGTCTGCCCGAGGCGCGGATGGCCACGCTATGCCAGTCCGCTGCTGCCATCGGCCTGCTTGTCCCAACGCCAGGTGGGTATCGGTTGGGGCGTTTGGGCGCTGCGGCGCTGGGTGTGCCGGGGTTGTCTGACATGATCCGGCACCACAAGATCTTCTACCGCGACCTTGCCGATCCCGTCGCTCTGCTCAAGGACGCACACAGCACCGAGTTGTCACGCTACTGGACCTATGTGCCGGGATCGGAGACCGCAGGCGGATCCGAGGAAGCGGCGGAGTATTCCCATCTGATGGCAATCTCGCAGGCGCTGGTGGCCGAGGAAACGCTGGACGCGGCCTCGCTCGGCGGTGCCCGCGCGTTGATGGATGTGGGTGGCGGCACCGGTGTCTTCCTCGATCATGTCGGGACGCGGTATCCCGACCTCGATCTCCGGCTCTTCGATCTGCCACCGGTCATCGATGCCGCGCGCGCGCGAATGGGATCGTCTGACCGGATCGCGCTCTCGAGTGGCAGTTTCCTTGATGACGAGTTGCCGCGGGGAGCCGACACGATCAGCCTGATCCGCGTGTGCTACGACCATGACGACGCGGTTGTGGTGCGTTTGTTGCGCCGGGTCTTTGCCGCACTTCCCCCCGGAGGTCGGATCCTCGTCTCCGAGCCGATGTCCGGCGGAGACCGGCCGTGCCGGGCGGGCGATGCCTATTTCGGGTTCTACACCCTCGCGATGACCTCGGGCCGTCCGCGCAGCGCGGAACAGCACAAGGACTTTCTGCGTGAGGCCGGGTTCACGGGCGCGCGACGCTGCCCGACCCGGCGTCCGTTTCTGACAAGCGTCGTGATGGCCACGAAACCCGGCAGTTAATCGCGGACAGAGTGTCTAATTTGATTGACAATAAATGCCGTATAAATAATCTGACATAGCCGCACTCACAGTGTCAGGAAGATCTGACACGCCCGAGAACCAGAAGAGGAGGGGGCCAAGGGATGGAGACCAACGCCGTCGTCCTCGAAGGACCGAAAGGTCTCGGAATACGCCCGGTTCCCCTTGTCGCCGCGGCGGACACTGATGTGGTTGTCGACATCCGATTCTCTGGCATCTCAACGGGGACTGAAAAGCTCCTCTGGTCCGGCGAGATGCCGCCTTTCCCTGGTATGGGCTATCCGTTGGTTCCCGGGTACGAGGCAATGGGCGAGGTTGTCGAAGCGCCTGCCAATTCGAACATGCGCCCCGGCGATACGGTCTTTGTGCCTGGCGCCAGCTGTTATGGCGACATTCGCGGGCTTTTCGGCGCCGCCGCAGCGCGGGTTGCAACGCCGGCGAAGCGGCTGGTTCGGCTCGATGGTGGCACGGGTCCCGAAGGGGCTTTGCTCGCGCTCGCGGCAACCGCACGCCATGCTGTTGCTGCTGACGGTGCGCAGGGACCGGATCTGATCGTTGGCCACGGTGTTCTCGGCAGGTTGCTCGCGCGGTTCGCCATGCTCCGTGGTGGCCCTGCGCCCGTGGTGTGGGAGACTGATCCGGCGCGCCGCGGTGGTGACCATCCCTACGCCGTGATCGACCCTGAGACTGATTCGCGCCGCGACTATCGCTGTATCTTCGATGCGTCCGGTGATGCCGAGTTGCTCGATACGCTGATTGGCCGGCTGGCGAAGGGCGGCGAAATCGTCCTTGCCGGGTTCTACCCTGAGCGTGTCGCCTTCGCCTTCCCGATGGCGTTCATCAAGGAAGCGCGTCTGCGCATCGCTGCCGAATGGACGCGCCAGGACATGGTCGCGACGGTTGCGCTGCTGAACACCGGGCGCCTGCGCCTTGATGACCTGATCACCCACACATCGCCCGCTGTCGATGCGGTCGCCGCCTACGAGACGGCATTCACCGACAGCGCCTGCCTGAAGATGATCCTCGACTGGAGTGCCACCGCATGACCCCTGACGGTTCCGACAGCCCCGAGCGCGGCGACGCACCGATCATCACCGACGGTGGCTTTGCGCGCCTCAAGGCCGAGGCGGCGATCGATCCCGATCCGGTCGCCACGGACGAGCCCACGAAGAAGACCCAGATCATCGCGATCTACGGCAAGGGCGGGATCGGCAAGTCCTTCACACTCGCCAACCTCAGCCACATGATGGCCGAGCAGGGCAAACGCGTCCTGCTGATCGGATGCGATCCGAAGTCCGACACGACGTCACTGCTCTTCGGCGGCAAGGCGTGCCCGACGATCATCGAGACGTCGACCCAGAAGAAGCTTTCGGGCGAGGAAGTCGGCATCGGCGATGTCTGCTTCAAGCGCAACGGTGTCTTCGCGATGGAGCTTGGCGGGCCCGAAGTCGGGCGCGGCTGCGGTGGGCGCGGCATCATCCACGGGTTCGAGCTGCTCGAGAAGCTGGGCTTCCACGACTGGGATTTCGACTACGTCCTTCTGGATTTCCTGGGCGACGTGGTCTGCGGTGGGTTCGGTCTGCCGATCGCGCGCGACATGGCGCAGAAGGTGATCGTCGTCGCATCGAACGACCTGCAATCGCTCTACGTCGCCAACAATGTCTGCTCGGCGGTTCAGTACTTCCGCGGCCTCGGGGGCAATGTCGGCGTGGCCGGCATGGTCATCAACAAGGATGACGGCACCGGTCAGGCGCAGGCCTTCGCCGAGTCGGTCGATATCCCGGTGCTTGCGTCAATCCCGCAGGACGATGATCTGCGCCGCAAGTCGGCATCCTACGAGATTGTCGGCACAGACGAGACCCAATGGGGCGCGCTGTTTGCCGAGCTTGCCACCAACGTGGCGGAAGCGCCGCCAACGCATCCGACCCCGCTCGATCAGGACGGTCTGCTCGCGCTCTTCGATGGCAAGGACACCGGCGCCGACTTCGTGCTCGAGCCCGCGACCGATGCGGACATGCGCGGCAAATACGCCAAGCCGAAGGTGAGCTTGGAGGTGATCTATGACGACGCGTGACGCGCGCTCACAGGTCAAAGAGATGTTGCGTGTCGCGGCCCGGCAGCGGGAGCGTGCCGAAAGAGCGCTGACGACAGCGCGACAGACGATGGACGACACCACAAAGCTTGTGTCCGACGTCCAGACCATGATCGAAAAATCAAAGAAGAGCCGCAGCAATGCTTGACCTCGACGCACTTGGGACCCTCGACGCAGCGTTTGGCCAGGACGCAGAGGCCCCCGCCGACCGGCCTTCGGGTCTGAACCTGCCTGACGCTTCGGTGCCGTTGCCGAGCGCGACGCATGTGTGCCCGCATCTGGCCCGGATGGTCGCCGAATGAGCGAAGACCAGACATATGCGCGCGGCGCTTCGGCGCCGATGCCCGAGGACGGCATGGGCTGCCATGCAGGTGCCGATCAAATGGAGGCTGCCGCCCGCAGCGCGGGCAAGTCCGATGTTCTGGACCAGTATGCGGCCGACTATCCGCAAGGCCCGCATGACAAGCCGCAATCGATGTGCCCGGCATTCGGGTCATTGCGTGTCGGTTTGCGGATGCGCCGGGTTGCCACCGTGCTCTCGGGTTCGGCCTGCTGTGTCTATGGTCTGACCTTCGTCAGCCACTTCTATGGCGCTCGGCGCTCGGTCGGCTATGTGCCGTTCAACTCGGAAACGCTCGTCACCGGCAAGCTGTTCGAGGACATCCGCGACGGTGTCCACGAGATGGCCGACCCTGAGCGGTATGACGCGATTGTCGTGACGAACCTCTGCGTGCCGACAGCCTCCGGGGTGCCGCTGCGCCTGCTGCCGGATCAGATCAACGGAGTGCGCATCATCGGTATTGATGTGCCGGGGTTCGGTGTGCCGACCCATGCTGAGGCCAAGGATGTCCTCGCAGGCGCCATGCTGAACTACGCACGGCAGGAAGCCGAGGCCGGCCCCGTGCAGGCGCCTGCCGCCGGGCGCGATGACCGCCCGACCGTCACGATGCTCGGTGAGATGTTCCCGGCAGATCCGATCATGATCGGCCAGATGCTGGCGCCCCTCGGCCTGGCCGCGGGCCCGGTCGTGCCGTGCCGCGAGTGGCGGGAGCTTTATGCTGCGCTGGATGGCGGGGCCGTGGCGGCGATCCATCCGTTTTATACCGCGTCGATACGCGAGTTTACTGCGGCCGGCCGGCCGGTAATCGGATCAGCCCCGGTAGGACTGGACGGTACTGCCGAATGGCTTTCGGCCATCGGGAACGCTTTTGGTCTCTCAGCTGACAAAGTCGGAGAAGCGCAGAACGCTTTCCTACCGGCGATTAAAGGCGCCCTCGCCGGATCGCGTATCAATGGCACAATAACGTTAAGCGGCTATGAAGGCTCGGAGCTTTTGGTGGCCCGCCTGCTGATCGAAAGTGGTGCGGACGTGCCTTATGTCGGCACGGCCTGCCCCAAGAACGAGTGGTCCCGCGCCGATGCCGAATGGCTCGAGGCGCATGGCGCCAAGGTTCAGTACCGCGCCTCTCTTGAAGACGATTGCGCGGCTATGGAGGCGATCAAGCCGGATCTTGCCGTTGGCACGACGCCCGTTGTCCAGAAGGGCAAGGAACTGGGCATCCCGAGCCTCTACTTCACCAATCTGATCTCGGCCCGGCCCCTGATGGGTCCCGCAGGCGCGGGCTCGCTGGCGCAGGTCGTCAACGCCGCGATCGCCAACAAGGGCCGCATGGACAAGATGAAAGCGTTCTTCGAGGGCGTCGGCTCCGAGGATACCGCGGGCGTCTGGGAAGGCGCGCCGAACCTGCGCCCCGACTTCCGCGCCGCGCACCAGAAGAAGCTCGATAAGCAGGCGCGCGCTTCCAAAGCGGCGGAGATGATTTGATGGCCACGCTCATACCAGGCGCCAAATGCGTTTTGGAAAACGCATTCCAAGGATTTTCGAAAATCCTTGGGCGCTGCGAGGGCCGCCCATGTTGATCCAGGATCACGACCGGGCTGGGGGCTACTGGGGCGCGGTCTACGCGTTCTGCGCCGCCAAGGGCTTGCAAGTGGTCATCGACGGCCCGGTCGGGTGCGAGAACCTGCCGGTCACGTCCGTGCTTCACTACACCGACGCACTACCGCCGCATGAGTTGCCCATCGTCGTCACCGGGCTTGGCGAAGAAGAGCTTGGCCGCGACGGCACCGAAGGCGCGATGAAGCGGGCGTGGAAGACGCTCGACCCGGCGCTGCCCGCCGTTGTCGTCACAGGCTCCATCGCCGAGATGATCGGTGGCGGGGTCACCCCGCAGGGCACCTCGATCCAACGCTTCCTACCGCGCACCATTGACGAGGATCAGTGGCAGGCCGCCGACCGGGCCATGACGTGGCTCTTCACCGAGTACGGCATGACCAAGGGCCGGATGCCAAAAGAAAAGCGCGAAGCCGGTGGAAAGCCGCGGGTGAACATTCTCGGGCCCATGTACGGCACGTTCAACATGCCGTCTGATCTGGCTGAAATCCGCCGTCTGGTCGAAGGCATCGGCGCCGAGGTCAACATGGTGATGCCGATGGGCGCGCACCTGGCCGAGATGCGCAATCTGGTCAATGCCGACGTCAACATCACGATGTATCGCGAGTTTGGGCGCGGATTGGCCGAAGTGCTGGGCAAGCCCTACCTGCAGGCACCGATCGGGCTGGACTCGACCACCAAGTTCCTGCGCACCCTCGGCGTGCTGCTCGATCTTGACCCCGAGCCGTTCATCGAGCGTGAGAAGCACTCGACCATCAAGCCTGTCTGGGATCTCTGGCGTTCGGTCACGCAGGACTTCTTCGCCACCGCCAGCTTTGCGATTGTCGCGAATGAGACCTACACCCGCGGTATCCGGCTGTTCCTCGAGGAAGAGCTCGGCCTGCCCTGCGCCTTTGCAGTAGCCCGCAAGGCCGGATCGAAGACCGACAACGACGATGTCCGCGCGATGATGGCCGAGAGGCGCCCGCTGGTCGTGATGGGCTCGATCAATGAGAAGATGTACCTCGCCGAGCAAACGGCAGGGCATGGTCCGCGACCTGCCTTCATCCCTGCGAGTTTCCCCGGCGCCGCGATCCGGCGCGCCACGGGAACGCCAATGATGGGCTATGCCGGTGCGACCTATCTGGTGCAGGAGATCTGCAACGGGCTCTTCGATGCGCTGTTCCACATCCTGCCGCTGGGCAGCGAGATGGATGCCGCCGATGCCACCCCAGCCACACTGAAGCGCGACCTGCCATGGGACCCCGATGCACAGACGGGTCTGGACGAGATCGTTGCGACACACCCGATCCTGACCCGGATCTCGGCGGCCCGAACACTGAGAGACGAAGCAGAGAAGATCGCACTGGCCAACGGCGCAGACCGGGTTGACGGCGCGATCATCGCAAAGCTGCGCCCGACCGGACGACCCATAACAAAACACGAGAGAGGAGCCCTGCAATGACCGATCAGACATCGAACGGCATTCCTGCCCCGAAGCAGACGAGCCTTGAGTACCGGTTCTATTTCGCGGTGATCTTTCTGATCTCGATGCCGTGGGAGCTGGTCTCCTGGATGCTCGGTCTGGCAAGCCCCGACAGCGAGGACAACGAGCGCGGCTTCCTTGCCCGCGCCTGGCGCCGCGCGGCCATCATCACGCCGACGATCTTCTCGGCCTGATGGCGTCGAGCACGACATACACGAAATCTCTTTCGTCCCACGGGCGAGAGGATCGCCGGGGGAGCATCCGCCCCCTCGGTGCCTTGCCGCGGGAGACCGCGGCGTCAGACCAGCGATCTGGAGGATGATCTATGGCTGAACCGAGTGGCCTGTCTTTCACAGGCTTGACCGACGAAGAGGCGCAGGAACTGCACGCGGTTTACCTGAGCGGGATGTGGCTGTTCGTAGCCGTCGCCATCCTGGCTCATTTGGCCGTGTTCGTCTGGCGTCCGTGGTTCTATTCGTAAGGGGATAGGGATGAGCAAGTTCTACAAGATCTGGCTGATCTTCGACCCGCGCCGCGTTTTCGTGGCCCAGGGCGTTTTCCTCTTCTTGCTGGCGGCGATGATTCACCTCGTCCTGCTCAGCACGGACCACTTCAACTGGTTTGAGATTGCCGAGGCAGAATACGCCGCGGAACAGGAAGCCAAGGGCTGATCGCCCGAGGCTGACCAACCAGTCGTCGGAAAACCGCTGCGGGCGGGCGTGCCTCGCCCGCAGCCTCCCAGAGACACGCAGCCTGCGCGGTGCGGGCGCGAGACGAGACGAAACGAGACGTTGCCATGGCGCTGTTGAGCTTCGAGAGAAAATACCGGGTACGCGGCGGCACTCTGGTCGGCGGGGATCTGTTCGATTTCTGGGTGGGCCCGTTCTACGTCGGATTTTTCGGCGTCACGACGGTGTTCTTCGCCATGCTGGGCACGATCCTGATCTTCTGGGGCGCGGCCCTGCAGGGCGAGTTCAATCCCTGGCTGATCAATATCGCGCCGCCTGACCTGAAATATGGCCTGGGGCTGGCGCCGCTGGCCGATGGCGGCCTCTGGCAGATCATCACCATCTGCGCGCACGGGGCGTTCATCAGTTGGGCGCTGCGCGAGGTCGAGATCTGCCGAAAGCTGGGCATTGGATACCACGTGCCGATTGCGTTCGGTGTGGCGATCTTCGCCTACACCACCCTTGTGGTCATTCGCCCTGTGTTGATGGGCGCATGGGGACACGGCTTCCCGTACGGGATCTTCAGCCACCTCGACTGGGTGTCGAACGTCGGCTACTCGTACCTGCATTTCCACTACAACCCGGCGCATATGCTGGCGGTGACGTTCTTCTTCACCACCTGTCTTGCCCTCGCGCTGCATGGCGGCCTCATCCTCTCGGCGGCCAACCCGGCCAAGGGTGAGACGATGAAAACCCCCGATGACGAGGACACGTTCTTCCGCGATTTCATCGGCTATTCGGTCGGCACGCTGGGCATTCACCGGGTCGGACTGCTGCTGGCGCTGAACGCAGGGTTCTGGTCTGCGGTCTGCATCGTGATCTCCGGACCGATCTGGACCGAGAGCTGGCCGAGCTGGTGGAACTGGTGGCTGGACCTGCCGTTCTGGGCTGATTGAGGACCAACGACATGGCTGAATATTTCAACATCTTCAATCAGGTACAGGTCCAGGGCCCGCCCGAGGCAGGGATGCCCGGCCCGGGACGGCCCGAGGTCGACCGTGTCGGCAGGCCATTCTTCAACACGTGGCTTGGCTGGATCGGCAACGCGCAGATCGGACCGATCTACCTCGGCTATCTCGGCATCGTCTCGCTGGTGACGTTCTTCATCGCGCTGAACATCGTCGGGCTGAACATGCTGGCGCAGGTCGGCTGGAACGGCATCGAGTTCATACGCCAGTTGTTCTGGCTGGCGCTCGAGCCACCGGGGCCGCAATACGGGCTCTCGATACCGCCGTTGGATGAAGGCGGGTGGTACATCATCGCCTCGTTCTTCCTTCTGGTCTCGGTCATGTCATGGTGGGTCCGCACCTATACCCGCGCCGAAGCGATGGGCATGGGCAAGCATATCTGCTGGGCGTTCCTTGCTGCGATCTTCCTGTTCCTGGTGCTGGGGCTCTTCCGCCCGATCCTCATGGGCTGCTGGTGTGAGGCGGTGCCCTACGGCATCTTCCCGCACCTGGACTGGACGACGGCGTTCTCGATCCGCTACGGCAATCTCTACTACAACCCGTTCCACGCGCTCTCGATCGTCTTCCTTTATGGCTCGGCTCTGCTGTTCGCCATGCACGGCGCAACGATCCTGGCCGTGACGCGTCTCGGCGGTGACCGCGAGCTGGAGCAGATCGTCGATCGCGGCACCGCCACGGAACGCGCGGCGCTGTTCTGGCGCTGGACCATGGGCTTCAACGCGACGATGGAAGGCATCCACCGCTGGGCTTTCTGGTTCGCGATCCTGACCCCGATCACCGGCGGCATCGGCATCCTGCTGACCGGCACGGTGGTGGACAACTGGTACCTCTGGGCGGTCGAGCATCACTTCGCGCCAGAGCACCCAGGCGAGTATGGCTACGAAGCCTATCAGGGAGGCGAATGACATGTTCCGCTGGAAGCTTCCTGACTGGTACGATCGCTGGAAAAAGGACAACCCCGTCACCATGGGGTCGCTCTACGGGCCGCTCATCCTGTTCGGCGCCGGGTTCGGGGCCTGGATCTTCGCAATCGGCATCTTCATCTGGTACGGCTGGGCCGAGCCCACATCGCTCCAGACCGGCCCACGCGGTGCGGGCATGAGCGTGCCGTCGCTTGCCGGGCTTGAAAAGCCGGATACCTCCCTCGATGACTATTTTTCCGAGGAGCCTTATGAGGTCGCGGAAGACGAACCGCTCGCGCGGGAAGTCTACAAGAATGTCCAGGTTCTGGGCGATCTGACCGAGGGCAACTTCACGCGTCTGATGCTGGCGATGACCGAATGGGTCTCGCCCGAGCAAGGGTGCGCCTACTGCCACAACGAAGAGAAAATGCATTCGGACGCGGTCTACACCAAGGTCGTCTCACGGCGCATGATCCAGATGACCCGCAATATCAACGAGAACTGGGATGGCCACGTGAACGCCAGCGGTGAGGGCGTCGGCGTGAACTGCTACACGTGTCACCGCGGTCAGAACGTGCCAAGCGGGATCTGGTTCAAGATTGCTCCCCGACTCGAGGCCGCCTCGGGGTGGGCTGCGGTGCAGAACATTGCGACCGATCAGTCGATCTCGACCTCGCTGCCGCATGACGCGCTCGAGAAGCTTCTGGGCGAAGACGGGCTGATCAAGGTTCACGATCTCGAGCCGCGAGTGCCGGGTTCGACAGCGGACGTTGGCGAGCTTGCATCCATTCAGGATACCGAGCGGACGTACTCGCTGATGAACTACTTCTCGCACTCGCTCGGGGTGAACTGCACGTTCTGCCACAACACGCGGGCGTTCTACGATGGCGCACAAATCACCCCACAATGGGCGACGGCGTTCATCGGGATCGACATGGTGCGCGAGATGAACCAGGAATATCTGGTGCCACTTGGCCCGGTCTATCCAAAGAACCGGCTTGGTCCGATGCATGGCGATGCTCCGAAGGCCGCGTGCAACACCTGCCACAAGGGTCAGCAAAAGCCGATGGGCGGCGCGGACATGCTCACGGATTGGCCGGAACTCGCTGCCGAGGGGCCACCTGAATACGAGTGAACCGCAGATTCCGGCAGAGATGCCGGACCACCGGCCGGCACCTCCAATCCGGCCGGTCTGACGCTGCCCGGGCCTGGACACCTGCGGCAGCGTCTTCTCTTCCGACACCATCGGCTCAGTTGACGCGATTGGTCTGTTGGCTTGCCTGACGCAGTTTCGACACCGCTACGCGAGCGGCCTCTTGTCCGGGCCTGCGTTGTCCCGTCTCTTCATCTTGCCAAAAATACCTGCTGACTTGCTGTCCCGCAGGCTGGTGCGTAGAGGGGCACAGCCCACCGCACGGGCTCAGAGCAAACCGTGCTGGCGCAGTTTGATGTAGAGGCTTTGACGGCTCAGGCCGAGAACGTTCGCCGCGGCCGCCCGGTTGTTCTCTGTCAGGTGCAGTGCGGCCTCGATGCACTTGCGCTCGATCACATCGGTCGAGCGGCGCACGAGCACTTTCATCGGTGCCTGCCCAACCAGGTCGGCCAGCGCATCCTTCTTCTCCTGATCTGCCGAAGTATCCGGCTCCAGCGCCCGTTCAGGCGTGGGCATGATCTTGTGGATGATCAGTCCGTAGCCAGGATCAGGATCCGTGGAAATCGATACGATCGCGACATACGCATCGCCGTCCCGGGCCAGACGCGATTCGAGCGCGCTGAGCGAGGTCAGCAGGCGCCCGTGCGCGTCTGATGTCTGCATCACCCGGGCGAGCGCCGCCTCCGAGACGCCGAGGACATCGGCAATCGGTGACCCGACGCATCCGCTCTGTCCGGTCAACCGCTCCATCGCCGCATTCGCCCAAACCGCAGCGCCCGAACCATCGGTCAGGGCGATGGGAATGTCGGCGTTGCGCAGCAATTCGATGGTCATGCGGTCGGCGTGATCCGGCGCGTTAAGCGGCTGGATGCCATCGGCTGGATGACCTTCGGCATCATGACGCGTCATGCGCACGATCATGAACGGCCATTCGGTTCCGCGGGCCATCTGCGTCGTGACGGTGATTGGAAATTCTGTGCCCGGCGCAGTCACGGTTATCCGCAGCTCATCAGCCGTCTCGGTCTCTGACAAGCCATCGAAAGCGATTTGCCCAACGCTCTCCTCGGTATCGAAAACCGATGCAAAGGGCTGGCCAACAAGCGAGTCCAGCGGCTGGCCCAGAATATCCGCGGCATGGCCGTTCGCCTCGTCGATCTGCCCGTTCGCGGTGTTGACGATCATCAGGCCATCGGTCGATAGCTGGAAGAGTTGCCGGTACTCCGCTTCCAACCTGTCCCGGTCAATCCGCCGATAGCGCGCGATCTCGGCATCCACCAGTTCCGTGGCCCGCAAGACCTCCGATGAGATCGAACTGCCGATCATCACGATGTTCTTGCCGTCTGCGGTGAGGTGGGCGGAGTATTGTGCTGCGGTACCCTGTCCGATCAGATCGGAATGCCGGATCGTTGCCTTCGAGGCACCACGGCCGTTAAGCGCGGCCTCGACCATCCGTTCAATGGCGACTTTGTCTTCAGGCTCTGCGATTTCGGCAATCAGCCGGCCCACCAGTGCGTTGGCGGTGGATGCACCCGCAACCCCCGAAGCGAAGGTCACCTGAGCAATTTCGCCATCCGGCCACAGTCGAAACACATAATCCGACGCGTTGATGATCGCCCTCGCCGAGGACTGCATCACCGTCGCGGTGAGGGTTTCGAAAGAAGCGGCCTTGTTCATATAGCTGTCCAGTCAGATCCCGCTGCCGGATCGCGAGAGCATATCAACAGTCATCTAAGAATGACAATCAAAGAGTCTTCGAAAGTTTACACTTTTACCGTGTCCTCACGGTGGCTGCGCTGTGCGATGCAGCGACATGGGCTGCGATGTAGGATCGCCCGTGAGCGCTGTTCATGGACTGAAATGCACTGAACGCAAACGGTAGTCATGGGATCACTCGGCATATCGTGGAAATCCTGTGGATGACATGTCGAAAGACGATGCAGCCCCAGACCATCTCTGATTTTGTCATGTCGTCGCATTGACTTGGATGACAGCCAGTGGCCCTGATGGCTGCGACGTCACTCAGTGTCGAGACGTAAGACTAGTCTTGGATCCGGGGCATCATACGACCCTGGGCAAAATGACTTCGGGGAGAGAATGAAGGACGACGACCACGCGCAATCTGCGAACAGGATCGAGATCTATCTCAAAGATGAGGAGCTTGCAGCGTTGGAAGGGTGGCGTGCTGCGAATCAACTGCCCAACCATGCGGCTGCGGCACGCCAGTTGATACAGCTCGGCCTGCTTAGCGAGATCGGAAAGATCTACCGGGACACGGTCCCGCAAGACGAAACGCCGTAATCCCGCGGCGTTGGGCGGCCGCCCCGTTTCTTGGCGCGACACCTCTGATTTTTCCGTCTGGATCGTGGCCTAATCGCATCGCGTATATCTTAGTTTACACTTAACAACAGGCATGCGTCATGTTTAACTGACACTCATGTCTGTGATCACCACAACCAAGCGGGTACCGGACCTTGTCACCGTTCTCGAGCTGTTCAAGCCCGTGACGTGGTTCCCGCCGATGTGGGCCTATCTGTGCGGCGCCGTTTCGGTCGGTGTGGCCGCGGACGGGCGCTGGCATCTGGTGGCGCTCGGGATCATCCTCGCCGGTCCGCTGGTCTGCGCCATGAGCCAGGCGGCTAACGATTGGTGCGACCGCCATGTCGATGCGATCAACGAGCCGCATCGTCCGATCCCGTCTGGACGCATGCCCGGGCACTGGGGTCTCTGGATCGCATGGGGCTGGACCGTTGTCTCGCTGGCCGTCGGCGCGATGCTCGGCCCCTGGGGGTTTGCGGCGACGGTGTTTGCCGTGGCCTGCGCCTGGGCCTACTCGGCCGAGCCGATACGCCTGAAACGCAATGGCTGGTGGTCCAATACGGTCTGTGCGCTCTGCTATGAAGGCGTGCCATGGTTCACGGCTGCGGCGGTCATGTCCGCGGCCCTGCCTGATCCGAGGATTATCGCCGTCGCGCTGCTCTACGCGGCCGGTGCGCATGGCATCATGACGCTCAATGATTTCAAGGCGCTCGAGGGCGACCGCCAGATGGGCCTTGGGTCTCTGCCCGTGCAACTCGGGCCCGAGCGCGCGGCGCGGCTCGCATGCTGGGTCATGGCGGTACCGCAGGCTGTGGTCGTCGGGCTGCTGATCTACTGGGACGCACCCTGGCACGCCGCAGTTGTGGCCGCCGTGCTGGTCGCGCAGATCGCGCTGATGCAGCGGCTCCTTGGCGATCCGCGTCGGTTGGCCCCCTGGTACAACGCGACCGGGATTGTCCTCTACGTCTCGGGCATGATGGCCTCGGCGCTGGCGCTCGGGTCGATCACGGCGGCAGGGGGCTGAGATGAACTTCTCGTGGCTATCCATTGTGCGTCTTGGACTGGTGCAGACGGCGCTTGGCGCGGTCGTGGTTCTGTGTACCGCCACCATCAACCGGGTGATGATCGTCGAGCTTGCGCTGCTGGCGATGATCCCGGCGGCTCTGGTCGGGCTCTATCACGGGTTCCAGCTGCTGCGTCCGAAATGGGGGCATGGCGCCGACAACACGGCGCTCAGGACCCCATGGGTCATCGGCGGCATGGCGATTCTCGCGCTTGGCACGGTCGGGGCCGCAACGGCGACCGCGTGGATGGAGACGGCGTTCTGGCCCGGCCTTGGCCTTGGGGTCATCGCGTTTGCCATGGTCGGCCTCGGGCTTGGGGCTTCGGCCACGAACCTGCTGGCGTTGCTGGCAGCGCATGTTGCGCCGGGGCGGAAGGCCGCGGCAGGTAGCCTGGTGTGGATCCTGATGATCGCGGGCCTGGCGGCCAGCGGGATCACCATTGGCCAGGTGCTCGACCCCTATTCTGGCGCACGGCTGGTGACGGTCAGTGCCTGTGTGGCCGCGATCTCGATGACGGTCACGGTGCTCGCGCTCTGGGGCGTCGAGCGACGGATGCCCGAGGCGCCTGTGCGCCCGAAAGTCGACTTTCGCCGTGCGGCTAGCGAAGTCTGGCATGACAGCGAAGCCCGCGCCTTCGTGCTGTTCGTCTTCGTCGCCATGCTGGCCTACAATACGCAGGACCTGATTCTGGAACCCTTTGGCGGCCATGTCTTCGGCATGACGCCCGGCGAGTCGACCGCGCTGGGCGGCAAGCTCCACGCGGGTGCCCTGATGGGCATGCTCGTCGTGTTCTTCACCGGGCTGTTCGCGCGCACCGTTGCCATCACGCGGGTCTTCATGATCGGCGGATGCATCGGCTCGGGCCTTTGCCTCATCGCTCTGGCGATGGGCGGGATGCAGGGCGGCACGTGGCCGCTCGCGCCAAATGTCATGGCGCTGGGCTTCTGCAACGGGATTTTCGCCGTCGCGGCCATCGGCATGATGATGGGCCTCGCCTCCGAAGGTCGGGACGCGCGCGAGGGCACGCGGATGGGCATCTTCGGCGCTGCGCAGTCCATGGGTTTTGCCCTTGGCGCGACCTTGGGGGCCAGTGCGCTGGATGCCCTGCGCGCCATGACCGGTCTGCTCGCGCAATCCTACGCCACGGTGTTTGCAATCGAAGGCGTGATGTTCCTGGCCGCCGCCTACCTTGCGTGGCGGGCCATCGCCGCGACCACGTCACAACCACAAGAGATCGCTTATGCGGTCCATGTCCCGGGAGAGTGAAAGCCATGTATGATGTCGTTGTTGTCGGTGGCGGCCCCTGCGGTGCTACTGCTGCCGAGTCCCTGGCGAAACAGGGCCGCCGCGTGGCGCTCCTCGACAAGGCCGGGCGGATCAAGCCCTGCGGTGGAGCGGTTCCGCCGCGTCTGATCCGGGATTTCGACATTCCCGACAGCCAGATCGTTGCCCGGATCGGCACGGCGCGGATGATCTCGCCCAGCCAGAACATGGTCGATATCGAGATCGAGAATGGCTATGTCGGCATGGTCGACCGCGAGCATTTCGACGAGTACCTGCGCGAACGCGCCGCCAGTGCCGGGGCCGAGCGTCATACCGGCACCTTCACCCGGATCGACCGTGATGCGGACGGCAAGACCACTCTGAGATACCGCGACAAGTCCGGCGAGATCCAGGCCCTCGAGACCAAGCTGGTGATCGGCGCGGATGGCGCGCGCTCTGGCGTCGGCCGGGCCGAGGTGGACGGCGGCGACACGATCCCTTACGTCATCGCCTATCACGAAATCATCGAGGCGCCGGATAACGTTGCGACCTATCACCCATCGCGCTGCGACGTGGTCTATGACGGCGATGTCTCGCCCGATTTCTACGGCTGGGTGTTCCCGCACGGCAAGTCTGCCTCGGTGGGCATGGGCTCGGGCGTCAAGGATGTGGATCTGAAAGCTGCCACCGCGAAACTGCGGGAGGCATCTGGTCTGACTGACTGCCGCACCATCCGCAAGGAAGGCGCGCCCATCCCGCTCGAGCCGCTGAAACGCTGGGACAATGGCAAGGACGTGGTGCTGGCCGGTGATGCCGCGGGCGTTGTCGCACCATCCTCCGGCGAGGGGATCTACTATGCCATGGTCTGTGGGGAGTTCGCTGCCGAGGCGGTCGAGGCCACCCTGGTCAGTGCCAACCCCAAGGCCCTTGCCCTTGCCCGCAAACGGTTCCTGAAGGAACACGGACAGGTGTTCCGCGTGCTGCGCATGATGCAGAACACCTGGTACAAGTCCGATGACCGGCGCGAGCGCTTTGTCTCGATCTGCCATGACATTGATGTCCAGCGGCTTACCTTTGAGGCCTACATGAACAAGAAGCTGGTTGCCGCCCGCCCGCTGGCGCATCTCAGGATCTTCGCCAAGAACATCGCGCATCTGCTGAGACTGGTCCCGGCGGTGCACACGTCCTGACAGGACACGACAAACGATCGACGTCGAGGGAGGAAAACATGTCGCTGCAACGCGGAGAGAACATTCGGGGCTGGGAAGGCGTGACCAAGGATCTGGGCACGAATGACGACGACCGCAAAGCCGGGCAGGCATCGGTCATCTGCATACTGTTTGCCGTGGTCGTGACGGGTCTGGTCGCGTTGATGATTGCCTCGACCGATATCCCGACCGTTGCGAAGGCGGTGATGCTGCTGGGCTTTCTGTTTGGAATGCTGTTGCTGATGAACGGTCTCTACTCGAGGATGACAGGCCGCGCTGCGACCGGTTACGCCGGGAGTGCAAAAGTGCCAGCCAAACCTGCGGCGGCGGCGTCGGCGCCCCCGGTGACGCCCGCAGCCAAGCCTGCCCCCGCGCCCGCGGCGGAGCCAGAACCGGCCCCAGCGCCCGCAGCAGAGGTGGTTGCCGAAATCGGTCGGCGGCCCGAAGCTCTGGCCGCGGCCCGCGATGGCAAGGGCGATGATCTGACCAAGATCAAGGGGGTCGGCCCTAAATTGGCAACGCTTTGCAATACGCTCGGGTTCTATCACTTCGACCAGATCGCGGCGTGGACCGCCGATGAGGTCGCATGGGTCGATGAAAATCTCGAAGGCTTCAAAGGCCGTGTGACCCGCGATGACTGGGTGTCCCAGGCCAAGATCCTGGCGAGCGGCGGCGAGACCGAGTTCTCTGCCCGGCAGTAGGGCGCCCGGCCCACTCGATGCCAAGGATCCCGGCCAGCCTGGCCGCGATATCGACCGCTGCACTTTTTTGTGTGGCGCCCGTCCCAAGTGCGGCTGATGCAGCGAACGATCTGCTGTTGCAGGTCGAGGCGCACTGTATCCAGCCAGGGAGGGCGTTCAAGGACTTTCTTGTGCCGCCAACCGGTTGGGACGCTGTTCCGGCAGGAGAGGTCCGAGACCACTTCGCCATGGCCGCCCTGACCATTTCGGCTTGGTACGGGATGGACCGCCGGGGCGAGCAGGATCAGACCGAAACGACTGCGGAGATCCAGAAGTCGATCGCAAAGGAGATTGAACGCGACATCGAGGATTTCAACAAACGCGAGGGCGCCGTTTTCCGCCACGGCGCAAGCGGCAGCATGCTGGTGGTCGAGACGGACGGGCGCGGCTGGTTCCACATGACCTGCACGCTCTGGCCGTCCGCCGGGAACGAGGCGCTGCAGCAGCACATCCTCAACCGCTGGACCCTGCCGATCCCGCGGGCAAAGACATCGCCGTTCGGAGATGTGCGCGAGACCAGCGTCCACATCCGCCGTAATGGTGTTCCCGCAAAGCTCAAGGCCGATGTCTACCGTGTACCCGTCGAGGTCGGGCCAGTACCGCTCTATCTCGAACTGACCCTGTTGCCGCTGTGACGCGTCTGTTTGCAGGGCTCGTGGTGTTGCTGCCCGCCATAGCCACAGCGCAAACGCCGCTCGACGTGATCACTTTTGTCGAGACCCATTGCGTGCGCTCCGCACCCGCTGGAGCGTTCTATGACTTGCCCGATGGATGGAAGCGAGCGGATCGGAGCGCGACACGCTTCTGGCTCCCCTCGATCGCGGTCGAGGAGGGGATCGACTACGCCGCCTTCATCACGCACCAGATCGAGGTCAGCAAGGAGGTCGATGCCGAACGTGGCTGGCCCCTGACAGTGGAAGCATATGAAGATCAGCTCTCCGACGAACGTAGCTATACCCGGTCGGACTGGCAGCGCCTGTACGTGCATCGGGACAGCAATACACATCTCTTCATTGGTGCGGGGGAGGACACCGATAATCCCGACGACTGGTTCCCGCCGCGGTGTTACCTCTGGCATCCTGACGCGGACAACCCGCTGGCCGCCGCGATCACCGCGCGCTGGGATGTCCCGTTCGGCGACCGGCTGGTGACAGGGTTGGGCCAGGCAACATTCGCGTGGAACAAGGTGGTGGTCGAAGGCGGCGAGATGACGCTGGAGAGCAGGGTGATCCGGCCCTACACAGACTTCGCTGAGGGGTTGGCCCCAGTGATCCTGAAGCTGGAGCTTCGATAGCGCGGGACAGCATGCGCAGGGCCTTACCGGCCCCGCGTTTTCTTGCGTTTGTTCATCCACGGCGCGGGGATATCGCCCGCCATGATGCAGCCATAGGGATCGATGTAATCCTCGATCTCGGCCAAATCGTAGGCCTTGATCTGGCGCACCACCGCGTCCGCTTTCTTGTAGCTCGACGGCAGTTCGGACGCATCTCGTCTGGGTGATGTTGATCGCGGGCGGGTCTGCCAACAATCGCGGCGCGATCCTGGGCGCGTTTCTCCTGTGGTT
>JBCBOR010000038.1:0-43696 GCA_039821125.1 Pseudomonadota bacterium
GCGTGTAAAGTATTTTGGAAAAGCAGATTCAAATGAGGTGTATGATAATATCATTCATATGAATAAATTTTTTCGGGCTGATTTTAATTTTATAAATTTTCGGGACGCCTCGAAATCTCCACATGCGGGAAAATATAGCAATAGTACTATTGCGTTTGTAACCCGAACAAAAGTTCCACCAAAAAGAATCTCACGAGTTGACATCAATTTTATCGATGTTTTTGTCACGCCTGAGTTTTTCTCTGGCGATCATGAATATTGGGACGCCTATCGGGCAGGCGCGCTCTATCACGAGATGTCTCATCTGCGCTTGTGCACAGCAGATATCGTCTACGGTAAAGGCATGTGTGAACGACTGGCGCGCGACAAACCGGCCCATGCCTATCGTAACGCCGACAATTACGGTTTCTATTGTGAGGAGGCCATCGCCCGGCGCTACGGCATCGAAAAACCGACGTTCGACCTCAAGTTCTAGCGCGCCATCGGCATATGCCCACAGACCTATCCACAGGCAAATTGTCAGGAGACGAATGTTCCTGTTTCGTTTACCATCTGGCGACTCGCAATCCTGGGCCGGTCGGCTATGTGATGGGATTGGATCAGACAGGCGGAGCGGCGCATGGCCGAGGCGAAGTTCATCAAGGTGCGGGGCGCCCGCGAGCACAATCTCAAGGGCGTCGATGTCGATATCCCGCGCGACACGCTGACGGTGATCACCGGGCTCAGCGGCTCGGGCAAGTCGTCGCTCGCCTTTGACACGATCTATGCCGAGGGGCAGCGGCGCTATGTCGAGAGCCTTTCCGCCTATGCCCGGCAGTTCCTGCAGATGATGCAGAAGCCCGATGTCGATCATATCGAGGGGCTGAGCCCGGCGATCTCGATCGAGCAGAAGACCACGAGCCGCAACCCGCGCTCGACCGTGGGCACGGTGACGGAGATCTATGACTACCTGCGCCTGCTGTTCGCGCGGGCCGGGACGCCGTATTCCCCAGCGACCGGCGAGCCGATCGAGGCGCAGCAGGTCAGTGACATGGTCGACCGGGTCATGGCGATGGAGGCGGGCACGCGGGCCTATCTGCTGGCGCCGATCATCCGCGACCGCAAGGGCGAGTACCGCAAAGAGATGCTGGAGCTGCGCAAGCAGGGCTATCAGCGGGTCAAGGTCAACGGCGAGTTCTATGACCTCGACGAGCCGCCCACGCTGGACAAGAAATTCCGGCACAATATCGACGTGGTGGTCGACCGGATCATCGTGAAGGAGGGGATCGAGACGCGGCTGGCGGACTCCTTTTCGACCGCGTTGGGCCTCGCCGACGGGATCGCGATTGTCGAGACCGCGCCGAAGAAGGGCGATCCCGAGCGTACCGTTTTTTCGGAGAAGTTCGCCTGCCCGGTGTCCGGGTTCTCGATCCCGGAGATCGAGCCACGGCTGTTTTCCTTTAACGCGCCGTTTGGCGCCTGCCCCGATTGCGATGGTCTGGGCGTGGAGCTGTACTTTGACGAACGCCTTGTAGTGCCGGACGAGAATATCAGCCTGATGGAAGGCGCGATTGCGCCCTGGTCGAAGCAGAAGCAACCCTCGCCCTATCAGCGCCAGACGCTGGAGGCGCTGGGCACGCACTACAAATTCACCCAGACCAAGCCGTGGGCCAAGCTGCCGAAGAAGGCGCGCGAAGTGCTGCTGTGGGGCTCGGGCAAGGAGGAGATCGCCTTCCGCTATGATGATGGCGGGCGGGTCTACAAGGTCTCGCGGCCCTTCGAGGGCGTGATCCCGAACATGGAGCGGCGGTACCGCGAGACGGACAGTGCCTGGATCCGCGAGGAGTTCGAGCGCTATCAGGGCACGCGGTTTTGCGAGAGCTGTGGCGGGCACCGGCTGCGGCCCGAGGCCTTGGCTGTGAAGATCGGCAAGGCGCATATCGGGATGGTGACCGAGCTGTCGATCCGCGAGGCGCTGGACTGGATCGAGGCGGTGCCATCAATGCTGTCGGCGCAGAAGAACGAGATTGCCGAGGCGATTTTGAAGGAGATCCGGGAACGTCTCGGGTTCCTGGTCAATGTGGGGCTGGACTACCTGACGCTGTCGCGGAACTCCGGCACCCTGTCAGGGGGTGAGAGCCAGCGGATCAGGCTGGCGTCGCAGATCGGGTCGGGCCTGACCGGAGTCCTGTACGTGCTGGATGAGCCGTCGATTGGTCTGCATCAGCGGGACAATGACCGGCTGCTGACCTCGCTGAAAGGACTGCGTGATCAAGGCAACACAGTGATCGTCGTCGAGCATGACGAGGAAGCGATCCGCGAAGCGGACCATGTGATCGATATCGGCCTCGGCGCCGGGGTGCATGGCGGGAAGATCATTGCCTCGGGCACGCCGGGCGATATCGCGGATGAACCGGGCTCGATCACCGGGCAGTACCTGACGGGCCAGCGCGAGATCGCGGTGCCGGTCACGCGGCGCCCCGGCAATGGCAAGTTCCTGACGATCGAAGGCGCAACCGGCAACAACCTCAAGAACGTCACGACCGAGATCCCGCTCGGCACGTTCACCTGCATCACCGGGGTGTCCGGCGGGGGCAAGTCCACGCTGACCATCGAAACGCTTTACAAAACCGCAGCGCAGCGGCTGAACGGGGCGCGGACGCAGCCGAGCCCGTCGAAGTCCATCCGCGGCCTCGATCAACTCGACAAGGTCATCGATATCGACCAGTCGCCGATCGGGCGCACGCCGCGCAGTAACCCTGCCACGTATACCGGCGCGTTCACGCCGATCCGTGACTGGTTCGCCGGGCTGCCAGAGGCGAAGGCCCGCGGCTACAAACCGGGGCGGTTCTCCTTCAACGTCAAGGGCGGGCGCTGCGAAGCGTGCCAGGGCGATGGGGTCATCAAGATCGAGATGCACTTCCTGCCGGACGTCTATGTCGAGTGCGAGACCTGCAAGGGCGCGCGCTACAACCGCGAGACGCTGGAGATCAAGTACAAGGGCAAGTCCATCGCCGACGTGCTGGATATGACCGTCGAGGATGGCGTGAAGTTCTTCGAAGCGATCCCGATGATCCGTGACAAGCTGGTGACGCTGGAGCGGGTTGGCCTTGGCTATATCAAGATCGGCCAGCAGGCGACGACCCTGTCGGGCGGCGAGGCGCAGCGCGTCAAGCTGTCGAAGGAGTTGTCGAAACGGGCCACCGGGCGCACGCTCTACATCCTCGACGAGCCGACCACCGGCCTCCACTTCGAGGATGTGAACAAACTGATGGAAGTGCTGCAGGAACTGGTCGAAACCGGCAACACCATCGTGGTGATCGAGCACAATCTCGACGTGATCAAGACGGCGGACTGGCTCATCGACCTCGGCCCCGAGGGCGGCGATGGCGGCGGCAAGATCGTGGCCACCGGTACGCCCGAGGATGTGGCCAAGATCAAGGGCAGCCACACAGGGCGTTATCTCGCGCCGATGCTGGGAAAGAAGGCCCGTATCGCCGCCGAATGATGCGCATGTGACATCGACCACAAACACCGGACACACGGAATGGTAGTGTCTCGCATCGTTATTTTATTGATGCGAGAATCGTTATGCCCGGTCCTGGAACCGTTCCGTCCCCCGCCGATGCCGCACGTGCCTACATGCGCTCGCGTGTCCGTCCGATCCGCGACTGGCTCGATGGCAATGAGGCACGGGTCTACACCCTGTCCGAGAACGCCGTGGTATGCGAGATCCTGCGCGCCGTCCCCGGTGCGCGCGACTATGGGGTCGCTGCCACGCGCGGCGTGATCCGCAACTGGCTGGCCGAGAAGGGGCGCCGCCTGCAACCGGTCTCGCAGTTTCCGCACCCGGCGGATCGCATCCCACCGACCGAGTCGCGCCCTCTGCCCATCGTCACGGCGGTTGAAGACGCGATGGAGGCGTTGAACGACGGTGCGACCGTCACGGTCGGTCCGGTCGAGACCACGATCAGCGTCAGCGGCCTGACAAGCGGGTTCAACCTGCCACAGGGCCGTGTCGAAGCCTCGGTCGCGCCATCCGGCACGGCGGGCGTGCGCTTTCGCGGTGAGGACGGTCAGGCCAGTGTCAGCACCGACGGCATGTCCATCGAGGCGACACCGTCTTCCAACACCAGACTGCGCATGGGCGTGACCTGGGAGGGGGCGATGACCTTTCAGACCCGCATCAACCAGTTCAACTTCACCTCGAGCCTGTCGGGCAATCGCTGGTCCGTGCGGCTGACCTTCCCGACCGCGCGGATGCCGCAGGATGTGACGGAACTCGGTGAGGTCTTCCACAGGGCCGAGCGAGCGACCCGCGATGTGATCACGCGCACGGGCCGGCTGCGCGATCTCGGGGAGGTGCGCGACGCGGTGGGAGAGCTGAGCCCGCAGTTCTCGACCATCAGCCGGGCTGTCTCGACCGCATCCAACATCGCGGCGCCGCAACCTGTGATACGGTTCGGTATCGAGGCAAGCGGCCCCGGCTACAACCCCGATCCCGATGCGCCGCGGGGCTCGAACGTCTCGGCCTTGCTCAGCGTGTCGTTCTAGCGGGCCATCAGCGGATGACCCGCGCGCGGAGCCGGACGCCGGCCGATCCTCGCCACGCGAATTTTTTTTGAACCTTCTGCGACCCCCTCCCGACCAAGGAGGAACAAGAGCGGTTCGCCTGCCTTAACGGCGAGCCCGAAGATCGAGAGGGTTCAAGATGCACATTGCTGTTCATATCTGGCTGCCAACCAAGAAACGTGTGGGGCATGCCTCGCTCAGTCTGATCGCAACGAAAGGTTTCACGCTGGATTATCTCAGCTTCTGGCCGCACAGCCTCGAGAAGGGCGCGAAGGTGACGGACATCGTCACCCGAAAGCACAAGCTTTCGGACTTCATGCCGTCGCTTGCCGATGACCGCGCAAGCGAAAAGGGCCGCGACGATTGGAACATCCCGATCCCGGTCGACAATTTTGATGTGATGGCCCTGTCGAAATTCATCGACGACATCAAGAGCCGCCACCCGAAGTACCATCTGACCAAGTACAATTGCTCGAGTGTCGTGGCAGAGGCGCTGCACGAGGCATCCGGGATCAAGCCCAGCTTCAAGCCGACCGCATCGGGGTACGGTCGTCTGGCCAAGATGTTCGGTCGCGGGATCTGGACACCGGTCTCGTTGAAGAAATACGCCGAGGAACTGTCCCGGCCCCGCGCTGACGCAGTCTGAGGCGCGGGCCTGCGCCGCCAGGCCGGGACGTCGTCGCTCGCAACGGGTCTAGCGGGCGTCCTCGAAATGCGATGTCGCCTTGTCAAACTTGTTGCGGCATCCCGGATTGCAGAATCCGACGACGCGGTCCTTGTAGAGCGTGAGAGAATCCGCAAACACCGGCTTGCCCGACCACGGGCAGGTTTGGTTGGTGCAGTCTTCCAGTTTCAGATCGGCCATGGGTTAATTCCTCCTGCATGGGGTTCCCGATTGCGTATGCCTGTCTTGTATCGCGGATGGTGAATTGGCAGAATGACAACATGCAAGCAGAATCTGCCAATTGCCGCGCCCGCGCCGTCTCGGTGATTGTCTACGACAACGTCAAGCTTCTGGATGTATCGGGACCGCTGCAGGTCTTCTCGGATGCGCGTTTTGAGGACGGATCGAGCGCCTATCGGATCAGCCTGATCTCCGTGAGCGGCCTGCCCGTCTCGACGGACACGATCATGCAGATCAGCGCCACCCATCCGGACGCGGCGCCACGGGCCGACACGGTGATCGTTGCGGGGGGACGCGGCGCACTCAGCGCCCGCTACTCTGCCGAGCTGCAAAAATTGTTGCACGCACAGGCACACATGGTGCGGAGGGTCTGTTCTGTCTGCCTCGGCGCGTTCATCCTGGCGGAAGCAGGTTTGCTGGACGAAAAGCGCGCCACCACGCACTGGTCTGAATGCGACCGGCTGGCGCAAGAGTATCCCAGCATCACAGTGACGGGCGACGAAATCTTCGTGACGGATGGCGCTGTCTGGACCTCCGCCGGTGTCACCGCCGGGATCGACATGGCGCTGGCACTGGTCGAGGAGGATCTTGGCCGCACCGAAGCGCTCAGAATCGCCCGGACGCTGGTCCTGCCAACCAAACGTCAAGGCGGCCAGAGCCAGTACAGCACGACCATGCGCCATCTTGTCGACAGCTCGACCGGCCGGTTCGATGCGCTGCTCTCGGATATCCGGGATCGTCCGGCAGAGACGTACACGGTGCCCTCCATGGCCGCTCTGATGCATATGTCCGAACGCAATTTCGCACGTGCCTTCAAGGCCGAGACCGGTCAGTCGCCCGCGCAATACGTCGAGAGCGTCCGCGTCGAGGCAGCGCGAGATGCCCTGCTGGATGGCCGTGCCTCGTTGAAGAGCGCCGCGCTCGAATTCGGCTTTGGCTCCGACGAGACCATGCGGCGCGCGTTCAAGCGCAGGTTCGGCGCGACGCCCACGGCGCTTATGGAGAAGTTCTCATCGGCGTGAGCCGGGTCTGCAAGGTCCCGACGTCCACTCTTCCAGGCTGAACGACCGGACGCCATGGCCTCAACCGTCGTAAAGACGTGCGGTGCGTATGACCGCTTTTTCCTTTGGCTTTGTGAATTGGCCAATTTTTAGTACCATCCCGCCTGGGAAGCCGCACATCGCTGTCTTGTACGTCGCTCTTGCCTGAAAGACGGCCTCCCCGAGGGATGGGTAATGGTAGAGTCTGCGCTTAACCGCGTGCTCGAACTGGAACGGCGCCGGGATCTGAACGGTGCTGTCAGTGTCGCGCGCCGGACGATTTCCGAAGAGTTCGAGAATGTGATGCAGGCCCCGCGCGACCTGCGCCTGAAGGCGATCGACCTTCTTGTAAAGATCGGCGCGCTCTCTGTCGCCCGGCGACGCATCCAGGAATACGGGTTCGAGGGATCGAGCCTGATCGAAATTCGCCAGATCGAAGCGGATATCCTCAGGGCCGAGGCGCTGTCCATGCCGGCATCGCGCCGGACCGACGCGCTGAACGATGCGATCTTCGCCTATCTCGAGCTGTTCACGACGCGGGGTGACCGGCGCGCCGGGATCAATGCCGCAACGCTGAGCGCGCTGAAGGGCGATATGGAGACCGCACGCCCGATCGCTCAGGCGCTGCTGCGCACACTGCCGACCATCGCGACCTCGCCGCTGGTGGCGTATCTGCGCAATGTAAACTCGGCGCAGTCCTACCTGATTCTGGGCAAGGAGGCCGAGGCCCGGAACTCGGTTGCCGCCGCTGCCGCGATCTCGGAGGTGGATGAGTTCACCCGTGCGCCGTCGCTGCGCCAGCTCCGCCTGCTGATCCAGAAGTTCGGCTTCGACAAGTCGATCTGCGCGCCGCTGGCGCCGCCGCCGGTGCTGCATTATTGCGGGCACCTGATCGAGGATCCCGAGGGCACCCGGGGCCGTCTGCGCCCCGATTGCGAGCCGGAACTGCGCGAGATGATCCAGAGTCAGCTGAAGAAGATCCGCCCGCTGGCGGCCTTCGGCTCGCTGGCCTGCGGGGTCGATATTCTGGTGGCCGAGGAATGCCAGCGCTTCGGAATCCCGGTCCACGTCGTGCTGCCGTTCCGCGAGCGGGACTTCATCGACAGCTCGGTCCTTTATGCCGGGTACGATTGGGTGATCCGCTATCATGCGTGCCGGGAGAAGGCCGGCTCGGTCAGCCAGCTCTCGGACCAGCCGCATCTGAAACGGGCGACCGATTTCTCGCTGACCTCGAAACAGGCCATGGGGCGGGCGATACTGTTCGCCGACACGGTCGAGGGCGACGCAGTGCAGTTGGCCATCGTTGACCGGACGCTGAATGCCGACAGCTGGGGCACGGCGCGGGACGTGAAGACGTGGACCTCGACCAAGCGAAAGACGGTGGCGATCGATGCGGGAAAATTCGTCTCGCAGAAAACCACCAAGCGCTCGACAGCGGACTCCGACCGGGTCGAGGTCGCGGTGCTGTTCGCCGATGTGCGCGGCTTCAGTCAACTCGACGATGCGGCGGTGCCGATTTTCGTGGACAGGGTGCTGGGCAAGATCGGCGAGATCCTTGCCGAGAACAAGGGCGTGCAACTGGCAAACACCTGGGGCGACGGGATCTTCGTGGTCTTCGACAATCCGGTGGATGCCGCGGAAGCCGCCCTGCGGATGCAGGAGGAGATGGCCCGCGTCAAACGCTCGCTGTCCGAGGAATTCGACCACACCGGCCTGAGGATCGCGCTGCACTACGGGCTTTGCTACAAGCACATGGACCCGATCCTGCGCCGCCCGAACTATTTCGGCGAGGCGGTCAGCCGTGCGGCCCGCATCGAGCCGGTGACGCCCACAGGTTCGGTCTATCTGACGGACATGTTCGCGGCCATCCTGGCGGTCGACCCCCAGGTGGACTACGATGTCGACTTCGTCGGCTCGACGGCAACGGCGAAAAACTTCGGGGATTTCGACCTCTACCGTCTGCGTCGCCGGGTGCCTGATCTGGACACCCAGATCAAGGGTATGCCGACCGAAGAAGAGGCCGCCGCCTGAAGGCCGCCCGACGCGGTTCCGGTGTGTCAGATCGAGATTCGCACGCAGAAGTTGACACCCGGCGCGTTTCTGGGAACTCTTTCCACGTCTACCGCGAACAGGAGGACCCGATGAAGGTTTCCGTCATGCTCCAGAAAAAGGGCTCGGCCGACGTAGCGACCATAGCCCCGTCCGCAACACTCGGCGATGCCGTGGGGACCTTGTCCGAACGCGGGATCGGCGCGCTTGTCGTGACATCCGGCGATGGCGAGGTCGAGGGCATCCTGTCCGAGCGCGATGTGGTGCGCCAGATCGGGGCCAAAGGATCCAACGCGATGAGCGAGCCTGTCTCGAGCGTCATGACCAGTTCGGTCGAGACATGCGTCGCGGACGATACCGCATTCGATCTGCTGGGCCGGATGACGCAAGGGCGCTTTCGGCACATGCCCGTGGTCGGCGCCGACAATCGCATGATCGGCATTCTCTCGATCGGCGATGTGGTCAAATCCCGGCTTGAGGAGATTGAGGCCGAAAACGCAGCCATGGCGGACATGCTGAGCCACTGAGTGCGGGCCGCGGCCCACCCTGCCGAACACAATCTGCGAAATTTCATTGCGCTGCGGACCACTGCGCCGCTAACTGCGTGGCAAACACAATCGCTTCGGGGAGGGCGGCGTGCGCACCGGACTTTATCCTGGAACCTTCGATCCCGTGACGAAGGGTCATACCGACGTTATTCGCAGGGCCGCGAAGCTGGTCGATCATCTGGTCATCGGTGTCGCGATCAACCGGGACAAGGGGCCGTTGTTCTCGCTCGAGGAACGGGTCGAGATGATCGAGCGCGAGACCGCGCCCATCGCCAAGGCTGCCGGGGTGACGATCGAGCCGCGCCCGTTCGAGAACCTGCTGATGACCTTCGCCGAAGAGGTTGGCGCCGGTGTCATCATCCGCGGCCTGCGCGCGGTGTCGGATTTCGAGTATGAATTCCAGATGGTCGGCATGAACCGGGCGCTGAACTCCGAGATCGAGATGGTCTTTCTGATGGCCGAGGCCGAACATCAGGCCATCGCCTCGAAACTGGTCAAGGAGATCGCCCGTCTCGGCGGCGATGTGACCCAGTTCGTCTCGGCGGATGTGAAAAAGGCCCTGATGGACCGGTTCGCCCGTTGATCAGGCAGGGGTGCCGGACACGGCGCTTCCACAACCTGACCCGACGACAACCTTTTGGCGAGCGCATTGCTTTGGTATCCTGCAAGGATTGAAACCGATTTGCAGGATTTGAGCCATGCTGGATTATGCTGGGTCCGGGACCGGACCCCGACGCTTGACCCGTGAAGACATCTTCACCCTTCAGAAACCCGTCTTCGACAGTGACCTGCTGCTGTGCAGCTATCACGTCGAGGACTTGCGCGTGGACGGCCCGTGGCTGCGCCGTGTCGCTGCCCGCTTTGGCAAGGATGTGCTGGTGTGCATCGACCCCAGGCTGGACGCCCGCGCCCATGTCCGGCCCTATCCCCCGGCTGAACGCCGCAAGAACGGGCCAGAGATGGAAATGGTCTTCCGGGACGAAATCCTTCTGGATTTCACCCTGCCCCGCCAGGCGCTCGTGGTGCACGAGACTGTGCACGCGCTGTTCAACTGGACCGGCAAGACACCGAAGGACCACATCCTGAACGAGGCCGCGGCGCATATCGCCGAGGCGTTGTTCTTTCGCCTGAAGGGCGCCGACATCGTCGAGAACTGGGCCAAGGAGAACCCCGAGTATTTCAAGATGGCCTGGCTGGACGATCCCTATACCCCGCGCGCCAAGGCGTTTCAGGCAGCGAACGCGCTGGTCGATGCTCACGGTCTTGCCACGCCGCTCGAGCGTCAGGGGCCGCCGCCGCGTCTCAGCCGTCAGGACATCGACACGCTCTATCAGGCGTTGAAGCAGGTGCCGGACTACAAACGATGACAGGCTGTGTGAAAGACTGCGACCGGACGGCACGCGTTCTCCGTTTGACGCTTTCAGATGCAACGGTTACGTCAGGCTGACAAAAAATCCCAGGAGGACACCCATGTTCAGACCGATCATCGCCGCACTGGCGCTTCTGTTCTCCCTGACAACGGAGGCATTTGCCGTGGACGAGAAATTCCTCATCATCGAGCTGAAATCGGGCACCGTGAAGATCGAGCTGCTGCCCGACGTGGCACCCAAGCATGTCGAGCGCATCGTGACGCTGGCGAAAGCGGGTGAGTACGACAACGTCGCGTTCCACCGGGTGATCGAGGGCTTCATGGCCCAGACCGGCGATGTGCAGCACGGTGACATGGAAGACGGGTTCAATGCGGGCCGGGCCGGGACCGGTGGGTCGGACCTTGGCAATGTGTCGGCCGAGTTCTCCTCGCTGCCCTTCGACCGCGGTGTCGTCGGCATGGCCCGCGCCCAGTCGCCCGACAGTGCGAACTCGCAGTTCTTCATCATGTTCGAGGAAGGCCACTTCCTGAACAACCAGTACACGGTCTGGGGCCGCGTGGTCGAAGGCATGGAGCATGTCGACAACATCAAGCGCGGCGCGGGCGGCAACGGCGCGGTGTCCGACCCCGACCGGATGATCAAGGTCACCGTCGAGTAACCTCGGCACGCGCGGCGCATGCCACCGGGCCGTCCGGCGGGCGCAACACCAAGTTTTGATCAAAGCGGCGCTCGAAAACGGCGCCGCTTTTCGCGTCTTTGGCGTATCTTGCACCCATGCGAGTGCGCCGCATCATCACCTTGCTCTCGGCTGTGGCGGCCTGTGCTGTCATCGCGCCTGTCCCTGCCGATGCCGAGGTCATCGCCATCCCGCGCTGCACGGGCGCGCTGGCCTGCGAAATCGTCGACACACCACCCAACCCGGTGACCCCTGATCCGAACAATGGCCGCCTGCTTGTCTGGAACGAAGTGCAGAACGTCTTTCTCGAAGAGGATCTGGTGCTCGATCGGGTGGCCGATCCCGGCTCGCCTTTCGTGAAACAACTCGACAATGGCGACTACGCGGTCCGTGCAGGCACGCTGGTCTCCAGCCATTACCTGCAATGGGATCCGTCCTATGACAGCTCCAGCTTCGTCACCGCGACGATCAAGCTGGATGCGCCGGTCTTCGGGTTCATCATCGACGATGAGAAGCTGTTCGCGAGCGATGCGGCCCTGGGCCTGCCGGGGCTCGACTACAACGACTTCTGGCTGCGCGGTCTCGAGTACGAGGACTGGACCTCGATGCGGGACGACGAGGTCGAGATCAACTGGTCCGCAGGCTCGCCCGGCGACTGGACCCGGCTGATCACCGCAGGGGCGTTGATCGGTCTCGCACCGGACGCAGGGATTGCGCCGCACGCGCGGCGGTTGCCGCATGCCGCATCTCTTCTGGCACGCCCATGAGCGGCTGGATCGATCGGATCGAGGCGCTCTGTGCCCTGACGGCGGAAGACCGGGCCCTGCTCGCCCGGCACGGTCAGATCATCGAGGCGCCCGCCGGGCATGCGGTCTTCGGATACGGCATGACGCCCGAGAACATGCTGCTGGTGCTCTCCGGCACGGTGCGCGTCCAGCATATGTCGGATACCGGGCGCGAAATCGTGCTCTACCGGATCGAGGCCGGGCAAAGTTGCGTGCTGACCACCGCCTGCCTGCTCGCGGACGAGGCCTATGCGGCCGAGGCGATCACCGAGACCAAAGTCGAGGCCGTTGCCATCTCGGGCGCGGGCGTGGACGCGCTCCTCACGCGGTCCGCGGTCTTTCGCCGCTTTGTCTTCGGGGGGTACGGGCGGCGGGTTGCCGATCTCTTCCGGGTGATCGACGAGGTCGCGTTCGGGCGCATCGATGCGCGGCTCGCGGCGCGGCTGATAACCTTCGCCGATGCGGATGGCGTGATCCGCACGACACATCAGGATCTGGCGACCGAGCTTGGTTCGGCCCGCGAGGTCGTCTCGCGCCAGTTGCAGGAGTTCCAGCGCCGCGGCTGGATCTCCATGTCCCGCGGCTCGGTTCGCCTTACAGACCGTGCCGCCCTGAGCGATCTTTCGGACTGATCGCGGCGCGCACGGCTTTGGTGACTAGATCACCGACAGGTCTGCACGCTGGCCCTAGGATGGCGGCACGTCAGACAAGGAGGACCTCGTGATGGGTATCAATATCGGAACCGCGGATCGCATCTTTCGGGCCGTTTTAGGTGTCGTGCTGCTGGTCATCGCCCTGGGCGTGCTGAGCGGCGGCCTCTGGATGTGGCTCGCGGCTGCGGTCGGGGTGATCATGCTCGCCACCTCGGCGATCAAGTTCTGCCCGCTCTACCGGGTGTTCGGGTTCCGGACCTGCACCCCATCCGCCGGCTAGGCTGGGGAACACTGCGGCCTTCGGCTCACGCCGCTGGGGCGGTCTTTCATCGAGGCCGCCGCAGGGGGGCGCTCTGCCAGCCGATCTTCAGGTCTGTTGATAGACCGCGACGACCCGATCGAACCGGTGCGCGGCCAGATCCTCCACCCGGATCAGGAAGTAAACCGTCCCCTCGCCGGTCCCAAGCCATTCGGCAAACCCGATCTGTGCCAGCAAGCGCCAGTCATGCGCACCGGCAAAGATGGCGTCCCGGTTCTGCTTCCATTCCTCCGACGAAATGGATGCCTTGCCCAGCAAGGCGATCGCGGCAGCATCATAGCGCGGATCGTCCTGCTCCGGTTCCGGCAGTCCGAGCAGTTGAAAATCAGGATGGTCGCTTTCGGTCTCGACGTAGGGGATCTCGCGAAAGGCGTCCTCATCTGCCTCGCTCTCGGCCAATCTGTCCAGAAGCTGCTGATTGGATCGCGCTTCGACAGAGAAATAGGGCAAGGCCTGTAACCGCGGCACAGAGGCTGCCACGCGCAGCTGCACCGCAAACGGCGAGCGCAGATCATCTTCCGTGACGTCCAGGTTGAAGGCTTTGAACTGACGCTGGATGTCCGCGGCATAGGCTTCTGCGGCGGCGGTGATCTCGGCAGGCTGTGGATGCTGGATTGCGCTTTCAGGCGGGCTCTGATCCCAGATCACCCGGGCAAACCGCGTGCCGTTCTCGAACGGGCCCACGTAGAAGTCATAGAAGAACAACAGCCGCCCATCCCGCGGCAGATCCCCTGCCGGATCGGCAGCCTCGGGCACCGCCGCCAGATCCACCTGCGCGATGAACGCCAGCGGCGTCTCTGCCCGGATGTGCGCGGTGATCTCCTCGCCATAAGGCTCGAACGCGGCGACGTCCTCGACAGGCTCCGGTCGCGGCCAGTCAATATCCGCCGCCATCACCGGCGTGCCGCCGATCCGGGTCAGAGCAGCCGGGGCGGGATCGTCCACAGGGTAGATCGCCACGACCGGAATCAGAGCGGCGATCGCGAGATCGAGCAGATCCGCAGGCAGCAGGTCTGCGAGCTGTGAACGCGCCTCGTCGCTGTCCTTGAACATATCTGAGCCCCAAGCGCGTCAGCACCAGCCCGGGTTCAGCACGGCGCCATGGGTTGCACAGACCTCTGGCCCCATGAACGGCGGCTCGAACGGGCTGTAGGAGGCCCCGCTCAGAACCCAGCGCCCGCCCTGTTTCGTGTAGAGCGCATAAATCCCGGGATACATGTTCTCATCGTACCCGTATTGCCGGGCATCGGGCGTGTTGCGCATATCGATCTGTTTGCCGCCCGGGCGTTGGGCATGCAGGGCGGCGTAGCCGACACTGCCGTTGACGATCAGGTCCTTGACGACGAACTGCACGGGCTTGCCCAGCTTTTCCTCGGCGAAGGGGCGTATGGCGTTCATCAGCTGCTTGCGCTCGGCGGTGCCGCGCTTGGGCTCGTAGCCCGATTGCGCCGCCACGGGCGGGGTGTTGAGAACGGCAAAGGCAACGAGAAGACCGGAAAGGACGGCGGGAAGACGGGACATGAGACGCACCCTATTGGAACCAAATTGACCCCGAGATGAAACGCAGTGCGGGCGAGCCGGTCAAACGAAAACCGCACCCGAGGGATCGGATGCGGCTTTGGGCTATTGCCCGTTGACCTGTCGTTCAGCGCAGGGCGCGGCTGCCCGCCACCCTGACCGATGGATCAGGCAACCTGTTTCTCGGCCATGTCGTCCTTGGAGATGCCCGCCACCGAGACCGGCTTCTTCATCGCGTCGCGGCGGAACGGCTCGCCCAGTTCCTGGTTGATCATCGCCTCGATCAGCGTGGTCTTGCCGTGGTTCATCTGATCATCGATCGCCTTGGACAGGGCCGCTGTCAGCTCGTCCATGGTCCGTGCAACGACACCCTCAAGGCCACAGGCTGTTGCGATCCCGGCATAGGAGACGCCTTCGTCCAGCTCGGTCCCGACGAAATTGTCATCGAACCACAGGGTCGAGTTGCGCTTCTCGGCGCCCCACTGGTAGTTCCGGAAGACAACCTGCGTGATCGGGGGCCACTCGCCGCGGCCAATCGCTGTCAGCTCGTTCACCGCGATCCCGAAGGCGCCGTCCCCGGCAAAGCCGACGACCGGCACATCCGGGCAGCCGATCTTGGCGCCGACGATGGATGGCAGGCCATAGCCGCAGGGGCCAAACAGGCCCGGCGCCAGGTATTTGCGCCCTTCCTCGAAGCTGGGATAGGCGTTGCCGATGGCGCAGTTGTTGCCGATGTCGGACGAGATGATCGCCTCGCGCGGCAGCGCCTGCTGGATCGCACGCCACGCCATGCGGGGGCTCATCCATTCGGGCTTGGCGGCACGGGCGCGCTCGTTCCACGTGGTGCCGGGATCGTCATCCTCGTGATCCATCGAGCTGAGCTGCTGCGCCCAAGCCGACTTGGTCTGTGCGATCTTCGCCTTGCGGTCGGCCCGGCCGTCGTCGCCTGCCGTGTCGGACAGGCGCGCGAGCAGCCCCTCGGCCACCTTCTTGGCGTCTCCGACAATGCCGACCGAGACCTTCTTGGTCAGGCCGATCCGGTCCGGGTTGATGTCGACCTGGATGATCTTGGCGTCCTTCGGCCAGTAGTCCATGCCATAGCCCGGCAGGGTCGAGAACGGGTTCAGCCGGGTGCCGAGGCAGAGCACGACGTCCGCCTCGTTGATCAGCTCCATCCCCGCTTTCGAGCCGTTATAGCCCAGCGGCCCCGCGAACAGCGGGTGCGACCCGGGGAAGGCATCGTTGTGCTGATAGCCAACGCAGACCGGCGCATCGAGCCGCTCGGCCAGAGCCGCCGAGGCCGGGATCGCATCCGCCAGCACCACGCCCGCGCCGTTCAGGATCACCGGCATCTTGGCGGTCGAGAGCATCTCGGCGGCCTGCGACAGCGCTTCCTCACCGCCCTGCGGGCGCTCGAACGAGACGGCGACCGGCAGGTCGATGTCGATGACCTGGGTCCAGAAATCGCGCGGCATGTTCAGCTGTGCCGGGGCCGAAGCCCGCTTGGCCTGCATGATCACGCGGTTTAGCACCTCGCAGACCCGGGTCGGGTCGCGGACTTCCTCCTGATAGGCGACCATGTCCTCGAACAGCTTCATCTGCTCGACTTCCTGGAAGCCGCCCTGCCCGATCGTCTTGTTAGCCGCCTGCGGCGTGACCAGCAGCAGCGGCGTGTGGTTCCAGTACGCCGTCTTCACGGCGGTCACGAAGTTGGTGATGCCCGGGCCGTTCTGGGCGATCATCATCGACATGTCGCCTGTCGAACGGGTGTAGCCGTCGGCCATCATGCCGGCACTGCCCTCGTGCGCGCAGTCCCAGAACTGGATCCCCGCCTGCGGGAACAGATCCGAGATCGGCATCATGGCCGAGCCGATGATCCCGAAGGCATGGCGAATTCCGTGCATCTGCAGCGTTTTGACGAACGCTTCCTCGGTGGTCATTTTCATCGGTGCATCTCCTCGCGAACGCGCGTTTTGGCATAGCAAAGGGGCGCGCCCGGCGCACCCCGTTCTGCGAAAACATGCCTCGGGATCTGGACTGATGATAGGACCAGTTGGCGGCAACCCCACAGCCAGCACATTGGCCGAGGTGCGGTCTCAGCCGCGCGCTAGTTCTTGACCGATTTGAACCGGTTGCCCTTGTCCGCGGATTTGAAGCGGCTGGTGGTCTGGGGCAGCTTTGGCTCGGCGGGCGCGGCGGCCTCTTCTGCCTCTTCGGCTTCCTTGTCGATCTGTCGCTTAAGGCCAAGCAGGATCGCAAACTCAGGAGCACCCTTGGCGCGTGCCTTGGCGACGATCTTCCGGCCCCGCTCGGGATCTTTAAGCTGACCCAGCAGTTTTTCGATCTCGCCGTCGAGCCTGGGATCGTCCATCGCCTTGTTCAGCACGTTCTTGAGTGCCGTGGCGGCCTCGTCCGCACCGCTTTCGCTGCGCGAGCGTTTCAGGACGTCTTCGGCCGTGACGATCTTCGCCGCAGGCTCTGGTGCGGGTGTCGCGTCCGGGGCTTTGGTCTGGACCTCTGCCTCGGCCTCGGCCTTTGCCGCTTCGGCTGCTGCCATCTGCTTGATCGGATCGAGCGAGCGAATGTCGAAGCCGATGCGCGCCTTCACCTTCTGCGCCACATCTGCCTGCATCGCCTTGGTCGCCGCGGCGATGTCATCGGGATCGGTCGGGACCTGAGCGGCGCCGAACCCTTGCATGGCAGCCTGCGCCATGGTCCCGGTCAGGCCACCGGCTGATCCCGAGGCATCGGCGGTCTTGACCTCAGGCATCGCCGTGGTCACCGGCTGGGCTGTCGCCACCACCTGCTGCGTGACCGGCGCGGCACTCTGGAGCGCAGCGCGGCGCGTTTTGCTTTCCTCCGCCTGAAGGCTCATGTAGTAAAGCCCGCCACCGAGACCGGCGAGCATGATGACAATGAGAGGTCCGCGCATTCTGTCCCGCCCAATTCCGTTGCGATGGGACGAGTCCTAAAACGCAAAACCGGCGATTGCGTGGCAGCGGCGGATGACCCGCGCGCGCCCGGCCAGATCAGCGTTTTGCCGCCGCCTCGCGAGCCCGTTCGTGCTCCTGCATGCGTTTCAGAACCTCGGGCATCCGCATGCCCCGGCTGGTCCATTCCGTCAGCTTGGCCGCGAGATATCTCTTGTCCGGGCTCGCCTCGATCAGTTTCACGACCTGCAGATCGATGGGATCCTCGCGCGGGCGCGCCGGTTGAGAGGGCTGCGCTGTGACCGCGCCGGTCGATGCGACCGAAGGCTCACGCCGGTTGCGCTCCGCCTCCTGATCGAAGCCGGCCTTTGCATCGCGCACGACGCGATCGGCTTCGAAGAGACGCTCGAGCGGGGTCATGCCCGAATAGGTCTCGGCTGCACGGTCGGGGTCGCTCAGACCCTCGGCGATCTGCTCACGGCGTTCGGCCGAGATGACGGCTTCACCCGCACCCTGAACCGCGTCAAGGGCCGCGGTGCCGAGCGTGACCGCAGGCGGCAGGCTCGACGTCTCGTCCGGAATCAGAGCCTCGACCGTCTCCGGCGAAAACTTGGCAACCGCCAGGCCGCCGATGATCACGGCCACTCCCGCCAGCATCAGAATACCGCGCAGCATGTTCTCCGCTCCTCGATTTGTCCGCCGACCTTGGTTTCGAGCCGACATCGTTCCGATCTGATGAGCACGTCTCGTGACCGCGCCGAACCCTCTGAAGGACCAAAAGCCCGGCCGAGCTATCTTCGCGTCTCGCTGAAATGCCACATCAGCGCAAGCAGAATGGCGTTGTCCGGCATGTCCCTGGCGCGCGCCTCTGCAACCACGGCGCGCACCCGCTCCGGGTCCGAGGTCGCCAACGCCAGCTTTTCGATCTCGGCACCGGGATCCTCGGCGTTCATGGCTGCTGACACCACGCCAACCAGATCGCTGCCGACAACAGGCCCGGCTCCGGCGTGCGCCATCCCATCGCCCACCGGGTCCGGCAAGCGCTCGATATCGATCGAGGTCAGCGATTTGACATCCTGCCGGATCTTCTCCTGGATCCGTTTCGTGGCCGCGGCGCGCTTTTCGGGATCCGCCGTCTCGCCCGTGGTCTTCGCGTCCATCAGATCATCGATCATCTCGGCGGAAATGCCAAAGCCCGACCCGGAGCCGCCGCCGATGGCAAAGGGATCCGCATCAAAGGGTCGGTCGCTTCTTGTATCAATGCTGAACCAACCACCTGACCCGGAGGCGCTCGTCATCGGTGTCAGTTCACCATCACCCGAGCGATCGAGCCAGCTCTCGATCGATCCCTGCGAGACCGCCAGTGCACCAAGACCGGCAATCGCCGCCCCCAACATCAGAATTCCGCGCAGCATTCCCGAGGCTCCCGCAGTCGTGCGACTTTAGCGTTACTAGGCAGCATCCATGTCATTATTTTGGCGCTGCGTGAAACAGGGCATCCGGCGACGGGCCGACAATCTGTCCATACACCTGCCATACGCGGGCCATACGGGTGCGGGACCAAAGCCATACGGGTGCCATACGCCTGCCATACGGGGTTTTTCCCAGCACAAACGGTGCATCATGGATGCACCCTACGCTGCGTGAGCGAACTCCCAGTAAAGCTCGCGGGCCCGGCGTGTGATGGGGCCGTAGTCATATTCGCGGTCCTCGAACCGGGTGATCGGCATGACTTTCTGGGCGTTTCCGGTGGAGAAGATCTCGTCCGCGCCGCGGAAGTCGTCGAGGGTGAGCGTTTTCTCAACCGCGGATATTCCATTATCTTTCAACAGCTTGAGGACGCGGGATCGTGTGATCCCAGCCAGGAACGTCCCGTTTGCGACGGGGGTATAGGCGACGCCGTCCTTCACCATCCAGATGTTCGACGTCGCCGTCTCGGCCACGTTGCCAAGCGGATCGAGCGAGATCGCGTTGTCGAAGCCCTTCTTAAAAGCTTCGCGTAACATCCTGGCGTTGTTGGGATAAAGGCATCCGGCCTTGGCGTCCGTGGGGGCCATTGAGTTCATCGGGCGCGAGTATGGCGTGGTCGTGATGGAGAAGCCCTTGACCTCTGGCATCGGGCGTTCCTCGAGACAGAGGGCAAAGGCCGTGCTGTCCGGATCGGGGATCACCATCGAGGGGCCGCCCTCGCGTGCCCACATCATCGGGCGAATGTAAAGCCCTGTTCCACTTGGGAATTTCGAGACGCCCTCACGCGCAAGCTCGGTGATCTCCTCGCCGGTCAGGGTCGGGTTCAACCCCATGGTGCGCGCCGAGGCGACCGTGCGGGCGCAGTGCAGGTCGAGATCCGGCGTCACCCCTTCAAAAGCCCGCGCCCCATCGAAGACCGACGAGCCAAGCCAGGCACCATGGTCCGCTGCCCCGAAGATCGGGTGGTTGCCCTGATGCCAGGTGCCCTCGTAGAAGGTCCAGATCGTCCTGCCCATCGCCATGTCATGCTCCCCTGTATCGGTCATAACCTATGACATATCCGCCGCCCTGGCGATTGGAAACTCCGCGGCACAAACGGCGCCCCGAAAGCACGATCAGAGAGCGCCAGAGTGTCGACACGCGTCGCGCAGGCGCTTGATCCCGTCTTCGATCTTCTCCCGCGGGATCGACGAGAAACCAAGGCGCACATGAAGCCGCCCCTGCTCGGGCTCCGCGAAGAACGGATTGCCGGGCTCGATCACCACCCCGTCCTCCAGCGCGGTCGCTGCCAGCGCCTCGGCATCCAGCGCATCGGGTCCGGTCAGCCAATAGGACGACCCTCCGAAACCGGGCGGCGAGGCCCAGCCCGGCAGATGCTCGTCCAGGGCGGCGTTCATCGCCTGCCAGCGCTCGCGGTAGACCCGGTGAATGCGGCGCACCAGGACGTCGAAATGCCCGTTCGCCAGAAACAGCGCCGCAGCGCGCTGGTTGTTGCCCGGCGGGTGGCGCAGCATAAGGCGGCGGAGCGCGCGCATCTCGGCCACCAGCGCCCGGTCGGCCACGATGAAGCCAAGCCGCAAACCCGGCATCAGCGATTTCGACAGCGAGCCGACATAGATCACCCGCCCCTGCGTATCCAGTGACTTGAGCGCGGGAAGCGGCGCGCCCGTATAGTTGGTCTCGAACTCGTAGTCGTCCTCGATCACCACCTGATCACGTTCGGCGGCCATGGCCAGCAGCGCCTTGCGCCGGGCTAGCGACATGGTGACCGTTGTCGGGAATTGATGCGAGGGCGTGGTGAAAATCAGATCGGAGTCCGCGACCGTGTCCGTCAGGTCGAGCCCGTCGCCGTCAATCGGCGCTGTCGCGACATGGCGGGTGCGCAGCGCGCAGATGTTCCGCATGTCGGGATAGCCCGGGTCCTCGATGGTCACCCGCGTCTCGGGCCCGATCAGCATCGCTGCAATCAGGTAGAGCGCGTTCTGTGCCCCGAGCGTGACAAGGATCTCATCCTGCTCCGCCGCGATCCCGCGCAACGGCAGCAACCGCCGGGCAATCTGCTCGACCAACAGAGGATCATCGGCAGCGAACCGGTCCTCGGTCCACGCGTCGATCCAGCGTTTGCCCATGGCCTGGCGCACGCAATCGCGCCACTCGGCGATCGGAAAGACCTCGTGATCGACCTGACCGTAGATGAAGGGATAGGGATATTTCTGCCAGCCATCGGGCTTGGTCAGATTACGCTGGTCGCCGGGATGCTTGGCAAACCGGCGTGACCAGTCGATACCGCCGGTCCGGGGCCGAGCCTGCGCCGCCGGGCGACCGGCCATGCCATCCACCGCCTGTGGATCGACATAAAAGCCGCTTCGCTCACGCGAGGCCAAAAACCCCTCGCTGACCAATGCCTGGTACGACAGCGTCACGGTGTTGCGCGAGACGGACAGCCGGGTCGCCATCGCCCGGGTCGAGGGAACACTGTCCCCCGGCTTCAGCTGGCCCGTGCGGATCGCCTCGATCAGAATGTCGCGGATCTGGGCCTGGAGACTTGCCGGCCGCGCGCGTTCGAGGTGGTAGAGCGCATCGCGCATGTGGTTCCCCCTCAAACCCCAACTGGCACTATCATGGATCCAAGCTAGGCCGCTATGGTCCATCAATCAAGGACAGACGCGAGTCCGGTCGCGAAGCCGGACACTTCTTTCCCGTTTTTTCGGAGATCGAACCATGCACGACCTGAATATCGGCGATGCCGTCCGCGCAAACAGCCTGGAAGAGCACTGGATGCCCTTCACCGGGAACCGCGATTTCAAGGACAACCCGCGGCTCGTCGTGAAGGGCGACGGGATGTATTACACCGACCACAAGGGTGGTTCGGTGATTGACGGCTCCTCGGCGCTGTTCTGCTCGCCTGCCGGGCATGCGCGGCCCGAGATCGCCGAGGCGGTCTACAAGCAGCTTCAGACGAATTCCTACTCGGCGCCGTTCCAGCTTGGCCATCCCGGCTCGTTCGAGCTGGCACGCAAGGTCGCCGCGCTGCTGCCCGAGGACATGAATCACGTGTTCTTCGTGAACTCGGGGTCGGAATCGATCGATACCGCGCTGAAGATGATCATGGCCTATCACCGGGCCCGCGGCGAAAGCCAGCGCATGCGGTTCGTCAGCCGCGAGCGGGCCTATCATGGCGTGAACATGGGCGGTGTCTCGCTGGCCGGAATGGTCAAGAACCGCGAGACCTTCCCGGTCGTGATGCCGAACGTGGTGACGATCCGGCACACATGGACCGGCAAGGATCTCTTCCATGACGGCCTGCCCGAGCATGACGGCGTCGAGCTTGCCAACGATCTCGAGCGGCACTGCGCAACCTATGGCGGCTCGACCATTGCCGCGGTCTTTGTCGAGCCGGTGGCAGGATCAACCGGGACGCTGGTGCCGCCGAAAGGCTATCTCGAGCGCCTGCGCCAGATCTGCGACGAGCACGGCATTCTCATGGTGATGGACGAGGTGATCACCGGGTTCGGTCGCCTCGGGGCGCCGTTCGCACAACAGCTCTTCGGGGTCGAGGCCGACATCTGCACGATGGCCAAGGCGCTGACCAATGGCTGCATTCCGATGGGCGCCGTGGCCTGCAAGGACGAGATCTACGAGACGGTGACGAACGCCGCGCCCGAGAACGCGATCGAGTTCTTCCATGGCTACACGTACTCGGCGCTGCGGCCTGCGCGGCGGGCAATGCGGCGCTGGACATCTATGCCTCGGAAGGGCTGTTCGACCGGGCGGTCGAGATGGCACCCTATTTTAAGGACGCGATGATAAGCCTGCGGGATCATGAACTGGTCAAGGACATCCGGACGATCGGCATGATGTCGGGTCTTGAGGTCCACGCCGAGCCCGGCAAGCCGGGCATGCGCGGCCAGGAAATGCAAAAGGCTCTGTTCTGGAACGGCTGCCATGTGAAGTTCACCGGCGATACGGCAATCGTCGCGCCGGCCTTTGTCGCCGAGCGGGCCCATGTCGATGAGATCGTCGACAAGCTGCGGATCACACTGGACCAGTTCGTTGCCTGATCCTGCGCACTAAACGGAGTGCGGGCGATGCCCGCACAAGACAAACCCTCGCGCCGTCGCCCTTCGGGCTGGCGCGAGGTGCGGGCACCCGGAACGGATGTCACGCACGAGACCGACTATTGCGCTGACCTTTGTAACCCTGAGGCCCGAGCCGTGCTGTCATCCTCTCCGATCGAAGTCCCTGCTGCGCTGATGTCCCGTGCCACCGGGCGCGCGCCTGCGCGGACATTAATCGCCGGGGCGGACACAGCCGTTGCGCTGGAGAGCGCCAAGGCGGCAACCGAGGCCGGGCTGATCGACCCTGTGCTGATCGGGGATCCCGGGAAGATCCGCCAAGGGGCTGTGGCGATGGGCTGGGATATCTCGCCCTTCGACGTCATCGAGGGGATCGGAGATGCAGGCATCGCGGACGCCGCGGCGGTGGCTGTGGCAGATCTGGCGGTGCAGATCGTCATGAAGGGTCACGTCCATACGGACGCGCTGATGGCGGCGATGCTTCGCACGGAAGCCGGTGTGCGGATCGGGCGTCGGTTGAGCCATGTGTTCCACATGACCGTACCGGGCAGCGACCGGCCACTGCTGATCTCGGACGGAGCGTTGAACGTGGCACCGAACGACAAGACGCTGCAGGCGATTGTCGAGAATCTCGTTGGTCTCAGCCATGCGATCGGGCTCGAGCGGCCCAGGATCGCCGTGCTGTCCGCGACCGAGGAACGGGTCGAGACCATGCCGTCGAGCCTGCAGGCTGGCGCCCTGGTCGACTGGGCTCGCACACAAGACTTTACGGCAGATATCGAAGGCCCGTTCGCATTTGACAATGCGGTCTCGCCAAACGCCGCCGAGATCAAGGGGTTGACCGGCAATCCGGTCGCGGGTCAGGCCGACGCCGTGATTGTCCCGACGATCGAGGTCGGCAATGCGCTCTTCAAGATGATGGTCTACTTCATGTCGGCCTGTGCCGCAGGCGTTGTGATCGGCGGGCGTGTGCCGATCGTAATCACAAGCCGCGCAGACCCCCCGGTGGCCCGGCTCGCCTCGACCGCGCTGGCCACTCTGGCAATGGACGCCTGACGACGGTCGCTGCACCCCGTAGGGTGCGTCCGTGACGCACCCTTGCCGAAGGATCAGGCCGCATCCGGCAGAAGCCCGCGCTGCTCCAGCAAGGCTTCGACGCCCGGCAGCTTGCCGCGAAAACCGGTATAGGCCTCCTCCGGCGGCTCGGACCCGCCCGCCGCATACACCTTGCCCAGCAGCCGCGCCGCGGTGTCCGCATCGAAGACATCGCCGGTTTCCTCGAAGGCTTTGAATGCGTCGGCATCCATCACCTCGGACCACATGTAGCTGTAGTATCCGGCGGAGTAGCCATCGCCGGTGAACACGTGCTGAAAGTGCGGCGTGCGGTGGCGCATGATGATGGCGTCCGGCATGTCGATCCCGGCGAGCACCTTTCTTTCGAAGGCCCGTCCGTCGAAGCCCTCGGTAGAGGTGAGCGTGTGCATCTCGAGATCGACCAGAGCAGAGGCGGTGAACTCGACCGTCTTGAAGCCCTGTCCGAAGTTCTCCGCCGCGATGATCCGGTCGACGAGATCCTGCGGCATCGGCGCGCCGGTCTCGAAGTGGCGGGCGTGTTTGGCCAGCACTTCCGGCACCGCGAGCCAGTGCTCGTAGAGCTGGCTCGGCAGTTCCACGAAATCGCGCGCGACCGAGGTGCCTGAGACAAACGGATACGTCACATCCGACAGCATCCCGTGCAATGCATGGCCGAACTCGTGGAACAGCGTGCGGGCATCGTCCCAGGACAGGAGTGCGGGATCGCCCTTTGCGAAGTTGCAGGTGTTGGTGATGATCGGGCGGCCCGGCTCCCAGAGTTTTTGCTGGGATCGCAGCCCGCTCATCCACGCACCGGAGCGTTTCGAGGGCCGGGCGAAATAGTCCCCGATGAAGAGGGCGAGGTGCTGTCCGTCTCGCGTCACATCCCAGGCGCGTGCGTCCGGGTGGGGCACGGGTACATCGACTTCCTTGAAGGAAAGACCGAACAGGCGCGACGCCACATCGAACGCCGCCGCGATGACGTTGTCGATGGCGAGGTAGGGCTTGATCTCGGCCTCATCGAGGTCGTGCTCGCGCTTGCGCTGCTTCTCGGCATAGTAGCGCCAATCCCAGCCGGCGATGTCGATATTCGCGCCCTCCTCCGCGGCCAGAGCCTGCAGCGCCGCGGCTTCTTCGGCGGCGCGCGCACGAGCGGGCGCCCAGACCGACATCAGGAGA
Source organism: Pseudomonadota bacterium (assembly GCA_039821125.1). Classification (GTDB taxonomy): domain Bacteria; phylum Pseudomonadota; class Alphaproteobacteria; order Rhodobacterales; family Rhodobacteraceae; genus Thermohalobaculum. The sequence goes on from JBCBOR010000038.1 coordinate 25,143, forward strand.
TCGCGCACCCGGTCCGGCGTCTTGGCCATCTGATTGTCGAGTTTGTAGTCGGCAAACGTCTCGAACCCCAGCAGGCGCGCCCGTTCCTCGCGCAGCACGACCTGTTCCTCGACCAGCGGCCAGTTCTTTTCCTCGCCCCGGTCAGCCCAGGCGCGGAAGGCGCGCTCGCGCAGATCGCGCCGAGCAGAGAAGGTCAGGAACGGCTCGACCGAGGAGCGGCTGAGCGTGATGATGTATCCGTCCTTGCCCTGGCGTTCAGCCTCGGCCTTGGCGGCATCCATCAGGAACTGTGGCAACCCATCGAGATCATCCGCGCCAAGTTCCATCGACCATCCGGCTTCGTCTGCCAGCACGTTTTGACCAAAGGCGGTACCAAGCTCGGAGAGGCGTCCCATGATGGCCTGCATCCGGGCCTTGCCATCTTCGTCCAAAGCGGCCCCCGCGCGCACCGCACCTTCGTGCATCAGCTTCAGGACCCGCGCCTGTTCCGAGGTCAGACCGTCCGTCCCGGCATCGACCACCGCCTGAAGGCGCGCAAAGATCCGCGGGTCCGCATTGCACTTTGCAAAGTGCTTGGAGAGGCGGGGTGAGATGTCGCGCTCAATCTCCTGTATCCGGTCATTCGTGTCGGCACCCGCCCGGTTCCAGAAGAGCGCGATCACCCGGTCGAGCGCGCGGCCATGGCATTCCAGCGCCTCGACCGTGTTCTGATACGTGGCTGGTTCCGGATTGTTGGCAATCGCCTCGAACTCGACCGTCTGCTCGGCCAGGGTCGTATTGAACGCCTCGGGAAAGTGATCATCCTCGATCGCGGCGAAATCCGGCAGGCCATAAGGGCCGTCCCACGAGGCGAGTAGCGGATTGGTCATGGAAACCTCTGATCTCTATTGCAAAGCGGTCGAGGGGCGCGCGCGCATCCGGTCGTGCCACGCTATCAGCGCGGTCATCCCCTCCGGGATCTCGCGCTTGATCAGGTGCAGGAAATCAACCGCTACGACCCCGGTGATATCCGCGATGGTCAGCCGGTCAGCGGCGATCCAGTCCCGCCCCTGAAGCTGGCGGTCCAGTTCGGCCAGACGCTCGTCGATCCGGCCTGCATTGACCGCGCCCCAGTCCGGGCACTGGGTCTCGAGCGCCGCCATACGCGGATTGGTATGGCGAAAGACCTGAGCGATCGTCACCATCAGGCGTAGCTCGATCCGGCGCTGCCACATCTCGACATAGGACTGCTCCAGAGCATCGTGGCCCAGCATGTTCGGCTCGGGGTGCAGCGCTTCGAGATACCGGCAAATGGCGGGCGATTCGACCAGCACCGTGCCATCCGACAGCTCGAGCGCCGGAACCTGCGAGATGCCGACCTTGTTCAGATAGTCGGCCTGCTTGTGCGCGCCCTCCATCAGGTTGACCTCGACACGCGGGATCTCGATCCCCTTCTCGTCGATGAAGATCTGGGTGCGGCGCGGGTTGGGCGCCCGGGGCGTGTGATAGTAGCAGACGGGCTGAGGCAGCGGCATGAGTGGTATCCTTTGATCAGGCCCGCAAGCTATGTGGTCAACCCAGACTTGCCAAGGTCCGGACAAAATTCTCACGTACCGGATTTGACCGCTCCCGCCGTTCAGGCATTATGCAGATGATCCGGGTTGGGGCCCAGACTTGAGAGAGGTTGTTGTGAAACGAATGCTGAAATCGCTGGGCATCGCCCTTGCCGTTGCCGTGAGTGTCTCTGCCTGTGCGCCCACCGCGCAGAACACGGCTCAATCCCTTGCGGTGGAGCAACAACGCTCGCAGAAGCATGTCCAGGACCTTGATCGCAAAGGCGCCTTGATGAAAGACCGCGGGCTGAATTCTTATCTGAATTCCGTCGTCAATCGGATCGCGCCGCAGCGCCCGCCCGGGTCCGTCCCGCTTAAGAGCTACATCGTAAAAAGCGCAGATGTGAACGCCTACACGACGGGGGGCGGGTACATGTTCTACAATGCCGGTCTAATGGCTGCGATGGAGAACGAGGCACAATTGGCCGCCGTGGTCGCCCATGAGATTGCACATATCGATCGCGGTCACATCCCGGCGAAAACGGCGAACAACCAGGCGGTGCAACTCGGCGCTGCAGCGGCGGCCATCGGTGGCGCCCTGCTGGGCGTGCCCGGGCAGGTCACGGAACTGGCGGTCGGCGTGGGCGCCAACGCCTATGCCAGCAGCTATAGCCGAACGCAGGAGCGTGATGCAGACTCCACCGGTGTGCAGTATCTCTCGGCGGCCGGGTACAATGCAGCCGAGGGCGCGCGGTCCTTCAAGGTGCTGCAGGAGCTCTACGGAAACGAGCGCGGGGTCTTCGCGACGCACCCCGCTCCGGGAGAGCGCTTTGCTAACCTAACCACGCAGGCCAAGCAATTGGGCGCGACCAAGGGCCGGGTTGGGAACGAGACGCATGATGCGGCGGTGCGCAAGCTGCGCCGCGATGTGCTGAAGTTCTATGAGTCCGAGGGTCGCACCAAGGAAGCCTCCCTCATACGGCGAAACCTTCGGAACTGAGACGCGCTTGGGCGGGCTGCAGGGCCCGCCCATCCCCTTGCCGCCCCTTGGATTTGCGCATAGAACCGGCGCAAACGAGAGGCGGGCATGTTCGAGCATCGGCACATCCTGGGCATCGCACCGCTGTCGCCTGCGGACATCACGGCCATTCTGGATCTGTCGGATCATTATGCCGAACTCAACAAGCGCCGGGAAAAGCACGCCGATGTGCTGAACGGGCTGACGCAGATCAACCTGTTCTTCGAGAACTCGACCCGCACGATGGCGAGCTTCGAGATCGCGGGCAAACGCCTCGGCGCCGATGTGATGAACATGGCGGTGCAGGCGTCCTCGATGAACAAGGGCGAGACGCTGATCGACACGGCGCTGACCCTGAACGCGATGCATCCCGATCTGTTGGTCGTGCGGCACCAGCATTCGGGTGCGGTGGACCTGCTGGCGCAAAAGGTGAATTGTTCCGTCCTGAACGCAGGCGACGGGCGGCATGAGCACCCGACCCAGGCGCTGCTGGATGCGCTGACGATCCGGCGCGTCAAGGGACGGCTGCACCGGCTGACCGTGGCGATCTGCGGGGACATCGCCAACTCGCGCGTCGCACGGTCCAACATCATGTGTCTGAACAAGATGGAGAACCGGGTGCGCGTAATCGCGCCACCGACGCTGTTGCCGAGCGGGATCGACCGGTTCGGGGTCGAGGTCTTTACCGATATGGAGGAAGGGCTGGCGGGCTGCGATGTCGTGATGATGCTGCGCATCCAGAACGAGCGTCTGACCGGCGCCGCCATTCCCTCGACCCGCGAGTACTATCACCGCTATGGCCTGACGCGCGAGAAATTGGCTCTGGCCAAGCCCGACGCCATCGTCATGCACCCCGGCCCGATGAACCGCGGCGTCGAGATCGACGCTGACATCGCCGATGATGTTCAGCGCAGCGTCATCCGCGACCAGGTCGAAATGGGCGTCGCCGTGCGCATGGCCTGCATGGATCTGCTTGCGCGGAACCTTAAGCACGAGGATGCGGCGTGAGCGCAGGCCTGCCGGACCCAACGGACGTTGAGATCTCCTATTGGCGCCCCTTCTTGGGTGAAGGCGAGACTTTGATCTGGGCGGCACATCCGCCTTTTCCGTTCTTTGTGGATGTGAAATTCCTGCTCTGGGTTGCCGTCTACGCCGCTTTCGCGGCGGTTTGGACTCTCGGCGCGTTTTCCTTTGTCGTCCTTGATGCTGCCGGAGTGGCAGATCTTTCATGGGCACGGTATATTTTTGGCGGTGCGGTGATCTTCATCTCCGTTCACATCTTCGTCGCCAACCCGGTCACATACTGGTTGATGCGCTTCGCCATAACAAGCGAACGGGTGCTGATCCGACGTGGCTTCATCGGACGAACTTTGATCTCGATACCGCTTGGCGCGTTGGGCCCCTATGAAGTGAGCGGTGACCGCCGCGGTACCGTGGCCTTTCTGCGGGATCGGGAACAACGAACAGTTGGTTTCATCGGCATACAGCAGCCAAGACAGGTCGCCGCTTTGCTTGACCGCCTGACCCGGACCGCAAGTCAGGCAGTCAGAGCATGATCATGCGCGAGCATAATCGCATTGCAGCAACCGACCCAGCGCGAAGGTGTTGGCAGCAGGAGCCTCGATCGTGATCACGCATCTTGTAAACGCCCGTCTGATCGACCCGGCGGACGGCTATGACGGGCCGGGGGCGGTTCGGATCGTAGATGGTGTGATCGACGACGTGGTGCGAGGGACCTCCCCAACCCCGGGCGAGGGCGAGGTCATCGACTGCAGCGGCAAGCCGCTCGCGCCCGGCATTGTCGACATGAAGGTCTTCATCGGTGAGCCCGGCGCGCGGCACCGCGAGAGCTATCGCTCGGGCGGAGAGGCAGCGGCGGCTGGCGGCATCACCACGCTTGTCGCGCAGCCTGACACAGACCCCGCGCTGGATGACGCCGCTTTGGTGCAGTACGCGTTGGGCCGTGCGCGCGAGGCGTGTCCCGTCAATGTCCATGTCATGGGCGCGCTGACCCGCGGCACCGAAGGCCGCGAGATGACCGAGCAGGCGTTTCTGCTCGATGCCGGGGCCGTCGCGCTCTCGGACGGGGACCGCGCCATTGGCAGTGCCAAGGTTCTGCGCACCTGCATGACCTACGCGACCGCGCTCGATGCGTTGATCGTGCATCATTGTCAGGAGCCGTCTCTGTCGGCAGGGGCGTGCGCGACATCAGGGGAACTGGCGTCCCGCCTCGGGCTTCCGGCCTCGCCTGCCCTGGCCGAACGCATGATGCTGGAACGGGATCTCGCGCTGACCGAGGGAACCGGCGCGCGCTATCATGCCGATCAGGTCACGACGGCTGGGGCCCTGCCCGCCCTTTCCCGGGCCAAAGCGGCTGGCCTTGCCGTCAGTGCGGGGGTGTCGTTCCACCACCTCACGCTCAACGAGTTCGACATCGCCGACTACCGGACCTTCTTCAAGCTCACGCCGCCCTTGCGCGCCGAGGATGATCGCCGCGCCGTGATTGACGCCGTGGCGTCGGGCCTGATCGACGTCATCGTCTCCAGCCATATGCCGCAGGACGAGGAGACAAAACGTCTGCCGTTCGAAGCGGCGGCCTCAGGTGCAATCGGGCTCGAGACGTTCCTGCCCGCCTGCATGGCACTGGTCCATGAAGGGCATCTCGACCTGCCGACGCTGTTTGCCCGCATCGCGAAGCGGCCTGCAGAGCTTCTTGGCCGTCCCACCGGGCGATTGGCGCGCGGCGCACCCGCAGACCTGATCCTGTTCGATCCGGACGCGCCCTTTGTGCTGGATCGTGATACGCTGCGCTCGCGCGCGAAGAACACGCCCTTTGACCGGCGCACCATGCAGGGTCGGGTGCTTGGCACATGGGTCAACGGCACGCGCGTGTTCGGAGGCGACGCTGCCGGAGGATGCGATGCTGCATGACATCATGGGCCTCGACCGCGCCGCACCATGGCTAATCCTGTCCTTTGCAGTGGGCTATCTCGCCGGGTCGGTTCCGTTCGGGCTGATCCTCGCGCGGGTCTTTGGGCTCGGGGATCTGCGCAAGGTGGGTTCCGGCAATATCGGTGCGACGAATGTGCTGCGCACGGGGAACAAGCTTGCAGCGGCGCTGACCCTGCTGCTCGATTTCGCCAAGGGTCTGGTGCCCGTACTGATCTTTTTGCAGTGGGGTGATCTGGCGGCGCAGGCTGCGGGGCTGGGCGCCGTGCTGGGTCATTGCCTGCCCGTCTGGCTCCGGTTCAAGGGTGGCAAAGGCATCGCGACCGCTGCAGGCGTTGTGTTCGGTTTGGCGCCCCTGGCGGGACTGGCCGTCGCCGCGGTATGGCTCTTGGTGGCGTTCGCAACGCGGATCTCGTCTGCCGGAGCGCTCGCGGCAACCGCGGCAGCACCCGGCCTCTTCTGGGTGATCGACGGGCCGCGCGCCGTGCTCTGCATGATCATCCTGGCGGTGTGGATCTGGATCCGCCACCGCGAGAACATCGGCCGCCTGCTGCGCGGAACCGAGCCGAAAATAGGCGCCGGAAAAACCAAATCCGAGGGTTAACCGGCAATTAACCCAAATCGCTGCTGATAGACGAGATGCAAGGAGACACAGCATGTCAACCGCAGCGAACCTCGCAAATATGCCAGTGCAGACAGCATCTGCGCCAACCGATCTTCTTCACCCGATCCATGATGGGGAACGATTTGCCCGCCTCCGCCTCGCGCGGAGCCAGAATGTCGGGCCAAGAACCTTCTTTCACCTCATCCGCCGCTTCGGATCAGCCGAGCGCGCACTGGCCGTCCTGCCGGATCTCGCCGCGCGCGGCGGCAAGCAGGACTACGACATCTGCTCGGCCGACGACGCACAGGCGGAAATCGCTGCCGGAGCCAGTCTTGGCGCTGTGATGCTGCAGGTGGGCGATGCGAAGTATCCGCGCCTGTTGTCCCAGATCGATCCAGCACCTCCTGTGGTTTGGGTCCTTGGCGATACCGCGATCTTTGACCGGCGTGCCATTGCAATCGTTGGGGCGCGGAACGCCTCTGCGCTCGGCCTTCGCACGACGCGGCGCCTCGCGCGGGAGATGGCAGCAAACAGTCACGTCATCGTCTCGGGTCTTGCGCGCGGGATCGACACCGCAGCGCATGAGGCAAGTCTCAACACCGGAACGATTGCGGTTTTGGCAGGCGGTCTGGATGAGCCTTACCCGCCGGAGAACCTGTCACTCGCCGACCGGATTGCCGAGCGAGGGGCCCTGATCTCGGAAATGCCGTTCGGCATGAAGCCGACCTCACGCCACTTCCCACGCCGCAACCGGCTGATCTCGGGTCTTGCGGAAGGGGTCATCCTGGTCGAGGCGGCTGCACGCTCCGGCAGTCTGATCACCGCACGGTTCGCACTGGAACAGGGACGCGAAGCACTCGCCTGCCCGGGGGCCCCGGAAGATCCGCGCTCCGCGGGATGCAACCAGCTGATTCGCGAAGGTGCGAGCCTGATTCGCCACGCTGGCGATGTCGAAGAGGCGCTCGCCGCCCCGCGGGCCCGTGGCTTTGCCGAGGGGGGAGAGGGTTTCCAGTTCGATGCTGACCTCTTCAGCGAGGAGGAGATGCGCGACGATTACGACGCTCTCTCCGACTTCGATGAGGATGGCGGGGTCGGTGACGACGCTCTGGCGGAACAGATCGTCAACCTCCTGGGACCGCATCCGATCGAGATCGACGAAGTCGCGCGCCAGTGCGGTGTCTCGCCATCCGAGATGTCCCTTGCGATCCTGGAACTGGATCTCGCAGGACGTGTCGAAATCCTGCCTGGCGGGTCGATTGTGCGGACGGAAAACGGCTGAGCCACCGTCCACGATACTCACATCTGACCTGCGTCACCGTCGCGCTCTGCCGTCGCCACCGTTGACACCTGCGCGACGCTGACCCATTTTCCTGCGCTGCGCCATCGAGAAGCGCTCGGCGTCCCGGCGCCCGTTGTCCTGCCAAGTGACTCGGGATAGGGCGGGTCGCGTAACGACAGCAAGATGTGCAGTCCCGCCTGCAGCAAGGAGAGCAGAATGGCCGTTGTCGTCGTGGAGTCCCCTGCCAAGGCAAAGACCATCAATGCCTATCTCGGCAAGGACTACACCGTGCTCGCGTCGTATGGGCATGTGCGCGATCTGCCTGCCAAGGACGGCTCGGTCGATCCCGACGCCAAGTTCGAGATGACGTGGGAGGTCGATCCCAAGTCGCAGAAACATGTGCGCGCCATCGCCGAGGCGCTGGCGGATGACCAGAGCCTGATCCTCGCGACCGACCCGGACCGCGAAGGGGAAGCGATCTCGTGGCACCTGCTCGAGGCGCTCCGCAAACGCCGTGCGGTCAAGAAAGACACCGCTGTCAAACGGGTTGTCTTCAACGCCATCACCAAATCTGCGGTCACCGAGGCGATGCAAAGCCCGCGCGATATCGATATGGAACTGGTCGATGCGTATCTGGCGCGCCGGGCGCTGGACTATTTGGTCGGATTCACCCTCTCGCCGGTGCTGTGGCGCAAGCTTCCGGGATCTCGCTCTGCCGGACGCGTCCAGTCGGTTGCCCTGCGCCTCATCGTCAGCCGCGAGATGGAAATCGAAGCGTTCCGCCCGCGTGAATACTGGTCGGTGAAGGCCCTCCTGACCACCCCGCGCGGCGATGAGTTTGAAGCAAGACTCACCATCCTCGACGGCAAGAAACTCGATCGGTTCGACCTCGAGAACGAAGCGGCGGCCACGGCTGCGGTCGAGACGATCACGGCTGCCAGTCTTGCCGTCACCTCGGTCGAGGCAAAACCGCAGAACCGCAATCCGGCGGCGCCTTTCATGACCTCCACCCTGCAGCAGGAGGCAAGCCGCAAGCTTGGCATGGGGCCGCAGGAGACAATGCGCACGGCACAGCGCCTCTACGAAGCCGGGCACATCACCTATATGCGGACGGACGGGATCGACATGGCGCCGGAGGCTGTCATGGCCGCGCGCGATGCCATCAAGGACCGCTACGGCGACCGGTATCTGCCGTCCTCGCCGCGCATGTACAAGAACAAGGCCAAGAACGCGCAGGAGGCGCATGAGTGCATCCGCCCGACCCGTATGGATGCGGCCCCCGACAGCCTGTCGGTCGAGCGCGAGCAACTGCGTTTGTACGAGTTGATCTGGAAGCGTGCGATCGCAAGCCAGATGGCGGCAGCACAGTTCCAGCGCACAACCGTTGATATCACAGATCCTTCCGGCAAGACCGGTCTGCGCGCAACCGGTCAGGTCGTAACCTTCGATGGGTTTCTCAAGGTCTATGAAGAAGGCCGCGACGATATCGTTGACGATGACGACAAACGCCTGCCGCAGGTCCAGCAAGGCGAAGCGCTCGGTCAGAAGTCGGTCACGCCGGAGCAGCATTTCACCCAGCCGCCGCCCCGCTACACCGAAGCCACTCTGGTCAAGCAGATGGAGGAGTTGGGGATCGGGCGTCCGTCGACCTACGCCTCGATCATCGGCACAATCCAGAACCGCGAATATGTCCGCAAGGAGAAGAACCGGCTGGTGCCAGAGGACAAGGGCCGTCTGGTGATCGCCTTCCTCGAGAACTACTTCAACCGCTATGTCGCCTACGATTTCACCGCGGGGCTGGAGGAAGAACTCGACGACATCTCCGGCGGGCGGCTAGACTGGCAGGAGGTTCTGGATCGGTTCTGGAAGGATTTCCGCGCCGCCGTGGACGAGACGGCCGAGTTGCGCATTACCGAAGTTCTGGAGAAGATCAACGACTTCCTCGCACCGCATCTTTTCCCCGATCCGGGCGATGGCACGGACCCGCGGCTGTGCAAGGCGTGCGGGACAGGGCGTCTGTCGATGCGCACAGCCCGCACCGGCGGCGCGTTCATCGGGTGTTCGAACTACCCCGAATGCCGCTACACCCGTCCGATCAGCGGCGAAGTTGAGGGCGACGGCCAGATTGGCCCAGAAGGCAAGCTGCTTGGGCAGGATCAATACGGCATCGACGTGACACTGCGGACAGGGCGGTTCGGTCCCTATGTCCAGCTGGGCATCGAAGACAAGGACGCGGGAGAGAAGCCGAAACGATCCTCGCTGCCCAAGGGCACAGCGCCCGAGGATGTGACGCTGGCCATGGCGCTGGATCTTTTGGCCCTGCCCCGCCATGTCGGCGCGCACCCAGAGGATGGCGAGCCGATCCAGGCCGGGATTGGCCGGTATGGGCCTTACGTGAAGCATGGCAAGATCTACGCAAGTCTCGAGCAGGACGACGATGTTCTGACCATCGGCATGAACCGCGCGGTGGATCTGATTGCGAAGAAGGCTCAGCGCACCGGGCGCGGGCCGGCGCAAAAGCCGCTACGCGAGCTTGGCGAGCACCCCGATGGCGGGGCGGTCAATATCATGGATGGGCGCTATGGCCCTTACGTGAAATGGGAAAAGATCAACGCGACGATCCCGAAGGAGCAGGACCCGCAGGCCATCACGCTCGATCAGGCGCTTGAGCTTGTCGCGGCCAAGGCCGCGTCCAAAAAGCCCAAGAAAGCCGCGAAGAAAACCACAGCGAAGAAAACCACGGCGAAGAAGACGGCCGCCAAGAAGACCGCTGCCAAGAAAGCGCCAGCAAAGTCCGCTGCGAAAAAGCCGGCCGCCGAAGCGTCACGCGATGCCTCCGAATCGCTGATTGACGACTGAGTGCGAAGACCAGCGCGCGATCGGTACATCGAGCATGCAACGGCGCACCGGGCGTGCTAGAGGCAGAGCATGACTTCTCTTCCCGACAAGGACGCTCTGCTGGCGTGGATTCGCGACAATCCGCAGGCTGCGGGAAAGCGCGAGATTGCCCGTGCCTTCGGCATTCGCGGCGCCGACAGGGTCGAGTTGAAGCGCCTGTTGCGTGAGCTTGAAGACGAAGGTCATGTCGAAAAACGCCGTCGGCGCGTGCGACCTGCGGGCACCTTGCCCCCTGTCACGGTACTCGAAGTTCTGGCACCGGACGCAGATGGCGATCTCTTCGCCGTGCCGCAGACATGGGAGGAGGACGCCCCTGCCCCACGTGTCCTGGTGCGCCTGAAGCGAAACGATCCGGCACTTGGCAAGGGAGACCGGATCCTTGCGAAGATCCGCCCCGTAAAGGGTGAGGACCACACTTATGAAGCGCGGCTGATCAAGAAGATCGCGGCCTCCGAGCGGCGCATGCTGGGTATTCTGCGCATCGGTCATCAGGGCGCGCGTCTGCTGCCGATCGACCGACGCAGCGACCGCGAATGGCTCATTCCGGCGGGCGACACGGATGGCGCAGAAGACGGCGAACTGGTCGAGGCCGAGGAAATCCGCGGACGGATCATGGGCCTGCCGCGCGGGCGCGTGGTTGCACGCCATGGTGATCCGGGGGCGCCACGTCAGGTCTCGCTGATCGCAATGGTGCAGCACCAGATCCCCTACGCATTCCCGGAGGACGTGCTCGAGGAAGCCCGGGATGAAACACCGCTAACCAAACTCGGTGCGCGGGAAGACCTGCGCACCCTGCCACTTCTGACCATCGACCCAGCGGATGCGCGCGACCATGACGATGCCGTGTGTGCGGCCCCGGACACCGACCCGGCCAATCCCGGCGGCCATGTCGTCTGGGTTGCAATCGCCGATGTCGCGCACCACGTACGCCCCGGCAGCCTGCTGGATCGCGAGGCTCAGCGACGCGGCAACTCCACATACTTTCCGGACCGCGTCAGCCCCATGCTGCCGGATGACCTTTCGGGCGATCTCTGCTCTCTGCACGAAGGCGTTGACCGGCCATGCATGGCGGTCCGCATGGTTCTCGATGCGGACGGCACCAAGATCGCCCACCGCTTCACCCGCGGGCTGATGAAGTCCGCGGCCTCGCTGACCTATGAGCAGGCTCAGGCTGTCGCCGATGAGGCTGAGGCGAGTGCTGAGGTCCCGCGCGACCTCCATGCTCCGCTTCGCGATCTGTTCGCCGCCTATGCTGCGGCGGCAAAGGCACGGGATCGGCGCCAACCTCTGGATCTCGACCTGCCGGAACGTCGCGTGGAACTCGACGAAGAAGGCACCGTCACAGCGGTACGTCTGCGCGAGCGGCTCGATGCACACCGGCTGATCGAGGAATTCATGATCCTCGCCAATGTTTGTGCTGCCGAAACCCTGGAGGCAAAGCGCTCAGCCCTGCTGTTTCGTGTGCACGAGGAACCATCGCAGGAGAAACTCGACGCTCTCAGAGAGACGGTCGAGACGGTTGGCCTTACGCTCGCCAAAGGGCAGGTTCTGCACACACGCCATCTCAACACGCTGCTGCATGCCGCGCGCGAGAGCGACGCCAGCGAGATGATCTCGATGTCGGTACTGCGTGCGCAGACGCAGGCCTACTATGCGCAGGATAATTTTGGCCATTTCGGCCTGCATCTCGCACGCTATGCACACTTCACATCGCCAATCCGACGCTATGCGGATCTGATCGTGCACCGGGCGCTGATCGGGGCGCTAGATCTCGGGCCCGACGGTCTGACCGATGAGGACCGGGATGCGCTGTCCGAGACGGCCGAACATATCAGCCAGACCGAGCGGCGCTCGATGGCTGCCGAGCGCGATACAGTGGATCGCTATCTCGCGGCCTACCTGTCGGAACGTGAAGGGGCAGAGTTCGAGGGGACGATCGCGGGTGTTGCGAAATTCGGCATCTTCGTGAAACTCGAGGAGACCGGCGCCGATGGGCTGGTGCCCGTCTCGACACTCGGGCGAGACTACTTCCGGTTCGATGCCAAGACGAACACGCTTACCGGCGAAGACAGTGGTCTGGTGCTGTCCCTCGGGCTCGAGGTCAGGGTGCGGCTGGTTGAAGCGACACCCGTGACCGGCGGGTTGATTTTCGAGCTCCTGCATGTCGAAGGCGGGGGGAGAGTGAAACGCGGCGGGCGTGGCCGATCATCCGGCCCCAAGCGCAAGCTCGCCCGGGCGAAAATCAAGAAAGCCAAAGAAAAGCGCAGGGCCAATCGCCGCCGCTGATGCGGGCGTGCAGGCCATACGGGCAGTCAGTCCACGGCGCGGATCAGCTTTCGGTCAAAGACCTTCAGAACTTGGCGCAAGTCGCGCCCGCGCTTCAATATCCCGCCGGTGCTGGCAACGACGCTCCATGCCCCTTGACGATTGGCATCCTTGGGCCGCTTCTCGACGCGGTAAAGCGGCGTCTCGCTCGCGCGCCGAAAGATCGAGAAAACCGCACGGTCGCTCAGATGGTCGATGGCATAGTCCCGCGCCATGTTCACGGTCAGCATCCGCCCATAAACCCCTAGGATCAGGGACAGTTCGGCGCGGTTGAACGAGACAATGGACGGGGTGCTCCGCGGCTGGTGACCCGCTGGTGCAGTCCCGGTCACCAGTGAGATATCGATCGGACGATCAAAGCTCATACCCGGAACCATGGCACCGGTGTATCGCGTTTTGCAAGCGTGGAATCATGGCGAACAAAAGATGGCCCATCTCCAAAATGCCCTGAACTCTCCCAAGTGCGGACGCAGGTGACCGACATACAGAATGGGCTTTCGGGTGACCCGGCGGCCTGGCCTTCAACCCCCTTAGGGGCCAATTGCCGGGCGCCCGAAGGCTAAACTTCCCGAAGCATGTAGGCGTTGAAGAAGCCCCCCGATCCGGGGCGGTATCAGGGCCGGCTCGATTTACGTCAGTGGCACTGGCCCGGATCAAACAGGTAGTGGTCGCCATCCTGCTCGGAGAAATACTCCCCGACATTAGGATGATCGACCGGTTCACCGCTCTTGTCCGGCACAAGATTCTGCTCCGAGACGTAGGCCACATAGTAGCTCGTCTCGTTTTCGGCAAAGAGATGGTAGAAGGGCTGGTTCTTGCGCGGGCGCAATTCCTCGGGGATGGAAAGCCACCATTCCTCGGTGTTCGCAAACTCCGGATCGACGTCAAAAATCACGCCCCGGAACGGATGAATCCGGTGCTTGACGATCTGGCCAATCCTGAACTTCGCGCTCGCCGGCAACACAGCCTCGCTTCCTTCGTACTCGATAATCCCGCGCTCCTACCGTATCTGTCCTGTCCCTGTCCATATAACCTGTCACAGGGGCTGTGCAAATCGACGTGTGGCGATCCGGCATGCGGCTCTTTGCGCCTGTGGATAAAATCTGATAATCTCTGAAAAAACAGTGAGGCAGAGCAGTGGCCCATCATCATTTCCGACACGCGGCTGGCGCAGCCGTGCTTTTGGCTGTTCTGGCGTCGTGTTCCAGCAACCCGACCTACAGCAGCGCGCCCAAGAACCAGGACGACATCTGTTCCATTTTCGCACAACGCCCGGAGTGGCGCGATGCCGTCGCCGCATCGGCCCGAAAGTGGGGTGCCCCGGTTCCGGTTCAGATGGCGATCATCTGGCGCGAATCGAATTTCCGCCAGTCCGTACGCCCGCCGAAGAAGTACATTGCCGGGTTCATCCCCAACGGCCATGTCTCGTCAGCCTACGGATACGCTCAAGCGATTGACGGCACCTGGGACTGGTATCGCGAGGACACTGGCAACTCGGGTGCTGATCGGACCGATTTTGACGACGCCGCGGATTTTGTCGGCTGGTACATGGCGAAAACGGCGGCACAGAACGGTGTCGGGATGCATGATGCCTATAACCAGTACCTGGCCTATCACGAGGGACATGCCGGTCACCGCCGTGGCAGCTACAATGCCAAGGGCTGGTTGATCAACGTCGCAGGCAAGGTTGCCGGACAGGCCGCACGTTATCGTGGGCAGTTGCGTGGATGCAGCGCCTGACCCGGCACTGAGAGGTTTCGGTCAGCCGAGGCTGGCCGACAGCAAACCGAGCGCAAATATTAGGATCAGGCTGCCCGCAGCGAGTTGAAGAGCCGGTGCCAGCAGGGACAGCCGCGCCGCTGCGTTGCCGCTGAGAGAGAAGCTTGCCTCGCGAACACTGACAGAGGCCAGCGCAACCATGGCGGTGAACGCGCCGGTGCCAAGCGCCATGGCAAAGACAGCGCCAAGCCCGAGCAGATGCAGACCAGTCTGCCAGGCAATCACGAGCACCATCACGGCGCCCGTGCAAGGACGGATGGCAATCCCGGCGATCAGCGCGAGCGCATCGCGCCAGCCGCGCAAATTCTCGACCTCCTCGACCGTCGGGCCATGCCGATGACCGCAGCCGCAGGCCTCGTCAGGCGTGTGCCCGTGGCCGTGGCTGTGACCGTGTTCATGCGGATGGTGATCTTGGGAGTGACCGTGATGATGCGCGTGGTCATGGCTGTGTGCATGGGCCTGCGTATGGGCGTGAGCGTGATTGTGCCGGACCGGTACAACCTTGGACCACAACAAGCGCCCGCCCCGCCAGATCAGCACCGCACCGATAATTGCAATCACCGCATAGCTGAGCGGTGTCAGGATCTCGTCGGTCGCCTTGACGGCCCATCCTGTACCTGCCGAGATTATGCCAAGGCCGACATAGACCAGAAGCACCGCTGTAAGCCCTTGCGCAAGGGATGATGCGATGGCCAGCGCGGCCATGGTACGGGCCTTGGCGCGGCTGCCCAGCCCTGCGCCGCCGATCAGGAACTTTCCATGCCCGGGCCCCACCGCATGAACGAAGCCATAAAGCGCCGATGCAAGGATCAGCCCCCAGACAATGCCCGACTCTCCCTTGCGTGCTTTGATGATCAGGGCCGCAAGGTCATTCTGGAACCCGCGTTGCTGGCCCACCGCCCACTGCATCGTGGCAGCGTATTGACCGGACAGCCAAAACCAGATCACCACAGCGACAAACGCCGCCAGTCCGACACCGAGCGCTATCCGCATGTCAGACGGATCTCATCAGCAAAGAACGCCCCGACATCCTGTTGCGTCGGTGTCTCTTCCCGCCCAAGTGCCGACAGTTCAACCTGCAGGGCCGCGAGGCCTTCGTCGTCCTCCGGGTTCGGCTTGCTGTGCTGGACACTGCACCCGTGGTCGTCGGATTTGGTAATGATCTCGGGCGCCTCGGTCACTTCGTAGGCATAGTAGAAGTAGGGATCATAGATCTTGATGATCGCGTCTGGCTCGCCAGAGCCCGGACGGTAAGGCTCGATCACCGCGCGCTCGAACGTCACCTCGACCTGGCCGCTCTCGAGGATCCTTGTATCGGGGTTTTCAGCCCGACCCAGAGCGCGTTTCTCACCAGACACATAGAGATAGCTGTCGCCTTGAAAGTCCTCGGGCCAATTCGTCTGGTCGGCGAGAATGAGTTCCTTGTCCCTCTCGCTGAGAACCTGATCGCCGTCCTGATCGGCTTTCAGGTAGTTCAGCAGATAGAGCGATGCGAACGTATCGTAGATCCAGGTGACGTGAATGCGGGCAAGCCGCCCTTCCTCGTCAAGCCCGACATGAGCCCCGCCCGTCACCCAGACATGGGGGTGAGACACAACAGCTGTCGGCGACGCCAAGGCCCCTGTCAGCGCAAGCAAAGCGAGCGTTCTCTTCATCACCAAGCTCTCCATTGTGACATCGGTCTACCATAGCCTGAAACGAACACAGGTCACGAAACAGTTGTTGAAACAATCAGCCGAAAAAGCGCTTCCATTGTCTCCGCCACCAACCGGCGGTCTCGTCAAACTCACGGTCGATATCCTCGATGACCGGATCGACATGACGCTCTCGCAACGTGATCAGGACACGGCGCACCATCAGGACCGCAAGCGCCAGGAACGTCAGGAAGATGATGTTGAACCATGGGATCAGCGTCTCATCCGGACCGTCCGCCTCGCGGATCGTCAACGCGTTCGGGAACATCGAGAAGACCGGGATCCGCCAGCCATAGTGCCGCATCACATACCAGCGCGGCGCGGACTTGTTTGACACGGCATCTTCCGCCGCCGCTGCAAGATTGGCCGTGTCGAACTTGAAATACCAGGGGAAGCCCCATCCAGTATCCTCGTTGCGGTAGACCCGCTCGTCGCCAGCCGGGGTGAACGTATAGATCCGGTTCTGGTCGCGGGTGGTCTGAACCGGATTGCCCTGGGCATCGGTGCTTTCGACATCCACGCGCACCGTCTCGGTTCGCACGACCCGGACAACATCCTGAGACGGCAGGTAGTGGTGCAGGAACGCCACGAACGCGCCAAAGAGCAAAATGATCGCCGCCCATTTCACATACGTCATCGGGTCCTCCGTTCGGCGACGGATATAGCCCCGATCCCGCGCCGCAGCAATGGGGTCAGGGTTCTGCGACGAAGCTCAGGCGGAGCAGGTTCGAAAGTTTAGCGGTATCAGCAGCCGCAAGCACGCCGCAGTTGCGAACCGCCGGACCGCCATACTCGATGCAGTAGTCATAGCTGCCCATATCGAGATTGAGCGCCATGACCGGCCCGTGCTCGGTCAGAAATCCATCAGCCGCCGCATAGAGGGTCGCGACCCCGTCTGTTTGCCAAAGGCCCCAGCCGAGATCATCGGTGAACAGCATCCGCCGAACAGCGACAGGCGCGTTTTCGGTTTGCCGAACATCCAAGGCACCGTTCTTGATCAGCAAATGGCTTTGGAACACGCTGAACCCACGCTCGCTCGCCTGC
This sequence comes from Pseudomonadota bacterium, assembly GCA_039821125.1. Lineage (GTDB taxonomy): Bacteria > Pseudomonadota > Alphaproteobacteria > Rhodobacterales > Rhodobacteraceae > Thermohalobaculum. Next base: position 42,265 of record JBCBOR010000038.1, read on the forward strand.
TTGGCAAAGGCCATGCGGGTCTCCGGCTCCGTCAGATCGTATTCAGCCTCGCCGAGGTCGACCGCTGAGCGAATCTCGATGGAGACCGATTGCCCATCGTTGATCAGCACGATCCCGTCCATCCGCGCAAGGTTCGGGTTTACAACCGCACCGCCGTCGATGAACAAGCCGACCGGATTATGCGCCCCATTGCTGCGCGTGTCCTTGCCGGTGTAGGCGCCGGTTACCACAACGGTTTTGCGCTCGGCCTCGTCTGCGACCACCCGATCGGCGTCTTCGGGAAGCAGAAGCACCTCGGCACTCGCATCGCCCCAGCAACTGTGGAACAGCAGGTTCCGGCTCTTTTCGGGACAGCCCCGTGTTTGCGCCTCGGCACCACCGGACAGAACAAGAAGGACCGCCGCCAGAGCGATCCTCATCATTGTGGGGACATGCCGCGCAGGCGTTCCGAGCGGCGGCGCAGCATCTCGACCGTTGTCAAAAGCGCGATCGAGATGAGAACCAGAATTGTCGCAACCGCCAGGATCGTCGGGCTGATCTGCTCGCGGATTCCACTGAACATCTGCCTCGGGATCGTACGCTGCTCGACATCGGCCATCTGCAGCACGATGACAACTTCATCGAACGAGGTGATGAACGCGAACAGCGCGCCCGAGATCACGCCCGGCAGGATGAGCGGCATTTGTACCTTGAAAAAGGTCGTGACCGGGCCTGCCCCCATCGACGCCGCCGCGCGCACCAGCGACTTGTCGAAGCCCACCAGAGTGGCCGTGACGGTGATGATCACAAAGGGCGTGCCCAGCACCGCATGGGCCAGGATCAACCCGAAATAGGTCTTTGCCAGCCCAACGCCCGAGAACGAATAAAACAAACCCGACGCGGTGATCACCAGCGGCACAATCATCGGCGAGATCAGCAGCGCCATGATCGGGCCTTTGTACGGCATCTCAGACCGGCTGAGCCCGATGGCCGCCAGCGTCCCCAAAGCGGTCGCCAACAGGGTCGCCCAGAAGCCGATGAAGAAGCTGTTGCGGATCGAGCGGATCCACTGGGCGTTGGCCCACATATCGGACCACCAGCCCTCGATCGCGTCGGGAGCAGCCATGCCGTTGCGCACGATGTCGGCGTACCAGCGCGTCGAATATGCCTCGGCCGAGAAGTCCAGCATCCCCTCGGTGAAGCTGAAATACGGCTCGACGTTGAAGCTGAGCGGCATCACGATCAGAATCGGCGCGATCAGGAACAGGAAGATCAGGCCGCAGATGAAACGGAAGGTATAGTACCAGATCCGCTCGCCGGTGGATGCGTATGTCGGCAGTGCCATCGCGTCACCCCAGCTTCATGTTGTCGATGCCCACGACCTTGTCGTAGAGCCAGTAGCAGATCAGCACGAACACCAGCAGAACAAGCCCGAGAGCCGCAGCAAGCGAGT
>JBCBOR010000039.1:0-41194 GCA_039821125.1 Pseudomonadota bacterium
GGCCAGCAGGTATTCGTTCCACGCGATGCGAAAGGTAAAGATCGCCGCCGCAGCCAGGCCCGGCTTGATCAGCGGGAGCACCACCTTGAAGAACACCTGAAACGGCCCTGCCCCGTCGACCCGCGCCGCCTCTTCGAGCGAGCGGGGGACCTGTACGATAAAGCTTTGCAGGATCCAGATCACGAAGGGCAGGTTCATCGCGGTGTAGACGAGAATGATCCCGGCGTAGGTGCCATCGAGGCCATACTGGAACGTCCAGATCCCGAACACCGGCACCAGCAGCACGGCGGGTGGGACCATGCGCATCATCAGCGTCGTCAGGTTGACCGCCCCCCGCCCCATGAAGCGGAACCGCACGATCGCATAGGCCGCCATGGTTCCGATCACCAGGGTCAGGGCCGTCGAGATGGTCGCGACAATCAGCGAGTTGCCAAGCGCCCGCCCGAAGGTCTTGTCGCAGAACTCGACATGCGCCGGTTCGTACCAGAGCACGTTGCAGAGCACGGTTTCGTAGTTCCGGATCGTCGGCATGAAGAAGAAGCTCGAGGTCTCGGACATGATCTCGACGTTCAGCTTCAGCGAGGTCGCGAGCATCAGCACGATCGGGCCTGCGGACATCACCACCATGCAGGCGATCAGGGCGTAGAAGGCGGCGTTGGGGCGGGCCATGGCTCAGTCCTCCTCCCTCAGTCTTCTTCTCGCGCGGCGCGCAGGCGCGCAGCCCGCGCCTCGACCGCCTTGTTGTAGAGGAACATCGCAACAGTCAGCGCAAGCAGCAGGATCAGGAGGAAGTTGGACATGGCCGCCGCCTCGCCGAGTTCGCGGAACTCGGAGGCGGTGCGCGAGATGCGCAGGGCCAGGATCTCGGTCGAGAGGCCGGGGCCGCCATTTGTCATCACAAGGATCACCTCAAGCACCTTGAAGGCATCGATCAGGCGCAACAGGAGCGTGACGATCAGCACCGGCATCATCAGAGGCAGCTTGATGTAGAGGATCTGCTGCCAGGCTGTTGCGCCATCGATCCTCGCGGCCTCGAGCGCGCTGCGCGGCAGCGATTGCAGTGCCGCCAGCGCCAGGATGAAGATGAAGGGCGTCCACTGCCAGATATCGGCGATCACAACCGAGGTGAAGGCCCAGGACCCGTCCGAAAGCCAGGGGATCGGCTCGAGCCCCACGGACTTCAATGTCCGGTTAAAGAGGCCGACCGTCGGGTGGTACATATAGCGCCACATCATGCCGACCACGATGGGCGCGATCATCATCGGCAGGATAAAGATCGTGCGCAGGGCCGCCATGCCCTTGAGGTCTCGATCGAGCAGAAGCGCAAGACCGACACCCAGCACCATCTCGATCACCACCACCACGGCGGCAAACTTGATCGTGACCCAGAAGCTCTCGTGAAAGGCCTCATCGGCCAGAAGCCCGGTGTAGTTGCCCAGCCCCTTCCAGTCCGCCTCGCCGATCCGCTGGCTCGGGTTCCAGTCGAGGAAACTGGCGTAGATCATGTACCCGATCGGGTAGAGCAGCCCGATCGCCAGCACCACAAGCGCGGGCGCCAGGAACAGGTAGGGCGTCATCCGGTTGAGGCTGTTGGCGGTCATCTCGGTGATCTCGACGGGTCCGGTTGAGGTCCCGGGTCAGACCCGGGACGGCATTGTGCAGCGCGGCGTAGGGTGCGTCCGTGACGCACCCTCGTGGCAGGTCACTGCCAGGTGTAGTAGCCGGCCTCGGTCATGATGGCCTTGGCCCGTTCGGCGACACCATCCAGTGCCTCCTGCGGGTCCAGCCCCTCGGTCAGCACCTTGGACATGCTGGTGCCGATATCCGAGTTGATCTTGCCCCAGGTCGGGATGATCGGGCGCCAGTCGGGATCGGCGTATTTCAACGCTTCGCCGAACGTGGCCGAGTAGGGGTACTTCGCGTTCAGATCGGCGTTCTGGTAGGTCGAGAACCGGGACGGGTTGCCGCCTGCCATTGCGACCATCAGGTCGCCCTTTTTCGAGGTCAGCCACTGCATCAGCAGGAAGGCGGCTTCCTTGTTCTGGGCGTTCTTGGGGATGGCGATGCCGAACCCACCGGTCTGCGAACCCCGACGCACGCCCTTAGGGTGCATCGCGTAGCCGACCTTGCCGGCGACGGTCGACCCGCTCGGGTCCTCGAAACCGGCCGCAAAGGCAATCGAGTCCATGAACATTGCGGCCTTGCCCTGCTTGAAGGATGCCGCGGCTTCCGCCGGGCCGAACGTCGTGCCGCCTTCAGGCCCGCAATCGACAATGGTCTTCAGTGCGTTCGCAGCAGCGACGCCCGCCTCGTTGTTGATGATCGGCTGCCAGGTGTCGTCAAAGACACGCCCGCCAAGCGGCGCAAGATGCAGCAGAAACGCGTGGCTCGCCTGATGGCCCGAGGCGGCGCGGGAGGCCATGCCGCCCATGCCCGGCTCGAGTTCGGGGATCTTGCACGTCACATCGAGCAGGTCGTCATAGGTCTCCGGCACTTTCAGCCCATGCTTCTCGAAGATATCCTTGCGATAGGCGAGCACCGAGGTCTCGGACCCGAACGGGATGCCGAACAGCGAGCCCGTCTTGCCGGGCAGATAGCCCTTCTTGCCGCCCGCGACGCCGATATTCTCGACATAGCCGTCGATCAGATCCTCGGCATCATAGTTGGGATCGGCCAGCTTCGGGTTCATGAAGAACCGGGCGAGGTTCTCGAGCTGGTCGGCAAAGATATAGTCGGCCTTCGAGAACACGACATAGGCGATCAGATCGTAGTCGCCTTCGCGCTTGGTCAGCTCCAGCGTCTGGCGCTCGCGCATCTTCAGGTACTGAAGCTGGTCGACCTCGACCTCGATCCCGGTTTCCTTGGTGAACTCGGGCAGCACCTTCATCACCGCATTGTAGTGCGGGTGCGCCGGGAAGTTCACGACCAGCGTCGTGCCCTCATAAGGTTCGTAGGGATTCGCGGCGGCGACCCCCGCCAACGCGATTCCGACCGCGGCCATCGCGGTGGTCTTCATGAATTTGAGCATGGTGCCCTCCCTGTTTATTGGTTTCAAAGCGTTGTGCCTGTGTCCGCATCGAACAGACGGATGTCCTCGGGGCGGATGCCGAACGTCATGAGATCTCCGGGTTTCGCCGCCGGGGCGCCCGTGATCTCGACCTGGACCTCGGTCGGCCCACAGCGCGTTGCCAGCACCGACTGGGTGCCGAGATACTCGGACACGACGAGGTTCAGCTCGATCGGGGCGCCCACTGCGGGATCGGTCGAGAACGCCGAGGGACGTATGCCCGTCGTCACGGTGCCCGAGCCATGGCCGTTCAGGCGCGCGGTCGTCTCGTCCGACAGGGGCAGGAGATAGCCATCGCCCCGGACCCAGAGCCGATCGTCTTCGCGCACCAACTCGCCATCGAGGAAATTCATCGTCGGTGTCCCGATGAAGCCGGCGACGAACTTGTTGACCGGCGCCTCGAACAGCTCCTGCGGCGTGCCCTGCTGCTGCACCACACCGTCCGCCATGACGACGATCCGGTCGCCCAGGGTCATCGCTTCGATCTGGTCATGGGTGACATAGATCATGTTCTTGTCGATCCGGTCGCGCATCTCGGCCAGTTCCGTGCGCATCCGGGCGCGCAGCTTGGCGTCGAGGTTCGAGAGCGGCTCGTCAAAGAGGAAGGTGCCGGCATCGCGGACAAGCGCGCGGCCCATCGCGACGCGCTGGCGCTGGCCGCCGGACAGCTCCGCCGGTTTGCGCTCAAGCAGATGCGCGATGTTCAGCATCTCGGCCACACGCGTGACCTTGTCGTCGATCTCTGCCTTTGGCGTCCGCGCGAGGCGCAGCGCGAAGGACATGTTCCGTGCGATGTTCATGTGCGGGTAGAGCGCGTAGTCCTGGAACACCATCGCGATGTCCCGGTCCTTTGGCTCCAGCGCCGTGATCGGGCGATCGTCGAAAAAGATCTCGCCCCCGGACGGGGTTTCGAGCCCGGCAAGGATCCGCAAGGTTGTCGACTTTCCGCACCCCGAGGGGCCGACCAACACCGTGAATTCGCCATCCGCGAAATCGAGATCCAGCGGTTCGAGCACGCGCACCGACCCGAAGCTCTTCTCGATCTTGTCCAGCACAATACGCGGCATGCTGGATCCTCCCATGTTTTTTGTTATCGATAACGTAGACCTTGCGAAACATCATTGCGCAAGGATCCATTGCTGAAAGCTACGTTAGCGCTAACGTTACGGCATGACCGATCAGAGACCTGCGAAAATCGAGGATGTCGCCCGCGCGGCGGGCGTCTCGATCATGTCGGTCAGCCGGGCCCTGCGCGGGGTCGAGGGGGTCTCGGACGCGACCCGCACCCGCATCACGGCTCTGGCCGAGGAGATGGGCTATACCCCCAGTCGTCTTGCGGGATCGCTGGCGCAAGCGACCTCGACGCTGGTCGCGATCTCGGTCCCGACGCTGTTCGACGCGGTGTTTGCCGAAATCATCGGCGGCATGCGTGAGACGCTGGCCCATGCAGGGCTGGAGACGATCCTCGAGACATCGGACTATGACACGGCGCGCGAGAGCGCCTGGGTCGAGCGGATGATTACATGGTCGCCCGCGGCGCTGGTGCTGTCCGGTGTCGATCACTCGCCCGCTGTACGGGCGCGGTTGCGCGGGGCGGGGCTCCCGGTGCTCGAGCTTTGGGATGTGACCGATGATCCGATCGACCTCTGTGTCGGGATCGACCATCGAGCCGTTGGGCAGGATATGGGCGAGCACCTGCTCCGGCTTGGTTATCGTGCACCCGCCTACATTGGCATCCCGCCTGGCCGCGATCCACGGGCAGAAAAGCGGCTGGCCGGATTGATGGTCGCGTTCGCCGGGGCTGGGATCGATGTGCAGGTCATTCGGGTTGACGCCGCACCCTCGTTCGAAGCCGGGCGCGACGGGACCATGGACGTGCTGCGCCAGCCTGAGCGACCGGACGTGGTGTGTTACCTGAACGATCATCTCGCGTTCGGCGGCGCCATGGCGTGCGAGGCAGCCGGGGTCGATGTTCCGGACCAGATCGGCATCGCCGGGTTCAACGGGCTCAACATCAACAACGTCTTGCCGCGGCGTCTCACCACGGCGGTCACGCCCAGGGCGCTGATGGGCAAGACCGCCGCGCGCCTCCTTGTGGCGGCGATTCGCGGTGTGCGGACCGACCGGCGCATCGCCATGCCGGTGCCTATTCATGCGGGCGCCACGACCCTGCCCCGGTTGACAGTGCGCGGACCTGCCGCGTAAACGCGTGTTATCGATAACATCACGCCGCCAAGGACCTCGTGAGCGACCAGCGCAAACCCACAATGGCCGATGTTGCCCGACTGGCCGGTGTCTCGACGATGACGGTCAGCCGTGCGTTCAAGCCGGGCACCTCGGTCAGCGAGACCACGCGCGAGCGCATTCAGGCAGCGGCAGACCGGCTGGGCTATGTGCTCGACAGCACGGCGGCGGCGTTCGCCTCGGGCCGGTCCGGGTTCGTGGCGATGACCGTTCCCTCGATCAACAACGCCAATTTCGCAGACACGGCCCGTGGCCTGACCGAAGGGCTTCAGGACAGCGGGCTGGAGTTGCTGCTCGGCTACACCGACTACGACATCGCCGAGGAGGAACGGCTGGTCGCCGCCTTCCTGCGCCGCAGGCCCGAGGCGATTGTCGTCACCGGCGGAGCGCATACCGAACGCTGCCGGGCGTTGCTGAGCGCGGCGGCGGTTCCCGTGGTCGAGACCTGGGATTTACCCAAGCAGCCCATTGACCGCGTCGTCGGGTTCTCGAATGCCACGGCGGGCGCGCGGATCGCGCGGCACCTTTTCGATCAGGGTCACCGGAAGATCGGCTTCATCGGGGGGCAGCCGGCCCGGGACACGCGCGGCGCCGACCGGTGCCGCGGGTTTCTGACGGCGCTGGAGGTTCTTGGCCTCGACACGGACCGGACGGTGACGGACCTGGCACCGCCGATCACCATGCGCGAAGGGGCGAACGCGATGATCGGCCTGCTCGATCGGTGGCCGGATACGACCGCGGTGATGTGCGTCTCGGACCTCTCGGCTTTTGGTGCGATGACAGCTGCGATCCGCCGGGGCCTGCGCGTGCCCGAGGATATCGCGGTGGCGGGCTTCGGCGCCTACGATGTGGCGGAGCACGCGCTGCCCGGCATCACCACGGTCGATGCCCAGGCGCACCGGATCGGCGCCGAGACCGCGCGTCTGATCCTGGCGATGCTGGCGGGCGAGGAGGCCGAGGCCTCTGTCACCGTGCCGGTGAAACTCCTGACCCGGCCAAGCACGGCCATCTTGTGAGGCGAACGCATGTCTGACATCGCAGCGAAATTGAAGGCGGCGCGGGTTGCGCCAGTGGTCCGGACCTCGACCGAGGCGGCGGCCCGGCGAGGCGTCGCCCTGCTGGCCGAGGAAGGGTTCGATCTGTTCGAGATCACCCTGACCACGCCCGGCGCAATGGCGATCATCCGCGATCTGGGCAAGGACCCTGCGCTGACTGTCGGGGTCGGCACGGTGCTGACCGCCGATCAGGGGCGGGAGGCACTGGACGCCGGCGCCGCGTTCATTGTCTCGCCTGCTTTCGTGCCCGGTCTGGTGGCCGCGGGCGGCGACGTGCCGGTCGCGCTGGGTGCCGCGACGCCGACCGAAGCGCTCCGCGCGCACGAGGATGGTGCGGCCTTCGTCAAGATCTTCCCGGCGGCGCAGCTTGGCGGGCCGGGGTTCGTGAAGGCCCTGCGCTCGGTGTATCCGATGATCGAGATCATGCCGACCGGTGGGATCGAGGCGGATGATCTCGGGCGCTACTTCGCCGCTGGTGCGGTCTGTGTCGGCATGGGCGGCAAGCTGGTCGCCGACACAGCGTTGCAGAGCGGCGATGACGCCGCCATCCGGACCGCGGCCCGGGCGGTGCGCGCGGCACTGGCATGAGCGCGCTCCTTTGCCTTGGCGAGCCGCTGGTCGAGTTCGTCCGGCTGGACAATGGTGACTATCGGCGCGGGTTCGGCGGGGATACGTCGAACGCGGCCATCGCGGCGGCCCGGCAGGGGGCGGAGGTGGGCTATATCACCGCGCTTGGTACGGATCGGTTCGGCGATGGGCTGATCGACCTCTGGGCTCGGGAGGACGTGAGCACGGCCCATGTCCGCCGCGACCCGGAGGCACCGACCGGCATCTACTTTGTCGACCCCGATCCGGCGGGGCGCTTCTTCACGTATTATCGCGCGGGATCGGCGGCGAGCCGGATGCGGCCCGAGGATCTGCCGATGGATGCTGTGCAAGCGGCGCGTTGCCTGCATCTGAGCGGGATCACCCTGGCGGTTTCGGATGAGCTGCGCGAGACGGCGCTGGCGGCGATGACAGCGGCTCGCGAGGCAGGGGCCGAGGTCTCGCTTGACACGAACCTGCGTCTCAAGCTCTGGGATCTGGACACTGCTCAGCAGGTCACGCGCGCCGCCATGCGTCTGGCCACAATCGCCGTGACCAGCATTGATGACAGCCTGCATCTGACCGGGCTGGAGGCCCCCGCCGCCATTGCCGAGATGTACCATGCGCTTGGGCCGGCGACCGTGCTGGTCACGATGGGGGCCGAGGGATGCTACCTGTCCCATCCCGGCGGGGCCGAGCAGATCCCTGCCGCGCCTGCCGATCCCATCGATTCGACCGGAGCGGGGGACAGTTTTGCAGGCTCGTATCTGGCCTGGTGGCTGGAAACGGGCGATGCTGCGCTCGCCGCGCGCCGGGCCGCTCAGGTGGCGGCGAAGACTGTCTCGGGCCTTGGCGCGGTGGATCCGATCCCGACACGCGCTGCGCTTGGTTTGGGCTGACCAGCCGCCTGCGCCTCATCTGCCGACTTGCGATAGACGCACCTGCGTGCTTCAGATGTGGGGCGCACGGGGGCTTGTGTGATTTGAGGGGACGGGATGGCGACACCTGAGCGAAACGATCCGGTCGATGTGCTGATCATCGGGGCAGGCGCCTCGGGCGCTGCCATCGCCTGGAGCCTGACTGAGACGCGGATGCGGATCCTCTGCCTCGAGCAGGGTGACTGGGTCACGCCGCAATCCTATCCGACCAATCACAAGAACTATGAAGCGATGTATGCGGGGCCTTTCCACATGGACCCGAATGTGCGCGGGCTGGCGACGGATTACCCCATCAATGTTCAGGACAGCCCGATCGATGTGCTGAATTTCAACGGCGTGGGCGGCAGCACGATTCTGTGGGCCGCGCATTTCCCGCGCCTGCATCCCTCGGATTTCCGGGTCAGGACACTGGATGGCGTCGCGGCGGATTGGCCGATCACCTATGACGATCTCGAGCCCTACTTCGCGCAGAATGACGAGATGATGGGCGTCTCAGGCCTCGCGGGCGATCCGATGAGCCCCCCGCATACGCCGCCGCTGCCGCCGCTGCCGATCGGCCGGGTGGGCGAGGTCGTGGCAGGTGGCTTTGACAAGCTGGGCTGGCACTGGTGGCCGTCGGACGCGGCGATCCTGTCGCAAGCGCGCGATGGCCGGGACAAGTGCAAGAACCTTGGACCATGTGTCTCTGGCTGTGCACAAGGCGCCAAGGCGAGCGCGGACAACACCTATTGGCCCGAGGCGATTGCCAGCGGGGTCGAGTTGCGTACGCGCTGCCGGGTCCGCGAGATCACCCTTGGCCCGGATGGCATGGCCGACGGCGTGATCTACTACGATGCCGAGGGTGTCGAGCAGGTCCAAAAGGCCGAGGTCGTCATCATGGCCTGCAATGGTATCGGGACACCGCGCATTCTGCTGAACTCGACATCCGCTGCCTTCCCGGACGGGTTGGCCAACCGCAGCGGGCTGGTCGGCAAGAACCTGATGTTCCACCCGGTCGGCATGGTGCAGGGGGTCTTCGAAGAACGCCTCGGGACGCACAAGGGGCCGAACGGGTGCTGCATCCTGTCCAAGGAGTTCTACGAGACCGGTCCCGAACGAGATTTCGTGCGCGGCTACAACATGCAGGTGGTGCGTGGCTTGTCCGGTCCCTTGACCGTGGCGACGCAGGGACACCGCACGGGCCGGATACCGTGGGGGCAGGGACATCACGATGCTTTTGCAAAGCGGTTTGACCGCTCGGCCAATGTCCTGATCGTATGCGAGGATCTGCCGGAGCCGTGCAACCAGGTGACGCTCGATCCGGATCTGGTGGACAGCGACGGGATCCCAGCGTCGAAGGTCACCTATCGGCTGGGCGACAATACGCAAAAGATGATGACCCATGGGCTGGACCGCGGGGAGGAACTTATGGCGGCGGCTGGTGCGGTCGAGGTCGTGCGCACCGAACTGCAGCGTGTTTCAGGCTGGCACCTTCTTGGCACGGCCCGGATGGGCGATGATCCGGAGACATCGGTGGTCAACGCCTGGGGCCGGTCGCACGACGTGAAGAACCTTTTCATCGTCGATGGAAGCGTGTTCGTGACGGCAGGCGGTGTGAACCCGACCAGCACGATCCAGGCCAATGCGCTGCGGATCGGCGATGCGATCAAGCAGAACCTTGCCAATCTGTTTGACTGAGCGCGGGTGGAGGCGATGACAGACACAACGACACGGACATTGACCGAGGCCGAGCAGCAAATCCTGCGTGCGGTGTTGGACACGGTTGTACCCGCAAGTGCAGATGGGCGCATGCCGAGCGCGGCTGAACTGGATTTCAGCGCGTACCTTGCCGAGCAGGCAGCAGCGTTCGCGGCAAGCCTGCCAGAATTTCTGGCGGCGCTGCCTTCTGACTTTGCGAGCCTTGGTGTGGCGGCGCGCAGCGCAGCGCTGGAGGAAGTTGCCGCTGCCGATCCCGCCTCTTTCGACCAACTGATCTTCCGGGTCTACGATTGCTATTACCAGAACGACGCAGTCCGTCTGCTGATCGGAGGCGAGCCGGGGCCACCCTTTCCGCGTGGCAACACGATCCCGCAGGGAGATCTGTCCAGCCTCGACGCGGTCATCGCGCGGTCGCCGGGATACCGCCGGGTGTGACGAACGCGCCGTTCGCGTTCAGTAGCCTCGGGACGGATCGACGACATTGGTCAGTGTCTCACCGGTCATCCATCGCTGAAGATTGGCAAGAAACAACTCGAACGACGCCTGCTCCCATCCCTCGTAGACCGAGGAGCAATGCGGAGAGATCAATACGGTGTCCATCTGCCAGAGCGGGTTGTCCTGGGGCAGTGGCTCGGTTTCGAACACATCCAACGCAGCGCCCGCAACAGTGCCGTCCGTGAGCGCCGCAATAAGAGCGGACTGATCCACGACTCCGCCGCGCGAGACATCGGCGATCACGGCGCCGGGCTTTATCGCGCGGAACTCTGCCGGGCCGAGGAGGCCGTGGGTCTGAGGCGTCAGCGGTGTCGCGACTGCGATGAAGTCGGCACGGGGAAGCAGGCCGGGCAGGGCGTCTGCGGCATGCACCTCGGCGACCCCATCCATCGCGACCGGACGAGCCCGTGTGCCGATGACGTGCATCCCGAAGGCCTTGGCCCGCGTTGCGATCGCCTGACCCGTGTGACCGAGCCCGATTACTAAAAGCGTCCCGCCGCTCAGGGGCCTGACCGTCCGGGTCTGCCATCTGTGCGCGGCCTTGTCTGCCAGCAGCCCAGGCACATCGAGCGTGAAATGCAGGAACCCGCCGATCACGTATTCGGCCATCATGTCGGCAGCAACGCCTGCTGCATTGGTGACCGTCACGCGCGCGGTGTCCCAGTGGCCGAAATGGTCCGTCCCGGCGCCGCCATTGGCAACCCAAACTGGGCCATTCGGTGCGAACAGAGCCTCTCTCGGGAAGGCCGGCGTTCCTGCGAACCTCACGGAATAGACGATGTCCGGGCGGAAGTCGGCGACGGCCTTCAGCAGGGCTTCGTAGCTTTTGCATTCGCAGAATTCGATATCTTGAAAACGCGATGTCAGCGCTTGGGCGAAGCGTGCCGTTTCGCTGTTGTGCAAGAGAATGCGCGGGGTGTCAGACATGCGCGTCGTCAACCGGTTCATGGATCAGCGCCAGAAGCTCTGAGTACTTTGCCCCGGGTGCGAGCATTGCATCGCGCGCGGACCACAGTGCACTCTGTCGCTGCGCACCCAATGCTTCGGTCATGATCCGGAATTTTGTCTCGATCTCATCCATGGACATCGGGGCTTCCGGCCCGCCGCGCGCATGCACATCGCCGGAATGCAGGACCTTGCCGCTGGTCAGATGGAGGCTGATATCGGACCATCGGCCTCTGGGGAACCGATCCGAATGGCGGCTGTCCTCGGTCACTGTGATCCGGCTGAGGACATCGGCCACGCGCGGGTCCCGCAACGCCTCGCCCTGGATGTGCTGCGGTCCGATGGCGCCATGCACCAGGCGTGCCGCCAAGGCAAACGCGAGCGAATACTGCGCCTGCGAGGTCGTATCCGGCATCCCGGGGAAGAGTGCTGCGGCCTCTGCGAAGGTCCGCACTTCTATTGCTGCGACATCCTCATGGGTCAGCGCGGCCCCGGCGAGCAGTCCATCCAGCGCATCAATCGCCGCATGAGCCCAGCGGCAGATCGGGTAAGGCTTGATATAGTTCAACGCGATTGTCCACGAGGTTCCGAGATCGGCCCAGAACGCAGCGCTTTCCGCGGACTCGATCGTGATCGCCGGAGCCCCTTCGAAGCCCTCTTCGGCCAGCAGCACTGCCATCATGCCGACCAGAGCGCCCATGCCGGAGCCATCGTGCAGCATGGTCGGATTGGCGATCTCCCGCATCATCTGGCTGCGTGGGCCATGATATTCGGCGATACCCAACGCATGGCGCAGGACATCTGGCGAGGCTCCGCGCAACCGCGCACCAAGCGCCGCCACCCCCAGCGCATTCCAGGCGCCTGACGTGTGATAGTCGCTCACGCTGTCATGCAGCGCAACCGCGGCTCTGGCCGAGACTTCATATGACATCACCAGCGCGTCGAGTGCATCGCGGGCCGTCAGATCCGGTATCTGCTCGGCGACGGCGCAGAGCGCTGGGACCACCGCACAGCCGATATGCCCCTTTGTCGGGTTGTAGCCGTCATGAGCATCCAGATTATCGATCTGTGTGGCGGCGGCAAAAGCCGCGCCGGGAAGCGATGCGGGGCGCCCATCGAACATCAGGATCGCACGATCCTGCGGCCGGACGGCTCCGTGAAAGCGACAGGCGTGATCGCGTGCGAGGCGCCCTGCCTCCATTCTCGCCGCGCCTGCTGCAACGCCGAGGGTGTCGATCAACAGGGTGGCTGCCATCTCGATCGCTCTGTCGGGAGCGTCGAGCGGATCCAAAACAAATGCGGCAATCCGATCAAATGTCATCAGCGCGTCCTTTCAAGAAGCTGGCCATAGCCCGGGACCGGCTCGGTGATCCCAAGCGTTTGCAGGGCCTGGAACATCATTGCCTGGTTCGAGGAGATGACGGGCTTGCCAATGGCGTCCTCGAGCCGGGCGATGGCCTCGACGCTACGCATGTCGGTGCAGGACAGCACGACCACATCGGCCTCGGGGTGATCCGCCTGTCGTCCGAGTTCGAAAACCGCATCGGGATCGAGCGCGCCTTGCCCGTAATTGTCCAGCGTCTCTTCGATGTCCGAGCGGGCCACGGCTTCGCATCCCATCTGCGCCAGGAAGTGGATAGCCATATCGTTGATCGCCGGGACATAAGGGGATGCGAAGCCGATCTTCGCCGCGCCGAGCGTGGACAGTGCATGGGACAGCGCGCCCGCCGCCGTGACCGTTTGTGCACCGCTTTGCGCCGCGATCCGCTCGGCCAGTCGCTGATCGAACGCCGGCCCATGGGTCAGCGTCGCCGACGTGCAGCCGTACAGGATGACGTCGGGCTTGACCCCGCTGAGCAAGCGCAGCGGTTCGTCGAGATCAGCAGCGCCGAGGCCCTGCATCTGGCGCTCGTCCGGGATCTCGTCGGCATCATAACCGCCCATCCGGGCGAAGTGTAGCGACACGCCGTCTGGCCTGAGCAGCGCCATGTCGGGCTCGAGGTTCGAATTGGTGAACGGCACGAGAACGCCCAAGCGGGCGCGTCCGCGGGACCGGCGCATCAAGCGGTCCTCCCGTGCCATGTCTCGAGACATCGGAGCGCAGCCTCCATTGCGTGCTCGGGTCCTATGGTCATGCGAAGGGTGGTGGGCAGGCCCGCCCCGGTTTGGGGGCGCAGGAAGATGCCCTCGGCTCTGAGGGCGGTATCTGCGCTGAGCGCCGTATCGGGAGTGCCGAAGTCGATCAGCAGGAAATTCGTAAAGCTGGGGAGCACGTGAAAGCCTAATTGGCGCAGACGACTGGCGGCACCATCGCGCAACGCGGCTGTCATGGCGCATGTCTCCCTCATATAGGTCTGGTCCTTGAGCGCGGCGGTTGCCGCGGCTTGCGAGGCCAGCGAGACGTTGTTCGGGTTCATCACCTTCCGGATCTCATCGGCTATCGCGGGCGGGGCATATCCCCAGCCGACGCGGAACCCTGCCATTCCATAGGCTTTCGAGAAACTGCGCAACACCACGGTCGCACCGCTGTCGACCATGTCGAAGACGGGCTCTTTCAGGTGGTCGGCAAACTCGCCATAGGCCTCGTCAATCACCAGCAGAATATCGTCGCGCAAACCGGCGCGAAGGCGGTGAAGATCGGCAATTCCAATCCGTGTGCCGGTTGGATTTCCTGGATTCGCGATGAAGACGAGCGCGGTATCAGTGCGGACCGCCTGAAGCAGCGCCTCGACGCAAACCGTCGCTGTCACTTCCGGTGCGGTGTCGAACCGCGCGCCAACCATCTGTGCCGCCGAGCGGAAGAAGGGATAGGCGTGTGCCGGGGTGAGGACGGCGCGCTCTGGTCCTGCGAACGCACGGGCGATGCAGCCGATAAGCTCCATCGATCCGTTGCTGCAGAGAATGTCCTGAGCCCGCAGGCCGTGAAGACCGGCAAGTTCCCGGCGCAGATATGTCCAAGCGGGATCGGGGTAGAGCGCGCCTCCGGAAAGCGCCTTGACCACCGCGTCTGTCGTGGCAGGGCTGGGTGGGCGGAGACTTTCGTTCTGTGCCAGCGATATCAATGGCTTGCCCGGTGGCGGTGCCATCTCGGCGAGCGCGTAGGGCGCCATCTGGAGGATGTGATCCAGCGCGTTGATCATGGTTCTACCCCATAGATCGACCGTGCCGCATTGGCGCTGACGAGGCCCGACTTCACATCCCGCTCGATCTCTGCTGCGCATCGGTCGCCTGGAGGGCCAAAACCGCCACCCCCCGGGGTCTCGAAGATCAGAGTCTCTCCGGCGCGGACGCGGATCTCTCCCTTGCCTGGAAGGTCGGGCCCGGTCTCGCCAATCCGGATGCGTCCCGGAGCACCTGAATGGCCGCCTTGCCGTCCCAAGGCGGCGTTTCGGATCCGCTCAACTGAGAGAAAGACCAGGAAATCCTGCTCAGCCGAGGCGCTTACCTCGATCCGTTGGCCGAGACCGCCGCGCCGTCGCCCTGGACCGCCAGAATCTGTGCGCAACTCGCGTCGATGGAAAAGGACAGGTGCGACGGCCTCGGTTGTCTCGATCTGGCTGCCCCAGACGCCGCTGGGGAAGGCCGTGGCGGACAGACCATCCAGACCCGGCCGGGCACCGGTGCCGCCGTTGAAGACCAGTTCCAGCGCGAACTGCTGATCTCCGCGGTCAACGGCCTCGGCGACGTGACGCAGTGGCAGATCATACATGCAGGAGGCTCCCTCGGCAGGCACCAGATCCGGCACTGCCTGCGCGAGACAGCCATAGACGAGATCTGGCGTCATCTGACCCAGCGTGTGCCGCATCGCGACCGGGGCGGGAGGCTGCGCGTTCAGAATGCAACCCTTTGGACCTGTGACCCGGAACGGCTCCAGCGAGCCGGCATTGTTGGGTACGTCCGCGCCAATGATACAGCGGAGCGCGAAGACAGAATACGCGCCCGCGTAGTTGAGCGGGACATTGATGCCCTTGTTTGTGCAGCCCGCAGTCCCATCAAAATCAAGCAACACATGATCGTCGCTTATGGTCAGCGCCGCATGCAGCTCGATTTCTTGGTCGTAACCGTCGACGGTCAACACATGCTGCCACCGGCCCTTCGGCAGTTCCGCAATGGCATCGACGGTGCCGCGATAGGACGTGCTGACAATGTGATCGGACAGCGTGTTGAGATCGTCGATCCCAAACTCTTCCATCATCTGCACCAGCCGATCTGCGCCGGCTTCGCAACAGGCGATAAGCGCGTAGAGGTCGCCCTCGTTGGCGATCGGCTCACGCGAGTTGGCTTTCACGATGTCGAGCAGCAGGGCGTTCACCGCGCCGCCGCTGACGAGTTTGCAGGGCGGGATCAGGAGGCCTTCGTCATAGATGTCCGACCCCTCGGGCCCCATCCCAAGACCGCCGAGATCTACGAGGTGGGAGGTGCAGGAGGTGTAACCGATGATCTGCCCTTTGAAGAACACGGGCATCATCAAAAGAAAATCGTTCAGATGACCCGAGGCGATCCACGGATCGTTGGTCACAAAGATGTCGCCCGGGTTTGTCTCGCCTGGATCGAACCAGGTGCGCATGGTTTTAACCGCTTCTGCCATGGTGTTGATGTGGCCCGGTGTCCCTGTGACTGCCTGAGCCAGCATGCGACCCTTAGCGTCGAAGATCCCGGCCGAGATGTCACCGCATTCCCGGACGATCGGGCTGAAGGCAGCGCGGACCAAGGCCTGGCCCTGTTCCTCGACGACGGAGAGCAGCCTATTCCACATCACCTGCAGGCGGGCGTTTGACTGGGTCATGACGAGCGCTCCTGTGTCGAGGTGAGCCAGATGTTGCCATACCCGTCGAGCTCTGCTGCGAAATCAGCGCTGACAAAGGTCGTGGTCTGTGCCTCCACGATCAGCGCGGGACCCGCGATCGCATCGCCTGGCGCGAGCCGGGTGCGATCGTAAACCGCCGCGATGCGCTGTTCGCCCGTGAGATCGCAGACGATCTCGCGCTCGGCACTTGGTCTCGCAGGTCGTGCGGGCTGTCTCGGCGCGGGATCACTCTGCGCCGGAGGCTGAGATGACACCGTCAGGCCCCAATTCAGAATCTCGATCGACATTCCCGGAACCGTTCTTTGGAACTGACGGCGGTATTCTTCCTCGAATGCCTCGGTGAGCGATGGCAGGTCTGTTGCCCGTAGGGCCTTGTCGGGCAGTTTGATTTCAACCTCGTGGCCCTGCCCGTGGTACCGCATGAAGGCGACACGGCGCTCGGTGAGCGGCCCGGTCGGCGTTCCCGCGCGAACCACTGGCTCTGCCGTCTTCGCCATGGCGTCGAACAGCGCGTTCACGCCGGCAACATCGAGCGTATCCAATCTGCCATAGCGCGAGCGGATGATCTCGAACGAAACCGGGGCGAACAGGAACCCGACTGCCGAGCCGACGCCTGGATTTCGCGGGATCAGGATCCTCTGCACCTGCGCGCGCCGTGCGACCCGTGTGGCGTGCAGGGGACCGTTTCCACCGAAGGCGATCATCACCCGGTCGCTGAGATCCTTGCCGGATTCGACCGCATGCATGCGCGCTGCGCTCGCCATGGTCTCATCGACAATCTCGCTGACCGTATTTGCGGCTTCTCTGCCGGGTACGCCCAGAGCCGTACCGATCCGCTGAGTAAGCGCGGCGTCCGCGGCCTGCTGATCAATCTGCAGGTGATCTTCTGCAAATCGTTCCGGGTCGATCAGACCGAGGGTCACATCGGCGTCCGTGACGGTTGGATCTTGCCCGCCTTTGCCGAAGGCGACGGGACCGGGATCCGACCCGGCGCTATGTGGGCCGACCTGAACGCGCCCCAACCGATCCACCGATGCAATGGAGCCGCCGCCTGCGCCGATCTCGATCATTTCGATGACCGGGATGCGGACCGGCATGCCCGAGCCCTTTATGAAGCGCTCGGCCCGCGCGATCTCGAACTTGCGTGCCGTTTGCGGGCGGTATCCGTCGATCAGGCAAAGCTTCGCAGTCGTCCCGCCCATATCGAAGGAAAGCACGTTCTCGGCGCCCACCTCGGCCGCGACCCGTGCCGCGAGGATCACGCCCCCCGCCGGACCCGATTCGACCAGCCGGATCGGCAGGACCGAGGCCGTTTCAATCGTGGTCATTCCGCCGCCCGCGGTCATCATCAGGATCGGGCAGACCAAACCCTCGTTGTGAAACTGCTCTCGGAAATCGGCGAGATACCCTGCCATGAGCGGCTGGATGTAAGCGTTTGCAATGGTCGTGCACAGGCGATCGAACTCCCGCGCTTCCGGGCTGATCTCGTGGCTGAGCGAGATGGCAACATCCGGCAGTGCCGAGGACAACATCGTGCGCAGTTTGAGTTCATGGGCTGGGTTCGCATAGGCGTGCAGCAGGCAGATAGCCACCGCCTCGATCCGGTTTTGCCGTATCTCGTTCACCAGACGGTCGATGCCCGCTTCATCGAGGGGGCGGCGTTCGGTGCCATCGGCATCCATGCGTCCGCCGATTGTGAACGCGTGCTCGCGCGGGACGATCAGATCGGGTTTCTCCAGATTGATCGCATACTGGCTGTAGCGTCGCTCGTACGCGATCTCGAGGATATCACGGAACCCGCTGTTGGTGACCGTGGCGACCCGCGCACCGCGCCGTTCGATCAGCGCATTGGTCGCAAGCGTGGTTCCGTGGATCTTGCCGGTGATCTGATCCCATTCTGCCCCGGCATCCTCCAGCACACGCCGCGCACCGCTAAGCGCCCCCAAAGCTGGGGCGTCGGCGGTCGTCGGCGTTTTGGCAGTGGCGCGGATCCGTCCGTGCTCATCCACCAAAACCGTATCGGTAAACGTGCCGCCGATATCGCTGGCGAGGCGAAACGCGTTCTTGCGCATCATGGCAGGGACCGTCTGTGATCAACCGTAGGTCGGATCGGGTTCAGGCAACCCGAGCGTCAGACGACCAGATCGCACCCTGTTACCCGGCGCATCATCGGACTGGTGAAGACGGTGTTCATGGAGAGTCAGCGCTCCTGGACGATGCGATTACCGTGCCTGCAGTTTCTGGGCCGCGTCAATGCCCTCGTCACCGATCTTCGACGCCATTTCGGCCAGACCCCGCGCAAGTTGGTCAAAAACGATCCTCAGCCGTCGGCTGGTCTGCAACTCCCGGTGTGTCACAAGCCAGATCGGAAACTGCACGGGCGGCAGGCTTGGGAGCACCTTTTCCAGGCTCGGTTCCGGATCGCAAAGTGCTTCGGGCAGCATCGAGATTCCGAAGCCTGCTTTCATCATTTCCCAAACAACCATGCCGCTGTCGCTGGACATCGCGAAGTTCTCGGCCCGGAACGGCATGCCCTGATTGTTGAGGGTCGCGATCATCCGGTCCTGCTCGAGTGGTCCGACGAACGTGTGATCGGCAACATCGCGCGGCGTTTTCGGACGGCCCGCGCGATCGAGGTAGTCCCGCGACGCGTAAAGGCTGGCGCGAAAGTCTCCGACATGGCGGGCGATCAGGTCGGTCTGATCCGGACGCACGTGACGGATTGCAATATCAGCCTCGCGCTGGAGCAGGTTGCGGATGTCGCTGGCGGCAACGATCTTGATTCTGATGCCGGGTGCCGTGTCACGAAGAGGAGCAAGGATCGACGGCAATGTGATCGCGGACATCAAATCGGTCGCCGTGATCGTGACCTCACCCGAGACGTCGCGCGATTGGCCATCGGCCACCAACGAGATCAGCGTCGCCGCCTCTCCCATGGCGCGCACATGGTCAAGCAGGTCGCGCCCCGCTTCTGTCAGGGACGGCCCGCGCACACTGCGCTCGACCAGCGTCACGCCGAGCGAGCGTTCAAGCTCGGATATCTGGCGCCCAATGGTCGGCTGGGTCGATTTCAGCGCGCGTGCCGCACCGCTGAAAGAGCCTTCCTCGGCCGTCGCGAGGAAGGCCCGAACCTGATTCCAGTCAAAGGCAATCGCCTGCCAGTTCATGCATACATGTATAGCAACTGTATGAAATTGGGCAATCCACTCTTCGTTTGCGTATGGCTATAGGGCCCGCAGACATCGAAAGGGTCAAACAATGCAAACCACTGAACTCAATGCGGGTGCGCAATCCTTCTGGGATCGCATTGCCCCGAAATATGCCCGAAAACCCGTTGCAGACCAGGACGCCTATGACGCGAAACTGTCGCGCGTCAGATCGCTCCTGAAGCCTACCGACCGCGTTCTGGAGATCGGATGCGGAACCGGTAGCACGGCGATGCACCTCGCCGACAGCGTTGCACACATCACGGCAACCGACATCTCGCGCGGTATGATCAAGATCGCGCAGGCAAAACAGGACAACGCGACATCGAAAAACGTCACGTTTCTGCAGGTCGGCGCAAACGATACGGTTGATAGTCAGCCCTTCGATGCTGTTTGTGCCTTCAGCCTGCTGCATCTGGTCGATGATATCCCCGGCGTTTTGCAGTCTGTGCGCAGACAGTTGAAACCGGGCGGCCTGTTTCTGTCCAAAACCGCTTGTCTGAGCGAGGTGAATGTCTTCATTCGTGCGGCGATCGTGGTGATGCGGGTCTTCGGCTTCGCGCCGAAAGTCACGGTTCTCAATGCCGAGATGCTCGCCAAAAGGATCTGTGAGGCTGGGTTCGAGATCGAGCAGATCAGCTATTTCGGCGCCAATCGCATGAGTCCGTTCATCGTCGCCCGAAAGGTCGGTTTGTGATGGTGGCCCTGGCAAAACCTCTGGCGGGAGCGTTTGCCTTGCAACGCAAAGCCGCCCACCGTGATCGCATCAAGATCTACGACAGACTGGCCCCGGACTATGACCGGCGCCACCGTCGTTGGCTGAGGCATGCGGGCGGTGAAGCGCAGATCGCCCTCGAGGCTACCGTTCGGGCGCTGGTCACAGCAGAGACCACGTTGCTCGATGCGGGGTGTGGGACGGGGTCTTTCGTTCGATCTCTGCGGACCGACGGCGTCTCCCCGGCAGAGGTGACGGTGCTGGACGCCTCCGAGGCGATGTTGAGACACTGCGCAGATCTCCCTGTCAAACGGGTGCGCGGACAACTCGAGAGCCTGCCCTTCGACGATGGCGCCTTTGACATGGTCACCTGTGCGTGGGCGTTGGAGACCGTCGAGGCACCAGAAATCGCGATCCGCGAGTTGTGCCGGGTGGTGCGGCCTGGCGGTATACTCTGCCTTGTCTTTTGCGCCCAAGAACCCTCTGGGGCGGTTGCAGCTTGGCTGATGCGTCAGGCAATCATCCAACGAGGCGCTGGGCAGTTCCTGTCACGCAAGGCCGTGATCGAGTGGATCTCGGACGTGGACGGGTTCGATGTGCGCTCGATACCAAACAGCGGACCGGCGGCGGCCTTGCTCGCACGGCGCAGTGCCTTGGCCGCGGCCCCCAAAATTTGTGCAGATCCCAAATTTTACTCCAAGCAGGGGCCGCGTCATGTAGAGTCGGCCTGAAGCGACACGGTACCTGTGAGGAGAGCATTTTGGCAGACGACGTCCCGGATCAGGTCCGAACGAATGCCCGCGAACTCCGCTCGGCCAAGGAGATCGAGGGACACGTGTCCTGGCTGGACACGTTCACCCCTGCCGCACTGTGTGTGCTGGCGCTGGCGTCCGGGATCTACACCTATCTCGGCGTCTCTTCGCTTCTGGACGGGTCTGGCAGCACGGTGTTTCTGGCGGCGATTGCATACTCTGTCGCTGTCTCGGTGGGGATCTTCGTGTTCTGGAGCTACATCCTGCGGCTGCTGCCAGCGATGCGAACGGCTGGAGGTTTTCTGGGGCTGACTGCTGCGACCATTCTTGGATCGCTTGCGATCGTTGCCATGTCGAGTTGGCTGAACGCGGCGGCATTGGCGGGGTCGGCGGCCGTTGAACAGCACCTGAAGCTGACGATCCAGAGCTATCAGACGGCACTGGAGCGTTCGAACGAGATCGCGCAGAGCGGGCAGGGCCTGCGCCGTGAGGTCGCTCGCGCTGCCCAGAGTTTCGAGAACCTTGCCGAGCAGGAAAGCAGTGGCGCCCTGTCGGGCGTGAGTGGGCGCGGCGCCGTCTTTACGCTGCTCAACCAGAAGCGCGATGAGTTGAGATCGCTCGAGGCGCAGATCGTCGATCAGTCTGCTCCGATTGCTGAAGCCTACGAGACCGGTAACCGGATCCTGACGAGAATGCGGGAGCTGATGGTACAGCAAGGTCCGATCGAAGACCGCTCGGTCGCGTTCTCGGAAGAAGCTGTCCGTTTGGCGGGGGTTCTGACAACGCTGCGCCAACTTCAAGTGGCGCAACTGGTGGCACGGGCGGCAAATGACCTTCCCGCGTCGGTCGTTCTGCCGGAGCTTGATGGGCGCAGCGCGCAGGTGCGTTCGGACCAGGAAGCGACAATGAAGGCTATCCTGGACACGCTGAATTTGCGGGCCGGAACACTGGAGAAAGCAGCGCAGCAGGTGCTGAGCCTCGAGCAACCGCCGGATATCACATACACGCCGATTTCCGCGGCAGATGCAGTCATTCGCTATGCGGGCGACTTCGCTCCGTCTTGGGCCGGAGCGATCGCCATCGATCTGCTGCCCGGCGTGCTCGTCTTTGTGCTGGCCGTGGCGCAGGCTGCAATCCGGCGCGGTCGCGAAGGGGCAGGGCAGGAGGAAAGCCTTACACTTGCCGATCTGCGCATCGCAATGCGCGCGTTGAACGACATCGAGGCCAGTATGAGCGCGGCGGAGGCCCGTGTCGCCGAGCGCACCCGCCCGCACCCGCCCGGCCCTGCGGAGCGGCCTGAGACCCCGATCCGATCCGTCAGGGACTGACGCATGTCCGCGCGCAGATCGGTGTTCCAGAGACTGCCATCTGTAAGGGTCGTCGTCTGGGCATGTGTGCTCGCGCAGATCGGGATCGCAGGGCTTCTTGTCTCCGAGGAGACATGGTCCAAGCAGACCTTCGGCGGCGACCGGCCGATCAAGTCGATCGAAACCAGGGATGTGACGCCGGGTGATCAGTCACGCCCGTTTTTGCATGTCGGCGTTCCTGCGCATCAGGATCCGCGTCTCAGGGTGAATGGCCCGGTGAGCCTGCCGGATGACCTGCCGAGCAGGCTCGAGTTCACGGTTGAGGAAACCGAGGCTGATGGCCGGGTTCTTCTGATCGCCGGTGCGATCGAGCGTGGTGACGCCCAGCGGTTTGCCGCCTATCTCGAAAGCCTGGAGGATCCGGTCGATCTTGTGGCTTTGCACAGCCCTGGAGGACACGTCTCCGAGGCCATCGACATTGGCAGGGCAATCCGCGCGGAGGGGTTGAACACGCTGGTTGGACCCGATGCTGCATGCGTCTCCTCCTGCCCGTACATGTTCGCGGGTGGGGACGCACGAACCGCATCGCGTGCGGCCTGGATCGGGGTTCACCAGCATTATTACGGCGAGAACAGTCTCCTGCCTCTGTTCGTTGCCGTTCAGGGGGTTCAGGCCGGCCAGGGTGAGACGATGGCACATCTGAACGAGATGGGTGTCGATCCTCTCCTGATGGTTCACGCCCTCAAGACCCCACCCGAAGAGATCTACTTCCTTGTCGAGGACGAGTTGGTCGAGTATCGCCTTGCGACCGAGATCATACCTTAGCTTTGATCCCCTTTTGAACCGAGGTACGAAGCTCGGGAACATGATCAGTGCGAGAGGGCCGCACTAACTCCCAAGGAAGATGAAGTCGTCATCGGCGAGTTGGCTCGTTTGGACGCCGCGCAGAAGAAGCGTGTCTCCACCGGCCGTGATCAGGGCCCCATCGGTTGTTTGGCTCAAATAGTTGGCCTCGAGATCCGCAAGGTCCGTGATCTCGGAAATGCCCCTCAACTCGATCAGATCTTTGACGCGGTTTAGGAGCACGATGACATCGTTTCCGGTGCCACCTGACATCTGGTCCTAGCCGAAGCCTCCGTTCAACCGATCATCGCCTGCGCCGCCGAACATGATTTCGATTGCCCTGCGGCCGTTCCGGATGTCGTTCCCGTCTTCTCCGGACAGGGTGTTGCGGTTGATCGACCCGTTGTGTCTGAAACAGATTTGCGCGATCTGAGCGCGCAGATCTTGTTGGAATTCCTTAACTTAAACGTGAAACATTGCCTCCCAGCGTGTCCAATCAAAGTGCCAAGCTGCAAGAGTGGAAGCGATATCTGTTTCAACCCGCGCAGATTGCGCGCGACCGTCTCGTCAATGGGCTTGACATTGCTCGAGGTTGCCCGCGAATGAAACGCGTGGCATGCGAGCGGGGCGAGATCGTCAAGCACGCAGAAAATGGCGGAAAGACATGGGTATAGACATTACAGGCCTGCGCGAGATTGACGGTGTGCTCGGTGGCGCGCTTGTCGATAGCGAGACCGGGTTCATGCTGGCGTCGTTTGGCGGGTCGGATTTCGATGTCGAGGCTGCGGGCGCTGCGAACGCAAAGGTCGTCAAAGTGAAGCTAGATGCCATCAAGTCGCTTGGGTGGAACGAGCCGATCGACGATATTCTGATCACGCTTGGCACGCAGTGCCATCTGATCCGACCGCTGTCGCGTTCGCCCAAAGCGTTCTTGTATGTGGCGTTGGACAAACGGGTCGCCAATCAGGGCCGAGCGCGGTTGCAGTTGAAGGCTGTCGAGCAATCGGTCACGCTCTAGGCAGGGGGCGCCGGGACACCGACTTTGGCGTTTTGCTGGCTCAGAGGCTATTCAGACTGCGCGATGGCATCGCAGATTTTCTCGACTGCCATGCGCCATCGCGCGACCATCCCGCTCTCGGTCCAACCCACGACGTGAACGTGAGAGGCCGCATCCGGCGTGATTGCACGGAGGATGTGGAAGGTCTCCGGACCGGTGACGACAAATTCGCGTCCGTCATCGGGGCCATCATCCGGAACGCGATGATTGCGAAACAGCGTCAGGCCGCGTCCTATCAGCTCGCTGCCGGCACTCCTACTGTGAGACATGATACCTGCACCGGCCGTTACAATTGCCGCCGAATGAAAGCCGCGGAGTTCGGCGATTGCGTCCAAGACTGGATCAATGCTCTCCGCGGGAATGTCCGCGACCGGCGCTTGTACGTTATCAGTGGAAAGCGTTGATGGTTGCGAGCTTGGTTTCGGCGCCAAGGATTCCGGCGCAGGCATGCCACCGTCCGGTTGCGTGTTGTCGATCACCAGCGTTGGACCAGATGGCGAAAGCTCCCGATCGTTCATCTCTTGCGTAGCCAAGGCTGCGATCTCATCAGCGGTTTTCTGCGCTTCGCTTTGCGTCGCCACATCAGGAATGAGCGCGCCGATTTCACTGATCCCCGTGGCATCCCAGGCGCGGGCATCCCCTGCTGCGGCGACCAGACTTGCGGGAGCCGAGACGAACGCTACCGACGAAAAGCTTGTCATCGCTTCGTCCTGCATTCGTTGCGCGACTTTCTCGCGATCCATAGCAGATGCGAAGAGATCTGATCGGGTCAGCGCCAGAACCGATCGTGCAGCCAGATCCTCTCCAAGTGATTCGACAAAGACGCGCTCGGTGTGCCGCCACGCCTGTGAGGCGATGGAGCACCATATGATCAGATCAGCCGCCTCAGCCTCTTGCCGCCACTCGGCGGTCGCGGTTGCCCCAACCCGCGCGCGCGCCTCTGTGATCGAAAGCCGTTGCAGCACTGGATCTGGCGCCTCCAGAACCACCTCGACCGCCGTCTCATCCTGATATGCCGCCTCGAGCGTCGCGGCCGGTGCTTCTTCGCCATCGCCGCGCACGATCAGGATTGACGGAACGCTGCCATGGCGTAACCGCAGCATTGGCCGGTCCGCGCGCATCAGAGAGAACTCGATCACTGGTCGGCGCATCAAAAGATTGATCACCGTAGACTTGCCGCTCCGGAACTCCCCCGCGACGAGAATTCGCCTGGGGCGATCAAGCTGTGGATCAGGGCGCTTCATCTCCAAGGGTCCAACGGCCTCTCAAGTGTCCGTGCCGTCTTTGTCTTAGACGAACTGTTGGCGCGGAGCACTCGCGCTGGTGATACCCAATGCTGATTCGAGCCCAGCCATCTCCTCGATCAGCCTTTCGGTCTCCTGAAGCTCTTGCTCGACCCGCGCCGAGAAGGTGTTCTTGACTTCGCTCACGGTCGACCGATCCGCTCCGCGTTCATCAGCCTCAGCGCGCGCCACGATCGACTGCACCACGGGCGTGGCCAGGGTATCAAGACGCTGGAAGGCTTCTTCGGCACGTTCGGACAACGCATCCTGCGACAGTTGGCAGATCGCATCCAGCAGTGGGAAGAACTCGACCCTGACAAGTCGTCTGAGAATCTCGGCTGCCTCGTCCGATGTGCGCTGCTTTTTGGTCCAGAACGCCCACCCACGCGGCGATACCAGATCGACCGACAATGTTTGACGTGAGGTTGCGACCATCGGAACAATCGAATTGTTCGGCAGATTCTCGATGCCGACGGTCAAACCGATGTCGCCGACCAGAGGTTCCGTGAGGCGCCGGATGTCATCGACCGCCTTCTGGATCATACCGTCCACCCGTTCCCGGCTTGCGCGATGAATTTC
This sequence comes from Pseudomonadota bacterium, assembly GCA_039821125.1. Lineage (GTDB taxonomy): Bacteria > Pseudomonadota > Alphaproteobacteria > Rhodobacterales > Rhodobacteraceae > Thermohalobaculum. Next base: position 25,577 of record JBCBOR010000039.1, read on the forward strand.
CACCGCGCGCTCCTCGAGTTGCTCGCGCAAATCGTCAGTCTCGAATTCGAACCCCTCGCTGGGAAGGGTCGGTGCTTCGAAGACTTTTGCGAGGCGTGACGCCTGCATTTCGACATGGGCCCGGCACACGAGGTCGAGTTCGCGTCGGGCTCCGGCCCAACCTTCGTTGAGTTGTTCGTCAAGGGCGCGGCGGTACTGTTCCAGCGTCGCCGAGACGTCATGTACAACACCGCGCGCAGCAATCGAACGGCTGCGAATGGCATCGAAGGCCCCGGGCGACAAGGTTGTTGATCCCGAGGCATGGGGTTTGAAGTCAGCCAGTTCGGACCGACGGGTGTTCAACTCGGACTTGATTGCTGTGGCGAGGCCATGCAGTGCCGCCTTACGCTCCCGCACGAACTGGGCGCCGGCTGCGTTTTCCATCGCGTTGTCGAGCAAACGCTCCGTTGCGTCTAGCCCGGACGCCAGTTGCAACCGCGCGCGTGTGTCATCCGGCATGGTTCCGTGCTGTTCGTTCAGGAACTTAACGAATTCCGGACTTTGCGTGATCGCCTCGGCGTTCGCGATTTCGTCGTCGTCATTCTCCGTCCACTCAGCGACCATTGACGCCCAGTGAGCACTACCGATCACAACGTCGCAGTTCGAGCCAAGCCCTGCCTCGGCAAGCTCATCAACAACGTCTTTGTGAATGCGCGGGGCGGTGGTGGCAAAATCTTCCAACTCATCGATTCGGTTGATGAAAACGATGATCTTCTTGTCCGGGTCCGAGCCGATCAGCCGGATAAGCGAGAGATCCACAGATGTCAGTGCCTGATGCACCGAGAGCATCAGAAGAAAGGTGTCCGAATTCTTCAGGCTGCGGCATGTAAACTCGTCCCGCACGAGAAACGGATCGTTGACGCCTGGAGTGTCGGTGACGACGGACGGTGCTGCGAATTTACCGGCTGGAAAGTAAAGTTCGGCGCGTTCGGTGATGTCCGAATACCGACCATCATCCTTGATCCCGTCGGTCGCGCGTCCGGCGCAGACATAACGGTCCAGAATGTTCCGGTCGACGCGATCGTATTTGTGTGTCTTGCCCAGAAGAATGTCATAGAAATCGCCTAGTCGCTTGCGGGCACGATCGCGCATGTCCACGACCTGATGACGCAGAACCTCGGCATCGAACCCCGGCAATAGATCTTCCGCCATCTCGCGTGTCTTGGGGTCGCCGTCGATGATTCGACCCCAGTCCTTCTCGTCAAAGAAATGGAAGATGCTGCTGCCCCCCGGTGCATCGGGGTGGCCGAAGTTCATGTTGGTGATGACCGAGGTCCATGGGTTCACATCGGCGGGCAGGAGGTTTGGCTGCCCGATCAACGCGCCAAGAAAGGTGCTCTTGCCCGCTTTGACCTGCCCGACTGCGGCAACGCGTGCCCGCCATGCCGAGAGCTTGCGCCGCTCCTCGTCGCATTTTTCCGCGAAACGCCGATCAGCGATCCGACGCAGCTGGTCGCAGAGCCGGATCAGCGCCGAGATCTCGTCTTTTTGTGTCGCCCCAATCCAGGCGCCACCGTCGTTATGATCTTGCGAAGAATCCATGCGAGCACTCATTCAGAAAAACACCACCCCGCAACACAAGGTAGAAGCGGGCAAAGGATTACAATATGATTTAGACAAAATCGTGCTCACGCTGGCGTTAGGCCTGCGGCCATTTGGTCACCAAGATTTTGTGGCAGTGCGTCACCCCGTATGCCCCTCTGATGGGCAGACAATCCGGGAAACGAAGAGTCAAAACGGCGCCATGATGCAAAGCGAGCGTGTCCGCAGATCGATCCCGCAGGAGTGTCCCGGCGCACCATCTGATTACTTTGGTCCGGCGAATTTCTGCTGGCTGATCCGGGGTCGCTTCGCCGGCGCGCCGAGACCTGGGCTTGTATCGTCGATTGAGAGCGATCTTAAGAGCCTGCAACGTATGGGCATCTCGGTGCTCGTCACCTTGACCCGCGAGTGGGAGCCACCGCGAGATCAGTTGCAAGCTCACGACATCGACAGCATCTATTGCCCGATTGACGATATGGGTGCGCCGTCCATCGATGCAGCGATGTCTGTTTGTACGGAAGTTGCCGAACGACAGGCTGGGGGTGATGCCATTGCCTTTCATTGCCATGGCGGGCGCGGACGGACCGGGACACTGTTGGCCGCTCAACTGATTTTCTATGGCATCCATCCCAGCGATGCGGTGGCCTCGCTCAGACAGAAAAATAGATCGTGGATCGAAAGCCGGGTGCAGCTTCGGTTTTTGGAGGCTTTCGGCGCTGCGTGCGGCTACGCCGATTCGAACAGTTCACTCAGTGACGTCGACGTCAAACGGTGATCGTTAACGCTCGTGCGACAATTGATGCCGCCTTTGTGCAGACATGATTTCGACATCATAACCCCACGTTTAGACTGTGAATTATATGCAAAGTGCAAACGCGGACCAATCAACTGCGATGGTCGGCGCTGGACGACGTCGTGAGTTTTAACCCAGCGAATGCGGCAAATGCTGCAACATGCAAGGATGGAAAGGTACACCAATGTCCCTCGAAAAAGTGATGCAGCAGAGTATGGCTGGGATCCCGGAGTGTCTGGCTTCGGGCTATGTCGATCTGTCGACCGGGATGCTTCTTGGCGTCCACACGATCGACTCGCACCCGCAGGAAATCCTCGATACCCTCGCTGCGGCGACCGCAGACCTGTTCCAGGGCGCCAGCGTTGTCCAGATCGAGAACATGTTCAAGAAGGCGCGCGGCGTCGAAGGGCATGACGGTCACTACTTCAACGAGATCATCGTGTTCTCGGAGAATCTGCTGCATGCCTTCATGCGCACCAAGCAGTATCCGAACCACGTTATCTGCTTCGTGTGCCGCAAGAACGCGAACCCCGGCATGGTCCTGACCAAGGCACGCATGGCCGTGACGGAAATCTCTGCCGCTCTCTAGATCGCTGATGCGCATTGACTTCGAGCGGTGGAATAGCCTTTGCTGCCGTTCGGAGTTTGATGTGGTGAAAGTGAGTTTGCGGTGATGGATGCGATGGCGATGGCTTTGCCGAGTTGGCGTCAGGGTTGCGGCGCCAAGCCCTGTCTGTGTAACCGCAAGGCGCGGCTCGGAAATCGGCGGTGCAAAACCGACATTGCCTTGGTTTTGATCGGAGTCACGCAGTGACCAACATCCTCGATATCGAGGGCCTCGTGCTCAAGATCGAGGATCGGACGCTTTTCCATGACTTGTCCCTGCACCTTCCGAAACGGGGGCTGACGGCGCTCATGGGGCCTGCCGCTACGGGTAAGTCCTCGCTTCTTACGTGGATCTGCTGTGGTGATGCGTTTCCGCTGTCCGGTCTTGCTAAGAACGCGGTCTATGACGATGCACCGCTGGACGTGTCGAATCGACCGTCTCTGGTTGGTCAGTTTGCTGCAAGCACGGGTGTGGAAACCCTCGATCTGATAGAGGCGCTCTTTCGCGATGTTGCGCCCAGCCTTCTCTGTATTGATGAGCCGACGGCAAATCTGTCGAAAGGCGAGGCCCGGGACGTGATGCGCTGCCTCGCTGATGTGGCCGAGTATCATTCCGTCCTGATGGTGTCTCACAATCAGGCGCAGGTTGCCGACTATGCAGATTCGGTCGTCCTGGTTGCGGGCGCGGAGCTTCAGGAGCATACGCCGACCAGTGTGTTCTTCACATCGCCGAGCTCCGAGGCGGGCCACCAGTTCGTGGGCACAGGCGGGGTCAGCGTGGTTCGGCCGGACACCCCGCAATGGCTTCTCGCGCCGGAACAGCGTGTGACGCCGGATCACATCAACGTCGACGTCGAAGTAGCGACATCCGACGATGCTCCTTTGTGGGTGATGTCAGATCGGTTGGGGCTCTTTTTTGTCGAGGGAGATGGCCTTGCAGAGGGCAACATTGCAACGTTGAAAGACAATGGCGTCACGGCGGTTGTCGCTCTGGACCAGGACACACCACCCGATCTCGCAGGGCTGACGGATGCCGGGATCGTGCCAGTTTGGGTGCCGCTACCTGACGGTCAGCGTTCCGCAGCGAGCGATCACCTTCCGCTCTGTCTCGAGTGTCAGCGGTTGCTAGATGACGGTGAAACCGTCGTTGTCCTGGGCACCGGAGACAATCAGAATGCCGCCTGCGTTCTGGCCTCCCAACTGGTCTATTCCGGCCTGTCTGCGGAGAAGGCGGCGGACATGGCTGCGAAGATGCTGGGCAAGCAACCTCTAGACCTGCAGAACGAGCAAGTCATCTGGGAGCTTGAGACGCATCTCGACCTGGCGCGGGAGGGCATCGCTGCGCCGCTTCGCCGCCGTGGTCGCAGGCACGGCAGGGAGCGCGGCGTTGCGCGCGGCAGCATTGCAACGTTCAGGGCCAATGGCGAGATGCAAGCGCCCTAGCCTTACTGCCGAGCCCAAAGACAGACGATACCATCAACAAAGACCCCGAGGAGCGACGCCATGTCAGATGCAGAAGGTCCGAAATGTCCGTTCGGGTTCGATGGAGAGCGCGAGATGACCTATGGCGCGCGCCACGCTGCCATGCCGTCGGCGATGCCGCGGGCTCAACTGCCTCGCATGGTCGAGCAACCGATCGAAGAAGGTGAAGACGATCTGCGGACGGGCCGCTGCCTTTGCGGAGCGGTGAGCTACGCAATCGAGACGCCAGCGGAAAAAGTCTTCGCCAACTACGATGACGTGACACTCCGCTGGACCGGAGGCGTCGGTCTGACGCTGATGCTGCGTGCGACCAGTATGCGGTTCCACGGGTGGGGCAATCTTGTTCAATACGCGAGTTCCGACCGCGCCAGGAACTGCTTCTGCCGCCTTTGCGGCAGCAGCCTGTTTGTGCGCCATGTCGCTCCAGTTGAAATGGACGGCATGATCAGCCTTTCGGCTGGGACCCTCGACGACCTTTCTGGCCTGAAGCTCGCAGCCGAAACCTACTTCGACAAGAAGCCGGATCTCTTCACGCTTGAGGGGGCGCACCGCCGACTCAGCGAAGCAGAGATCGAGGCCAGCTTTGGCGGTGGACAAACCCGGTAATTGCCATGTCCTGTGGGTTGGGATCAGCAAGATCCTAGGATCAGGGGCTGGCGTCGATCAGCTGTTTTTCGCCGAACTTCCGAACTGTCTGCCAACGACAATGCTCTCAGCAGGAAAGCTATCGCGATGCAGCCGAGCGAGCGGCAACCGGTATCAGTTGGTTAAGACCGTCGATTACCCTTGTGGAAGTGTTTCACAGGTCATCGCGACCGAGAACGTTCTTTCGCATCGTCCGGCTTTCCGAAGGCCTGTTGAGACGTTGCGTTACGCTTCTGCAGTCTCTTGCCACAGCGGATTTACCGCTCATAGTGAGCGTAGGAGACGAACAGGGAGAACCACAATGTTCATTCGAGTTGCAATGGTTGCGGCGACGCTTCTGGCCGGTACGACGGCTCTGGTCGACGCCAAAACACTGAACTGGGCACGGGCGGGCGACAGCCTCACGCTCGACCCCCATGCGCAGAACGAAGGCCCGACCAGCGCGCTGGCGCACCAGATCATGGAGCCACTGGTCATGCGCGACATGACGGGTGCGATGGTGCCGGCTCTGGCGACCGAATGGGCGCCGAGCGCCGATGATCCGAACGTCTGGATCTTCAAGCTGCGCGAAGGCGTGACCTTCCACGATGGCGCGGCGTTCGACAGCTCGGACGCTGTGTTCAGCTTCAACCGCGCCATGACGCCGGACAGCGATTACAAGGAGCTTCTCGCCTCGGTCAAAGAGGTCAAGGCGAACGGGCCTTACGAGTTCCACATCATCACCGATGGCCCGAACCCAATCATGCCCTCGAACCTCACCAACCTCTTCATCATGGACGAGGATTGGGCCAAGGCGAACAACACCGTGAAGGTGCAGGACTTCGAGGGCGGCGAGGAGACCTTCGCGGCGCGCAACGCCAACGGCACCGGGCCCTACATGCTGGTCAGCCGCGAGCCTGACACCAAGACCGTGCTCACGGCCTATGACGGCTATTGGGGCAAGGATCAGTTCCCAATGGAGGTGACCGAGATCGTCTACACCCCGATCCAGAACGCTGCGACCCGGGTCGCTGCACTGCTGTCGGGTGAGGTCGACTTTATTCAGGACGTGCCGGTACAGGACCTTGGCCGTGTGGCCGAGACTGATGGCCTCGACGTGCGCACCGCGCCGCAGAACCGGGTGATCTTCTTCGGTCTGAACCAGGGCGATGCGGATCTGACCTCGGACAATGTCGATGGCAAGAACCCCTTCGCCGACAAGCGCGTGCGCGAGGCGATGCTGATGGCGATCAACCGCGAGGCCATCCAGAAGGTGGTGATGCGCGGACAGTCCCAGCCCGCAGGCGTCGCCATGCCTCCCTTCGTGAACGGCTGGACGTCGAACCTCGACCAATACCCGGCACCGGACACCGAGAAGGCCAAGGCGCTGATGGCCGAGGCCGGGTATGGCGATGGCTTCTCGGTCACGCTGAACTGCCCGAACGATCGCTACATCAATGACGAGGCGATCTGTCAGGCCGCCGTCGGCATGATGGCGCAGATCGGGATCACGGTGAACCTCGATGCCAAGCCCAAGGCCCAGCACTTCCCGCTGCTCTCGAACCTCGAGACCGACTTCTACATGCTCGGCTGGGGCGTTCCGACCTATGACTCTGAGTACATCTTCAACTTCCTGGTCCACACCAAGGGCGAGAAGTACGGCTCGTGGAACGCTACGCGCTATTCGAACCCGGATCTGGACCCGCAGATCGTGGCGCTGGCCTCTGAGACCAATCTCGACAAACGCAATGACATGATCGCGGCGATCTGGAAGCAGGTTCAAAGCGATATCGTCTACCTGCCGATCCACCATCAGGTGCTGAACTGGGGTATGAAGTCCGAGATCGACACGATCGTCGCTCCGGACGATGCCGCCAAATTCAAATGGTTCAAGTTCAAATAGTCTTTGCGACGACAACAATCTGACCCAGCGCGCCGACAACTTCGTCATCCCGCGCTGGGTGACGGTGGATTGAGGCGCTGCGGGGCAGCAATACAAAACATCACGCCACCGACTGAACAGTCGGCTCTCAGGTCTACGATACGTCTCAGTATGCCGGAGGGGTCGGGGCATGCGTCGTCCATGAGCCATGACGGCGAGATCTACGCGGTCCACACTGGCCGGTTTCGCCCCAATGCAGAGAACAGATATCAGGACTATACGCTGATTAAGTTCCAAACACGGAGTACCAAGCGCGGAGGTAAACTCTCGCTGCCGGTCGATGTCACGTCGATGGCGCTCGATCCAAAGGGACAGCATCTTGCGACTTGCGAGACGGGCTTGATGACCAAGGGCGACAGCTATGTATTGCTTTGGGATCTGACTGATCCCGATGCATTGGCCGCGAGTGAGCCAGTGCGCCGCTGGCGGATAAGCGGTGCGATCAGGGACTTGGTCTAATCACCGGACGGGTCGCGTTTCCTGCTCAAGGGCCACCATGTGCATGTCTTCGATACGGCATCCGGTGAGAAGATCTTTGGATCGGCCTCCGAGCGATACATCGAGTATGCCGATTTCTCGCCCTTTGGCCGCGTGGTGATGGCCCTGCGCAGACCGGGCGAATTCGCCTGACTCGACGCGGCCACGGGCGAGGTTCTTCATGCCTTTGACGATCTCGGCAAGCTCTTCATGGAACAAGGCTTTTCGGCGCTATTGGCGAGCAGTGTGATGACTGTCACACACTGGGTTCTCGCAAGCTACAAGAGCATCTGGCAGGTGCCGCTCCCGGCATAAACAGCGAGCGCCACAAAACGTTGTCATCGTGCGGCGCAAGCCTCTTGATCATCGCAGCGGGAACCTGAAGTGTCGACGACATGCTAAGTTACATTCTCCGTCGGGTCGGCCAGTCGGTCATCGTGCTACTGTGCGTCGGCCTCGTGGCCTTCTCGATGTTCCGCTTTGTCGGCGATCCGGTCGAGAACATGCTCGGTCAGGAACGCACCGATGCGGACATCGAGCGTCTTCGCGCCAAACTTGGTCTCGATCAGCCCTTTCCGGTCCAGTACTGGAAGTTCCTCGTTTCGACCGCGCAGGGCGAGATGGGCGTGAGCTATCGCCAGGGCCGTCCGGTCATCGATGTCCTCGCCGAGCGTGCGCCCGCAACGCTCGAACTTGCCGCGGTCTCTGGGGCGTTTGCAATTCTTCTTGGGATCATTTTCGGCGTTTACACGGCGATCCATAGGGAGGGCTGGCTCTCCAACGTCATCATGTCGTCCAGCCTGATTGGGGTCAGCTTGCCAACTTTTCTGATCGGCATCCTGCTGATTTACATTTTCGCAGTCGAGTTGAAGTGGCTGCCCTCGTTTGGCCGTGGCGAGACTGTCGATCTCGGAGGCTGGACAACGGGGTTTCTCACGGTTAGCGGCTTGAAGGCGCTGGTCCTGCCCGCCATCACACTCGGACTCTATCAGATGACTCTGATCATGCGGCTCGTGCGGGCCGAGATGCTGGAGGTGCTCCGCCAGGATTACATCCGTTTTGCGCGCGCCCGCGGCCTGACAGAACGGGCGATAAACTTTCGCCATGCGCTGAAGAACACGCTGGTGCCGGTCATCACCATAACAGGCTTGCAACTCGGTTCGATCATTGCCTTCGCGATCATCACCGAGACGGTCTTTCAGTGGCCTGGGGTTGGCCTCCTGTTTGTGAACGCGATCCAGTTTGTGGATATCCCGGTCATGGCGGCGTATCTGATGCTGATCTCGGTTCTCTTCGTGGGGATCAATCTTGCGGTGGATCTTCTCTACGTCGCAATCGATCCGAGGCTGCGATCCGAGAAGGGGACCACCTGATGCGCTTATACCTGAGCCGGTCTCAAACCGGGCCGCGTGCGGGTGGGTGGGCTGCGCACATGCAAAGGCGAGCGCAGGTTGTGACCGGGAGCACGCGGCCTCTTGCAGGGATTGCGAGATGAGCGCTTTGATTGCAGCATGGCGATCGGACTTCATGTGGTCGTTCCGACGATCTCCTGTTGCCGTGACCTCCGCGATCGTGACACTAGTCCTCGTCCTGTCTGCGATCCTTGCTCCACTGATCGCGCCTTACGATCCGCACAACCCGGCAACACTCAATCTTATGAACGGCTTCTCCGCCCCGATGGCCCCGAACGCGTTCACCGGAGATGTCTTTTGGTTGGGCTCGGACGATCAGGGCCGCGATGTCTTCTCGACCATCCTCTACGGCATGCGGATTTCTCTGTTTGTCGGCTCCATGGCGGTGCTTTTCGCTCTTGTGCTCGGCGTGACGCTGGGACTGCTCGCAGGCTATCTCGGCGGCTGGGTCGAGACGCTGATCATGCGCATCGCCGATGTACAACTGACGTTTCCCTCGATCCTTATTGCCATGCTGATCTTCGGCATTGCCAAGGGCTTCACGCCAGTTGACATGCGGGACCAGATGGCGATCTGGGTTCTGATCATCGCAATTGGCCTGTCAGACTGGGTTCAGTTCGCGCGAGTCGTGCGTGGCGCGACGCTGGTCGAGAAGCAGAAGGAATATGTGCAGGCCGCTCGGATGATTGGTCGTCCCTCGGTCGCAATCATGGCAAGACACATCCTGCCGAATGTGCTCTCGCCCGTTCTGGTCATTGCGACCATCTCTTTGGCACTCGCGATTATAGCCGAGGCAACGCTGAGCTTCCTCGGCGTCGGAGCGCCGCCGACCGAACCCTCGCTTGGCACGCTGATCCGGATCGGGCAGGGGTTCCTGTTCTCGGGCGAGTGGTGGATCCTGCTGTTCCCGGCGCTGACGCTGCTGGCACTCGCACTGGCAGTCAATCTGCTCGGCGACTGGCTGCGCGATGCTTTGAACCCGAGGCTGAGATGAGGCATCGGACCATGACAACTGAAGATCTGCAAACGTTTCTTGGCTGGGCTCGAGAGGAAGGCTGGAACCCTGGATCGGACGACGCGGCAGCGTTCCTCGCAGCGGATCCCCAGGGGTTTTTTGTCGGCGAGGTTGACAATGCCCTGGTGGCTGCCGTCTCCGCCGTCAATCACTCGGACGCCTTTGCTTTCCTCGGGCTCTATCTCTGCCACCCTGCGTTCCGCGGTCAGGGGTATGGCTATGCCCTTTGGCAACACGCGCTGGCGCATGCCGAAGACCGGGTCGTTGGGTTGGACGGCGTACCCGATCAGCAGGACAATTATCGCAAGTCCGGGTTCGCCCTCATGGATCAGACGTGGCGCTATGAGGGCGAAATATCAGGTGCCCCCGACCCCTATATCAAACCAGCAACCCAAGACGACACGGGCTGGGTTGTAGACCTGGACGCCAACGCGACCGGATATGAAAAGCCGGAGTTCCTCGCGGCATGGCTCACCCAGGCACCGTCAAGACGAACCCTCGTTCTCCCAAACCGCCGCGGCTTTGCGACCTATCGCCGATGCGATGTCGGCTACAAGGTCGGCCCCTTGGTGACCTCGAATGTCGAGGACGCCGCGGCGCTGCTGCGCCATATCGCGGCCGATGTTAAGGATCGTCTCATGATCGATGTCCCGGAGAGCTGCACGACCCTGACGGATTTTTGCAAAGCACAGGGCATGGCGCCCTCTTTCAACACCGCACGGATGTATCGCGGGCCTGCGCCTCTCCCTGGCTCGACCTGCTATGCCGTTGCCACTCTGGAACTCGGATGACCAAACCGCTCTTGCAAATTGACGGCCTGACGGTTGCGTTCCCGACACGGCACAAGGTTTTCTTGGCCGTGGACAAGGCGGAACTCGCAGTCGCACCTGGTGAGATCCATGGGCTGGTGGGCGAATCCGGCGCGGGAAAATCGACCATCGGCGCGGCCGTTATGGGGCTGCTCGAGCCCCCGGGTCACATCACCGGCGGGACGATCCGGTTCCGGGGAGAGACGATCTCGGGCCGCGACGAGGGCGGGATGCGGGCCTTACGCGGTGCGCGGATCTCGATGATATTTCAGGACCCGCTGACCTCTCTCAATCCGCTCTTCACGGTCGAGCAGCAACTGGTCGAAACCATCCTTGCGCATTTGGAGATTGGCGATGCCGAAGCGCGGCAACGCGCCCTTGATCTGCTGACCCGTGTCGGCATTCCGAACCCGGCAACGCGGCTCAAGCACTATCCACACCAGTTCTCCGGCGGGATGCGCCAGCGTGTCGTGATCGCGCTCACGCTCTGCTCGGAGCCGGATGTCATCATTGCGGACGAGCCGACAACGGCGCTCGATGTCTCGATCCAGGCGCAGATCCTCAAGCTGATCAAGGAGCTTGCGCGCGAGCGGCAGGTCGGTGTTATCCTTATTACGCACGATATGGGCGTGATCGCGGATACGACTGACCGCGTTACGGTGATGTACCAAGGCGCGATTGTCGAAAGTGGTCTAACAGCTCAGGTCATGGGCTCGCCTCGTCACGAATACACCCAAAGCCTGATTGCAGCTGTCCCGCGCCCGACGCTCAAGGTACACCGCTTTCCGCAGATCAGCTATGGTGGACGTGACACCCGTTTCGCGATTGAGGATCTGGCACGCAATTGGCCGCGGCCCGAGCCATCGAAGTCCGGCAAGTTGCTAAGCGTCACAGGGCTCACGAAGCGCTTTCTTCAGAAACGGTCGATCTTTCCGTCCCGGCGCCAGTACTTGACCGCTGTGGACGGTGTCAGCTTTGACATCCGCGATGGCGAGGTGTTCGGGCTCGTTGGCGAATCCGGGTCCGGCAAGTCCACCGTCGCGCGGATGATCGCGACACTCTATCAGGCCGATGGCGGGCGCATCCTGTTCGACGATGTGGATGTGACCGATCTGAGGACGAATGCCGAGCTTGAGGCGTATCGCCGCCAGATCCAGATGATCTTTCAGGACCCGTTCTCCAGCCTCAATCCACGGATGCGTGTGGACGCCATTGTCGCCGAACCTGTCCGGCATCACCGTCTTCTCGAGGGCCGTGCCGTGCAAGACAGGGTGGACGAGTTGCTGGACCGCGTGGGTCTTGGCGCAGAGGCGGGGCGCAAATACCCGCACGAATTCTCGGGCGGACAGCGCCAGCGTATCTCTATTGCCCGGGCCTTGGCGACACAGCCGCGATTCCTGATATGCGATGAGCCAACTACGGCCCTCGATGTTTCGATCCAGGCGCAGATCCTGAACATTCTGAAGGACCTGCAGGAACATCTCGGGCTCACCATGTTGTTCATCAGCCACGATCTGCCCGTTGTGCGTCAGATGTGCGACCGGGTCGGCGTGATGCGCCACGGGCATCTGGTCGAGGTTGCGCAGACTGAGACACTCTTCAATGCACCGAAGGAGAGCTATACGCGCGAACTGTTGAGCCTGATGCCCAAGCTTGACGGGGTCTCGACACTTGGGCTGTCGGACGCAGGAATGGCCTAGTTTCGCCGATGCTCGCGAGGGGCGGCGTCTTTCAGAGGCCGCTCTCCCTCTTGGATTGGCGATCGTCTGTCCGGAGACCTTATGTGCGCATTGCGCAATTTGCGCTCCCGCGACCATTTTAGGGGTGCCCGACCCAGGGCGAGGTGACAATGCTGGGTCAGGTGTTCGGATGGAATGGCTCATCACATGACCAAGATTTTGCACATGCTCTATGCCGGATTGCTTCTGGCGATGCTGACCACGCCGCTCGCTGCGGCCGAGAGGCCGAAAATTGGTCTCGTGCTTGGCGGCGGGGGGGCAGCAGGCGTCGCCCATGTGGGTGTGATCCGCGAGTTGGAGCGGCTCGGCATTCGCCCGGATGTTGTCACCGGCACGAGCATGGGGGCGATCATCGGCGGGCTCTATGCAGCGGGGTATACTCCGACGGATCTGGAACGCGTGGCGCTCGAGATCGACTGGTCCAGCATCCTGAACGACTCGTCCGATCGCCGTTTGCAGCATCCTTTGCGCCGCGACAGTCGGCTCGAGCCGCTGAGTGTGCAGGCGGATCTTCCCATCGGAATCGGTGCGGGCGGCGCGCAACTGGATGCGGGCCTTGTCGACGGTGTGAAGCTGACAGCGATCCTTGCGCAGCTCACCACGCGGCACAACCGGATCGAAGATTTCGATGATCTCTCGATTCCCTTCCGTGCCGTGGCGACCGACCTCACAACTGGCGAGCCGGTTGTTCTGCGCCGTGGACCTTTGGTGGATGCCCTGCGGGCCTCGATGTCAATCCCGGTGTTGTTGCCGCCGGTGGTGATCGATGGTCGCCTGCTGGTCGATGGCGGGGTTTCGAACAATCTGCCGATCGATGTTGCCCGTCAGATGGGGGCAGACATCGTTATTGTCTCATCGATCCCGCCCTCGGCCAAGAAAACCGAGGATCTGGGTTCCTTCGCGGCCTCACTCGGCCAGACCCTTTCGATCTTCATTCACTCGAGGACACGCGATCAGGTGGCGACACTTCGGGACGACGACATCCTGCTGATCCCGGATGTTGGTGCTGTCGGAATGCTCGACTTCGCCGATGCGCCCGACACGATTGTCGAGGGCGCCAACACCGTGCTGGCAGAGGAGACACGTCTCGCTGCACTTGCGACGGGACGGTTCGCGGTACCGCGCGCGCCGATCGGTGACCTGCGCAACGCGGCAATCGAGTATGACCGCATCGAGGTCGAATACGATGGCAGGCTGGATCCGGACGTAATCCGTCGGCGTCTCGACCTACCGGCGAGCGGAAGTGCGACCGGTCGCGAGATAGAAACAGCCATTTCCCGTGTCTATGGTCTCGATCTGTTCGAGAACATCACCTACAGCCACGAGCCAGACGGTCGCGATGAGGTGCTGATCATCCGGGCGAGGCAGCGCAACGACGGGTTGCTGACCCCGCGTTTTGGGATCGCGCTTGAAGACACGATTGGCGAGGACGGTGACTTCACCATCGCTGTTGGAGCTGGGATCCCGGAGCTGAACCCGTTTGGCGGACGTTTCGACTTTGACCTCTCGTTCGGAAACATCGACGCGGTACAGTTCCGGTTCGAGCAACCGCTCGACCTGGATCAGGATGTCCATGTCCGCGCAACGGGCGCGTATGTCAATCAAAGCGGAACGCTCTTTCAGGACCTGGACGACCCGCTGTCCGAGATCATCGTCGAGCAAGCCGCGGTCTCGGGTGAGCTGTTCTGGACCCCAGGAGACTGGGGACGGATCGGCGCCGGGATCGGCTTTGTTCATCAGACCGTCGATATCAGGAGCGGTACCATACCAGGCACGAACATCGACCGAATTGTCGAGGATCAGATTCCGGTCTCGCTGACTGTGGACTACGACACGCTGGACGACCCTGACCTGCCGCGATCCGGCATTCAGATCGGTCTTTCTTACGAGTACGACGTTGCAGATGACGAAAGCGGGAGCAGTATCGTTCTGGATGCCCTCGGCGCATATTCGTTTGGTCAGCACACTGTCTCTGCCTTTGTTGCCGCGGATGGCGAGGTTGATCCCCAAGGTTTCGATCCGCGGTTCATCGGTGGTTTTCAGAATCTGTCTGGCCTGGCCGAGGGCGAGTTGCTGGGCAATGTCACAGCGCTCGTCGGACTGCGTTACTATCGTCGCTTCGGCTTCGAGCATCCGTTCGGAAAAGAGGCGTTCGCCGGTGCCAGTCTAGAATTTGGCGGCGCCTTCGATGATTGGGACGAGATCGGGAACAAGGGCGGCTTCCTCGCGGGTGCAATCTTCGCAGGGGTGCAGACGCCGTTTGGCCCGCTGATTCTTGGCTTTGGTGCTGCCGAGCAGGGCCAGTACGCCGCTACACTGAACCTCGGGTTCCGGTTCTAGGCCCGATCCGCATGCGGATCAGTACACCGGGTTCGCTGGCAACAACCCGCGCGGCTATGGCCTTGCGTACAAGCTCGCACCTGCAAAGGTGTGTATCGACTCATCTGAATCTGCTCAGGTTAGGCTGCTAATCTGAATGCCTCCGTTGGCGTTTTCATGTCCAGTGCCTGATGTGGGCGCTGATGGTTGTAGAACTGGATCCAATCACCAATCGCTCGGCTTGCGTGTGCCAGGCTTTCGAAGCGTTGACGATGCACGCACTGTTCTTTCAGCGACCGGATCAAACGTGAGCTACTCCCCAATGCTTGGACAGTTTCCGGCGTAAATTAAGCTACTTTCTGCACCTGCTGACTGGTTTGGGTTTCGTCTTTTCTCAGCCAATAGACCACGGCTGGAGGTTGGCCGCCAAGGGCGGAATGGGGGCGCTTTCGGTTGTAGAACTCGATCCACTTCCCGACACCGGCTCTGGCCTCCGACCCGGTTTCCCAGGCATGCAGGTAGACGCATTCGTATTTCAGGCTCCGCCAGAGCCTTTCGACGAAGATGTTGTCGAGAAACCGGCCCTTGCCATCCATTGAGATGCGCACGCCGGAGCGCCGCAGCCGATCCGTCCAGGCAAAGGATGTGAACTGGCTGCCCTGGTCGGTGTTCATGATTTCGGGCGGGCCGAACCTGGCGATGGCCTCGTTCAGCGCTTCGACGCAAAAGTCTGCTTCCAGCGTGTTCGAGATGCGCCAGGCCAGTACCTTTCGCGTGTGCCAGTCCATGATGGCGACCAGATAGAGGAACCCCCGCCGC
>JBCBOR010000040.1:0-40852 GCA_039821125.1 Pseudomonadota bacterium
CGGAATGAGCAGCAGCACGCGCACGGCCCTGATCACGGGCGCAGGGCAGAACATCGGCCGAGCCATCGCATAACAGTCATCGCGGCTGCCCGTGTCGCCCATGGCGATGATGCTGGACGCGCCATGCTCGTCGAGGAGGGCGGACGTCTCCTCGCACGCAGCCCGATTGGACAACCCATTGATGACAATGTTGAACCCGTCAGCCGCCAGCGCCAGTGCAATGGCCCGGCCGATGTTCTGCCCTGCGCCCGTGATCAGGGCCGTGCGCGTGCTGCTGCTCATTCCGCGGCCTGCGCCGGTTCGGTGAACGCATCGCGCAAAGCGTCCCAGTCTTTCGAGCCGACACGCTCGAACAGTTCAGACACCAGAAGACCCGCGGTCTGATCGGGCAGCGTCCCGCCCGTCAGGTCCGCCAGGACACTCTCGGCCCGCATCACCATCTCACGCCAGATCACATCTGGCAGGATCGTCAAGGCAAAGCCCAGTTCGCGCAGCCCGTCCATCGTCACCGGCGGGGTCTTGCCGCGGAGGACGAGGTTGAAGAGGCACGGACCATTGACGCGCTGGGTCACGGCGGCGAGTTCCTCGTCGGTCTTCGGCGCCTCGACAAAGGCGATGTCCGCCCCCGCCGCCAAGGCAGCGTTGACCCGCTTGATCGCCTCGTCAAACCCGATCATGGCGTTCGAATCAGTACGTGCAATGATCTTGAAGTCCGGGTCCTGCCGTGCCGCCACCGCCGCGCGGATCTTGGCGAGGTACTCCTCCAGCGGAATGATCTCCTTGTCATCCAGATGCCCGCACTTCTTGGGAAAGCCCTGATCCTCGATATGGATCGCGGCAACGCCAGCGCGCTCGTATTCCCAAACGGCACGGGTTACGTTCAACTCGTTCCCGAACCCGGTATCGGCGTCGGCAATCACCGGAATGTCCACCGCCGCCGCGATGCGGGCGGCATTCGCCACCATCTCGGTCGCCGTCAGCAGGCCGTAATCCGGCAGCCCGTGACTGGACGCCGTACCGGCCCCGGTCATGTAGCAAGCCGAGAAACCGGCCCGTTCGATCAGTTTCGCGGTCAACCCGTCGTAACAGCCCGGCGCTGTCACCATCTCGCGAGAGGCGAGAGCAGCAGCAAAGCGTTGGCGCGGTGTCGTGGTCATGGCATCCTCCCGATTGTTGCCTTCAAGCTAAGC
Source organism: Pseudomonadota bacterium (assembly GCA_039821125.1). GTDB lineage: Bacteria > Pseudomonadota > Alphaproteobacteria > Rhodobacterales > Rhodobacteraceae > Thermohalobaculum. Next base: position 1,191 of record JBCBOR010000040.1, read on the forward strand.
GCCTGATCCTGCCGTGCAAGCACCAAGCCGAAAGATCCCATGACCGATCCCATTGCGGCACCCTCCGGTCTGATAGACAGCCATGCGCATGTCTGGGACCGAACGTGCGAGATGGTGCGCGGTGCGCGCTATCACCCGGACTATGAGGCGACCATCGACACCTATCTCGGTGTGCTGGACGCGCACGGGATCGAGCGCGCGGTTCTGGTGCAGCCGAGTTTCCTCGGCACCGATAACTCTTACCTGCTGGCCTGCCTGCGCGCCCACCCGGACCGCCTGCGCGGCATCGTGGTGCTGGATCCGGGAACGACCGGGACAGAGATGGATGACCTGACGGCCGAGGGCGTGATCGGCCTGCGGTACAATCTGCTCAGCCTGCCGCCCGCCTGGCTCGCCAAGCCCGAATATCAGGTTCTGACCCAACTGGCCGTTCAGCGCGACTGGTGGGTCGAGGTGCAGGTGCACGGTCCGGACTGGCCGTTCGTGCTGCCAATGCTGAGCCATGCGCCGCTGATGGTCGATCATTTCGGCAAACCGGGCGACGTGCCGTGCGCGGGGTTCGAGGCGCTTTTGACGCGCGATCCGGCATCGACCTGCGTCAAGCTCTCCGCCCCGTATCGACAAACCGCCGTTGATCTGCGGCTGACGGCGCGGCGGCTGATCACGCATTTCGGTGCAGAGCGCTGCCTCTGGGGCTCGGACTGGCCGTGGACCCAGCATGAAAACCACCATGGCTATGCCGACACGATCCACTGGCTTCAGGACTGGACGACGCCGGAGCAGCGCCAAGTCATATGCCGTGATGCCCCGAACCTTCTGGGGTTCGGTGCTTGAGTTCAGTGCAGCGCCCTAGCGGCAGGCAGACCGATCCGCGCGATCCAGCCGGAAGACGGTTGTCGCAGCGCCCCTGTCGGCGACACGCCGCGTCTCCTCGGTATCGGTCTCGGCGCAGGCCGTGCCCACATCAAAGCCGCGTCCCGTGGTCAGCAGGATCGTATCCGCACCGCGTTCGCGCACAGTGAACGTACCGCCATCGCACTCGACCCCGCACCATCTCGGGGCATCGGGATCATAGGGCAACCCGCCGGCGCTGCAGTAGACTCCGATCTTCCAGAGCTCGGCTGAGTCGCGGAACACAACGCTGGCCTTCGCCTGCGCGGGGTCACCATGCGGCCCGAACAGCACCGAAATAGAGCGCACCGTCTGGTTCGGAGTCGTCGCCAGATGCGCATCGGAATAGGTACGGGTGAAGCATTCGGCCGCCGCCTGCCCTGCCATGGCGATCATCGCGGCTGCAAGCAGAGACCGCATCCCGACCTCCCTCAATAGCTGCGCGGCATACCAAGGACATGCTGGCCGATATAGGCCAGGATCATGTTCTTCGAGATCGGCGCTGTCTTATAGAGCCGGGCCTCGCGCCATTTGCGCTCGATCCCGTATTCGCGGGCAAAGGCGAACCCGCCGAAGGTCTGCATGCACGCCTCGCCCGCCGCCCAGGCGGCATCGGCAGCCAGCATCTTGCCCGTGTTCGCCTCGGCGCCGCAGGGGCGTCCCGCATCGAACAGGGCCGCGGCCTTCTGGACCAGCAGCTTCGCCGCCTCGGCCTCCGCCCAGGCGCGCGCGATGGGGAACTGCACGCCCTGGTTCGCACCGATCGGATTGCCAAAGACCGCGCGCTCGCCCGCATACTCGACCGCCCGGCGCACGAAATAGGTGGCATCGCCCAAGCTCTCATGCGCGATCAGCACCCGCTCGGCGTTCATGCCGTCCAGGATGTACTTGAACCCACGCCCCGGCTCGCCGATGACCGCATCAGGCGAGACCTCGAGATTGTCGATGAACACCTCGCACGAGTTGTGATTGATCATCGCGTCGAGCTTTTTCAGTTCGATCCCGTTGCCGACCGCCTCGCGCATATCGACCAGAAAGCAGGTGATCCCGTCCGAGCGGCGCGAGACCTGATCGGCAGGCGTCGTCCGCGCCAGCAACAGCATCAGATCCGACTGCATGGCGCGAGAGGTCCAGACCTTCTGCCCGTTGACGACGTATTTGTTGCCGACCAACTCGGCCCGCGTTTTCAGCTGCGTGGTATCCGAGCCGGTTGTCGGCTCGGTCACGCCGAAGGCCTGCAAGCGCAACGCGCCCGAGGCGACCCCGGGAAGATAGCGCTGCTTCTGCTCCTCGGATCCATGCTTCAGGACCGTGCCCATCGTGTACATCTGCGCATGGCACGCTGCCGCGTTGCAGCCCGAGGCATGGATCGTCTCGAGGATCACGCCGCCCGCCGCCAGCGGCAGGCCCGACCCGCCATAGGCCTCGGGGATCAAAGCGCCGAGCCACCCGGCCTCGGTCAGCGCATCGACGAAAGCGTGCGGGTATTCCGACTTCGCATCGAGATCGTTCCAATACGCATTGTCGAAGGGCTCGCAGAGCTTCCCGACCGCGTCCCGGATATCGGCCCACGGGTCATCAAGGGGCATTGTCAAGCTGGTCAAAGCTGGGGCTCCGTCGTCAGTTTCTCAGGCATCCCGAAGCTGCACAGTCTGAGCTTCGTAGTAGTCCGTAATCTCTTTTGCATCCATGGGCCGCAGAGGCTCGCCCGGATCATAGGTCCGCGCAAAGACCACAAACTCGCGCGATGGGCTTTCGAACTGGATCAGCGCAAGGCCGAGATCCATGAAGTAAAGCGAGCCGCCCTGCGCCTGCCCATAGTCCTGACTGAACGATGCGATGTGAAGCGCCGCTGTCAGCCTGTCCATCTGCATCAGGTCGACACCGCCAATCCGGAAATGATCAATGGCTTGCGGATCGGACCAAAACGCCGCGAGACCACCCTCGATGTAGTCGCACAGATAGAAAGTATCGGAGCCAGCCAGAACACGCTTCACCTCGGCATCCGGCATGCCGAAGCTCAAGGGTCCGCACCCTTCGAATGGCGTGAAAACGAGGTCCAGCACGGGATGTCGTCAGGCCGCGAAGGGCGTCGCGGTGAAACCCTTGGGCAGGCCCGCGCGCAGAACCTGGCCGTATTTTGGCTCGTCCGGTAGGGCGGTCTCGACGATGTCGCGCACGGCGCGCAGCGCGTCGAGGTCGATCCCGGTGGCCAGGCCCTCTGACTCGAGCAGGAACACCAGATCCTCGAGCACGATGTTTCCGGTCGCCCCCGGTGCGAACGGGCAGCCGCCCAACCCGGCGATCGAGGCATCGAAGCGCCGGCACCCGGCCTCCAGCGCTGCCAGAGCATTGGCAAGGCCCAGCCCGCGCGTATCATGGAAATGCGACCAGACGGGGATATCGCCCGCAATCTCGATCCCCTTCTGGAACAGCGAACGGACCTGAGTGGGCGAGGCATAGCCCACCGTGTCGGGCAGCATCACCTCGTCCGCACCAGCCTCGAGCACCTGTTCCAGCAACCGCAGGGTCTCGGCCTCGGGCACAGTGCCTTCCAGTGTGCAGCCCAGCGCCGTGGCAAGACCGATCCCGATCTTCACCCCCGGCGCTTCCGCGTCGCGCGCCGCGATGATGGCGCGGAAGCCGTCCAGGCTCTCGGCGCGGGTCCGGTGCACGTTCTGCTGGTTGTGCGTTTCCGAAACTGACATGACGTAGTTGATCTTGCCGATGCCTGTCTTGAAGCCGATCTGGGCACCCTTGAGGTTCGGGGTCAGGGCCGAGGCCGCGATCCCGTCCATCCCAGCCGCCGCCGTCGCCACATCGACCGCATCGCTGAACTGCGCAATCACGTGGGGCGGGACGAACGAGCAAACCTCCGCCTCCGGCACACCCGCGGCGATGTCCGCACGCAGCCAGTCGCATTTCACAGCCGTCGGCAACACGGTTGCGACGAGTTGCAATCCATCGCGCAGTCCGACGTCGCGCACCAAGACATCTCTGGTCATCACCGCCTCCATCCTTCGGAGACGCCCATACCCGGATGCCCGAACCCTGTCCACGTGCGTGCGGAGCGGGATGGGCAGCCGGGTACAGATATTCCTAGTCTGATCGTCTGGGTGTTGTTAGCGCGGCTTGACCGCGCCCTGCCCGTTGCGTGTCTTATCGAGCTCGCTCATGGTCTGCTGGATGTTCACCCAGACCAGCGCAAGGACAGCGAACATAGTAATGAATGCCAGCACTGGCACGAATCCTACAGAACTCATCGTGTATTCTCCCGTTGCAGTGTTGTCCGTGCGTTGGGAAATATTTTGAAATTAATTTTCTGTATACGGCAGCTTGTCGCAGTCCGGCTTTAGTTCAAAAAAATGCGCTCATCTCCGGGATTTATACTTATGGCACACCGATCTGATACAGAGGATACGGCCCCATGGATCTGGCGGATCATCGAGCACGAAAGAATTCTTTAACCTTTCCGCACTGCGGAAGGCCGACGGCCAAGATGCGCGTTCTGAAGGCGATCAGCGCCCTTTGAAGACCGGCTTGCGCTTCTCGTTGAAGGCCCGGACACCTTCCAGCCGATCCTCGGTGGGCACGGTCAGATTGTAGGCGGTGATCTCGAAATCATAGCCCGAAGCCCGGTCGATCTCGACGGCCTTGTCCAGCGACGCCTTGGCCGAGCGCACACCGATGGGGGCGTTCTCGCCGATGACGCGCGCCGTCTCGATGGCGGCAGGCACCAGATCGGCAACTGACAGGACGCGGTTGACCATGCCCCAATCGGCGGCCTCCTCGGCCGAGAACGGACGTCCCGTCAGGATGATCTCCTTTGCGCGGCGCACGCCCACCGCACGGGGCAGGTTCTGCGGCCCGGCCATGCCGGGCATGATGCCGCGCGTCACTTCGGGGAAAGCGAACCGCGCATGATCGGCGGCATAGATGAAATCGCAGCAGAGCGCGATCTCGGCCCCGCCGCCCATGGCAACACCATTCACCGCGGCGATCAACGGGACCGGGCACTGGAACATGGCGCGGGCGATCTGCTCGACCAAGGCGTGCTGCTGACGCCAGGTCTCGTCCGACATGCCGTCGCGTTCTTTCAGGTCAGCGCCCGGACAGAACCCGCGCTCGCCCGCGCCCGTCACGACAACCGACCGGGCCGGTCCGGCATCGACGTATAGATCGGTGAAGACCTGACGCAGCTCACGCATCATCGGCGTGTTCATGGCGTTCAGCACCTCGGGCCGATTGAGCGTCAGAACCATGACGCCGCCATCAAGATGCTCGATTTTAAGGGTTTCGTAATCCACGTCGCGCTCCTCCTGACGGCGGTACATTGCGCGACAGCGGCGCGGACGACAAGCAGCCCGAACAAAGATCACGTGAGCGAAGCGGCACGCTTGACAGATATGCGTGATTTGGATGGTTTGGCGGCCCGGGGGCAAGGGGAGCAGACATATGGCAGAGGGCCGAGGCCACACCATTCAGATCCTGATCGCGGTGATCGGGCTGGTCGCTGCGATCGGCGGCGCGATGCTGTCGAACTGGCAGAATATCTTCGGCCCGCCCAACGACCGGAGCGCCGCCGCCCAACCGAATATCACGCAACCGATCGTCAATCCGACCCCGGCGCCTGTGACGCCCAGCTACACGCCGGTCAGCTTCGACGGGCGTGTCGGCATGATCGAGGTGCGCAACACCTCGCTCTACGAGTTCAAGGTCACGCTCTGGCATCCGGACAGCGCGTCTGTCTTCGGCACGTGGTCGGTCGCAGGCACCTCGAAGCGGCACCTGAAGATCCAGGGCGAGGCGTTCCACATCGGCAACGACTGGGGGGTGCAGCTCGGCGATTCGGAGGTCAAATCGGTGGGCCGCGCCACCGAGTGGCGCAACGGCGAATGGCGCCTGTCGCAGGACACATTCTTTCGCTAAGCTCGTGCCATGCACGAGTACATCGAATGCCACCCCGCAACGCCGGACAGATGGGGCGATCTGGAGGCCGTTTTCGCAGGCCGCGGCGATCCCGCTAAATGCTGGTGCGCGTACTGGTATCTCCCGAACAAGGCCTTCCGCGAGGGGTGGGGCGAGGGCAACCGCCACGTGCTCAAGGACCGGGTGGAAGGCGAGCGACCGCCAGGCGTCCTCGCCTATGTCGGCGGCCTGCCTGCGGGCTGGGCCGGTGTCGCGCCCCGATCCGCGTTCGACCGTCTGGTGCGCAACCGCCAATCGCTGCGCGCGGTCGATGACCGCCCGGTCTGGTCGCTGACATGCCTCGTGGTGCGCCGCGACTTTCGCCGCCAGGGCTTGATGCGCCCGCTGATCCAGGGGGCTGTCGACTTCGCTCTCTCAGAAGGGGCCATCGCGATCGAGGCCTACCCGGTGGACGCCGATCGCAAGCTGACGATGTATGATCTCTTTCTTGGCAGTCTTGCCGCCTATCAGGATATCGGCTTTGTCGAGGTCGCCCGCCACGCACCGACCCGGCCGATCCTGCGCTATTGGCCCGAGACGTGATGACCCCGCTCTATGATGATCCCGACTATATCGCGGATGTCCGCGGCCACCGGAACGCGATCTGGAGCGACGCCGCAACAGCGATGCTCGAACGCACTGCGGACATTCCCGATGGCGCGGCCTATGTCCGGCTGAGGCGGGTCAAGGCCTCGCACAAGGGCATCGGAGCGCACCGGCAGATCCGCGAGGTGTTGGCCGAGGGGATGGATCAGGCCTTCTTCGAGGAGATCTGTGCCCTCACGAATCTCGAAGTGCTGATCGCAACCTATCCCGTGACCGCCAAGGATCTCTCTGGCATCCGGGCCCTGACAAAGCTGCATACGGTGGTTCTGGACAGCCCACGCAACATCTCGGATTTTACACCGCTGCTCGAGCTGCCGAACCTGCGCAATCTGTTTATCGAGAACGCCAAGCATCTGACCGATCTCGAGATTTTTCGCGAGGCGCATCATCTGCGGGTCCTGGGTGTCGAAGGCACGATGTCAAGCAATCAGAAGCTTGCCAGCGTGGCACCGTTGGCCGGGCTCAGGGGCCTCGAGGCACTGTTCCTGATTTCCGTCCGGCTTGCCGACAAGGATCTCACGCCGCTTGCACGTTGCCCGGATCTGCGGCTTCTCTCCTGTGCCCGGTTCGCGCCCAAGACAGCCTTTGCCGCGTTGCAGGCGGCGGCACCGGACCTCGCCTGCAAATGGTGCGATCGGTACGACATCTGACCGCGATCATCACGCCTGTGGATTGACCGCCGCCCCACCGCTGCGACACGGTGCGGGCGGGAGGAGATCATGACCAACGCTTCACTGCCGCTTGCCGGGATCCGGGTGATCGAGATCGGCCATTCCATCGCCGCGCCCTATGGTGCGCTGGTGCTGGCCGAACTGGGTGCCGAGGTGATCAAGATCGAGCGCCCGTGTGTCGGCGACGATGCCCGCGCCTGGGGCGCACCCATCGAGGGCGCCTCGCCGACCTTCCACGCCATGAACCGGCTGAAGCGGTCAGTCACGCTGGATCTGAAATCGGATGAGGGGCGCGAGGCCGTGCATCGGCTCGCCGCGATTTCGGACGTTGTGATCCAGAACCAGAAACCCGGTCTGGCCGAGGCGCTGGGGATCGGTCCCACGGACCTGACCGCGCTGAGCCCGCGGCTGATCTATGCCAACATCCATGCCTTCGGTACCGAGGGCCCGCTGGCGGACAAGCCCGGCTATGATCCGCTGATGCAGGCTTTCGGGGGGTTGATGAGCGTGACCGGCGAGCCTGGGCGACCGTCGATCCGCGTCGGCCCCTCGATCATCGATATGGGTACCGGCATGTGGCTGGTGATCGGGGTGATGACGGCGCTGTTGCGCCGGGCGACGACCGGGCGCGGCGGCGTGGTCGATACCGCGCTCTACGAGACCGCCTTGGGGTGGATGACCTACTTCCTGCCGATCCTGTCGGCCACGGGCAAAGCCCCGGGCAAGGCGGGCTCGGGAACCGTGATGATCTGCCCATACCAGATCTTCCAGTGCGCCGACGGCGAGCTGATGATCGCCGCGGGCAATGACCGGTTGTTTGCGGCGTTGAGCACTGTTCTGGATCACCTCGAATGGGCCGAAGATCCACGGTTCCTGCACAACCCCGAACGGGTCGCCAACCGCGACGTGCTCTGTGCCCTGATCGGCGGGCGCACCGCCGAGCGGACTATCGCCGATCTCTCCGCCGCGCTCGATGCCGTCGGTGTGCCGCATGCCCCGGTGCATGACACCGCAGACATGGCCGAACATCCACAGACCGAGGCGACGGGCATGCTGCGCGGGGGCGGGAACCTCAGATTCCTAGGCCTGCCGTTTCGCATCGACGGCCAGCGCCCGGATCGCGACGACGGACCGGCCCCGGCCTTGGGGGCGGACAATGACTGGCTCGAGGCGCTGCTGGCGCGAGGGCAGACCTCAGACTGATCCGGCTCCAACCGCACGGGGACGCGCGAACAAAAGCAGCGCCGCCGCGGCGTTCAGTACCGCCAGCCCCGTCAGCGGCACGCCGTAGCTCCCGGTGAGCTCGATCAGGCCCCAGATGATCGGCGGCGATGCCATCCACCCGAGCGACAGGAAGGCGAAGGCCCGCCCGTTCAACTCGGCCAGATCGCCCGAGCCGACCCGAAAGCTCATGGCCGTGACGAAGACCGAGTTCCAGCACTGCCCCGATATCCCGCAGGCGACCGCCAGCGGCATCAGCATCCAAAGCGGCGTCTCGGGCCCCACCTGCAACAGCGCCGCGATCGCAAGCACCGTCACCACAGAGATCATGGCCAACACCCGGTCGGCATCGCCGGTCCTGTCGGTGAGCCAGCCAAGGACGGGACGGCCAATCAGCGCCGTCAGGTGCAGGTTCGAGACGAAAACCCCCGCGGCCACCGCGGAAAGCTCAGCCACTTCAAGGAGGTAGAGGTACGAGAACATCGTCACCGCGGTCTGGGTCAGGGCAAAGACCATCCCGATCGACCAGAGAAATCTCAGCCCGGGCGGGATCTGGAACACCGTGCGAAACCGGCGCACGAGGCTCTGTGCGGGACCGGGCGGCGCGGCCTCGACGCGAAAGAGCGCGCCTGCCAGAAGCGTGAAGACCAGTGCCAGCCCCAGCACGCCCATGACCGACAGAACGCCGGCCTGCCACCCCGCCACCAGCATCAGCGGCGGCAACGCGCGTCCCACGATCCCGGCAGCCAGCGGCACCGCAGAGTGGCGCAGCGCCAGGAACAGCCCACGGCGCCGGGGCGCCGCCGTCTGCGTCACCAGCGTCATGCCGACCGCCCCCTGTGGGCCATAGCCGATCCCGAAGAGGAACGCGGCCAGCATCGCTCCGGTCCACGTGCCCGTCAGGGTCAGAGCCAAAGCGCCGACCAAGATCGCCAGCATCCGCGCCACGGTGCCCTGCCCGCCGAACCGGCGCACGAACGCGCCCGTGAACGGGCTTGCCAGAAACGCACCGAGAAAGGTGAAGGTGATCGAGAGACCGAAGTCCCGCTCCTCCAGCCCGGTCTCGGCGGCGAGATCCGGCGCCAGCAGACCGAAGCTCCAGAACCCGACAGCCGCCGCAAACTGTGTTGTCGCAGCAGCGAGCAGAACGGGAATCGCACGGCTGGATTGGCTCATGGCGGCGAACTTATCGACGCGCACACGCGGCACACCATCGCAATTCACGCCAGCCTCGGGAAATCAAGGGGCTGATCGGAGCCGCCTTGGTCTTGACCGGTGCGGTGGCGCACCCCTTGATGCAGGGCATGCAGTCGGATCCCACACACTCGAACGCACAGCAATCCGGCCCCCTCAAGGGGTTGCGCATCATCGAGTTCGGCCATTTCATTGCCGCGCCGTTTGCAACACGCGTGCTGGCGGATCTGGGCGCCGAGATCATCAAGATCGAGCCGCCCACAGGTGATCCCGTCCGCGCCTGGGGCGCGCAGGTCGATGGCGAGTCTCTCTGGTGGTCGGTCCATGCCCGCAACAAGAAGTCGGCGACCCTGAACCTCAAGGCCCCGGGTGCCCGAGACCTTGCGCTTCGCCTCGTCGCCGGAGCCGATGCGGTGATCGAGAATTTCCGCCCCGGTCTGATGGAGAAGTTCGGACTCGGCCCCGAAGACCTCGCCGCCGCCAAACCCGGATGCGTGCTGGTGCGTGTCTCGGGCTTTGGCCAGACCGGACCGCGTGCGATGGACGCAAGCTTTGGCATGATTGGCGAGGCGATCGGCGGGATCCGCCATCTGACGGGATACCCGCCGGAGGAAAGCGACCTGCCGCCTGTGCGCACCGGCGTCAGCCTCGGCGATACGGTTGCGGGCCTCTACGCCGCCATCGGTCTGTTGTCCGGGCTTTTGGAACAGCGCGCCGCGCCCCCCGCCCCCGGCACCCCGGCCCGCGTGGTGGATGTGGCCCTGACCGAGAGCGTGCTCAGTCTGCTTGAAGGCGTCCTGCCCGATTATGGTGCGCTCGGTGCCGTGCGCCAGCCGACCGGCTCGCGCATCCTGACGGCAGCGCCCTCGAACGCCTATCTCTGCGCAGACAACGCCTGGATCGTGGTGGGGGCAAACTCGCCGCCGCTGTTTGCCAAGCTGATGACCTGCATCGGGAAAGCCGAGCTGACCCAGGACCCGCGGTTCATCGACAACGATGCCCGCGTCGCCAATGTCGAAGCGCTGGATGCCGAGATTACCGCGTGGACCCGCGCCCGGCCCGCCGCAGAGATCCTGGCCGAGCTCGCCGCCGCGGGCATCCCGTCGGCCAAGATCTACACCGCTGAAGACATCGTTGCCGATCCGCAATATCAGTCCCGCAGCGCGGTGCGGCCGGTGCCCGATCCGCTCCATGGCCAAGACATCCTGCACCCCGCGCCGGTGCCGCGCTTTCCGGGCGAGAACCCGGACGCGATCGCTTGGCCCGGCCCGGCGCTCGGCGCGCATAACAGCTATGTCTATCGCGAGCTTCTCGGACTGGACGAAGACGCGTATCAGGACCTGATAGACGCCGGTGTGATCTGACCACCGCAATCAGAGGGAGAGGACCCCATGACCGCCATGGGATGGCAGGGCACGCTGGATTTCATCCACATCACGCCCGCGAAGTCACAGCCGATGCAGCGGCTGGATCAGGCCACGCTGATCCCAGGTCAGGGGATCGAGGGGGACCGCTATGCGCTCGGCACCGGGACCTATTCGATCAAACCGGGCGAGGGCCGTCAGGTCACCTTGATCGAGTCAGAGATGCTCGCCCGCGTCGCCGCCGATGACGGCCACGAGATTTCTGTCGACGAACACCGGCGCAATCTGACCGTGACCGGCGTGCCGCTGATGCATCTGGTCGGCCTGCGCTTTCGCGTCGGTGCCTGCGTGCTCGAGGGTGTGCGCATCAACCAGCCCTGCAAGTACCTCAACCTGATGCTGGAGCGGGATGTCTACATGCCGCTCTGGAACCGATCGGGTCTGAACGCCAAGGTGATCGAGGGCGGTGTGATCCACCCCGGTGACATGGTAGCGGCGCTTTAGGCCGGTGACCGATCTCTCAAATTACCGTGCCGGTTCAGGCACCTTCGTGCCGGTCTGGACGCTCGAGATCCAGACCCTGCCCCGCGATATCGACCGGATCCTCGATGCCATCATGCTGGTGCACCCGCTCAGCTATGGCCGCTATCAGCGCAACGCCAGCGTGTCCGCCATTGGCAAGGAGACGGCGCAGCCCGAGGAGGGCTCGACCACCACGACCCATGTCGATGGCTTCGAGGCCGGAGCGACCGAGACCTACCCCATGGTCGAGCTGAAGATCTCGATCGAGCGTGACCCGGCAGTCCTGGCGAAGGTCATGGATGCCATCCTCGAGGTCCATCACTACGAGGAGCCGGTGATTTTCCTGCGCGAGGATTGGGCGAGCCGCGCCGCGTATGATCCGAACCGCAACAATCCGAACAGGTGGTGGCATGATGGCCGCGGCCTGCCGGACAAGGTCCCACTGGTCGAGGATGACCGATGAGTGCCTGGCGATGACCGCTCGCGAGGCGCCCGATCCGTGACCGCCCCCAATTTCAAGATCGGCCTTCTGGCCGCGCTCGGCATGGTGGCGATCTGGACCGGGTTTGTGGTGTTCGGGCGGCTCGGCATCGTGGGCGGGATGACGCCTTATGATATCGTTGCATTGCGCTTCATCGTGGCAGGCGCGCTGACTCTGCCGGTCTGCATCGCATGGTGGCCGCGGCATCTGCCGCTGAAGATCCAGGCCATGGCCGCGATCTGCGGACCGGGGGCGGTCTATTCGATCCTCGCGTTCTCGGGGCTTGCGCAGACCTCGGCGGCCCATGCCGGTGTCTTCTCGAACGGCTCGCTCCCGATTGCGGTGATGCTGCTCAGCCTCGCGGTCTTGGGGGCCGTGCCGGGACGGGCGCAGCTTGTCTCTACCGCGGTCATTCTGATCGGAAGCCTGCTGGTCGGCTGGCACGGGATCACCGCGGGCGGTGCCGATGTCGCCGCCGGGATCGCGTTCTTCGTGGCGGGCTCGGTCGTGCTGTCGATGTACATGGTCGCCGTGCGCGTCTGGCAGATCTCGCCCTATCAGGCGCTGGCCATGGTCAACATCCCAAACGCTCTGGTGTTCCTGCCGCTCTGGTACTTTGCGCTGCCCTCGGGCATGGCAGAGACCGGTATCACGGTTCTGCTTGCCCACGCGTTGTTTCAGGGGATCGGACCGGGCTTCTGCGCGCTTATGCTGTTCACGGTCGCGAATTATCATCTGGGTGCGGGGCCGACGGCCGCCATTTCCGCTGCCGTGCCGGCACTGGCCGCGCTGATGGCGATCCCGGTTCTGGGAGAGATCCCGAGCCCGCTGGAATGGATCGGCATCGTCATCGTCTGCGCGGGACTTGGGCTGTTGATCCGCGCCAGATAGAAGCCACGTGTGTCGATGCAGAGATCTCGCAATTCGATACGTGCCCGGCTCGGGTCAACAGCGCGTAGCGCCCCGGGCCAGCGCCCGACCGCCCCGATGGGCGGGCGCTTTGTCGACGCTGGTGCTTGGCCTGGGCTTTGGAGGGCGTGTCGGCATAAAGTGGCGACCGGAAATGTCAAAGCGCCCACCCGCGGTCGGAACTGGCCAAACGACCCTGATCACGCACGGACCAACTGATAAAACCAAAGGACACACGCATGACCTATCCAACCGTTGATCAGGACCGGCTCTGGTCGCGCCAGCTGGCCACCGACCGGATCGGCGCAACGCTTGCGGGCGGCGTTCACCGCATGGCCCTGACGGCAGAGGACATCGCGTGCCACCGGCTGATTGCCGACTGGGCACTGGCGCGGGACTGGACGATCGACATCGACCCGATCGGCAACATGTTCATCCGTCGCGCCGGGTCGAACGCCGACCTGCCCCCCGTCGCAAGCGGATCTCACACCGACAGCCAGCCCATGGCGGGCCGGTTCGATGGCATGTCCGGCGTTCTGGCCGCGTTCGAGGCGCTGGAGGCGATCGACGATGCCGGGATCGCCACCGCGGCGCCTTTGGAGGTCGCGATCTGGAACAACGAGGAAGGCCCGCGTTTCAACCCGGCCTGTATGGGCTCTGCGGTCTATGGCGGCGTGCGCGACTTCGAGGAGATCTTGGTCCAGACCGATGCTGACGGAATCGCCCTGGCCACTTGCATCGCGGCGTTGCGGGCAGCGATCCCCGAGGCGGGCGACCGCGCTCTGGGGGCGCCCATGGCCGCTTTCCTGGAAAGCCATATCGAACAAGGGGTCGAGCTCGAGACGTCCGGTGCCCCGCTCGGCATTGTCGAGCACATGCAGGGCTATCGGCGCTGGACTGTCGACGTGCGGGGCGAGGACGGGCACTCCGGCGCATTGCCGATCAGCCGCCGCCGCGATGCGTTTGTTGCCGCAACGGACATCGCCGTTGCCCTGCGCCAGGCCTTCGCGGACGAGACCGACGAGATGCGCTTCACCATCGGCCGCTTTGACGTGCGCCCGGGCGGCATTACGGTCATTCCCGGCCACGTCCACTTCACCATCGACATGCGCCACCCGCGCGCTGACATCCTCGCGCAACAGGGCAACCGGGTCGAAGAGATCTGCCGCACCCATGTTGGTGTGTGTGATCTCGAGATCACCGAGTTCGCCACCGCGCCCTCGATCACCTTTGACGCCGATCTGCGGGCCCGTTTCGCCGCCGCGGCGGACCGGCGCGGTCTGAGGCATCAGCCGATCAACAGCCGGGCCGGACACGATGCGCGCAACATCCTGAACATCTGTCCCGCCGCGATGGTCTTCATCCCCTGCAAGGACGGGATCAGCCACAACGAGGCCGAAAGCGCCGAGCCCGAGCATTGTGCTGCCGCCGCTCAGGTGATCGCCGATGTGATGGTCGATCTGGCCGGACGGGCCTGACTCGAGAATGAGCGGTTCGCGCATCGTTGGAGTCGGGCAGCGCGCGGTGGTCGCAAATTAAGTCGATTTTTACCCAAACCCCGCACAGTCCGCTCCGTTCCGGCCGGAACCAGACTGCACACCGTCGCGGAATTCCGCACAGCGCCCGGGGTTGGCATCCCGGATGCTTCGGGGTTCCGCGGGACCGGGAGTATCGCCCCGGCCCCGCGGCGCTTCATCACGGCCTCGCCCGAGCGGGCCCAAGCCGCATCACCATCGCGAGATCCAGCCTACCCGTCCGGCGTCAGCAGCTTGATGACCTCGGTATGATCGGCCATGTCCCCCAACGCGTCGACAGCCTGGGCGAACAGCGCTTGCGTGGCTGCCAGGCCCTCGGCGGGAATCTCCATGTCCCCGGCCAGCCGCCGCGCCATCGTCAGATCTTTCGACATCAGCCCCATGGTGAAGCCAGAGGCAAAGGCCTTGTTGTTGATGTGCTGGCGCAGCTTGACCTTGGTTGCGTTGTTCATGCCGGTCGAGGCGTTGAACACATCCGCCATCACATCCGGGTCGAGGCCGAACCGCCGCCCGATCAGCACCGCCTCACAGGCCGCAGCCAGGCCCGACGCCGAGAGGTAGTTGTTGAGCAGCTTCATCGCGTGGCCCGAGCCCAGCGCCCCGGTCCGCGTGACGGTGCCCATGGACGACAGCATCGGCTCGACCCGGTCGAGCACCAGTCCCGCGCCGCCAGCGATGATCGTGAGCTGCCCAAGCTCGGCGCGCCAGACCCCGCCCGAGACCGGTGCATCGATCAGATCCACAACATCCGGCAGCGCCTTGCGCAGGGTCAGGGTCTCGAGCGGATAGGAGGTCGACATGTCGATCAGCACAGCGCCGGCAGGGATCACATCGGCGATCTCCGCGACCACGGCTCCCACGATCTGACCGTTCGGCAGCATGGTGATGACAGCCTCGGCCCCAGAGACAGCGCTGGCCGGGTCCGGCGCTGCGATCACACCGCTCTCGGCCATCGTTCCCAACGCTTCAACACTGGTATCGAAAGCCACCACCTCGTGACCTGCCCGGGCGAGACACAGCGCCATCGGCGCTCCCATCTTGCCGATTCCGATGAACCCGATGCGCATGCGCTCTCCCCTCATCCTTGCCCGCCGAAACGTCCGGCCACATGGCAAACCCCGACACAGTGATGACATTTCCACGCGCAGAATGCTATCCGTCCGCGGTCAAAGACGCCAAGGAGAGGCCATGTTTTTCGGGATCGCCCTGAAGCGGTTCGTGCGCGCGAACCGGCCGGCCTCGGGAAATCGGCGCCCCGATCGCGACGCGCTCGCAGCTTTTGAAGGGCGGCTGCCGAAGGAACTGCTCGAGCTTTGGCGCAAGCACGGGTTCGGCTTTTACGGCGCGTCTCAGGTGCGCCTGATCGATCCCGCCATCTGGCAACCGGTTCTGGACCGCTGGATCGAGACGCCGCCTGACGCGGTCGCCCGTGTGCCGGTCATGATCCTGCCCTTCGGCCAGATTGTGTACTATCGCAAGCTGCCGGGTGCCGAGGATATTGCCCTGATCGACCCGGTCTCGCGCAGGGGCGATGTGCTCAGCCACGACCCGGTTGCCTTTTTCAACGAGGTGCTGACCGATCCGGCGCGCCGGTATGACCTGACCCGCGAGGCACTGCGGCGCGCCGCCGAACGTGAACAGGGCGCGCTGACCGGCAACGCGGTCTATGTGGTCGATCGCAAGCTGCTGGCGATGCAGATGCTCAAGATCGAGAAGACCGATGCGCTGGATCTGCACAAACGCCTCCGCGATCAGGTCGATATCGAGGCGATGCCTGACATGCCGAAGCCCGATACGCTGGCCGCCGCCCTGCCCCCGGATCATCTGCACGACTTCGTCGATGCGCCGGACAAGCCAGAGGGTGCGCTCTACCTCTCGGTCTATATCGACTGGTACAAGGCGCTATGGCTGGGTAGGGATGGCACGTACCGGCTGCTCTACTGGCGGATCCATCACAAAACAGGTGCCCATTCCGAGATCCGCGCCTATCGCGGCAGCTATGCGTGGCGCACCGACAGGGACCCCGGCGACAGGATGGTCGAACTGAACATGGTTCTGCGCAAGGACTCGCTTGGCAGCGACGGCGATGACATGGATCTGGTGGCCGCCCACCTGAATGGTACCGATCTGCTGCTGCTGAAGTCCGGCCTCGGCAGCATGGCGACGAAGATCGGCCGTAACGATACGTTCCGGTGCGACAGCGACGTTTATGTGAGGACCGCGCTGACCGAACCGATCCCGCAGCATGGCGAAGACACGATCGGGGTCAGCGCCGTCGAAGACCTCCCCGCCAGCCTGCGCGCTCTGGTGCACACCAAACCGCTGGTCGCGCAGATCATCGAGATCCCGGACAAGACTGTCGCAGAGGATGGCACGCTGATGGTGACGGTCGATCTCGGCACAAACGACGGGCTGCGCATGAACATGCCGATGATGTCGCCGGCGCAGGATGCGAAATCCCTGCATGGCTGGGTCTGGCGGTTGGACGAGACGCAGTGCGGTGTCGGCCTCGACATCGAGGATCCCGATGATCAGACCAGTTGGCCAGAGGTCGGCGATGTGCTGACCACGCGTGCCGAATAGACCGGCGCGAGGCATCAGGACACAGCGATGGAATGGCTCTGGATTCCGATCAGCCTGGGCGCAGGCCTGATGCAGGCGGTGCGCACCGCCGCACAAAAGGCGATCAATGCGCATCTGTCGACCTGGATGACGACCTATGTGCGGTCGCTCTTCGGGTTGCCGGTCATGGCCGTCTATCTCTGGATCGTCGTGTCGTTCGAGGGGCTGGGCGTGCCGGTGCTCCATGCCGAGTATCTCTTCCACTGCGCCATGACGGCGATCACACAGGTTGTTGCGACCTATCTTCTGATACTGCTCTTCCAGCGGGCCAATTTCGCCGTCGGCACGATGCTGACCAAGACGGACATCATGCAGGCGGCGATCATTGGCTCGATCCTGTTCTCCGAGGCGATCTCGGCCATCGGCTGGGTCGCCATCGGACTAACGCTTGTGGGGGTGATCCTGATCTCGGCACGGCAACTGCGCGGTGCACTGACAGGCGGCGGCGGCCTCGGACGCCTGCTTGGCGCACGCGCCACGCTGCTTGGTCTTGGCTCGGGGTTCGGGTTCTGCCTCAGCTACCTGTTCCTGCGCGAGGCGTCGCTGTCGATGGAGGACGGCTCGACAGTCTATCGCGGTGCATGGTCGGTGGTCGTGGTCACCACGATGCAGGTCGTCACTCTCGGCCTTTGGCTGCTGGCCCGCGAGCGCGCCGAGTTTGCCAAACTGCCCGGCCTGATCCGCCCCTGCCTTTTCATCGGGCTGACATCGGCGCTGGGATCCATCGGCTGGTTCACCGCCATGGCCATGCAGAACGCCAGCTACGTCAAGGCGGTTGGCCAGGTCGAAGTTGTTTTCACCATTCTGATCTCGACCCTCTATTTCCGCGAACGGATTACGACGGCCGAGTATGCAGGCATCGCAACCATCGTCGCTGCGGTGCTTTTGTTCATCTTCTGACTGTGTTCACCGCGGCAACATTTGTAGAAACCCGACACCCCAAATTAAGATTTGCGTTGTGTTTCACGCGTCTTTGCAGTAGCGCACCCGCGCGAGGTTATCGCATCGAGCCCTGTCTCCCTTACCGGCTGCAGTCCTTCGATCTTGCTCTGACTGCGCCACAGCTGCCGCACAATGCGGGCAGTTTTTTGATAGGAGACCACGCATGCCCAATGGCACCGTGAAATGGTTCAACGCCACCAAAGGCTTCGGCTTCATCCAGCCCGACGGCGGATCCAAGGACGTGTTCGTCCATGCAACAGCGCTCGAGCGCTCTGGCATTGCCAGCCTGCCCGACGGCCAGAAGGTCAGCTTCGACCTCGAAGCAGGCCGCGACGGTCGTGAGGCCGCGACCAACCTGCAACTGCTGGACTGATCGTCAGCCGTTATCCGGCAAGGCGGCACTGCGCCGCCCTGCCTCTCAGCGCCCGGCGCTGAAACTTTTTTACCGCGCCCTGTAAACCGATCACCCTCGCCGCGTCATGAATGACCAAACGAGGTGATTAGCCATGCGTGACGACGACAGGGATATCGCGGAGCTTGACCGCCTGCTGGGCGGGACAACGGCAGCCTACCGGGCATTGCGCCATCAGGGCGCGCTGCCAGTGGGTCAACCGCACGATTCCCGGCGCTGGCACATCGGGCGCTATGCCGTGGCGGCGACCGTTCTGATCGCAGTGGTGGGCGCCGCTGCGGTGATCGCGCCCCAGTTTCTGCGCAGTGGCGATCACCCCTACCGCTTCGCCATGCCCAGCCACGTGACGGCACCGCTGTCTCTCAGGCCGAACATCAAATCCCGCCCGGCCCTGTCGGGCAACAGATCCCGGATGGCGATCCGCTCGCGCCTGCCCTCGCGCCCCGCCAAAGGCCAGGGCTGATCCGGTGGAGGTGAACCCCAACGACTGGGACCTGCTGGCGTGCGCGCCCAGGGACGACGGTGCCCTCGGTGCACTGTTCCAGCGCCACCGGCACTATGTCTTTCGGATTGCCTGGGGCCTGTTGGGTGAGGATGCCGCGGCCGATGACGTGGTGCAGGAGGTCTTCCTGCGCATGCGCGCCGGGCGGCTGAAAGCCAAGCCCCGCGCCAGGTTCACAACGTGGCTCTACAGCGTGGCGATCAACACGGCCCGCGAGCAGGCCCGCAAACGCCGCCGCATGTGGGGCGACACCAGTGCGTCCGAGACGCTCGCCGCACGGGCCGATGACAGCGCCGACCCCGCAAGGCTCGAGACGCTGCGCGATCTCGGCCATGCGCTGAGCGCTCTGCCGCTGCGCCAGCGCGAGGTCGTGGTGCTGCGCCATCTCGAAGGATTCGATACCGCCGAGACCGCCGAAATCCTCGGCTGTCGCGCCGGTACCGTGAAGGCCCACCTGAACCGGGCCACCCTGAAACTCAGGGACATTCTAGGCAAACCGTTGGAGTAGGAGACCGACCCATGAAGAGACTGCTGATCGTGACCGCCATGGTGGTGAGCGCCGCCTTTGCCGTCCCGGCCCAGGCCGATGACCACGAGGAGGAGCTGGACTTCATCGAGCAGTTTGAGGGCTACATGAACATCTCGGAGAAGTTTCTGAACCTCGCCAAGCGCACCGATGCCGCGGTGTTCTTCGCGGTCGAGGGTATCGTCGAGATCCACGAGGACCGCGGCGAGCAGGCCAAGGCCATCCCGATGCTGCAAAAGGTGCTCGAGAGCTACCCCGACAATCAGGCGGTGCGCAACGTGATCCGCTTCAAGCTGCGCGATCTTTATCGCGAAACCGGGCAGACCGATCTGGCACTGGCCGAGCTCCAAACCCTGATCGAGGAGAACCGCTGACACCGCCCCGCGCGCGGCCCATCACTGGGCCGCGCGTCCCGCCGATCCCTAGTTCGTGAGGCAGAAGTTCTGCGGCTCGGCAGAGCATTCCTGTCGCCGAACATTGGCAATCCCCCGATCCAGTACATAGCGCGTTGTCGATCCGATCGGACGGCTGCGCGGGGTCTGTTGGCTGGCGGGGGCGGTCAGCCCGGCAATCGTGAACTCACGGCCATGAATGCCGTAGGTCTGGCGACACTGCCCCACCCATTCGAAGAACATGAAGAACCGGCCATCCGGGTTCATGGTGTAGGTGGCTCGACGCCCGGTGAACGGCATTTCCTGCGCGATCCAGATCAGGGTGTGCGCGTTCAGCCGATAGCCCAGATGCGGCATGATCAACTCGTTCTGTCCCTGCTTCTTCCAGACCCATCCGGTCACCTTTGCGGCATCGGTCCAGACGTTGATGGCCAGATTGACCTCGCTGCGGCGCCAGCGCCTTTCAAGGGTTCCGTCATCGACATAGTCCGAGGACAGGTTTGAGTTGGGATCGCCCGGATCGGTGCAGACCGAGATGTTGCCGAGCGCACGCTGCGAGACCGGTTGCACGAACGAGGCCCCGCGGTGCACCGGACGCGTCTGATCCCAGATGTGGTACTGCGGCCAGACCCCGCGGCTGCTGCACCAGTTGCCACGCCAGAACCCGTTCCAGGGGTCGAAAACCCGCTGATCCCCGTAGAACGCCGTCGTGTCCGTGTGATCGAAGATCCGCGCGATATGGGCGGTCGAGCCCTCGACGCTGCTATCGCCGCCACGCCCCCAATAGCATCTGACACCGGCAGAGACCGGATACTCGTCGACGAGCAGATCAGCCAGGGCCTGAGCATGGCCGGCCAGCATCCGCCGCGTCGATTGAAGTCCGGCCAGGTTCCTGTCGTGCTGTTTGATCAGCGCGCCAAACGACCGCGCCCTCATATTTCTGAAAATCATGTGCAGTTGCCCGACTCAGAATGATGCGAAATCACAATGATCGGAGTCTGACACCTCGGGCCTGCCGGGTCCGTGGCGATTGCCACAGAGCAGCCGGTGTTCGCTGAGGGCCGCCAGCCCCAGCTGCAGGGGCCACAGGCAGGCCCCTTTTCGTCAGTTCAGATCGCGCGCGACCCGGAAGCCGCCATAGATGTTCGGCCACTCGCCGACACCGGCCTGGCGGAACTGCGGCAGGAAGCTGTGCTTCCAGTTCAGCATGTGCGAGCCCTTGTAGATCCGCGTGTTGCAATCGCCCGTGGTGCGCGCAGCGGCATTGGTCGGGCGCCCTTGGTGACTGCCGTTGAAGCAGTCGGCAACGAACTCGGCGGCGTTCCCGATCATGTCGTAAAGACCGAACGCATTGGGGCCATACGTCCCGGCGGGCGCCATGTAGGTGTAGCCGTCCTCGCACCCGGCCGCGGTCGTCGGGATGCCGTCCTTCGTGCCGGAGCGATCATGGATGTTGGCATCCACGCAGGCCAGATCCGGGTTTGTGCCCCACGGCGCCGCGCCATTGCCGGCGCCTGCGGCGTATTCCCATTCGGCCTCGGAGGGCAGTCGGTACCGCTTGCCGGTCTTGCGGCTGAGCCACTGCGCATAGGCAACGCTGTCGCTGTAGCGATTGCAGACCACGGGATGCGAGTCTTCCGTGGCATAGCCCGGGGTCTCCCAGGTGCGGTCGTTGTCATGGCCCCAGACCAGCCACCAGTGCCAGCAGCCGCCCTCCCAGACATGGCCGCTCTCGCGCATGAATTGGCGGAACTCACCGATCGTGACCTCGCGCGTGGCCATCGCGAACCCATCGACATTGACGACGACCGAGCCGTTGCCATAGTCGCCGCCCGCCTGACCCATGCTGAACGTGCCGCTGGGAATGGCCACCATCTCGGGGCAGTCCGGGCAGTCGGTGAAGACCTCGCCAGCGCCGACTGAATCGGCCGCGGGGGCTGGCGTGTAGATCACCTGCGTCGATGGCGCATCGCTCGCCCCGCCCGAGAAGAAGAAATCGCCCGTCAGCGAGGACGTCTCCCACGGCACCTGTTGGTCACGCGTGCTCGACAGCACCGAGCGGCGCACGTTCTTGAACATCTCCTCGATCTTCAGACCAGGCTTCAGCATCTCGGTCGCCAGCGCTTGCGTGTAGGGGCTGTTCGAGCCCTCGCCATCCAGCGCCACCTCACCCGGCCCGGTCGAGAACGCCAGCATCGAGCCGCGCGGCGCATCCATGCGTGCCAGACCCTGCCGGGCCGAGCGCGAGATCGAGCGGAACGGGTTGTTCCGGCAGGCATCGAGGATGATCACCGACAGGCCCGCCCGGCTCTCGCCGATCAGGTCCAGCACCCATTGCGCATCGATCGAGACGTATTCGACATCGGCGGCCGAGTTCACCTCGGCATCGGTCGGGATCAGGAAGTTGCGCCCGTCGATCTGCACGCCGTGCCCTGCGAAGTAGAACAGCGCCACCGTGTCCGGCCCGGACCGGCGCAGACGCTCGCCGAAATCTGAGATCGCGCTTTTCATCTCGCGCCGCCCGACATCGGTGACGGCGGTCACGTCGAACCCGGTCTCGCGCAGCGATCGCTCCATCAGGCGGGCATCGTTCACCGGGTTCGCTAGCGGGCTGAACCCGTAGGCGCCGTTGCCAACCACCAGAGCCATGCGCTTGGCGGCGTGAGCGGGAGCCGCAGTCAAAACGAACGCAGCCAGAAAAACACAAAAAAGTCTCGCAATCACAGTAGGAACCCCATCATCAATCTTCTGGCGGGAGTCTCCCACTCTTCGCGCGGTTTGGCAAATCCTGCGCATGACTGGCGCGGCTGGGCCGTGTTCGGCTATGACAGCGCCAACCCACCGAAGCGAGAGATCCCATGACCCAGCCCGACCTGACCCGCCGCGACACCTACCGCCATTGGTCCGAGGTGACGATCCGCTTCTCCGATCAGGACAGCCTCGGCCACATCAATAACGTGGCGCTCGCGCAGTATTTCGAGGTCGCGCGTACGGCCTTCGTCTACGATGTGATCCGCATGGCAGGTCCCGAGGCCGAGTGCACGGTCGAGTTCGTCCTTGCCCGCGTGGTCATCGATTTCCGGGCCGAGCTGCACTATCCGGGCCGGGTCGAGGTCGGCGCGCGACTGACAAGGCTCGGCAATAAGTCCATGACGTCGGGCTACGGGATCTTCCAGGGTGAGACATGCTTCGCGACCTCCGAGGCCGTGAACGTCTTCTACGACATGTCGACCCGGTCCTCGATGATCCCCCCAGAGGAAGTGCGCAGCATCCTGACACAAGAGGCCGAGACGCCAACCCTGGCTGCGTCGATGGAATAGACTTCCCGCCTCTGCATGCCAGACTCTCGACATCCGCTTCGAGCCCATCTCATCACACGCCGCATCGTGTACGAACAACCGCAATAGGAAAGTCATAGGCTATCTACTCTGGTGCATGGCAACAAACACATACCTTGTTGCCGTCCAGATCGCGAAAGTAAGCACCAAAGTAGTTCGGATGATATTCTGGCCTCAGTCCTGGACTGCCTTCGCCCACACCGCCTGCAGCAATGGCAAGCTCGTAGCAACGTTCTACCTGATTCCGGTAAGTGGCCATGAATGCCACCATATGACCGTTGCCTGGCGCGGGCATCTCACCGTTCACTGGTCTACCAAGCAGAAACAGTGGCCGATCAATGCCCTCCTGCTGCCACCCAGCCCATCCACGATCAACCTCGGTAAATTTGCGGACAATGCCCAGAGGTGCAAGGACACGGTCATAAAACTCGGCTGCCAGAGCAAGATTTTGCGTGCCAATATGAACATGTGAGAACAACGCGCCACTCCAAACGTCCGGGTGGAAACAAACCGCGCCAAAAGAAGCGCAGACGAACTATTCAACGGATGTTGAAGTTGAGCAAGCAGCCATGTGTGTGCTCGATCCCCACGGCAATTTTGTCCCCGATCATCGTCATTCGTGTGGGTTTGTCAGAGAGATGACTGCTGAAGGATCTGGTGTCACTCCGCGGCGCGGGGGAGATCCGGGGCAGTCTCGCCCAGGCCGGGGAACTGTTTGCGGAACTGCGCGAGTTCCTTGGCGGTCATCTCGACCGACAGATGCACACCCGCTTCCGTGTCGTCCCGCGCATCCACGGCGCCGTGGTCATAGAGCCAGGCAATCGCCGCGCCATCCCGGTGCGCCAAGACCAGATCAAGCTGGGTCTTGGCTGGAAACAGCCGCGCGTCGATCAGATCCATAAGCGGCTCGACCCCGGCCCCCGTCATGGCCGACAGGCACGTGACGCCTTCCGACCGGGCCGCGAGGTTCTCGGCTGACCGCTGCCCGTCATCATCCAGGAGATCTGTCTTGTTCAGGACTTCGATCATCCGGTCCCAAGCGTCCTGACCGAGGCCGAGATCGCGCAGCACCGTCTCGACATCGCGCTTTTGTGTCGCTGTCGCCTCCGACGAGACATCGCGCACATGCACGACGAGATCGGCGGCCAGCACCTCCTCCAGTGTCGCCCGGAACGCGGCGATCAGCTCAGTCGGCAGATCCGAGATGAAGCCCACCGTGTCGGACAGGATCGCCTTGCGCCCCGAAGGCAGCACGATTTCCCGCATGGTCGGGTCGAGGGTGGCGAACAGCATGTCCTCGGCCATCACCTTCGCCTCGGTCAGCCGGTTGAAGAGCGTGGACTTTCCCGCGTTGGTGTAGCCGACCAGCGCAACGATCGGGAACGGCACCTTCTCGCGCGCGGCCCGGTGCAGGGCGCGGGTCTTGACGACTTTCTCCAACTGGCGGCGCAGGCGTGTGATCCGCTCATCGAGCTGGCGGCGGTCCGATTCGATCTGCCGCTCGCCCGGGCCGCCCATGAAGCCCGCACCGCCGCGCTGGCGTTCGAGGTGCGTCCAGGACCGGACCAGACGGGACTTCTGATAGTTCAGGTGCGCAAGATCGACCTGCAGCACGCCCTCACGCGTCTGCGCACGCGCCCCGAATATCTCGAGGATCAGCCCGGTGCGGTCCAGAACCTTCGTCTTCCAGTCGCGCTCGAGGTTGCGCTGCTGGACCGGCGAGAGCGCGCCGTTCACGATCACCAGATCGATGTCCTCGGCAGCGACGCGGGCGCCGAGTTCCTCGACCTTGCCCGGTCCCATCAGCGTCGCCGGATGCGGCCGCGCAAGGCGCACGACGAGGCCGTCCCACAGCTCGAGATCGTCGAGCGCGCGGGTAAGGCTCTTGCCTTCCTCAAGCGCGGCGTCCGGTTCGATCGACCCGGACCCCGCAATGTCGGGATGGACAACCAGCGTCCGTGTACGTGCCCCTGTCACGTGGGCAATGCTCCCATGGGTGGCGGCGTCAAGGCGCCATCATCACCCGTCGCTATCGCCTTCGTAAAGGCTGAACTGCTGGGACGGCATCACGGTCGAGATCGCATGCTTGTAGACGAGCTGGCTCTGGCCATCCCGACGCAGCAACACACAAAAGTTGTCAAACCACGTGATAACGCCCTGCAGTTTCACACCGTTCACCAAAAACACCGTGACGGGGATTTTCTGTTTGCGGACGTGGTTTAGGAAAGTGTCTTGGAGATTTTGTTTTGGTTCGCCGGCCATTTTGATTGCCTGATCTTTTTAGATACGAGGATACATATAGCGCACAGAATCGTATTGTGCACCTGCTCACACATTCAATGGTGGAGGGTCAGGGGCGGATTTTCCAGTCCTTTTTTGAGCGCGCGCTCCAGCTTTGCCACGCAACGGGACTGATTAATGCAATGACAGCAAGGGTTTCGATGCGGCCGAGGATCATGGTGACAATCAGGATCGCATGTTGCGCCGCACCCAAACCGGCAAAGCCAAGCTCGCGTTCAGCGATCTGGGCGAAGGCGGGGCCTGTGTTCGACAATGCGGCAACACCCGCGATCAGCGCATCGGTGAAGCCCATCCCCGTCAGCGTCAGCCCAAGCACGGCGGACATCAGGGCGAAGATGTAGAGCATCATGAACGCCCAGGCGATGAACGCACCATCCCGGCGCACCGCGCGCGCGCCCGCGCCTGATCCTGCGACCGAGTGGGGCTGGGCAATCCGCCCGATCTCGCGCACGCCGTGCCGGACCATCGCATACGCCCGGATCAGCTTGATCCCGCCTGCGGTCGTCGCTGCACCGCCGCCGATCAGGCAGAGCCCGAGGAGAATCAACCCTGGATTCGAAAGTCCGCTCCAGTCGCGGGCGCTCTCCCAGGCATAGCTGTTGAACCCGGTTGTCGTGATGTAGGAGGCTGTTGTGAACAGCGCACCCCAGAACGCCTCGAACCCGTTCACCTCGTCGGGCGCGACATCGATTGTCAGCGCGCCAACCCAGTGGCGCAGGAAGATCGCGAAGACCGCACAGCCGATCAGCACCGCCATAAGGCCAAGCTCCGGGTCCTCGCGCGGGGGGATCGACCGGCCGCTCTGGCTCGCCCCGCCATAGAAGACCCGGCTGGCGGCGAGGATCATGAAGACGAGCGCAAACGCCTCGACCCCGAAGCTGCCCGAGGCCGCGAAGCCGCTGTCGAGCGGCGTGATCCCGCTGGTCGAGACGATGGACATCGCATGCACCGCCGAGACGAGACCGGGCTTGTCGAACGTGTTGAAGGCAATGCCCAGCAGGACGGTCATGCCAAGATAAACCGGCAGGATCACGCGCATCGCCCGCACGACGCGCCCGCGAAACGGTGCGGCGCTGACACGCAGATCGACGACCTGCCGGCGCCCGGTCGCCTGTGCCATCGAGGCCGTCACCTCGAACCCGCCGAGATTGCGCGGCGCGAGGATTACATAGGCCGCGGCCAGCGAGATCAGCCCGCCATACCAGCCGACCATACCGCGCCAGAGATGGATCGCATCCGGCACGTCCGAGGCCCGGCGATAGGCGGACCCGCCTGTTGTGGTCAAGGCCGCGGTCATCTCGAAGATCGCCCCGCTGATTCCAAGCGCCGGGCTGAGCAGGATCAGTGGCAGGGCGGCAAAGACCGGCAGGCAGACCCACACCATGAGCAGGCTGAGAAGTTCGGATTGTGCGCTTGTCCCCTCGCCCTGACGGCGAAAGAGGATCGCCGTCCCGAGGGCCGAGAACCCGCAGAAGATCGCCGGATAAAGGAACCCGCGCCCGGTCCGCCAGTCGCCCGCGAAGGCTGCCTGCAGCGCCACGACCAGCATGCCCAGCGCAAGCAGCGCCAGCAGCAGGGCAAAGACCGGATAGCGGACACCGCCCATGGGATCAGCCCCGGTCCATGGATCGAGACCCCATCGGTCTAGAAGAAGTCCATGGAGACGCGGAACATCGCTTCGACATCCCGGACCGAATCGCGCAGCGCAAACACCACCAGCACGTCAGAGACCTGGATCGTCACATCTCCGCTCGGCATCACGACCGCGCCCTCACGCAGGATCGCGCCGACGATCGATCCCTTGGGGAAGTTGATATCCCGCATCCGCCGCCCGGCAATGGGCGATGTTGCCATGACCTGCGCCTCGATCACCTCCGCCTCGCCGCCGCCGACCGAGTAGACCGCACGGACCTTGCCACGGCGCACGTGGCGCAGGATCGAGGAGACCGTGGTGGCCCGCGGGTTGATCAGGGCGTTGATGCCCAGCGGCTCGGCGATGCTCTCGAAATAGGGGTCCTTGGCCAGGGCAATCCCGATCGGGCAGCCCGCCGACCGGGCGAGAGCGCAGGCGAGCAGGTTGGTCCGGTCATCATCGGTCAGCGCGACGATGGCATCGGCCTCCGGCACGCCTGCCTCGGTCATGATCTCGCGATCCAGTGCGTCGCCGTTCAGAACGATGGTCCGGTCGAGTTGATCTGCAGCGAACTCCGCCCGATTGCGATCCATCTCGACGATCCGGGCGCGCAGATTACCCGACGCCTCGATCCGCTGGGTGACGTTCAGGCCGATATTGCCGGCCCCGACAACCACGATCCGCTGCGCCACCAGGTTCTCGAGCCCGAAGATGCCGAAGGTACGCTGAACGTCCTCCTTGGCGGCGACGAAATAGACCTCGTCACCCGGCAGGACCAGGTCATCGGCGCGGGTCACGAAAATGCGCCCGTCGCGGCGCACGGCGACAACGATGCAGCGCAGTGTCGAGAACAGCTCGGTGAGCTGGCGCAGCGGCGTGTTCACCGTCGGGCAGTCCTCGCCGATGGTGACGCCGACGAACTCGACCTTGCCATCGAGGAATGGCTCGATATCGAAAGCCGCCGTCGCCGCGAGACGGCGCATGGTGACCTTGGCGACCTCGCTTTCGGGCGAGATGATCACATCGATCGGCATGTGGTCACGCCGGAAGAGATCGGACCACTCGCGTTCAAGATAGCTCTCGGTGCGCACACGCGCGATCTTGACGGGTACTTCGAAGACCGAGTGCGCGACCTGACAGGCGACCATGTTGACCTCATCCATCGAGGTCGCCGCGATCAGCATGTCGGTCTCACGCGCACCGGCCTGCGCCAGGACATCGGGATGCGAGGCAAAGCCGATGACACCGGAGACATCGAGCGAGTCCGTCACGCGCCGGACAAGGTCAGCGTTGACGTCGATGACGGTGACGGCGTTGCCCTCGTCCGAGAGGTGGCGGGCGATCTGATAGCCGACCTGCCCCGCGCCGCAGACAATGAGCTTCATGACCCGGCGCCCGGGTGTTCGATCGACGAGGGTGCGTCACGGACGCACCCTACGGGGTGTCGCACGTAGGGTGCGTCCATGACGCACCCTTGCCGGTGCAGGGCGGTTCTGTCAGCCAAACACATCGCCCAGCCGCCCCATTGCGGTATCCAGCGTTGCCCGCGGGCAGGCGAAATTAAACCTGAGCCAGCCCTCGCCGCCCGTGCCAAAGGTCGGGCCGCGGTTGACGGCGATCTTGGCTTCGGTCTCGACTTTCCTCGTGACCTCGGCGGCATCCATCCCCAGATCAGAGAAGTCGATCCAGGAGAGATACGTTGCCTCGAGATGCATTGCCCGCAGCCCCGGCATTCCGGCCACTGCCGCGGCAAGGTGGTCCCGGTTCGCCTCGAGATAGGGCACAAGTGCATCGAGCCAGGGCGCACCGCCCTTGAACGCAGCCTCGAGCGCGATCATGCCGAACCGGTTGGCCGCCCCCGAGCCTGCCGCCGCCTGCGCCGCGCGGAACTTCTTGCGCAGGTCCGGGTTCGAGATGATCACCGATCCCGTCAGCGCCGCTGCGATGTTGAAGGTCTTGGTCGGCGCGACCAGCGTCACCAACCGGTCCAGGATCCCCGGTGCCGCCTTGGCGGTGAACAGATGCGTGGCGCCGGAATAGACCAGATCGCAGTGGATCTCGTCCGAGACCAGGATCAGATCGCGCTCGGCGCAGAACGCCGCCAGCGCAGTCAGCTCCGCCTCGGTCCAGACGCGCCCGCCAGGATTGTGCGGCGAGCACAGCAGCACCAGCCGCGCCGATGGGTCGAGATCCCGGCCCAGCGCCTCGAGGTCCATCTCGTAGCGGCCCTGCACGTTGCGAAGCTCGCTTTCGATCACCGTCCGGCCCGACGCGCGGATCGTGTTGCCGAACATGTGGTAGACCGGTGAGAACACGACGACGCCGTCGCCCGGTTCGGTGAAGGCCTGGATCGAGAACCCGATCCCCGCGACCAGCCCGTGCACCCACGAGATCCAGTCCGTGTCCGGTGTCCAGCCATGACGCGTGGTCAGCCAGTCCGCTGTTGCCTGACGGGCAGTGCTGTCATCGCCGTAATAGCCATAGACCCCGTGCTGAACCGCGGCGGTCAAAGCCTCCGTCACCGCAGGCGGCGCGCGAAAGTCCATATCGGCAACCCACATCGGGATGATGTCCGGATCGGTGTGTCCGAACCGCGCCTGCATCCCGTCCCATTTCGCCGAGTGCGTGCCGCGCCGATCGATCACGTCGTCAAAGTCGAATGCCAAATCGCTCTTCCTGTAAGACAAAGATAGGACTGTCCCGCATAGCGGACCAGAACCGCCGCGCCTAGCCCTGAGCCATCAGCTGGCCATCGCCCGGGGCTTCCTCGTCCTCGTCGATCACAGCCATGCGCACGCCGCCGCGCGAGGTCGTGACAACGCCGAGCATCTTGAGCTTTCGGTGCAGGGCCGAACGCTCCATCCCGACAAAGTTCGCGGTCTTCGAGATGTTGCCGCCGAAGCGATTGATCTGGGCGATCAGGTATTCGCGCTCGAACAGCTCCCGTGCCTCGCGCAGCGGCAGCGAGGCAACGAGCGACATCACGGCCCCCAGCCCCTGCTCGCCAACATCGGCGACCGGCGCGCCGGGCAGCTCCTCCGGCTCGATCTCCCGCGCATCGCTGCCCAGGATCAGCACCTGCTCCATCATATTGCGCAGCTGACGCACATTGCCCGGCCACTCGCGGGTCTGGAGCGCTGCAATACAGGCCTCGCCAAGGCTGCGCCGGGCCATGCCCTGCTCGGTCGCGAAATGGTCGAGGAAGTGGTCGGCAAGCTCGGGTATGTCCTCACGCCGCTGATCGAGTGAGGGTACCTCGATCGGGACCACGTTCAGACGATGGTAGAGATCCTCGCGGAACGCACCATCGGCGATAAGCCGCTGCAGATCCCGGTTGGTGGCCGAGATGACACGCACATCGACGCGCACCGTCGAAGACGAGCCGACCCGGTGGAAATGCTGATCGACCAGCACACGCAGGATCTTGGACTGCGTACCCGCCGGCATCTCACCGACCTCGTCGATGAACAGCGTTCCGCCGTCAGCCCGTTCGAAAACGCCGGTATGGGTGATCGCGCCCTCGGCCTCGCGCCCGAACAGCACCTCCTCCATCCGGTCAGATGCGATCGAGGCGGCGTTGACCACCACAAACGGCTTGTCGCTGCGATCCGAATTGGCGTGGATGTAGCGGGCCGAGACCTCCTTGCCCGAGCCTGGACCACCGGTCAGCATGACCCGGCTGCCACCACGGGCGACGCGGTCGAGCTTGGTGCGCAGCGAGGTGATCGCCACCGACGATCCGACGATGGTGGACGCGCCCTGCTCGGAGGACCGCAGCTGCGCATTCTCGCGGCGCAGACGGCTCGCCTCCAGCGCACGGCCAACAACGACCATCAGCTGGTCCATGTTGAACGGCTTCTCGATGAAATCGTACGCGCCCTGCCGGACCGCGGCGACCGCAACCTCGATGTTGCCATGGCCCGAAATGATCACGATCGGGATGCCGGGATTGTCGCGTTTGACGTTTTTCAGGATCTCGATCCCGTCCATCCGGCTGCCCTGAAGCCAGATATCAAGAATGATCAGATCCGGCGGCGCCGCCTCGATCTCGGAAAACGCGCTGTCGGCATCATGGGCGGTGCGGGCCGCGTAGCCCTCATCGCTCAGAAGATCCGACAGAAGGTCCCGGATGTCCGCCTCGTCATCGACGATCAGAATGTCTTGCATGCCTTAAACCACCTCTGCAGGGGCCACATCGCCCGCTGTCGTCTCGACCGGGCTTCCCGCCGGTCTTGGAATGCGCAAAGTCACCGCGGCCCCGTCGAGGCCGCTGTCAGGATCGGCATCGCTCAGCGTGACTTCGCCGCCATGCTGCTCGATGATCTTCTTCACAATTGCAAGGCCGAGGCCTGTGCCCTTGGCCCGGGTTGTCACGTAGGGATCGGTCAGCCGGTCGCGGTCATCCACGGGCAGGCCGATCCCATTGTCCATCACGGTCAGGCGATAGCTGCGCGGCGACTGTTCAACCGCGACCGCGATCCGGGGGACAGGCGCTGCGTCCCCATCACGCTCGGTGCGCGCATCGATGGCATCAGCCGCGTTCTGCAAAAGATTGGTCAACACCTGTCCAAAGAGGCCGCGGTCCACCATGACCCCGCGCCTGGGGCCAGCCTCGGGCACGTCATAGGTGATCGCGCGCCGGGCCTCGCGTTGCAGAACCACGGCTTCCTCGATCAGCGCGTTCAGATCATGCGGCGCCATCTTCGGCTCGGGCATCCGGGCAAATTTCGAGAACTCATCGACCATGCGCCCGATATCGCCAGCCTTGCGGGAGATCACATCGAGATACTGCTCGAAGCTGGCGGCGTTTTCCTCGAGCTTCGGCGCGAACTTGCGCCGGATCTGGTCCGTCGAAAGCTGGATCGGCGTCAGAGGGTTCTTGATCTCGTGCGCGATGCGCCGGGCGACATCGCCCCAGGCCGCCATGCGTTGGGCCGATGCAAGCGCCGTGATGTCATCGAATGTCAGCACATAGCCCTCGGCAGGATCCTCCGCCGACTTCAGCGCGATCCGGGCCAGGAACTCGTGCGTCTCGCCACGCATGGTCTCGCGGATCTCGCCGCGCGCCGTCCCGCCGGGAGACGTCCGGGCCTGTTCGTACAGCCGTGCCATGCTGGGTGCGAGATCGGCAAGATCGGCGCCAACCGCCTGGGGATCGCCCACCCCCAGCATCTCGGCTGCCGCGTCGTTGATCAGATCGACCCGCCCATCCTGATCGAGCCCGATGACACCCGCGGTCACACCGCTCAGCACCGCTTCGATGAACTGGCGCCTCTTGTCCGTCTCATCCCGTGCGGCCAGCAGATCGTTGCGCTGATCCTTGAGCTGGCCGGTCATGTGGTTGAACGCCTTGCTGAGCGTCGCAATCTCGTCATCGCCGCGCTCTTCCTTGACCCGGACATCGAGATTGCCGGCGCCGACCAGTTCTGCCGCGCCCGCCAGCCGGCCGACCGGACGCGCCAGGCGCTCGGCAAACCACAGACCCAGCACAATCGCACCCAGGATCACGAACAGCGCGAAACCCAGATAGATCAGCGCATAGGTGAACAGGACCGAACCGCGCTCCCGCTCGAGCCGGTCATAGAACTGCACGGTGCCACGGGTCTCATCCAAGAGCCGAAGCACATCACCCTGGACCTCGCGCGAGACATAGAGGAACGCGCCGATATTGTTCAGCGAGATCAGCGCCCGGATCTCGTTGCGCGCCGCATCCTCGATCAGCACGACCTCGCCGCGCCGCGCGGCCTCGAGCTGTTCGTCTGTCGGCGGGATGAAATGGAAGAGATAGCTGTAATCGGCGCGCGCGATGATCTGCTTTTCAAGATTGAAAACATAGACATGCGGCAACTCGCGGATCAGCGCCTGCTTGTTGATCAGATCATTGAACTGCGCCTGGTTCGCCCCCTGCACCGCCGCCCTGTTGAGATCGAGCGCCATGTTCAGGAGGTCCTCGCGCAGGTCGATCCGGTGCTCGCTCTCATAGGCTTCAGCCGTCGCAAGCGAGTTGCGCACGACCGACCCGATCCGGTCCGAGAACAGGCTCTCGAGCCCGAACGCCAGCGTCAGTGCGGCGAAAATCGCGACCACGATGGTGGGGATCAGTGCGACCGCGGCAAACACGCCTGCCAGCCGCAGGTGGAGCCGGGTGCCCGCCGATTTCTTGCGCCGCGCCAGCAATAGCCCGCCGATGCGCCACGCGATCAG
The DNA here is from genome assembly GCA_039821125.1 of Pseudomonadota bacterium. GTDB lineage: Bacteria > Pseudomonadota > Alphaproteobacteria > Rhodobacterales > Rhodobacteraceae > Thermohalobaculum. The sequence continues at coordinate 34,425 of JBCBOR010000040.1, forward strand.
CGCGATCAGCACCAGGATGTAGCAGATGTCCAGCAAAAGGACGGTCTTGGTGAGCCAGTCGCGTCCCTCATCGAGGTTGGCATCGCTGAGCAGATAGGCCGTCGCCACAGCCAGCGCCGGCCCCAGCACCACGACAAAGACAATGCCGAACCGCGACAGCGTGCGCTTGACCCGTGTCCAGTCGACCCTGCCCGCACGCGGTGCGGCGATACCATTCGAAGACGCGACGATGATGCCGGTTTCTGCCACTCACCCTCTCACGGGAGCCCTCGTCCCGTGTCGCGCTCTGCTGGCGCCCTTCGGAACTGTTGCTAAACTACATCAGTTTTTTGCCGCGTGTGACCGGAATGTCAAGCTCTCTGATTTTCTTGCGCAGGGTATTCCGGTTGATCCCCAGAAGATCGGCGGCCTTGAGCTGGTTGCCGCGCGTGGCCGACAGGGTCAGCGCAATCAGCGGAAGTTCAACCTCGCGCAGCACCCGATCGTAGAGACCCGGTGGTGGCAGAACATCGCCATGGCGCTGGAAATACCGCTCGAGATGCACCTCGACCGCACCGCCAAGACTACGCCCGACCGAAGGCTCGTCCGTCGCCCCACCATCGTCATCACGGCGCTGGGTCAGTTCCTGCTCGATAACCTCGGCGGGGATCTGCTCCTCCGGGCAAAGCGCGGCCAAGCGCCGCATCAGGTTCTCCAACTCACGCACATTGCCCGGCCAGGCGTGGGTTTTCAGAACGTCGATGCTGTCCGACGAGAGAGTCTTTTTCGGCAGCCCCTCGCTTTCGGCCCGGCGCAGGAAGGCACGGCTGAGATCGGGCAGATCGCCAATGCGCTCACGCAAGGGTGGCAGGCGGATCGGCACCACGTTCAGGCGATAGTAGAGATCCTCGCGAAACCGCCCCTCGGCGATCAGCGCGCGCAGGTTCTGATGCGTCGCTGCGATGATCCGCACATCGGCCTGCCGCGCCGTGCGCCCGCCGACCGAGGTGAACTCCCCCTCCTGCAGCACGCGGAGCAATCGGGTCTGCGCCTCGGGCGGCATATCGCCGATCTCATCAAGGAACAGCGTCCCGCCCATGGCCTGTTCGAACTTGCCCGAAGCGCGCTCGGTCGCGCCGGTAAAGGCGCCGCGCTCGTGCCCGAACAGCTCCGATTCGATCAACTCTCGTGGGATCGCCGCCATGTTCAGCGCCACGAACGGCCCCGGCGCGCGCTTGCCGAAATTGTGCAGCGCGCGGGCGACCAGCTCTTTGCCCGTTCCGCTCTCGCCCGAGATCATCACGGTCAGATCCGTGTGCATCAGCCGGGCCATCACGCGGTAGACCTCCTGCATCGCAGGCGAGCGTCCGATCAGCGGAAGGTTTTCCTCGGGCGGCTTCTCTGCCTCGGGGCTTGGATCGGCACGCTGGATCTGGCTTTCCAGTCCAGACTCAACAAAGCCAAGCAATTCCTTGAGATCAAACGGCTTTGGGAGATATTCGTAGGCCCCAACCTCGGCGGCGCGGATCGCCGTCAGCACCGTGTTCTGCGCACTCATAACGATGACCGGCAGGTTCGGACGCTTCTTGCGAATGGCAGGCAGAAGGTCCAGCGCATCGCCATCGGGCATATGCACATCGGTGACGACGATGTCGCCCTCGCCTTCCTCGATCATGCGCCAGAGCACCGATGAGGACCCCGTGGCCCGGACCCGGCAACCGATCCGAGACAGGGCCTGGCTCAGCACCGTGCGGATCGACCGATCGTCATCGGCCAACAGAACTGTCATCCCGCGCATCATGCCACGTCTTCCGACGGCTCGACGGCAAAGGCGGCGATCTCCGCCGCGCTCGCCATGGGCAAGAGCAGCCGGAAGGTGGTGTGGCCGGGCTCACTGTCGCAGGTGATCACGCCGCCATGATCGGCAACGACCTTCGAGACGAGTGCAAGGCCAAGGCCCGAGCCGGTCGCCTTCGACGTCACGAAAGGCTCGAAGATATGCGACTTCATATCGTCCGGCACGCCAGAGCCATTGTCCGAGATCGAAATCTGCAACGGCAGGCTCTCCGAGCGCCCACGGGCCGTCATCACCTTCACCCCAGCACGATACGCCGTGCGCAGGACGATGACCCCGCCGACAGGCGGCACGGCCTCGGCCGCGTTCTTCAAGAGGTTCATCAGAACCTGCATAAGCTGATCCTGATCCGACAGCGCGGGTGGCAGCGAGGGATCGTATTCCTCGACAAAGCGCACATGGGCTGCGAACCCGGCCTTGGCGCTTTTCGCGGCCCGGTCGAGCGCGTCGTGAATGTTCACAGGCTTGCGCCGCACCAGACCGAAATCGCCGAACTCTTCAACCCGCCCGACAAGATTGCCGATGCGCTCGGCTTCCTCCCGGATCAGGGTGGTCAACTCGGCGTCTTCATCTGAGAGATTCATCTCAAGCAGTTGCGCCGCGCCCGAAATCCCGGCCAGCGGGTTCTTGATCTCGTGCGCCAGCATCGAGGCCATTCCCACGACCGACCGCGCGGCATCGCGGCTGGTCAGTGCGCGGTCCATCCGCTCGGCGCCCGTGCGCGGCTGGATCTGGACAAGCACCGCGCCGTCCTCGCTGGGGGCTGCGAAAATATCAACCAGACGGGTTGGCGCCTCGGGCCAGCCAAACTCGACCCGGTATTCAGACATCGCAATCCCGGCGGACCGCACACGGCTGGTCAGGTTCCAGAGACGGCTGTCCTCGCCCGCGAGATCTGAGATCCGGCGCTGACGAAGCGATCGCGCCGACATCGACAGAAAATCCTCGGCCACGGAATTGACGTCCAGCACGCCGCCATCGGACCCGAGCAGCAACGCTGGGTTCGGCAGAGACTGCCAGAGTTTTTCATAATCAATCGCTGTCATACTCACCCGTTCCGTCGCCACGGTCTCACTGTCTTTTGCGGTTTTGCCCCGGTCATGCCGCGAGCCGCCCATTGCAGATTTTGTCACGATCCAGCGCACCGAGCTCGCCAAGCCGGGCAAACAGCGCCGTGGGATCGGTCTCGCGGATCAGGGCGGGGCGCAAAGCCTCGGTGCCGGGGATCTGCGCGAGATAGCCATCAAGGTGCTTGCGCATGGCACGCATGCCGGTCTCGGTGCCGTAAAAGCTGAGATGCGCGTCGTAGTGGCGGCACACAAGTTCGGCAAAGGCCGCCCCGCGCGGGCGCAGATCAACGCCGCACCCGGCCATGCCCGCAGCGATCTCGGCCAGGATCCAGGGCCGTCCCACCGCGCCGCGCCCGACCATCACCGCATCGGCACCGGACAGGCGCAATGCCTCCTGTGCCGTGGCGAGATCGATGATGTCGCCGTTCGCCACGACTGGGATCGAGACCGCCTCGACCACGCGGCGAATCGCCGACCAGTCGGCCCGTCCCTTGTAGAACTGACACCGCGTCCGACCATGCACCGTGATCATTCGGACGCCGGCACCCTCGGCGCGGCGCGCAAGATCCGGAGCATTGCGCTCGCTCTCGTCCCAGCCGAGGCGCATTTTCAGCGTGACCGGCACATCGACCGCGCCGACCACTGCGTCGATCAGATGAAGCGCATGGTCGAGATCGCGCATCAGAGCGGCTCCCGAAGCGCCGGTCGTCACCTTGCGCGCGGGGCAGCCCATGTTGATGTCGATCACACGGGCGCCCTGCCCCGCAAGCTGCCGGGCGCTTTCGGCCATCCAGCGCGCCTCGCGCCCGGCGATTTGCACCGATGTGCCCACAGCGCCCGCGGCGATCTCGGCCCTGGCCCGCATCGAGGGCTTGGCGGCCACCATCTCCTGGCTGGCGACCATCTCGGAGACCACCAACCCCGCGCCGAACCCGGCCACCACCTCGCGGAAGGGGCGATCCGTGATCCCCGCCATCGGCGCAAGGATCACCGGTAGATCTATGGTCACATCGTCAAGCGCAATCATAAGCTGCACATTTTTTCATCACCCGCACCGTGAATAGACGCGGCGCTGCTTCGGATCAAGGCAGAACCGGTGCTGGATGACGCGGCCTTCCGGCTCCCCCTGGCTGGTGTTGCATACAAGGGCTGTCGTTCGGCATGCCCACCCACCCGGAGCCGGCAGGCCGGGGCTTCTCTTTTGTGGCCAATCGTGTAAGCCCCGGGCCCGAGACCGGAGGAGCCATGACCACTGCCGCCATCATCGTTGCCGCGGGCCGAGGATTGCGCCTTGGTGGGCCTGTCCCCAAGCAATATCAGATGCTGGGCGGCGAGATGGTGCTGACACGGACCGTGCGCGCCATTCTGGCCTGCGAGGCAATTGCCACGGGGCTGGTGGCGATCCATCCCGACTATCGCGAGATGTACGATGCCGCGGTCGACCCGATCGACGATGACCGCATGCTGCCCCCGGTATCCGGCGGGGCGGAGCGCGCGGATACGGTGCGGCTGGCCCTCGAAGCCCTGCAGGGGCGCGGTGTCGACCGTGTGCTGATCCATGATGCAGCGCGGCCTTTTGTGCCTGTGACGTCCCTCGCCCGGCTGTGCGCCGCAGAAAGCGCTGCGTTCCTGGCCGAACCCGTGGTCGATGCCCTCTGGAAGGCAGAGGGTGACCATGCGGATCACCCGGTGCCGCGCGAGGGTTTGTGGCGGGCCCAGACCCCGCAGGCCTTTCCATTCGATGACATTCTCGAGGCGCACCGGAGCATCAGCGGCGGTGCGCCGACGACGGACCCTGCGCAAGCACCGCCGTTGGATGATGTCGAGGTGTTTCGCCGTGCCGGAGGCGCTGTGACGCTGATCCCGGGGCACCCTGACAATTTCAAAATCACGACGGCGGCGGACATGGCGCGGGCGGAACGGCTGGTGGCAGGAGAGCATGCGATGGAGACGCGGACAGGACACGGCTTCGATGTGCATCGCTTCGTGCCGGGAGATGGCGTTTGGCTGTGCGGGGTGCGGATCCCGCATGGCGCGCGTCTGGATGGACACTCCGATGCCGATGTCGGGCTGCACGCGCTGTCCGATGCCTTGTACGGTGCCTTGGCAGATGGCGATATCGGCACGCACTTCCCACCCTCGGATCCGCAATGGAAGGGTGCGCAAAGCCATGTGTTCCTCAGCCATGCCGCGGAGCGCGTTGCAGCGCGCGGCGGCCGGATAGTGAACGTGGATATCACGCTGCTGTGCGAGGCCCCGAAAATAGCGCCTCATGCGGCAGCGATGCGAGCGCGCATGAGTGAGATCATGGGGATCGCGGCGGACCGGATCTCGGTCAAGGCGACAACCATGGAGCGCATGGGGTTCGTCGGGCGCGAAGAGGGCATGGGCTGCATCGCCACGGCGACGGTCGCGTTGCCACGGGGGGACGCATGACCCGCGCTGCCGATGTTGTCGCAACGGTCGGCGGTGTGGGCCGGCTGCCTTGGGCGCCCGGAACATGGGGCTCGCTGGTCGCGATCCCTCTGGCCTGGGGCCTGCACTGGGCCGGTGGGATCGTCTTGCTCATCGCTGCCACGCTGGTCGTGTTCGCCCTTGGCTACTGGGCCAGCAAGACTTATCTGGCCGGGCGCAGTGAGGATCCTGCCGAGATCGTCATCGACGAGGTTGTCGGCATGATGATCGCGCTATTGCCCCTGTCCGGCGGGCTGACCCACGCAGGGGTCGAGCCGCATATCTTTCCCTGGCCGGGCTGGGTCGGCGGGTTCCTGATGTTCCGGTTCTTCGACATCGTCAAACCGCCACCGGTCCGTTGGGCCGATCGCCCGGGACCGCTTGGCGTGATGTTGGACGATGTGGTGGCTGGCGTGCTGGCCGGGGCGATCATGCTGGTGGCAGCGGGGATCTCACATGGCTGGTTCTGAGGAAATCCGCGCCCTAGCGGTCGAGGTTCTGGACACCTGCCACGCGGGGGGTTTGATGGCGGCGACGGCCGAGAGTTGCACCGGCGGTATGGTCGCCGCCGCGCTGACGGATATCCCCGGGTCCTCTGCCGTGGTGGATCGGGGCTTTGTGACATATTCCAACGAGGCCAAGGCCGAGATGCTGGGCGTTCCGATGGCGCTCATCTTTGCCCACGGCGCGGTAAGCGAGCCGGTCGCCCGGGCGATGGCAGAGGGCGCGCTGGCCCGCAGCGGCGCGGACGTCGCCGTTGCGATCACCGGCATCGCGGGACCAGGCGGCGGCACAGCGGAAAAGCCCGAAGGGTTGGTGCACTTTGCCGCTGCGCGCAGCGGGCAAGCTACACGCCACGAACGCGTCGAGTTCGGCGCATTGGGGCGCGACGATGTGCGGATGCGCTCGGTTCAACAAGCACTCGAGATGCTGAGAGACGCCTTGGATTGACAGTGGCGTGTGAAGCCCGCATCCTTTCTTCATTTATGAATACTAGTTTAAATGAAGGAAGAATAGATGTCTCTTTTCGAACTCCCACCACCAAACGTTACCTCTGATCCCGCCGCGCG
>JBCBOR010000041.1:0-40078 GCA_039821125.1 Pseudomonadota bacterium
CCAGCAAACATGCTGAATCAGAAAATCAATCGTCTGTGAATCCCATACGATTCAATCTGAAACGAAAATGCTCTAGCAGGGCCGTGGTAACGCGCGGCCCACCTCCTGGGAGAGAGGCTGTGGCACCCGCTTGGAACCTGGGGGCCGTGGTCTCGCATGACCTTCGACTACCGTGGCCGGCCACATCCTGTCTATCGCCCGCCAAAACGACGCCGCCATCGACGGCCCTGCCCCGGACAGACCCTACCGGTTCGCGAGAGATCTCAAGACCTGGCCGCCGCCCGTAGGGTGCGTGCGTCACGCACCTTGTTTGATGGAAATCGCCTCGCGCACAGCGCCGATAACGCGGTCCTGATCCTCTGCCCCCAGATAGGGGTGCATGGGCAGGCTGAAGACCCGCTCCGCCATGTCGTCTGAAACCGGCAATCCGACGGGATCGGTCAGACCGATCCCGCAGAATGCGCCCTGCTGGTGCAGCGGCTTGGGATAGTAGACGGCGGTCGGCACGCCTGCGTCTTTCAGATGCGCCATGATCCGCTGACGCGCAGTGCCTTCAGGCGGGACGACCGTGTACTGCGCCCAGGTCGGGCTCGCCGCGTTCGAGTGCTGCGGGACCGTCACAACATCGCGCAACCCCTCGGCATACCGGGCCGCAATCGCTTGTCGGGCGTCGATCTCGTCGGCGAAGACGGCCAGCTTCTCCAGCAGGATCGCCGCCTGGAGCGTGTCCAGCCGCGAGTTCGTGCCGATCCGGACATTCTCGTACTTGTGGTCGCCCTTGCCGTGGAACCTGAGCGAGGTCAGCAGCGCCGCATGCTCGGGGTCGGCGCAGAACAGCGCGCCGCCATCGCCATAGCAGCCCAGTGGCTTCGCCGGAAAGAACGAGGTCGTGGCGATATCGCCAAAGCTGACCGTTGATCGCCCGGCTAGTCGCGCACCGAAGGACTGCGCGCAATCGGCGATGATCCAGAGGCCCGCATCGCGGGCGACGGGCTCGAGCGCGTCCCAATCCGCGGGCACGCCGAAGAGGTCCACGACAATCACCCCACGCGGCGTCAGCCCCTCGTCCCGCGCATGGGCAATGGCGCGGGCGAGATTGTCTGCCGACATGTTGAATGTCACGGGATCGATGTCGACGAAGACAGGCGTTGCGCCGAACGGCGGGACCACGCCTGCCGTGGCGACGAAGGTGAAGCTGGGGCAGAAGACGGCGGCCCCCGGTCCCGCGCCCAGCGCCGAGAGCGCCATGCGCAACGCATCCGTTCCGTTCGCGCAGCCTATTGCGTGGGGCACATCGGCGAAATCGGCCAGAGCCGCTTCCAATTCCGCCACCTCGGGCCCCAGGATGTACTTGCCATGGGACAGAACCGCGGCGATGCGCTGCTCGATCCGGTCCCGTATCCTGTCCTGCTGCGCGGCGAGGTCGATGAACTGCATGGGCTACTCCACCGGGGCCAACATGTCCGGCCCCGTCTCGACATAGCGCGCGCCGGTGCGCGGGCACACCAGATCCGCGCCCAGCCGGTCGCCGGTGGCCGAGACCCAGCCGATCCGCCGTGCAGGAACTCCTGCCATCAGTGCATAATCCGGGACATCCCGCGTCACCACGGCGCCCGCTGCGATCAGGCAGTACCGCCCCAGAGTGGTCCCGCACACGATGGTCGCATTGGCCCCGATAGACGCGCCTTCGCGCACCAGGGTCGGGGCGAACTCGTCCTTGCGCTCGACCCCCGCACGCGGGGTGACGACATTGGTGAAAACGCAGGACGGACCGCAGAACACCCGGTCCTCGAGCGTCACGCCATCATACAGTGAGACGTTGTTCTGGATCTTGCAGCCATCGCCGATGGTCACGTTCGGCCCGGCCATCACGTTTTGTCCCAGCGAGCAGTCGCGCCCGATCGCTGTGTTCTTCAGGACATGGCAGAAATGCCAGATCTTCGTGCCTTCTCCGATCTCCGAGGGCTGATCGACGTAAGCGCTTTCATGAATGACAGGCGCGGCCATGTCAGAGCGCGCTCAGGAAATCATGCTTGGCGCCGATCTCCGGCGTCAGGTCCGCCGTCCTCAGCGCTGCGACCGTCTCGATCGAGTTGCGTGCTGCCGAGGCCGGAAAGCCGCGCCCGTCCAGGATCGCACGATAGCTTTCGGTGTGCAGTTCCGTGAACCCGCCGGAGAACTCGATCTCGGCCCCGTCCACGGTGATCGAGCGATAGGTCGTCTGCCCCGCCGGTGTGTGCGGCGGAAGGTGCGCCCGGTCAATCGACAGGAACCAGCGCACCCGGGCGCGTTCCAGCTCGAGATATCCTGCTGCATGGGTGTCGGCACGGACATGGGCCGAGCGCGACTGCACATCGCCAAAGAGAAACGTCAGCATGTCGAAGAAATGCACGCCAATGTTGGTGGCAATTCCGCCGGATTTCGCCAGATCGCCCTTCCACGAGGCGTGATACCAAGACCCGCGCGAGGTGCAGTAGGTCACCACGACATCGTGCTTGTCCGCCGGGGTCGCTGCCGTCAGTCGCTCGCGCAGGGCAATGATCGACGGATGCAGGCGCAATTGCAGGATCGTGTTCACCCGGTGTCCGGTCTGTTGCTCGAGCTCCTCCAGCGTGTCGAGATCCGAGGGATCCAGCACCAAGGGTTTCTCGCAGATCGCATCCGCGCCCGAGCGCAATGCATAGCGCATATGGCTGTCATGCAGATAATTCGGCGAGCAGATCGCGACATAGCCGATGCGCGCGTCCGCGGGCCCCGCCTGCACCATGCTAACATGGCGGTCGAACTGCTCGAACTCGGTGAAGAACGCCGCATCCGGGAAGTAGCGGTCCATGATGCCGACCGAGTCCGAGCGATCCATCGCCGCGGACAGGCGCCCCCCGACATCGGCCATCGCCTTGAGATGCCTTGGCGCGATATAGCCCGCGGCCCCGATTAGCGCAAAATTCACCATGCCTGCCCGTTCCATCCCGTTCGGATCTGTTGCGCTGTCGTTTAAGTCAGAGATCCGCCTTTGTCCAAACCCCTCTGCCGATGGATGTGCATCGGCCCTTTCCACGGGCGGGCAAACCAGTTATCCGGTGCGCGCCAAGCGGGGCATGGTCGCAGAAAAGGCCGCGGTGTGACGAAAACCGAAAAACCTGCGGGCTCTGCGCGTCACATCCTGGTGCTGGCGCCCAACCCGTTCGAGAACGACGCGCGGATCCGTAAACAGATCGAATCGCTGCTGTCGCATGGCTATGTTGTCACTGTTCTGGCAACGCGTGAGAAGGGTGCGCCCGCGGCGACTCGCACCTCGGACGCGCTGCATGTCTACCGGCTGGACGAGGCACGGGAGCACACGTCATCGTCGGTTCCGGTATGGCTCGAGAACGACACGATCGGGCCTTTGGGCGAACGTTTCCGGGCCGATTTCGCCGCGTTCGCCGAGATGCGCCGGAGCTATGATCTGGCGCGCCATGCAGTCAAGCTTGCGCGTCTGCTGGATTACGTGAGGTGTCTGCCGAACACACGGGCGACGCGGCGGGTCGCGTTCAAGGATGCGCTCAAGCTGATGCGTGATGGCATGACGGCGAACATGCCCGACAGCTTTCGCGTCCACCGCTCGATCTACTTCCTTCTGTCCGCCTGGCGGTTTGTCGAGATCGACGGTGGTCTGAAGGCGCGGATCGCCCAGGTTGGTCCGCCCGATCTTGTGCACGGGCATGATCTTTTTACCGCGCCCGCGGCGATTGAAATCGCGCGGCTCTACGGCGCAAAGGCCGTCTACGACGCGCATGAATACGAGCCCGAGCGCAACCCGCCGATGACTGAAGCGCAGCGCGCCCATGTCGTCGAACTCGAGGACCGGGTTATCGCGCGTATCGATGGCCTGATCACGGTGGGCCGCAGCATCCGGGACCTCTACCGCGAGCGGCATCCCGGCGTGACCTGTCGTCTAATCTTCAATTGCCCCGAGATCCGGGGCGAGGGCGGCGCCGTGCGCAGCCTGCACGAGCGGGCACAGGTGGCCGCGGATGTGCCTATTATCGCCTATATCGGCATGGTCACTGTCGGCAGTCGCGGGCTTCAGGTGACACTGGACGCTCTGCAGTCGGTGCCGGACGCCGTGCTCGCGGTGATCGGACCCCGGCGCAAGCAGGCGGATGCCGAACTGCTGGATGCAGCGGAACGGGCCGGTCTCTCGGATCGTATCAGGTTGCTCGACCCGGTGGCCCCGAATGAGGTCGTGCCGACCATCGCGGACGCGACAGCCTCGGTCTGCCTGATCCAGCCGACGACGCTGAGCTACCGCTTCGCCCAGCCCAACAAGCTGTTCGAATCCGCCCTGGCAGGCGTGCCGGTGATCGGATCGGATCTTCCGGATATCGCGGCCTTTCTGCGTGAGTTCGATGCAGGCCTTGTCGTCGATCAGTCCGACCCGTCCGCCATTGCCGAGGCCATGCGTGCCATCATCGCCGACCGGGATGCCTATGTCCCGACGCCCGAGCAGCGCGCCGCTCTGGTCGATCAGTACAGTTGGGAGGCGCAGGAGCGCACGCTGCTTGATCTCTATGCTTCGTTGATCGATGGCGATCAGGCTGCGGGCGCAGCAGCCGGGGCCTAGCAGTGGCGACCGGGCAGGACGGTGCGGACGGCCCGGTCAGGATTGCGATCCTGATCTGCACCCGCAGACGGCCCGAGGGGTTGCTGGCCTGCCTCGCGTCGCTCGACCGGGCCGACAAGCCTGCACAAATCGCGCCCTGCGTGATCGTCGTCGAGAACGAGGAGACACCCACCGATCTTGCCGACCGCCTCGCGGATGCCGGTCTCGGCCTACCGGTGCGGCACGTGCGTGAGCCGCGGCTGGGGATCCCCATGGCACGCAATCGCACCCTCGACGAGGCGATGGCAGACGCGCCGGGCTGGGTGCTGTTTCTCGACGATGACGAGGAGGTGGGCAGCGACTACTTCCACGGGCTTGCCGGCGCGATGACAACCCACGACGCCGATGTGATCACCGGCCCGGTTCTGATGGACCTTGCCGGGCCGCGCCCGCCGTGGATGCCCGTCGACAAACCGCATCGCTGGGCGGAAGGCGCGGTTCTGCAGTCGGCCGCCACCGGCAATACTCTGGCCGCGCGGTGCCTGTTCTCGGAGGATGGTCTTGGCTTGAGGTTCGATGAGACACTGGCCTTCACGGGCGGATCGGATGTCGAACTGTTCCACCGGGCCGTCGCCGCGGGTGTCGTGATCCGCTGGTCCACGGCCTTTCCAGCGCACGAGACCTGGGGGCCGGAGCGTCTGAAAATGCGCTGGCATCTGCGCCGCAAATACCGCGAGGCCAGCGTCGGCCTGATGATCGAGCGGGACGCCTCGGCCCGGCGCAGGATGATCGTCGGCAAAGCGATCAAAGGCCCGGTCGAGGCGCTGGGCTACGGCCTCGCCGCTCTGCTCGCACTGCCGGTCTCACGCGCCCGGTCCAGCCGGTTCGGCTATCGCGCCCTCGCCAAGCTGTGGGAGGCGGGCGCAATCCTCGGTGCGCTCACCGGGCAGATCCAGCAACCCTATCGCAAGATCGACGAATAGCCGCGTTCCTCTCAGGCCTCCCGCTCGGCCAGACGGCCGTTCGAGAGCGTCAGAACCGTGTCGAACCGTGCGGCCAGGTCTGGGCTGTCGGTGGTCACGATCACGGTCGCATCGGTCTGGCGAATGGTATCGACCAGATGCGCAAGACCCTCCTCGTCCAGCGCGCGGTCTGGCGAGTCGAACAGCAACACATCCTGACCGGCGAGGCGCGCGCGCACCATCAGAACGCGCCACATTTCGCCGGTTGAAAGGCTCCGGCCGCCCTCGGCGATCGCGCCATCGAGACCGCCGAGACGCCGCAGCAGCGGGCCAAGCCCGGTCTCGCGCGCCGCGTGCTCGATGGCATCATCCGAAGGCCGCGGCAGAACACCCAATGTCAGGGCCCGGCGCAGGCTGCCCGCCAGCACAGGCGCATCTTCCCAGATCAGCGCGATCCGCCGGGCCCGGTCGCCGATTGCCGCCACGGTCTTGCCGTTCAGGGTCACGCGGCCCGTCTCGGGCACATCAATGCCCGAGGCCAGCGTCAGCAGGGTCGATTTTCCCGAGCTGTTCTGACCCAGGATCGCGACCTTGGCACCGCTGGGGATCTCGGCCGAGCATTGGCTCAGAGCCCCGTGGCTGACCTGGTCGAACTTCAGACTGGTGCCGCTCGGGCCACGCGGCTGCTCGCGCTTTCCAGCGGGGCGACTGCGCCGGACCCGTTCGCGCGCCAGCAGCCGTTCGCATTTGTCCTTGGCGACCTTCCAGTCGCGATGACGGTCCCACACACCGGCAAGCTCGCGCAGCGGGCGGATCATCAGCGCGGTCGCGGCAAGCGCCCCCGCCGCTGTTGCCGCGGGCAAACCTGTGCGCAGCGCGATCAGCAGGATCATTGCACCGGCAAGGCCCGAGATCGCGTCCGGTACCGCCCGCAAGGCGCCCGCCGTGCGCGCCCGCGCCACGGCCGCCTTCACCAGATCCCCGGTCCGCCGGGCGAGGCGTTTTTTCTCGCGCCGCATCCGACCGAGCGCCCGCAGGTCAGGCGCTACCGGAGCACGCTCGCTCATATCCGCCGACAGCCGGGCGCGGCATGTCCGCAAACGCGCGTGGACCGGTCCTGCCGAACGGCTGAGGGCCAGGATCACCCCCATCCCGAGCGCAATCGGAACGGCAACCGCGCAGCCCAGCCGCCAATCCAGCGCGAAAACCGCCCCTGCGGTGACGGGCAGTACGATCGCGGCGGAGATCAGCCGTGTCAGCCCGCGTGAGATCCAGCCGCGCAGCGCACTGAGATCGCCGACGAACCGCAGCGACAGCCCGCCACGCCGCTGGCTGCGCACCACCGCGCGGGGCAAGTGGCTGATATGGTTGAAAAGCAGCATCCTGACATCGGCTGCATAGGCTTGACCCAGCCGCTCGGCTGTCACGGTCTCGGCCATGCGAAGGGCGGCGATCGTGCATCCGCTCGTGATCAAAACACCCAGGGCCGAGACCGGGACGGCCGACCCCGCCGCGAACACCGCGAAGACATCGCGCGTCGCGAACGCCGCCGCCCCCGCTGCTGCCGCCTGACCAAGGGCGCATAGCGTGACGGCGGCGATCATGCGCCGCCGCCCGTCCGCTCCTATCAGGGGCAAGGCCGTCATGCGGCCAGAGGCTCGGCCCCGGTGCGCGACGCGGCCTCGATCCGGCGCAGCAGGCACGCGGCCTTGGCCGGGTCCATCAGCTCGTCGCGCGAGATCATCGGCAGGCCGGTCGCTGCCGTCGCCTCCTGCATCGCGAGGCCGGAGCGGGTCAGCATCCCCGTCACCGCCGCGGGGGTCAGGTCAAGCTCGGACAGGACAGCCGCCCCGCCTGTGGCCGAAAGCGCGTCGGGTGCCGCGAAGATCAGACCCGAGAGCCGCCGTCGCAGGTGCTCAGACCGCAGCAACGCGGCGGTCTCCCGCTGAAACACGCCATCGGCGAGTTCGACCACGGCGATACGGCATCCGGCGCGGGCGGCATGACCGAGCATGGTCTCGAGCCCCTCCAGGATGCGCGGCACCGGCTCGAGATAGGTCGAGACCATACCGGTGTCGACGAAGTCCGCGACGACCTGCGCTCCGGCATCGGTGTAGGCGTTGACATCGCCGAAGGCACCGGTCCCGGTCGCCTTGAGCGCAGCCACCTGATGTCCGGCCCGGACGAGACCGTGGACAAAGCTGGTCACCGCCGTGGTCTTGCCTGCGTTCATCGATGCGCCGACCACACCGACCACCGTCATCTCGGGTGCAGGCGCGACCCGGTCGAGCGTGAAATCCGCCGTGTTCAGCGGCTGGTTCGGGGTGCGTCCGATCAAGCCCAGGGGCACGATCCACGTCGGCTGGGACATCCGGGCATTGCGCTGGCGCATCCGCCCGAGCACGCCGCCGCCGGCCAGCATGTCGGCCCCTTTTGGATCGAGAACTGCGATCCCCTCGAACTGATCCGGCGCATAGCGTGCGCCGCACGCAAGCACGACCGGATCGCCCGGATAAAGCTCGGATCCGCGCCCGGTGGTGAGCTGGATCTTCTTGTGAGAGCCGATCGACGCGACGCGGCCCAGGACTAGATCGCCGGGGCGTGCACGTTCGAGATCGCCGATCAGACACGTGGCAGCGCTGTGGTCGACGCGCCGGGTCGTGAAGGCCCATTTCGCCGTTGCAAGGCGGCAGCTGGAGAGCGGAAAGGGAACAGTCATGTCAGATATCCTTGTCTGGGAACGATGATGTCGGATCAGGCCGGGGCGCAGAGCAGCCGGTCGAGCCCGCCAATGCGAACGCAGCTGGTGAAATCGTGGCCACAGCCATCGATCACATTCAGCGAGATGTCGGGCTGGATGCCGCGCGCCTCGGCCTGAGCTTTGATGGCCGCGACCCAGTTCCGGGCCCGGTCGAGACGGCTGCGTCCTTGCTGGGCGTCGATCTCCGGTCCTGACCGGGTGTGCTCGTCCACGATCGTATCGCGCACGCCGACATGGACCCGGATGGGCAGTGCCGCAAACGCGTCAAGCCCGCTGTTGAGCCGTCCGGCCCAGCTTTCGCGTGGCGCGTCGCCGGGTCCGATGCCATAGGGAAAGGGCGCGCTGTCCGGAAAGGTGTACCAGCCCGCCGCGGTCACGTGCAGGCGCGAGATCAGATGCGGGTAGAGCATGGCGAACCGGTGCGCGAACTGTGCCCCGGCGGAGTACCCGGCAAGATCGATGGTCGCGCCTTCGCACAGCCCGGCCAGTCTCAGATCCGCCAGCAGGCTGATCAGCGCCAGATCGGCGCGATCCCGGCGCACAACCTGCTGAAAGCGGGGCCAGCGCTCCTCGCTGAAGAGTGGTGCAATCACGGTGCGTCCGGTTGCGATGGCCTCGGTGGCCAGAAGATTCGCCTGGGCGCGGGCGCCGCGGTGCAGACCATGGATCGCGACCAGGGGCGGCAGGGCGGGATTGAGGCGCTCGGGCTGGGCAATCCAGCAGGACAGACCGTCGCGGCCACGCTGCGGATAGTGCAGGATCGAGATGCTGCGGGCGGACGTGGTCGTGTTCATGTCTCGGGGTTGAAAGGTCATATCAGCCAACTCTTGTGTGTTTCGGTGCGCGCGGGACCCGGCGCTGGGCGGCTCGGTCGCGCGCGGTGCCGGGTCTGGACATGGTCGGGGTGGGTGGTGTCTGCGTTATGATCTCTCCGGTGCTCGGGGCTTTCTGGCCCTGTCACGGAGAGAACGGTCAGACGGCAGATCTATTCCGCCCGACCGCGAAAAAAGTCGACGCTACCAGCAGCGCCCGCCGGGCACCTGCAGCAGGCCATAGCCATAGACCTCGTCCCGCCCCGGCGCGCCGAGATCACGGGCATTGCGGCGCAGCAGCGCGCGGGCCTCGTCGGGCTGCCCGTCCGTGATCGCCCGTGCCCGCAGCATCGCTGCGGCGACGAAGGGCACTGCAAAGCTGGTGCCGGACCAGAGCTTCTGCCCGCCATCGGGCGCTGCCGAGAGAATGTCTGCGCCGGGGGCCGCGATCTCGACATAGTCGCCGCGCGTTCCGCCCCGATAGGGCCTGAGACGCGCATCGACGGCCGAGACCGCCATGACATCGTCATAGGCTGCGGGGAAGGCCGGACTGCCGAAAAGCCCCCGGTTCCCCGCCGCGGCGATCAGGTTTGCCCGGGCCGAACTGCGCCTGACAGCAAACTCCATCGCGCCATTGGCCGGACCCTCAAGGCTCATGGCGATCACGCGGGCACCGCTCTGCACGGCCCAGTCGATCCCCCGAATGATCGCGAGCGTATCGGCCCTGATCTCGCCGCCCTCTGTCTGGAAGGTCTCGGCCACCAGCAGGCGTGCCCCGGGCGCAAGCGGTGCAACCCCGGGGCCCATATCGCCGACCAGAAGCGAGGCGACCGCCGTTGCATGGCCATCGGCCGAGACGGTGGCGCCATCGGGCAGGAAGCTGCGCCGTGTGACGCGCGCACCACGAAGCGCCGGGTGGTCGGTGGCGATCGCCGAGTCGATAATGGCCAGAGGTGCCCCGCGCGCGCAGGCATTCGCGGGCATCGGCGGCAGCGCCACGACTTTTGCTGGCCAGCACGCCGGACCGCAATCGCTGGGACCGGAGCTTGGCTCGTAGAGATCGTTCTCGTCGATCAGCGCACTGGGCGCGAGACGGCGGGCGGTTGCCGCAGCGGTGTCCTCGTCGACCCCCGGTGGGGCGCGGAGTTGCAGCACGCGGGCGCCAAGGCCTTCGAGCGCATACTCCTGCACCCGGCGGAACCCGGCATCGGACAGCGCATCCAGCTCGGCCTGCGGGATTTCGTTCGGGGTGATGGCAAGAAAGTCGACATCTTCGTCGTCGCGGCCGCCATCGAAAAGATCGTTCACAAACCCGCGGACAACGTCCTCGAGATCCTCTTCATCATCGTCGTCATCATCGTCATCGTCATCGTCGTCATCGTCATCGTCATCGCCGTCGTCATCGCCGTCGTCATCGTCGCCGTCATCATCTCCATCGTCACCATCGTCGCCGTCATCCCCGCCGTCGTCCCCGCCGTCGCCGTCGCCATCACCCCCGTCCCCATCTCCATCACCGCCGTCTCCATCACCGCCGTCGCCGTCTCCATCACCTCCATCGCCATCCCCATCACCTCCGTCGCCGTCGCCGTCGTCGGCATAGGCAATGGTGGGCCAAAATGGCATGTCGCGGCTGATGATGAGGCAGGACAGCACCGCGATCAGCAACAGGCGCATCAGGGTCGTGGTCATGGGTTCAGACTGCTTTCTCGTGATCGATCTTGACCAGATAACGGATCGCATTTGAAAAAATTCCAGTATCCAGGGAATAAATATCAACGCCAGACGTTCTTCATCCGACGGCCACGATCGAACCCAAGGCATGACCGACACGTTGAAGACAGAGATTGTGGCCCTGATCCCCCGCTTGCGCCGGTTTGCGATGGCGTTGGCGGGCTCGCAGGACGAGGGAGACGATGTTGTGCAAGCCGCCTGTCTCAAGGCGCTGGGCAATCTGCACCAGTACGAACCGGGCACGCGCCTGGACAGTTGGATGTTCCGGATCGTCCAGACGACCTTCCTCGATCAGCGTCGACGCTACGAGCACCGCATGACCTCTGCCGATCTCGATACCGTGTACCAGACGTCGGATGACGGCTACGCCCAGCGCAAGACAGAGCATGGCCTGCTGTTGCAGCAGGTCCGGGATGCCATGGGCGATCTGCCGGATGACCAGCGCGCGGCTCTGGCGCTCGTTGCGATCGAGGGGTTCAGCTACAAGGAGGCCGCGGCGATCCTCGAGGTGCCCGTGGGCACGGTGATGAGCCGTCTGGCCCGGGCGCGCGACCGGCTGCGGCCGCTGGGGCGCGAGGCGTTGTCATGACCTTTGAGAACACAGGCCGAGGCTGGACCGAGGACGAGATCGCGGCCTTTGTCGACGGATCGCTGGACGCCGATCGCGCCGCCGAGATCCGGGCGATCCTGGATGCCGATCCCGACGCAAAGGCACTTGCCGATGAGATCGAGGCGTCGAACGCCCTGCTGCGAGATGCCTTTGGCGACATCGCCGAGGCGCCGGTCCCTGCACGGTTGGAGGCGGCGGTGCTCGGTGCGCCGGGAAAGGTCGCTGAGTTTCCGGCAAAGCGGCGGGGGCCATCTGCCGTCAGCGTGTTCACGCATGCCGTTGCGGCGTCGGTCTGTCTGGCGATCGGACTGGCCGGTGGCAGCTACCTGAACGACAGGCCCGGCGGTGCGGGTGTTGCGGCAGGGGCACTGGCGGGCGACTCGCCCTTGCATGCGGCGCTGGACAGCCTGCCAAGCGGGACGGCCCTGCGCGATACCTATGTGCCGATGCTCAGCTTCCGCGATGCCGCGGGCCGGTATTGCCGCGAGTTCGAGGTTCGCGTGACGGACCCGCGACAGATGCAGTTGGGCCTTGCCTGCCGGGCGACGGACCGTGCGGACTGGCGGATCGAGATCGTTGTGGCCGCCCCGGACGCGGTGCCGGAGATCACGGGCTATTCCCTTGCCTCAGGCCCCGGCGGCGACGCGCTGAACGCCATGCTGGACGCGCTGGGCGCCGGACCGGTTCTGCCGCCGGACGAAGAAGCGACCCTGATCGAACAGGGCTGGCCGACCGCCGACTGACAGCACCGGCTTGACTTGCCCGGTGCCGTCCGGCATGTCCGCCCCCCTGATGGCCGAGAAAAAGAAACCCGCACAGCGTCGCCCCGCCGCCGAAAACCGGCGCGCGCGCTACGACTATTTCATCGAGGACGAGATCGAGACCGGCATCATGCTCGAGGGCTCCGAGGTCAAGGCGCTGCGTGAGGGCACGGCGAACATCACCGAAAGCTACGCCAGCGTCGAAGATGGCGAGCTGTGGCTGATCAATTCCTACATCCCGCCGTTCAGCCACGCGAAGTCCGATGTCTTCAGCCACGAGGAACGACGACGCCGGAAGCTGCTGGTGCACAAGCGCGAGCTCTCGCGGCTGTGGCAGGGGATCGGGCGTCAGGGCATGACGCTGGTGCCGCTGAAGCTTTACTTCAATGACAAGGGGCGGGCGAAGCTTTTGCTGGGTCTGGCGAAGGGCAAGCGTCAGGCCGACAAGCGCGCGACCGAGCAGAAGCGCGACTGGCAGCGCGACAAGGCCCGGCTGATGCGCGAGCGCGGCTAGGCGCCTGGACGGCCTTGGCGCCCCCGACGGGGCGGGTGCAGCGAAAGATCTTACGCGATCGTCAGCTTTTCCGCGCAGTAGGATCGACGGGACGGGCGCACGAGGACAACGTTCCACGCTGGCTGGAAACGCGATGTCACGCGGCACGCGGACATGCGGGAGATCTGCCGCAGCCATGCCGCTGTGATCGCCTGGTACGATCGGATGATCTGGCGCGCGCCGAAGCGCGTTGAACCCGTGGAGAAGCGCCAGTTGATCGTCGACCGGTTGAAGGTGCATGGCGAGATCTGGGTGGCGCTGTTCGGACCCGCTGGTGGCTGGGGCCCCGCCAGCCGGGGCCGCGCGCCCCTGTCGACGCGGTGCTGTGGGGGCGGCTTTGCACGAGCCCACCCACCCGCGCGCGGCCCCGGCCAGCCCGCGCTGTCAGGGCCGGCATCAGGATGCGGTCATTCGATGACGCGGCGGATCTCGGCCACCATCTGCTGGGCATCGAGCGGCTTGGGGATGAAGCCGTTCAGACCCATGGAGAGGTGACGCTCGCGGTCGCCGTGCAGCGCATCCGCGGTCAGGGCGATCACCTTCATCTCGCGCAGGGCCGGCGGCCCGGCGCGGATGGCAGCGATGGTGGCAGCGCCATCCATCACGGGCATGTGCATGTCGAGCAGGATCAGATCGAAGCTTTGCTCGGCAAGGATGTCCATCGCCTGCTTGCCATGCTCGGCATGGGTCACGGAGACACCGAGCCGTGTCAGGAACATCTCGACCACAAGACGGTTCGTGGGAATATCCTCTACCACGAGGATGCGCCGACCGGCGAGCCCTGCGGTGTCCGCATCGACCAGTGTTCCGGCCGTGCTCTCCTCGATCGGGCCCTGCCCACGTGCTGCGCGGCCGCGAAAGCTCAGCTCGAACGCTGATCCGGCGCCGACGATGCTGGTCGCAGTCACATCACCGTCCATCAGGCGCGCGATTCGGCGGCAGATCGAGAGGCCGAGGCCGGAGCCATCGCTCTCGCGCCGACTGGAGCCATCGACCTGCATGAACGGCTCGAACAGGGTTTCCATATGCTCGGGATCGATGCCGATGCCCGTATCAGTGATCGTGACCCTCAGGATGACGTGGTCACCATCGAGCGTGGCTGCGATCTTGACGGTGATCTCGCCGGTCTCGGTGAACTTGATGGCGTTCGAGATCAGATTGTTCACGCATTGCTCGACCCGCGTTGCATCGTAGATCACGCATTCGGGCACGCTGTCATCTATGGTCAGACGCAGGGTCAGCCCGGTCTGCAGGGCGCGCTGTTCCCACAGGCGGCAGATCCGGGCGATCTGGTCCCGCGGCGCGTTGCGCACGGGCACGATCAGCATCTTGCCCGCGTCAATGCGCGATATGTCGATGACGTCGTTCAGGATCTTCAGCAATTGCTGCCCGGACCCGAGGATCGTATCGACCATCTGAACCTGGCGATGGTCTCGCGCGTCCGAGGCGAGGAGCTGCGCCATTCCCAGGATCCCGTTCAGCGGGGTTCGAATCTCGTGGCTGATATTGGCTATGAACGAGGTCTTGGCCTGAGCATCGCCCCGGGCCCGCCGGGTTTCCTGCTGGGCGGCGCGGGCTTCGCTGGCCTTGTCGAGAAAGCTCTGCTGGCTGCGGATGATCGGTGCGATCCAGTTGGCAAAGAGTTGCAGACGAAACGCGAGCGCTGCGTCGACCGCGTGGAAGTCCTGATATCCCAGATTGATGGTACCGAGGCATTTCCGGCCGACCCTGAGCGGTGCGTTGATCGAGCGCCGCAAACCGCCTTCGTAGAGCTTCTGGCCATCGGGCTCGGTACACTCCGCCAGATCACACGAGATGATCAGCTGTTGGTTCTCGACCGCCCGCCCGAGGCGCCCGCGCCCCTTGGGCAGGCTTTTGTCCATGCGCGAGGGGCTGGTGCCGCGCAGAGCCCAGACGGTGAGCATGCCCGCCCCGTCATCCAGAACGATGCTGGCGCGGTCGGCGGCGAACATCCGCTGCTGCCAGTAGGTGATGCAGTCGAATATCTCGGCCAGGTCCTCCGCCTGGGCCATCTCCGACACCAATGCCACCGGAAACTCGGCATGACCGATATCCGGAAAGCGCTCGGCCAGGTGGTCGAGATCAAACACCTGTTCATCACGAGATAACGGATCGTATTCGTGTCGGGCAAACATGCTTGGCTCGCTGGTTTTCGATCAGCTTGCCTGCCCGACGTTAATTTAGCGAGAATACGCGATACTGCGCGTATGTCGCACCTTTCTCAGGCCGCGATGGTCTGTTGCACCGGTTCTATGATCGACAGACACGCATGCGCCGCTTCAGCGCCCTTCACGCGGAAATGGTCGGTGAAGAAGGCGTGGTGCTGCTCGGTCTCCTGATAGTTGTGCGGTGTCAGGACGACGGACAGGACCGGCACATCGGTTGCCAACCCGACACCGACGAGCGCATCAACGACCGAGCCTGCCACGAAATCGTGCCGGTAGATCCCGCCATCCACCACGAAGGCTGCGCCGACAATCGCCGCATAGCGACCTGTTCGGGCCAGGCGCTGGGCCATCAGCGGGATTTCAAGGGCGCCGGGCACATCGACGACGTCCACCTGCATGCCGGGCGCCAACGCGTCGATAAACCCGATACGGGCCTGATCGACGATATCGGCATGCCAGCGCGCCTGGATGAAGGCGACGCGGTGATCGGTGAGGGCTTGGGTTGTCTGAGACAATTGGTCCTCCTTTCCTCAGCTCCAAGACCCCAGGGCTGACGAAAGACGACCCTGCGCCTCGGGCGCAGTCCGACATCCGCCGTTCTCTCTCATCCGGACTGTGACCGTCGGCTCCGGGATCGCACCGGATCTGCTGACCCTTTCGAAGGCTCGAAAGGCGCTCGCGGGCTGAGGGGCCAACGCCCCATCACCGCCGGTGGGGAATTTCACCCCGCCCTGAGAACGTGGCCGATCGACCTCTTGCCGATCAGCCGGGACATACTTTAGGCAGGAGACAGCAAGAGCTCAAGCGCGGTGACCCTGGATGACGCAAAATCACGGCAATGCCGAGACGGCTCACCCCACACAGGCGCGGGTCATGGCGGCGCTCGACGCGACATGGCCTGCGGCCGAGACTGTCCGCCGGGATGGCTGGGTCCTGCGGCGCGGCGCGGGCGGCGGCAAGCGGGTCTCTGCCGCGACCGGTGCCGGCGACATCACGGCAGCGGAGCAGGCCATGCGCGCCTGGGGCCAGGCCCCGCTGTTCCAATTGCCGCAAGGCGATGATGCACTGGATGCGGCGCTGGCAGACCGGGGCTATGCCACCATCGACCCGACGGTGCTCTACGCAGGGCCTGCGGCGGCACTTGCTGGAACCGGAGCGCATATGGGTCTTGCCTACATCGCACAGTGCCGTCCGGCGCTTCTGGACGAGATCTGGCGTGAAGGCGGTATCGGGCCCGGGCGTCTGGCGATCATGGATCGGGTTTCCTGCCCCCATGCCTGGCTGATGTCCCGCGTTGGCGACAAGGGGTGCGGTGCCGCCTTTGCCGGTGTCGATGACGATGTCGCGATGGTCCACGCGATCGAGGTGTTGCCCACGCTGCGCCGCAACGGTGCAGGGGCGCTGCTGGTCGAGGCGGCCGCCCGCTTTGCTCTGGCGAACGGCGCGACGTCGCTCACCCTGGCCGTGACCGAGGCCAATGCGCCGGCGCGCGCGCTCTACGAGCGGCTGGGCATGGCGCAGGTCGGGCGGTATCACTACCGTGTGCATCCCGAGGGAGACCGCGCATGACCACACCGCCCGGATCCACCGACCGCCTGATGGCGCTCGACCTGCCCTTGCCCGATCCATTGCCGGAGGCGGTGGCCGAGCTGTTCAGCAAGTGCCAGGCGAAGCTGGGCCTGATCCCGAACGTTCTGGTCGCCTATGCCCACCGGCCCGAGAAGCTCCAGGCCTTCAGCCTTATGTACAACGATCTGATGCTGGGACCGTCCGGCCTGAGCAAGCTCGAGCGCGAGATGATCGCTGTTGCGGTCTCTGCCGAGAACCGCTGTTGGTACTGCCAGGTCGCGCATGGCGCGCAGCTGCGTCAGATCTCGGGCGATCCGGCGCTGGGCGAGGCACTGGTGATGAATTGGCATGCCGCCGATCTCGACCCACGCCAACGCGCCATGATCGATTTCGCCCTGCGGATGACCCGGGAGAGCGCGGCCATCGGCGATGCGGAGCGGGAGGTGCTGCGCGGCCATGGTCTATCGGACACCGATATCTGGGACATTGCCGCGGTGGCCTCGTTCTTCAACATGTCGAACCGCATGGCGAGCGCTGTCGGCATGGAGCCCAATCCGGACTATCACGCCATGGCCCGCTGAGATGTTTGGGCGCTGCGGCATTCTCGGGGCTGCCCTGATTGTATCGGGCGCTACCGCGGCGGGGCCTGCAGACGCCCAGGCGCCGGATCCGCCGGATCCCGGGGCCCCGGTCGGCGCGGTGCAGACCGCCCGTGCGGATCGGGCCTTCGACAGCTATCCCCTGCCGATCGAGCCCTTTGCGCCCGGACATCAGGGGGTCGAGCGTATCGATGGCCGGGTCGTCTGGTCCGCCTTTCGGTTCGAGACCGAGGCCAGCACGGTCGACATCCTGAACGGATACAAGACGCGGCTGGGCACGCAGGGCTTCGACACGCTGTTCGCCTGTGCCACCGAGTTCTGCGGCGGGTTCGATTTTCGCTTCGATGCGGCGCTTCTGCCGCCGCCGGCCATGTTGATCGATGTTGCCGACTTCGTACAACTCTCGCTCAGGCGGCCAGAACCCGAGGCCTACATCTCGGTGCTGATCAGCCGGGTGCTGGGCGATGTCTACATCCAGACCGTGACAGCTGTACCGGCGACGTCCGAGGTTGCCATAACCGACACACCAGTGGCTGAAACGGCAGAGGAGACGGTCATCCTGCCGGTCGAGGAACGGGCGCTGGTGGACAGACTGCTCCGCGACGGACACGTGCCGGTGGCGGGGCTGGAGTTCGCGCCGGGCGGGTCTGCCCTGTCGGAGCGGTCCAGCGCGGCGCTGGACATGCTGGCGCGAATGCTGAGCCGGGATTCCGAACTGGCGGTCGTGATTGTCGGGCATTCCGACAATCAGGGCGGGCTCGATGTGAATATCGAGCTGTCGCGCCGCCGGGCCGAGTCTGTCATGGCGGCATTGGTTTCGCGGGGGGTGCCCGAAGGGCAACTGGATGCACGCGGGATCGGGTATCTTGCGCCGGTGACAAACAACGCCACCGACGATGGACGCGCGGCGAACCGGCGGGTGGAACTGGTTCTGCGCTAGGCCTGGCAGATCCAGGGCGGTCATGTCCCTTGCGGGACCCACCGGGCTGCGCCCGGCGCCGTCCGCGGACCGCGGACGGATGACCGCATCGCCCGTGGCCGGCGGTATCGCGATCCCTGGATCGGGGTGCCTGTGGCGGTCAAAGAAAAAGCCCGGCGCGGGCCGGGCTTTCGTGGTCGGCCCTGTAGCGGCGGCCTAGTGGAGCCGGGCTCCAACATCCTTGATGGCTGTGTCGACGAGGCCCTTGGCCGTGTCGCCGCCAAGTTTCGACGACAGGACCTCGGCCGCAGCCGCGATGGCGATAGCAACCGCCTTGTCCTTGACCTCTTTGACGGCCGTTTCCTCGGCCAGGGTGATCTGATCGTCCGCCGCCTTGAGACGGCGTTCGATTGACACGGCGAGGTCGGCCTTCGCACGGTCCGCGGCAGCCTGTGCCTCGGCCTTTGCGTGTTCGACGATCTCCTCCGCCTGTGCTTCGACCTCACGCTGCTTGCGCTCGAACTCGGCGAAGGTGGCCTGTGCTTCTTCGCGCAGCGCGCGGGCCTCATCAAGCTCGGCGCGGATCTTCGCGGCGCGATCGTCAAGCATCGAGCCGATGAGCTTGTGCACCCCGGCATACCAGAGAAGCCCGAAGAACAGCGCGAGGCTGATCGCCACGACGATGTTGGAATCGTAGAGCGGGTTCATCGATCAGCCCTCCAACCGTGTCGCGACAGCCGATTTCAGCGCCTTGTCGTCAGCAAGGTCCGGCATGATCGCGTCGACAACGGCAGCGCCGGTTTCTTCCGCCACTTCCTTGACCGACGCCATGGCGCTGTCGCGGATCTCGGCGATCCGGGCCTCGCCTTCCGCCGCACGGGCAGCGATTTCGGCATCTGCCTTGGCGGTGGCCGCGTCGACCTCTTTCTGGATCTCGGCGCGGGTTTCCGCCGCGATGGCCTGCGCCTTGGCCCGTGCATCGGTCAGCGCCTGTTCATAGGCGGCCTCCGCTTCAGACGCCTTGCGCCGGAAATCCTCGGCACGGTCCAGATCGTCCGCGATCGCATCCGCACGCTCTTCCAGAACGCTGGCGATCCGCGGCAGGGCAACATTCGACATCAGCCAGAAGAGGCCGATGATGAACAGCAGCAGCCAGAAGATCTGGCTGGGAAATGTCGTGAGGTCGAGCTGTGGCAGCCCGCCCTTGGATTTCTCTGCGGCTTCGCTCGCGGCGGCGGCCGCTGCAGCGAGGACGGAGGACGTCACCATGGACCCTCTCCAATCATCAGGTCGGCCCGCAAGGACCTGTCAGCGGCGGCCGGTGTCCGGCCGCCCGGTCTTCGGCGATCCAGGGTCTGGATCAGACCGCAAACATCAGCAGCAGCGCGATCAGGAATGCAAAGATCCCCAGCGCTTCTGCGAACGCGATGCCGAGGAACAGCGTCGCGGTCTGCTCTTTCGCCGCCGCCGGGTTGCGCAGTGCGCCCGACAGGAAGTTGCCGACCACGGTACCCACACCGATCCCGGCGCCGCCGAGACCGATCGTTGCCAGGCCAGCGCCCAGGTATTTCAGGCCATCACCGATTGCCGTTGCAGCTTCGACTTCCATCTCTCTCTCCTTGGACGTGATGTTTCGTGTGTTGCGGGGCGCTGCCGGGTCAGTGACCCGGATGCAGCGCATCGTTCAGATAGATGCATGTGAGGATCGCGAAGATGTACGCCTGCACGCACGCGACCAAGAACTCGAGCCCGGTGATCGCGACCATCATCAGCATCGGCAGGATCGCCAGCGGGCCGAGACCCGCGAACAGGATCGTGCTGAAGAGGCCGGCAAAGACCTTCAGGACCGCGTGGCCAGCCATCATGTTTCCGGCGAGACGCAGCGAGTGGCTCACCGGGCGCACGAAGAACGAGATCAGCTCGATCAGAGCAAGGATCGGGCGCAGCGCCAGCGGCGCGGAGTCGACCCAGAACAGCTTGAGGAAACCGACGCCATTCTTCGAGAACCCGATCACGATCACCGAAAGGAAGACCGCCATCGCGAGGATACCGGTCACCGCGAGATGCGAGGTCACGGTGAACGACCCCGGGATCATGCCGATCAGGTTCGAGAACAGGATGAAGATGAAGAGCGTGAACACATAAGGAAAGAACTTGCGCCCTTCCTCACCCATCACGTCCATGACCATCGAGCGGATGAAGGTGTAGAGCAGCTCGGCGCAGGACTGGATCCGGGTTGGCACCAGCGCCCGTCCGCGCATCCCGTAGATCAGCAGACCCGAGATCGCCAACAGGCAGACCGCCATCCACAGGGTCGAATTCGTGATCGTCAGCGCGCTTTCGACGTAGCCGCCACCAAACAGCGACTTCACCTCGAACTGCTTCATCGGGTCGATGACCGGTGCGCCGCTCTCGCTCACTGCCATGGCGTCAAGCCCCTTCGTCCTCGGCAGCCTTGGCCGCCTCCTTGCGCTGCATCTCCTCGACCGTGTGGAGCATTGTGCGCACCCCGGCCGCGAAACCCAGCAGTATGAACACGATCAGGAAGAGCGGCAGACTGCCGAGCAGGCTATCCAGGCCCCATCCCATCGCTGCGCCGACCATGATGGACATGACCAGCTCGATCGTTATGCGCCAGCCCATGGACATGGCCGCATATTTTTCCTTCTCGGCGCGTGGTTTGGGTTTACCCGCGTCCCGAGCCGCAGCGATGCGGCGGTCGAGATCGGTCAACACGTCCGGAGATGATCCGCCACGTTTCGGCGGCGGTTGGTCGGACGACGGCACCTGTGGGCACCCCTCACTGCGCGACCGAGTCGAACCCGGCCAAGGTTGCGCGCACCGTATGCGGCGGTCGCTGGGGGTGTCAAGCGAGCCTCAGGGGTGGGTGAGGGTCATAAGGCCCTGAAATAGCGTACCTTTCCAGACATGCGACCGGACGGCGCACCGCCATTGGTCTTGAATGCCTGCGCCGGGCCCGCGGGGCGGGACGCTTGCCCTCCTCGTGGCCGCTGTTAGGATCGTTGCCAGCACGGGGCAAAGCGAGCAACAGGCCGCGCATGAGCTGGGAAAAAGAAGCGGAGGAGATCCGCCAACGCCGCGAGTTGGCCCGCGCCCAGGGCGGGGCCGAGGCGATCGCCCGTCATCACGCAAAGGGAAAGCTGACGGTGCGCGAGCGGGCCGGTGCGCTGCTCGATCCCGGGTCGATGGACGAGATTGGCCCGGCAGCTGGCGAAGCGCAGCACGATGCCGATGGCAATCTGCTCGGCTTTACACCCGCCAATTATCTCTTGGCCTTTGGCAAGATCGACGGGCGCCGGGTGGTTGTGGGTGGAGAGGACTTCACCCTGAAAGGCGGCTCGCCCTCGCCCGCCGGGCTGCGCAAATCGGTCTACGCCGAGACGGCCGCCCTGCAACACCGGGTTCCACTGATCCGGCTGCACGAGGGGGCGGGTGGCTCGGTCGGCTCGCCCAAGGGCAAATCGCTGCCCGCGCCGGTCTACGACCCGCAGCGGTTCATCTCGGTCGCCAAGGCAATGGCCGAGATCCCGGTTGCCTCCGCCGCCATGGGCGCGGTCGCCGGGATGCCCGCCGGTCGGCTGGTCGCCTCGCATTTCTCCGTCATGTCCAAGGCGACCGCGCAGATTCTGGTCGCAGGGCCTCATGTGGTCGCCCGCGCGATGGGGGAGAAGAAGACGAAGGAGGAGTTAGGCGGCGCCCAGGTCCACGCGAAGAACGGCACTGTGGACAACGCCGCCGAGGATGAACCCGCAGCGCTGGCCGAGATCCGGCGGTTCCTCTCCTACCTGCCCTCCCACATATGGGAACTGGCGCCAGTCGCCGCCTGCGACGATCCGGTGGACCGGCAGGAGGAGGCGCTGATCGACATTGTCCCGCGCGAGCGTCGCCGCGCGTTCGACATGCGCCGGGCACTGGCGATGATTCTTGACCGCGATGCGGACGGGCAGAGCACGTTCTTCGAAATGGGGCGGGGCTACGGCCGCTCGCAGATCACGGGCCTGGCGCGGCTCAACGGTCAGCCCGTCGGCATCTGGGGCAACGACGGCAAGCACCTCGCGGGCTCGATGACCGCCGATGGTGCGCAGAAGGCCCGGCGGTTCATGGAGCTGTGCCAGACCTTCCACCTTCCGATCATCGCCTTTGTCGATGAGCCCGGTTTCATGATCGGGTCTCAAGCGGAAAAAGAGGCCACTATCAGACACGGCGCCAATGCGGTCGTGACGGCGGCGATGACGACGGTGCCCTGGTGCTCGGTCATGGTGCGCCGGTCCTTTGGCGTCGCGCAGGCCGCGCACTATGGCCCGGACGGGCACGTGGTCGCCTGGCCTTCGGCCGAGCAAGGCCCGTTGCCGGTCGAAGGGGGCGTCGCCGTCGCCTTTCACCGCGAGATCGCCGCCGCCGAGGACCCCGATGCCAAACGCGCGGAACTCGAGGCCGCACTCGCCGCCAAACAATCGCCCTTCCCGCGCGCCGAGGCGTTCAACGTTCACGACCTGATCGACCCGCGCGAGACACGCACCTATCTGATCCGCTGGCTGGAGCGCGTGCAGCCTCTGTTGCCCGCGCTGCTGGGGCCGAGCGGCTTCCCGGCCCGTCCTTGAGGAAACGCCATGCCGGACGGGGACAGCATCTTCGGCGTGATCGCCAATGTAGCCGAGGACGAAACGCTGCGCCTTGGCGCCAAGGTCTGGATCGTCGACCATAACTCCGGAAACGCGGCGGATCGGGTCTTTGTCGAGGGGCTGAACATCCAGGGCCGCACGATCAAGAAGTGGATCGCTTCCGAAAATCTAAGCAACGCCCGCGCCGCCTGGGTGCCCGATCATTTGCGCGACACGGTTCTATGCCGTAATGGCCGCGGTGATGCCGAGACCATCGCATCCCGGATCGCGGTCTTTACCAAACAGGAGAGCGACGCTGACACATCGCATTGAGACAGAGACCGCGGGCACGATCTGGAAGCTGATGGTCCAGCCCGGCCAGCAGGTGGCCGAGTGCGAGACCCTCATGATCATGGAAGTCATGAAGATGGAGGTGCCTTACGAGGCCCCCGCCGCGGGTTTGGTGACAGCGGTCCACGTGACCGAGGGTGAGGTCGTCGAGGAAGGCGTCATCGCCGTCGAGATCGGCTAACCCCCCGTGAGTTCCTCGAAAAAATGGTGGCGCAAGTTTGTGCCGTTTCCCCGCCGTAAGACCCTGCGCCGCTGGTTTCCGCCGTTCGAAGACAAGAAGATCGCGCACCTGATCGGTGTCTCGCGGGCCGATGTGGTGGTGGATATCGGCGCGAACACCGGACAGTTCGGCCAGATGCTGCGCGCATGTGGCTATACCGGACGCATCGTCTCGTTCGAACCGTTGCCACCCGAGCATGCGGGGCTGGAGGCACTGTCGGCCAACGATCCGAACTGGACCATCGCGCCCCGTATGGCCCTCGGGGCCGAGACGGGCGAGATCACCATCAACCGGTACACCGATACCTCGCTCAGCTCGGCGCTTGCCCCGGCCGTCGAGGCGTCTGGTTTCGCCGTTGCTGAAAAGATCACCGCCGACCTGAACCGTTTGGACGATGTGATCGGCGATCTTGTGCGGCCCGAGGATACGCTGTTCGTCAAGGTCGATGTTCAGGGACTGGAGATGCAGGTCTTCGCCGGCGGCGCGCAGACCATGGGCCGCGCCAGCGGCGCGCTGGTCGAGCTTGCTCTCAGCCGGATCTATCAGAACGAACCGGGCTATCTCGAGGTGCTCGGCGCCCTCGACGGATTTGGTCTGACGCCCGTCTACTTCGCGCACGTTACCGCCAAGAAGAAGATGGGGCCGGAAAAGCAGATGGACGCGCTGCTGCTGCGCCGCTGACCCGTGGGCTGGCGCGCGAAACGGCTGGTGCTGCACATCGGTGCGCCGCGCACGGGAACCTCGGCATTGCAGATCTGGATGCGCCGCAATCGCGCGGTGCTTGGCGCGCGCGGCGTTCTCTATCCCGAGATTTCCGGCAACGCCTTCGTCGCGGCGATGGCGCCGGTCTGGCCGGTCGATGTCGCGCAGCGGCTGCAGGGCCTGACGGGATGGCGACAGGTCCGAGCGCTTCGCCGGGATGTCGCGGCTGCCCTCAGGCGCGAGGTCGATGCGGTGCAGCCAGAGACGATCTTCGTCTCCGCCGAGCAGTTCTTCGACCGGCTCGATCGTCCCGCGGTACGGCGGCGTTTGCACCGGCTGCTCTCGCCCCTGGCCGACCGGGTTGACATTCTGCTGTATCTCAGGCGGCAGGATCAGGCGATCTTCTCACGCCACTGGAATTCGGTGCGCCTTGGCCGCAGGGGCGCGTTCGTTGCGCCGGGCAGGCTACTCCCAGAGTATGACTATGAGAGACGGGTCCGCCCCTGGGCTCGGCTGTTCGGAGAGCACGCGATCATCGTCTGTCCGTTCGAGCGTGTGCGCCTGCCGGGCGGCTCCATCGTCGCGGATGTCCTGGCAAGGCTGGGCGTCGATCCCGCGCTCGCCGCGGACGCCGGTGAGAAGAATGCCAGCCTCGATCTGGTGCGTGCCGAGTTTCTGCAGCGGATCACGGCGCATCTTGGCCGAACCGATCAGATGGGCAATTTTCGCGACGATCTGAACTGGTCGATCGATCAGGTAACCGGCGACTGGCCGAGCGCCACGCTGCCAGCGCGGGACGCCCGGGTGATTCTCGGTCTGTACGAAGCGGCAAACGCTCGGCTTGCGGCACGGTGGGGCGAGGGCGGAGCGTTCTTCGACATGACCGTATCGGAGGACATCCGAGGGGGCGCCGAAGGCGATGCCGCGCTGGACATCGACGACGTGATCGAGATCGCCGCGCAACTCTGGATTCGAAAAACCGAACAGGTGCGCAAGCTGCGCAGTCGCGTCCGCACACGCAAGGACCGGCGGTCCTAGCGGATCGGCGGCAGCGTCGCCTTCGACGCCCGGCAGCCGCGTTCGGTCTTGGGTGTGCAGGCGCGCGGCACCAAGGCCTTCGACAGACACACCCGCACCTCCTGTACGAAGCCGTCGCGGCACGTCACCGCCAACTGATTGGCCTTCAGCTCGGGGTTGGCTTCCAGAAAGGCTTTTTCCACCACACCGGGCGGCAGGCTGACCGTCTTGTCCAGCTTGCGCAGGACAGCGGGCTTCCTGATCATCCCGAACGCTTCGCGCGACAGGGCGTAGTACTCCTTTGCCGGGATATCCGCACAGCGCCCGTGCTTCTTCCACTGGTGCCAGGCCAGACCGGGCGAGCCCATGATGTCGGCCATCTTGCCACTCTCGCCGCGCGTCGGATCGCGGTGACGCGAGCGGCAGTATTCGGGCCAGTCCCGCTCGCCCTGCGGCCAGAGCCCGTGCAGCGTGAACCCGATGTTGTGGCGGGCATCGCACTGGTCAGCGCCGCGGGCATCGCCCTCGATCGCGCACCAGGACGCGTTCCACGACAGCGCCAGAACATAATGGGTGAAATCACCCGCCTTGTCGGCGGCGCGAGCGGGGATCGCAAAGGCGCCGAGACCGGCAATCAGGCAAAGGGCAAGCAGAGACCGCATGGGAGATTCGTCTTTTCTTTCCGGGACCAGCGGCCTATATACCGCGCCAGACTTCCCCTCGAAACCGTTGGATGCGCCGCTGGCGACCCGGTCTTCGGACCTGGCGAAGCCGTGCGTGCATGACAGGAGAGAGATGATGGCCCAGGATTTGCCGTTGATGCCCAAAGCGACCGCCGTCTGGCTGGTCGACAACACCACCCTGACCTTCCGGCAGATCGCGGAATTCGTGGGGATGCACGAGCTTGAAATCTCGGGCATCGCCGATGGCGAGGTGGCGATTGGCATCAAGGGCTTCGATCCCATCGTCAACAACCAGCTGACCGCCGACGAGATCAAGCGGTGCGAGGGCGATCCGATCCAGCGCCTGAAATTGCTGAAGCGCGTGGTTGCGCCCGAGCAGAAGCGCAAGGGCCCGCGCTATACGCCGGTCTCCAAACGCCAGGACCGTCCCGCCGCCATCGCCTGGCTGGTGCGCTATCACCCTGAGATGGAGGACGCCCAGATCTCGAAGCTGATCGGCACGACCAAGCCGACGATTCAATCGATCCGCGACCGCACGCACTGGAACAGCACGAACATCCAGCCGGTGGATCCGGTGGCGCTGGGTCTGTGCACGCAGATCGATCTCGACGCCGCCGTTCAGAAGGCTGCCGAGAAGAAAGCAGCACTGCAGGAAGCGGTTCCGACGCCGGAGGAGCGCATCAGCCTGATGCCGGTGACCGAGAGCCTGGCCGATCCGATCCCGCCTGCCTCGGCGCTGCCGAGCAATGTCGAGGGGTTCGAAAGCTTCAGCCTCGACGCCTCGCAAGAGCAGGACGGCACGGACACGACCGATATCGACACCAACGCGGTCGATCCCGATGCGCTGTTCAACCTGCCGCGCGGCGGTGGCAAGGACGACGACGACGAGGACGAGGCCCGCTAAGTCTTGTGTTGGCATTCCGGCGGGTGACACTCTGACGGATTGCAGCGAACGGATGCGCACGCCATCATTCGGGCACCGAATGGTGAGAACCCATGATCATGCCCCTCGACCAAGCGCCGCACGGCTACCGCGACGATCCGCAGGTCCCGGCCTTTGATGATGCCAAGCCCATTGCGTTCATGGACGGCGACTGTGTGCTGTGCACATGGGGCGCGCGGATGATCGCGCGCTTTGACCGCTCGGGCGAGATCAGGATCTGCCCGGTTCAAACGCCTCTCGGCACCGCTGTCATGGGCCACTACGGCATGGCGCCCGATGATCCCGAAAGCTGGCTGTTCCTGGAGGACGGCATTGCCTGGAAGGGGATGGAGGCCATTATCCGTGTCGCCGAGCGATGCGGTGGTCCGGGGCGCCTCATCTCGGTGATGCGGGTGTTTCCGCGCGGCGTGCGCGCCTGGATCTATCGACGCATCGCCCGCAATCGCTTCGCGCTGATCGGCAAGCGGGACCAGTGCATGATCCCCGTGCCGTCCCTGCGCGCCCGATTGATGGAATGACCTGGCCTGAACGCCGGGTTGCCGTCATCGGCGGATACGGTGTCTTCGGGTCTCTGCTGTGTGAGCTTCTCACCCAGGACGGGCACCACGTCTGGGTCGCGGGCCGGACAGCGGCCAAGGCACAGGAGGTCGCCGCGCGGATCGGGGCCGAGGCGCTTGCGGTCGACCGGACCGGGGACCTCTCGGCCCTCTGGGCGTTGGGCCCGGATGTTGTCATCGACGCAGCTGGGCCGTTCCATGCCTATGACGGCGACCCCTATGCTTTGGTCCGGGCGTGTCTGGAGGCGGGCGTCCACTACCTCGACCTGTCGGATGATGCGGCGTTCACGGCCGGGATCACGGCGCTGGAGCGCGAGGCACAGGCCGCGGGCCGCGTCGCGCTCTCCGGTGTCTCGTCCGTGCCCGGCATCTCGTCCGTCGTCGCGGCGCACCTGTCCGGCGGTTTGACCGACCTGCGCCTGATTGAAAGCGCCATCCTGCCCGGCAATCGCGCGCCGCGGGGGTTGTCCGTGATTGCCAGCATCCTGAACCAGATGGGCAGACCCATGCAGATCTGGCGCGGCGGCGCGTGGCGCGAGGTTCCGGCGTGGTCGGGGCGCAGGCTCTACGATCTCGACAGCGCCACGCGCCGTGCTGCGCGGCTCATCACGGTGCCTGACCTTGCGCTGTTTCCAAAGGCGTTCGGCGCCCGGTCGGTGCTGTTCCGGGCGGGGATGGAGCTGCGGGTGATGAACCTTGGTCTCGTGCTGTTTGGCTGGCTGAGGCGTGCAGGTCTGATCGCGCCGACCGATGGTGTTGTGTGGGCGATGCAGTGGGTGGCGGATCGACTCGAGCCGTTCGGGAGCGATCTCGGCAGCATGGTCGTTGACGTGGTCGGGGATGACAACGGGCAGACCCTCCGCCGTCGCTGGCGCCTGATCGCCGAGGCTGGCCGTGGCCCGTACATCCCCGGCATCGCGGCCCGCACCATCGTTCGGCAGCTCGACGCGGTGCCGCCCGGCGCACGGGCCTGCGTGGCCGAGGTCTCGCTGCCCGGGATCGAGGAGGCCATGTCTGATCTCTCGATCCGGTTCGAGCGGGAGGACGCCGATCACGCCCCGCTGTTCCAGCGCGTTCTGGGATCATCCTGGGCCGAGCTTCCGGCCCCGAACCGACGCCTTGCGGATGTGCACGATGTCGAGGTGTTCACGGGCCGGGCGCGGATCGATCGCGGCACTGGCTGGCTGGTTCGTCTCGGCGCTGCGCTCTTCGGCTTTCCGCCTGCGGGCGACGATGTCCCGGTGACCGTCACCAAGACCCGGCACAGCGATGGCGAGGTCTGGGAGCGTGATTTCGCCGGGCGCAGGTTCCGGTCCCACCTGACCCCTGCCGGGACGCCGGGCCGGGTGTTCGAGCGCTTTGGCCCTGTTCGCTTCGAGCTCGACCTGCCGGTCCGCGATGGCGCGATGCAGCTGCCTGTCCTGCGCGGCTGGGTGCTGGGCGTGCCTATCCCCGGGGTCCTGCTTCCGATCAGCGACAGCCGGGAATACACCGAAGACGGGGTCTTTCACTTCGATGTCGGGCTGATCGCGCCGCTCGGTCTGGGTCTGGTCGTGCGCTACCGCGGCTGGCTGAAACCGGACGGCGAAGCGCCCTAGGACCGAACCGGCGAGGCGAGCGGGTCCAGCAGCGTGCGCCCGCCATCGACGGCGATGACCTGCCCGGTGATGTAGCTCGCCTGATCGGACGCCACGAAGAGGGCGGCGTTCGCGGCCTCTTCCATCTCCGCGAGGCGACCCAGAGGCGTTACGCCGATCATGTCCTGCCGCAGACCCTCGTATTCCTTGAACGCCGCGTTGAGTCGGTTGGTCAGCACGCCGCCAAGGGCAATCGAGTTCACGCGGATCTTGTGCGGCGCCAGACTGACGGCCATCGAGCGGGTCAACTGGTCAAGCGCCGCGCACGATACCGAGTAGGTCAGAAGCTCGGGGACCGTGCGCACGGCCGAAATCGACGAAATATTGACGATGGCGCCGGGCGCCCGGCCCGTGTCGTCGCTTTCCTGGATCATCCGCCGCGCGATTGCCTGGCTAAGCTGGAAGACCCCGCGCACATTGTCGCCGAACGCCGTATCGAACTGGTCCGTGTCCAGATCCAGAAACGTGCCCGGCGCCGTGATCGTCTGGGCGCTGTTCACCAGAATGTCGATATGATCGAACCGGTCGATGGTCGCGGCAATCAGATTGCCGATTTTCAGCCGGTCCTGCGGGACATAGTGATACCGGGCCAGCTTCTTCTCGTCGCCATCCAGCGTGTTCTCGGCTGCGGCAAGTGCCTTCTCGTCGCAATCGGCGAGCATGACATTGGCGCCCGCCTCGAGGAACTTCTCGGCGATCGCATAGCCGACATCCTGCGTCGCACTGGTGACGATCGCGGTCTTCCCGTCCAGAGAATGGCCCATGGAGACTCCTGTGGCTCGTGGCAGACCATAGCATCGCGCCACACCGACGCGAGTGTTTCGTGGCCTGCCCACTCCATAGCAGGGCTTTACAAAATTGGCCGTTTTGCGGTCAATCAAAGGAAACACGTCCGGGGAGGACATCCATGACCGAGGCCTATACGCGCGATCTTGATCGCAATCCGGCAAACTACCAGCCGTTGACGCCGCTCAGCTTTCTGGCGCGCTCGGCGGCGGTGTTTCCCGAGCGCTGTGCGATCATCCATGGCGCGGAGCGGCGGACATATGCTGCGTTCTTCGCCCGGTCAAGGCAACTGGCAAGCGCGCTTGTCGGTGCGGGGGCCAAAGCGGGCGATACGGTCTCGGCGCTGCTTTTCAACACGCCCCCGATGCTCGAGGCGCATTACGGCGTTCCCATGATGGGCGGTGTGCTGAACGCGCTGAACACGCGGCTGGATGCGGCGGGGATCGCGTTCATCCTGGACCATGGCGAGAGCAAGGTTGTGCTGGTGGACAGCGAGCTTGCGGTTCTGCTGCGCGAGGCGCTGGAGCTGATGTCAGGGCCGCGCCCAGTTGTCGTCGAGTACACCGATCCCACCGTCGAGAGCCCGGCCACCGGGTTGGGCGAGGATTACGAGGCATTTGTCGCCGCTGGCGATCCGGGCTTTGCCTGGCAGATGCCGGGCGACGAGTGGGACGCGATTGCGCTCAACTACACCTCCGGCACCACGGGGAACCCAAAGGGCGTCGTCTATCATCATCGCGGGGCCTACCTGCTGGCGACCGGCAATTCGGTGCATGCGAACCTGACGCGGGATACCGTCTATCTCTGGACACTGCCGATGTTCCACTGCAACGGCTGGTGCTTTCCCTGGTCGATTTCCCTGGTCGCCGGGACCCATGTCTGCCTGCGTCAGGTCCGGGCCAAGGCGATGTTCGACGCGATTGCCGATCACGGGGTGACGCATCTGTGTGGCGCGCCTATTGTCATGTCGACCCTGCTGAGCGCACCCGATGCCGAGAAACGCGACCTGCCGCACCGGGTCAGCTTCTTTACCGCTGCCGCGCCGCCGCCCGAGAGCGTGCTGTCCGCCATGGGTGCCGCCGGGTTCGACGTCACGCATCTCTATGGTCTGACCGAGGTCTATGGCCCCGCCGTGATCAACGAGTGGAACGCCGAGTGGGATGCGCTCGACGCTGCCGAGCAGGCGCGGCTGAAGGCGCGCCAGGGCGTGAACTATCAGCAGCTCGAGGGGATCGAGGTCATGGACCCCGAGACCATGACCCCCGTGCCCCGCGATGGCGAGACCATCGGGGAGATCATGCTGCGCGGCAACGTCGTGATGAAGGGCTATCTCAAGAACCCCGCCGCGACCCATGAGGCATTTGCCGGCGGTTGGTTCCACTCGGGCGATCTCGCGGTGATGCACCCTGACGGGTATGTTCAGATCAAGGACCGGGCCAAAGACGTGATCATCTCGGGCGGGGAGAACATCTCGTCGATCGAGGTCGAAGAGACGCTCTACAAGCACTCCGCCGTGGCAATGGCCGCCGTGGTTGCCAAGGCGGACGAGAAATGGGGCGAGACGCCCTGCGCCTTTGTCGAGCTGAAACCGGGGACCGAGGTGACGGCAGAGGATCTGATCGAATTCTGCCGCGAACATCTGGCGCGCTACAAATGCCCGCGCCATGTGGTGTTCGGTGACTTGCCGAAAACCTCGACCGGCAAGATCCAGAAATTCGAGCTGCGCAAACGGACCGATCAGGTCTGACAAGGGGGCAGGTGATGCCGGGTGGATGGCGGGTTTGGGTCGAGGTAACCGGCTTTGTGGTGACGGTCATCGCGTGCCTGATCGCGTTCTATCAGGTGCTTGGCCCGACTTTGCGTGACGATGAGCGGGCGGCGCTGGCGAGCGAGATTGCCACGGCTCTACAAGATCAGGGTGTCGATGTGGCTGGCCTGGATCCGTCGAAATCCGGAGCCGACATCGCCGAGGAGATCGCCACCGCTGTCGCTCAGGTCCGCGATGTGAAGAACGCGTTCGAGCTGAAGGCGGGCGAATCGAAAGAGGTGACCGAGCACGGCGTTCTGGTGACCAATCTCGGTGTCAAAGACTCCGGTGGCAGAATCAATGAACTGCAGGGCGGTGTGGCCGGCGAGGTCTTCAAGATGACGCTCGGCAGGTCATATCCGCTGCCGGCCCCGGCGGACAATGGCACCGTGGCCGTGGTCGGGATCGACGATTGGTGGGCGATTCACCGGGGAGAAGCGCCCGACAAAGCCGTCTTCCGGGTGCGGTGCGGGTAGTGCGCACCGCATCCGTTCGAGATCAGGATCCCTTGGCGAGACCCTTGTCCATCAGTTCCTTGATTTGGTCTTCGCCGGTCCCGGCAACGAGGCGGCCAAGCTCCTCCTCGCCGCGCAGCACGATCAGGGTCGAGCGCCGGGGGATGTCGCGGAATACCGTCACGTCGTGGTTCTTGTACTCGTCCCAGTCGACGCGCACGAACATCATTGCTTTGTCGTAGTCAGGGTTGCCTGCGCGGAGGGCACCGATGACGCGCTCCTGTCGGCGGCACGTGCTGCACCAGTCGGCGGCATAGTCGACGAAGACAGTCTTGCCTTCCTCAAGCGCGGTTTCAATCAGACCCGGCGTGTAATCGACCGTTTCGGTCGCATAGGCTCCCACCGGGGCGATCGCGACAGCACAGGCCGCGGCGAGGAATGTTCTACGGTACATCGACATCTCCTTTCGAGGGGATCAGAACATCACGGACAGGTCCTGAAGCCAGATGGGCATGACATCCAGCGCCCAGGCCTCGACCATGTAGTGAACCTTGAAGAGCAGCATCAGACCAACGGCGATGAACGTCCCGCCGAGGATCGGCTTCGAGCGTTCTGCCAGACCGCGCAGCGCATTCGCCCGTTTGCGGATCGCGCCCTGAGCACCGAGACCGATGCCGATAATGAAAGTCGACACGCCCGCTGCGAAGCAGATCATGATCAGTGTGACGAGGCCGAGGCTTTCGCCCTGCGAGGCGAGCGCAATGGCACCGCCAAGGGTCGGCCCGATACAGGGCGACCAGACGGCCCCCAGCAGAATGCCGCCGAGAAACTGGCCCTGAACGCCCCCATCATCAATCCGGTTCAGCCGTGTGTCGGCGCCTGCGGCCATGCCTGCGGTCGCCAGTTCGAACCGGCGTGCGAACATGGGCACCAGAAGCACCGTGCCAAAGGCGATCATCAGAACCGCGCCGATCTCGGAAATAAGATCCTGTGTCAGGCCGATGGTCGACCCGAAGGCCGTGACCAGAACGCCAACGGCGACGAATGACAGGCTCATCCCGCCCGCCAGAGCCACCGGCCCCATGCGGCTCGCGTTCAATGCGCCCATCAGGACGATCGGCAGAACCGGCAGCACACACGGATTGATCAGCGTGAGCACCCCGGCAAGGTATGCGAAAACGAATTCCATGGGGCGGAGATGCGGCCATACCCGCGCCGGGTCAAGCGATGCGGGCCTGTCTTTCGCCTCACAACTGCGTCAGGTGCCGCAACATGCGTCCGTCTGCTCGCTTGACAAGGCGATCCGAAGCAGGGCGTCAGCCGCAACCGCGCCATCTGGCGTGAGAATCAACGGGTTGACGTCCAGTTCGACCACCTCTTCAGCGTTCATCATGGCGAAGGCCTGTATGCACATCACCGCAAACACCGCAGCATCGAGGTTTGCGGCAGGCTTGCCGCGGAACCCCTCGAAGAAGGGAGCGAGGCGCAGATCGAGAATAGCGGCACGGATCTCGGCTTCTTCGGACGGGATCAACAGTGACCGGCTGTCGCCGACCAGTTCGGTCAGCACGCCGCCTGAACCGACCGTCAGCATCAGACCATAGACCGGGTCGCGGGTGACACCGACAATCATCTCGGCCACGCCGCCGATGACCTGCGTCTCGATCATGAAAGCACCGTTGCCTGGCATCCAGGCGGCCTCGCTCTGCACAGCCTCGGACGAGGTCAGGCCCAGCTTGATTGCCCCGGCCTCGGATTTGTGGGCATGGCCAAGGCGCTTGAGGACAACCGGGAACCCGAGGTCGGCAGCCTCCATCGCGGCCTCCGCTGCGGTCTCGGCGTTGCGCCGGACCGGCACGGACACGCCGAACTGCGCAATCCGGCCCTTGGCCGAGTTCTCGTCAAGCACAACGGTTTCGGCGTCCGGCGGGGTGCCCGGTAACAGGATGGGCGCGCGCGCCGGTCCGCTCCAGGCGTCGTGCAGGTCTGCGGCCGCTTCCACGGCAAGCATCGTCTCGTCCAACCCGCAAAGGGGTGCGATCCCGGCGGAAAACAGGCGCTCGGCGCGGTCCTCCGGCATATTCTCGGGCAAGGTCGCAACCATAGCCGTTGGCGCGCCGGTCGCTGTGGCCGCTGCGATGATCGCATCCTCGCCGCCTTGCCAGGCCGCATCATCCGTGCGGTCGGTGCGCGGATAATCGTAGATCAGGCAGTTCAGGTCGAAGCCACAGCCGAGCATGGCAGCGTAGGTGGCCGTCATCCGGTCCAGATCGTTCCAGATGAACGTGTGGTAGTCGAGCGGGTTGGCGATGGTCACAAGATCGCTCAGCGTTGCTTTGATACGCGCGGCCTCGGTCTCGGTCAGCGCACGAAGGTCGACACGATGACCGGCGGCGGCGTCGGCAACCAGAGCAGCTTCCCCGCCTGAGCAGGACATCGACGAAAGCGTCCGCCCCGCCAGCGGGCCATGCACATGCAGCAGCTTCAGCGTCTCGAGGAATGCGGGCAAACTGTCCAGCACCGGGATCCCGAGCCGCTTCAGGAACGCCCGGCTGGCCGTGTCCCCGCCGGCCAGCGAGGCTGTATGGCTGATCGCCGCTTCTTGCGCCTGTCGGGACCGCCCGATCTTGAGCGCAATGATGGGCTTGCGCACTGCGCGGGCCTGAGCGGCCATCGCCTCGAACGCGCGGATATCACCGACCCCCTCGATGTGCAGACCGATAGCCGTGACACGGGGGTCCTCCAGCATCGCCATGGCGAGATCGCCGATCCCGGTCTGCGCCTGATTGCCCGCTGCGAGCGCATATGCGAGCGGAAGCCCGCGGCGCTGCATCGTCAGATTGATCAGCATGTTCGAGGATTGGGTGATCAGGGCCACGCCGCTCTCGACGGGCCGACCGCCATGCTGATCGGGCCAGAGCAGCGCGCTGTCGAGATAGTTGATGAAGCCATAGCAGTTCGGCCCCAGTACCGGCATGTCCATTGCCGCCGAGACCAGATCGGCCTGCAGATCAGCGCCTGCCGCGCGGTCGTCCTCGGCTTCGGCGAAACCCGACGCGAAGCAGACGGCGCCGCCCGCGCCGCGCGCCGAGAGAGCCTCGATTGCCTGGATCGTCAGGTGCCGGTTGATCGCGATGAAAGAGGCGTCCGGCGCCTCCGGCAGATCCTCGATCCGGCGATGGCAGGGCAGGCCGCAGATCTCCTCGCGCGTCGGATGGACCGGCCAGATCGGGCCGTCGAACCCGGCCTTCAGACATTGCTCGATCACCGCAACGCCCCAGCCGCCGCCGATGACAGCGATGGATTTGGGGCTGAGCAGACGCTTGAGATCGCGGGTCATGGGCGGCCTGTCGGGTGCGTGGCGTGTTCGCTCTCCGGCCTACACCCTCAGGCGTTGCCAGGCATCCCCGGAACGGCGTTTTGAGCGAAGATTGCGTCTGGACCCCAACGGGCCTTTGCGAGATGATAAACCCAACAGTTCACTGTTGGAGGGCATGATGGGCATTCTCGCAGTTCTGCTGGCCGCGGCCGCAGGTTTCGCCATGGGTGCGGTCTGGTACATGGTGCTTGGCAAGGTCTGGATGGCCGCCGTCGGCAAGACCGAGGAAGAGATCAAGTCCGACAAGAACCCGCTGCCGTTCATCATCGCCTTTGTCGGTAACATCCTGGTTGCAGGGATGATGCGCCATGTCTTTGCAACATCGGGTATCGCCGGGCTTGGGGGCGGCCTGATCAGCGGTCTGGGCGTGGGCCTGTTCCTCGCCGCGCCCTGGATCCTGACAAACTATGCCTTTGCCGACCGTCCCAAACCGCTCTGGTGGATCGATGCCGGGCACGCCACGCTGGCCTGTACGGCGATGGGCGCGGTGCTGGGGATCTTCGGCGGCTGAGCGCGCGCCGGTCTTCCGGTTATCCGGCGCTCGTCTGCTCGGCAGAGTGCCGCCGGCGCTGGTCCGCATCAAGAACGTCTTCCAACTCATCCAGCGGCATGGGACGGGCCAGAGCATAGCCCTGCAACGTGTCGCATCCGAGATCCCGGGCCATCCTGATGTGCTCCTCGGTCTCGACGCCTTCCGCGATCACCCGGATGTCCAGCGCCGTGCCGATATCGACGATGGCCTTGATCAGACGGCGATAATTCTCCGATGCCGGTCCCGGTCCGACGATCTGCCGGTCGATCTTCATGGCATGCGGCGCGACCGATATCAGCGAGACGATCGAGGCGCGGCAGCTGCCAAAGTCGTCGATCTCCACAGCGATCCCGGCATCCTTCAGGCTGTCGATGGCGAACAGCACGTCGTTTTCCGGTGCATCGAGCGACAGTGTCTCGAGCAGTTCCACCACCACCGTCAAACCGGGGCGTTTCAGCAGTTTCAGGTCGTCGATCAGATCGCCATCCAACAGTCGCTGATAGCCGATGTTCAATGAAATGCTTGGCGGCAGAAGCCCGATCCGGTCCAGCCGATCGAGATCGCGGCGGATGCTGCGATACATTGCCCGGTCGATCGCGCCGATCAGCGAGAGATCACCTACCACTTTCAGAAACGCATCGGGACCCACGATCGTGCCATCGGGTTTGCGCCAGCGGCACAGAACCTCGACACCGGTCACCCACGACCCGCTCGCCGAGAACTGCGGCTGATAAACCGGGACAAACTCCTCCCGTTCGATTGCCTTCATCAGATCCTCGGCAATCTGCGAGTTTGCGATCAACTCGTCCAGCATGGTGTCGTCGAACACCTCGACCCGTCCGCGTCCGCGTTCCTTTGCGCGGTAGAGCGCCAGATCGGCCTGTGGCAGGATCACGTCCAGATCCGCCGATGCAACGGGCACCACGGTGATCCCGATGCTGGCACCGATCCGGCAATCATGGCCGTTGTAGTCGATGGGGTTTGTAATCTCGGCGATCAGGCTCTCGGCCAGATCCTTCGCGCGGTCCGGCGTGCACCCGTCAACCATGACATAGACAAACTCATCCCCGCCGATGCGCGCGGCCAGATCGCGCTCCCCGCGCTGCCTGTCGAGCACCTTGGCGACAGTTGTCAGGACAAAATCCCCTGCCGCGTGGCCAAGCGTATCATTCACCTGTTTGAACCGGTCGAGGTCGATATGCAGGATGGCGCAGAGCTGGTCCTGCCCGTCTGGATCCCGGCGACGTTCTGCCAGATATCGTTCAAGCATGCGCCGGTTGGGCAGGCCGGTCTGATCAT
This sequence comes from Pseudomonadota bacterium, assembly GCA_039821125.1. Classification (GTDB taxonomy): domain Bacteria; phylum Pseudomonadota; class Alphaproteobacteria; order Rhodobacterales; family Rhodobacteraceae; genus Thermohalobaculum. The sequence goes on from JBCBOR010000041.1 coordinate 37,042, forward strand.
CCTGGAGCGCGAGTTTCTCGATCTCTGCATTTGCGACCCTGAGGCGAGCGGCAGCTTCTTTCGCCGCCGCGTGCATCTTCTCGAGTTCGCTTTCCTTGGACTTGAGATCGTCGATGTTCATCGCAACACCCGCGGCAGCACCGCTGGGGACGACAAATTTGTAGATCCGCATCCACCCGGCTGGCTCGTACCGGCGCTCCCGCGGCTTCCCGTCGCCTGCCCTTTGTGCGGCGACAAGGCGATCGAGTTCCGCTTCCAGCTTCTCTGGCGGCACAGACTTGGCGATCTGATACCTCAGCAGCGTCCGGTAGTTCAGCGTCCCCGCCTCGGCTTCCTCTCGGTGATTGGCGAATGCTTCGGGGTGATTGTCTTCGTAGGATCTGTTCCAGACGACGAGATAGTCGTTCTCGTCATAAACCGCGAAGAGAACAGGGCTTTCGCGAATGGCTTCGCGCAACATCGTCCACTCGCGCACAACACGGCGCAGCAGTTCCGGATCGCTCAGGATCTGTTCCTTGCTGAGGGTGTGCGGCATGCGGATCGGTCCACGAAAACGAGATCGGCGTCCCTTGATCTATCGTGCCGGTGTTAAGACAGGCTTTATCCGAGGCGTTCGGACGAGGTTTCCGCGTGGTCAGTACAGCTGCTTTGCATAGCGTGCGACCATCGCTTCGTCGGTCTCGTATGCAATGTCCTGGCCGGTGTGATCGCGCAGCATCTCGCCCATGGTCGTCACAGGACGATCCTTGGGCCAGGTTTCAGGCTGCCAAAGCTTCGAGCGGATCAGCGCCTTTGCGCAGTGCAGGTACGCCTCCTCGACCCGGATGCGCGTCACCGTGATCGGGCGGCGACCGTTGATCAGACACTGATCCAGAATCTCGGGCTCGGCATGGATCTCGGCGTGGCCGTTGACCCGCAGCGTCTCCCGCACGCCCGGGATCACGAACAGCATCGCGACACTGGGGTGCCCGAGGATGTTCAAAAGCCCGTCGATCCGGTTGTTGCCGGGCCGGTCGGCCAGAAGAACATGGCGCCCGTCCTCCTCGACAATCACCGCACCGGCCGGATCGCCCTTGGGCGAGACATCGAGGTTCGTCCCGTCCGACGTCGCCAGCAGCATGAACGGAGAATGCGCGATGAACCCGCGCATATGCGAATCAATATGGTCGATCACTTTCTCGGCGGCCCGAACACTGATCTCGCCGTAAAGAGCGCGCAGGTCTGTTTCGGTTGTGATTGGCATCGGGTGGCTCCTACATCTCGCCGCTGGCGCGCATGGCTTGGACGCCGCGCAGTCCGGCCCGGACGATCAGGCGAACATACCCCTCCATGTCCTGAGACTCCATGCCGGCCATGCGCTCGGTCACTGCCAATTCCGCAACACCATGCACCGCAGCCCAAAGCGCAAGGAGCACGGTTGGGTCTTCGCCCGCGCCCACGGTCTCTTTGAGGAGTGTGAAGAGGTCATTCTTCGCCTCGAGGTTTGCCGGCTCGCCTGGCGTCTTCAGCCGGTAGTGGAACATTGCCTCCCAGCGGCGTGGATCCGCCTTGGCGAAGGCGAGATAGGCCAGCGCCATGGCGATCAGGCGATCCTCGAGCGATGGCTCGCTGGCCGACAACGCCGTCATCAGCGCGATCTTCAGGCTCTCCATGTTCTGGATGTTGACGGCCCGCACCACCCCATCGAGATGGCCGAACAGGTTGTAGAGCGTGCCGACCGAGACATTCGCATAGGATGCAAGGTCCCGGGCGTTCAGCCCGCCAACCCCTTCGGAACGGATGACAGCCTCGGCGAAGGCAATGATTTCAGCGCGTAATTCGTCGTGCTGTCGGCGTGGTTTGACCATGGGATCTCCTTTGTCTTGAACATCGTTCACGAATCGCCTATTGTCAAATTGAACAGCGTTCAAATTGCGCTGCTCAGAATTTGAACACAGTTCAGTTTCGCAAAGGAGACCGAGACGATGTTTGGCACCCTGAGGACGCTGTTCCGCGCCGTCGAGGCCGAGGCGGAGGAGGCGCTGATCGATGCGAACGACACGCGGCTGATGGCGCAACACCTGCGCGACGCGAAGGCCGACACGATGACCGCCCGGCGCACGGTTGCCGCCCTGCTGGCGCGGGAAAAGGCCGAGTGCCGCAGGATCGACGCGCTGACAACCGAGATCGCGCAGCGCGAAGAGGAGACCCGCGCCGCGATGGAGGCCGAGGATGAGGGCCTGGCAAATGTCCTGGCCGACCGGATTGCCTCGCTCGAAGATCAGCGCGCCGCAGCGATCCGGGCCCGGGACGAACTGACAACGCGATCCGGCAGACTGCGGGAGAACCTCAGTCAGGCTGATCGGCGTATCGCAGCGCTGGCCAGCGAGTTGCGCGCAGCGCGTGCGGGCAAGGCCTGCCGGTCAGCGCAGATGTCCCTCGGCGAGGGGCTTGGTCCGTCGGCACTGGAACGAGCTGAAGCCCTGTCCTGGCGTGTTCGCGAAACCGGCGAGCGTCTGGAGGACGAGATGGCTGCAGCCGCCGAGATGCACATGACCGAAGCAGATGACCTGAACGCCCGGATGCGCGAGGCTGGTCTCGCGGACCCCGACACCAAGCGGCGCGATGCCATCCTGGCGCGTCTCAAGAAGACCGACTGACTGACACCCTCAAATCTCACTCACACATTCACTCACCCAGACGGAAACGGAGACAGACATGACACCGCACACCATGAACTCGAAGCCCTGGATCTTTTTTTGCTATGCCAGTTTTGCCATCGCGCTTGGTACGACCGGGCTCGGCATTTGGGGCATGGAGATCTCTCTGGCGATGAAGGCGTTCCTGGCCATGGGCCTGCTGTTCACGACGGGATCGGCCTTTACGCTGGCCAAGACCTTGCGCGACGAACACGAGGCACAGCAGTTCCACCACCGGATCGACGAGGCCAAGACCGAACGCCTGCTGCGCGAAGTCGAAGCGGCCTGACCTGAAACGGGGGTGCGTCACGGACGCACCCTACGCCGCCTCGCGCAACACCCCGTAGGGTGCGTCCGTG
>JBCBOR010000042.1:0-39808 GCA_039821125.1 Pseudomonadota bacterium
GCACGTTAACGTGCGCTGCCGATGTTTGAGCAATTGCGCGGTCCCTATCTGCCGGTGATGGTCGCAGCGAAGAACGCGGACGCGCCGCCCGAGTTGCTCGGTGCGCTTTACCATGTCGATGCGTTGCGGGCCTATAACCGCGCGCTCGAGGAAGAACTGCGCGAGGAACACGCCTGAGCGCCGGGTAGGTCTTGGCCTGACCTCTTTGGACGCAAGCCTAACCCTCGTAGAACTCGGACCGCGCGCCGAGGTAGCCGTCCCACGCGAACCAATAGGCGACATGGCCGGCCACACGCGGCGCACGCTGCCCGTTGGGACCGAGCAGCGCTTCCTCGGTCACCTCCCAGGTCTCGATGCCCGCATAGACTTCTGCCGCCGAAGACCCCGGGCCAAAGAACCGATCGCCGCGGTCATAGGCCCGCACCGTCCGGCCCAGGCGATCGCCGATCAGCACCACGTTCAGTCCGGCCACCGTGTCATTGATGACCCGGCCGCCTTCAAACGCCGTCACGGGCCAAGCCTTGGCACCGCCAAAAGTGCGGATGCCGAACACATAATCCTTCTGCTTCTGGCGGGTCTGATCCACCTGCGCCGGGAACATCAGTTTGGGGCTGGCGAAGTACTTCTCATAGACCACGCCAGAGCCATAGTCGCGCCGGTGTCCCGTGTTCAGCGACAGCACCTTGCTGTAGGGATTACGCTCGACCCAGCGGACCCATGGCTCGATCACCACCGGGCGCTGCTTCAGCTCATACCCAGAATCGACCAGAGGTCCAACGACCGGCTTGCCGGTGAACTGGTTCCACAGGGTGTGCGTCTCGCGGTCGAACATCAGTTTGTTCGAGCGATAGAGGAATCCGGAGGAGCCAAAAACAAAGGGCTGATCCCGCCCGATATCGGTCTCGAACAGGATACCCGAGCCACAGAGTGTGCAATAGGCCAGCGCGACCGGAACGCCGCCAATCACCTCGTTGAACATCTCGTGCCAGCCCATGATGCGCAGCGGATAGGCCCGGACATCGCCGTTGATCGAGACGCCGAAGACAAAATCGGACCCGACAAGATAGTCCGCGTCCTTGGCGTTGATCAGTTCTGGATTGTCGAGCGACGGGATCCCGTCCTTCTTCACGCCGCCCCAGGTGATTTCTTCGAACCGGATCTTCATCCGCTCGCGTTGCAGATGCTCGTCCCGGAGAAAGACATCGAAATTCTCATCAATGCTCAGGAACAGATCCCTCTTAAGGCCGGTATAGCTGGCATGCGGGATGATCTCGGGATGCGCCTCCTGCCAGAGCATCCAACTGAACCAGTCGTCCGGCCCGTCCTCGCCTGTCAGCTCGGACAGCAATGCGAGCATGGGCTGCTCATCCTGACGGGTAAAGCGAAGCGAGAAGATCAGGCCGGCCGCGAGATCGCGCCCGCCACGGCTGCGCAAAACCTCGAGGGCGTCGAGGTGACTGAGACGGTCGCCATAGATGACCTTGTCGAAGGCCGCCGCGATCTCTGCATCGGTCGCGGCATGCGCGGATCTCGCCGGCAACGCGGTCGCTGCCGTTGCCGCGCCGATCCCGGCTAGCGTCTGTCGTCTCGTGATCATCCCGGGTCCTCCCGCTTCTGCCGCCTACTAAAGCTGGCATCAATCGGGTTGGGGGACCACTCTCGGTGGGTGACAGTTCCGCGAGCGGTGTGTCAGGCGGTCAGCAGAATGCGCCGCATCGATCAGAGATAGGATCCGTCAAAATCCCTCGCATCGCGCGCCTTAATCGCAACGCGCCGGACACCGTCGCGGACCCCCGCGAGCAAACACCGTGTTTCCGTGTCCAGACGCGCGCCGTGGTCGAGCAGAAACTGCTCGATCGTGAACTCGATATTCTCGAGCGGCAGCCTGACGCCTTCCAGCACGCGATCGTCATAGGTCAGCTGCTCTGTGTCCACTACGCTGCTCATCGGCATCTCGTCCTGCGTCTGAAGAGTGTCTGTTTTGATGAAGAAACTATGAACGGCGAGTCTTAAAGAAACGTAAACCGTCCACCTATCTTGCGAAGTACGCTTTAACTGATACTATATATTGTGTATTGAGACGTGCTCCGCAACTGCAAGCACGTCTCAAAATATCGCTCGCAAGCCATTGTCAAAATGAGATTTTTGCGCCTGCGAAGGTTGTGGAAAACCGGATCAGTCCTTCCATAGATCCTTCCACCAGTCGCCCACATCATCGCCCGAAGGTTCGGCTCCGGCATCGCGCATCGCGATGCGAATCTCACTCAGCGACCAGCCTGTCAGACGCGCCAGGGTCTGCGCTTCCGTCTCGAACCGTTCGGGCAGTGAGGCGCGGTATTTCTCCGCGGCCGGACATTGGCTATCGCCCTTCCACGGATGGCGCATGACATAGCGACCCTGAAAGTTCTGGCGATCGCCTGTTTCGATCAGGCGCAGATCTTCTGGGAAGCTCTCGGCGTCGTAGCGCGCGTGCAACCGCGTGACGGACACATCCTGAGCCTGAGGTGCCACGCGCTGATTGGCGTTCTCCGGCTGCGGTTTGATCCAGAACACACCAAGCTCGCGCAATTCGCGGGCCGACAAGGGATCGGCGGCACAAGGGTCGCACCAGCCCATGTCCCAGGCATATTCCAACATGACGGCCGCACCGCCCTCGCGGTTCACGGCCTCACCATAGATGGCTTTGTAGGTCGGGCCGAAATCTTCCTTCACGTAGGTCGGGATCTCGTTCCCGGTGGGCATGCGCACCGTGCGGTAGTTGGCAGTCTCGACCCGGCCCTTGCGCGTTAGGGTCCAGAGCAGAAGGTCCTGCTTGCCCTTTGCGTTCAGTGTGCCGAGCCGGATCGGCAGCATGAATTTCTCGCTCTCGAACGCGATTTGCAGCGGCCGCAGGAAGGTGTTGCCGGACTTGGCGTGCTCCTCGAGGTTCACCTTGGCGACGAAGAACTTCATCCCCTGCTTGATGTATGAGCCCAGCACCGGGGCAGCGCCGTCCGGGATGCGGTAGTCGTTCTCGGTCAGCCACGTCGCGAGCCCATCCGATTCTTTCGCTGACAGGATCAGGATGTCGTACTCGCCAACCGTATACTCCGCTTCGATCTTGACGCCGAGCGACTTGCGTCGAATGGCACCTGTCTGTGCCGCCACGGGAGCTTGAGTGCCGGAAAGACTAAGCGTTCGCTCGTATTCAAACCGTCGGCACGGATCTGCGTGATGATATTCGACAAGACGTGGCGCGGTGTAGGCATCGAGGTGATCGACAATCGCATTCTCTGTCACATGGATCTGCTCGCGCTTCAGCACGGTCGGGGCCGGAATGACCATGGCAAAGTCTTTCACCTCGCCCTGGAAGTCGTTGACCATCGTGATGACGGTCCGGTCCTGATCGCGGACCATGACGACCTTGCTGGCCTCGTTGAACAGCTTCGCGTCACCCTTCGCGACGAAGAAGCCGCAAAACGCTGCAGCGGGCTCCGCGGCAGAGATTGCTCCAAGTGCCAAGATGCCTGTGGCGAGGGGTTTCCAGAGATTATGCATGAATCTGCTCCTTTTTCGGGGATGCGAATGGGATTGGGCGCCAGCGATGCCGCGGCGCCGGGAACCATCGGTTCAGGATCGGAACGAGCCAGCAGACTGCGACCAGCCCGAACAACGGCCCTGCTGTCACGATCCACGACATCTGGAGGGCGAACCCGATCACTGCGGCAAGACACACCCACACCGCCCGCGCGACCGGATGCCATGGCGCCGTCATCGGGTCCGAGATCATGAAGAAGGCGAACACCACCAGTGCGCCGGAGGACATCTGGTGCATCGGGATCGCCATCGGATCGCCCAGCCAAAGCGCGCGCCCAAAGCTCAGCACGGCCCAGGCCACGAGGAAGGTCAGCGGAACCTCGAGCCTGTGCGCCCCGTGCGTGACCGCCACGCCGGCACCGACAGCGAAGATTACGGCCCAGCCCTCGGCGCCCCATTGGCCCGGCGAGACCCAGGCACCGTCGAACAGCAGCACAAGCGACACAATGGCAAAGGCCGCTGGGTTCACGAAATGCCGTCCGTCGATACGCAGCACGGTTTTGCTGGCGATGGCGAGACCCGCTGCAAGGGCGACGAGGTCAGGGCCCTCGGACCGGAACAGCAGCGTCAGAGAGAGCGACGTGATCAGCGGCGAGCGCCAGTCAAACCGCCACCCCATAGCCCAGCCCAACGCCGCCTGAACCGATAGCGCTACGACCACGGCGGTGGCCGGGCGCCACCACGGCATCTCGAACGCGAACACCGCCATGCCAAGCAGGATCAGACAGCTCAACGCACAGATCTGCCCATGCCGTGGATCGGCAAAAATCGTTGATATCTGGCCGCGCATCATACCCCTCTGACGCGCGCCACCCGGCAGTCCTTGGCGGCGCGGCGAAATTTTTTCGCATCAGTGTAACGCGAATCGCAGAGCGGATCCGGCGGAACTGTCTCGCGGTGGCGGGGTCAGATGGTGCCCGTGACTTCCTCAGGCGACAGATGCGGGCGCTGAGGTCTGGTCAGAGCGTGGTTGGGATCAATGCTCTCGGCTGTGAAGGATTTCCGCGCGGCGGCGCTGTTCTCGATGATACGGGCAAGGGCATGAAGCCGCGGCCACTGCTCGAGCCCGGGCAGAAGACGGCCATGGGTCGGGTAGATCTGTGCCCATCGAAGGCACACCGTCAGATAGATGTCCGGGATTGTGCCGCGCTGTCCAAGGAGGCCGCCTTCCAACAGCTCTGCCTCGATCAGAGCGCAGTGCCCCGCGATACGACCGGAAAGCCCTTCCAGCACCGACGGGATTGAGGCGGGGTCACCGACATAGCGATGGGTGTAGAACGCCAGCCTGAGGTCTGCGTGCAGCGTGTTCGACAGATAGAACATCCACGTCAAAGCCGCCGCTCGCTGGGCAGGGTCTGTGGTCTCCGGTCCCAATGGACCGAGGCGCCCGGCACGGTCCGCCAGATGCCAGAGGATCGCCCCCGTCTCGAACAACACCGCAGCGCCATCGGTCAGAACAGGCAGCAGACCCTGGGGGTTCAACTTGAGAAACGCGTCGTTCTTGTGCTCGGCCTGACCCCGATCAACGCGGATCGCGTCAAACGGCAGGCCCAGGGTCTCCAGCGCAATCCGGATCGCTAGATTGGCGCTGTCCGGCGACCAATACAGGCAGAGCGTCACACCCGTGGTTCAACCCTTTGGTGCCGTGCCCGTGCCCCCCGTTCGATGGCCGCGGCAGCGAGGCGGCCAACGCGCAGCTCGTGCCGCAGCTCTTCCAGCATCCGAAGCTCGGTCATCGCAACACGGCCGTCCGCCGCAGCGACGTCACAGGCGAGTGCATAGGCCGTCTCGCGCAGGTGATCGGGCAGGGCGGCCTCGACCAGACCGAGCAAGGCGTCCAGACCGTCTTCCTCCGAGAACAGGTCACCGACCAAAGCACCGACCATCTGGATCCGATCCTTGTCGTAACCCTGAAAGATCGGCAGCAGATCGACGATCGACGAGATCTCGCGGAACTCCGAGGCAGTCATGTCCTCATCCGCTGCCGAGGTCGCGATCATGACGGCGATCAGCGCGTCTTGTGGGCTCAGCGCATCGGTGTTCATCGGCAGTCTCCTGTGTCGCGGGTCGCGGCGGAAGATATGAACCCTTCGCATCTGCGGCAAGTGGCCCACATGCCGCGCCTTGGCGCCCGTGCGCGGCCTCTGTGTGGTTGACCCCGCGCTCGGCCCATGCATATCACCCCGCGCAACACCAATGGAGTACCCGAGATGACCGAGCAAGCACTGCGCGATGCTGCAATGACCTCAAAGGCCTGGCCATTCGAGGAGGCACGCAAGCTGCTCAAACGGGTCGAGAAGACCCCGCCCGAGAAGGGCTACGTCCTGTTCGAGACTGGCTATGGCCCCTCGGGCCTGCCGCATATTGGAACCTTTGGCGAGGTCGCGCGGACAACCATGGTGCGCCGCGCGTTCGAGGTGATTTCGGACATTCCAACGCGGCTGATCTGTTTCTCGGACGATATGGACGGCATGCGAAAGGTGCCGGAGAACGTTCCGAACCCCGAGGCGCTGGCCGAGCATCTGCAGAAGCCTCTCTCAGTCGTGCCCGACCCGTTCGGCACGCATGAAAGCTTCGGTGCCCACAACAACGCGCGGCTGAACGCCTTCCTCGATCAGTTCGGGTTCGAGTACGAGTTCATTTCGGCGACCGATTTCTACAAGTCTGGCCAGTTCGATGAAATCCTGCTGCGCGCGGCCGAGAAGTATGACGCCATCATGGAGGTCATGCTGAAGACGCTGGGTGAAGAACGTCAGCAGACCTATTCGCCGTTCCTGCCAATCTCGCCCGTGTCCGGGCGGGTCCTCTATGTGCCGATGAAGAACGTCGATGCTGCGAAGGGCGAGATCACCTTCGACGACGAGGACGGGACCGAGACGATGCTGCCGGTCACGGGCGGCAATGTGAAACTCCAGTGGAAGCCGGATTTCGGTGCGCGCTGGGCGGCGCTCGGTGTCGATTTCGAGATGTTTGGCAAGGACCACTCCTCGAACGCGCCGGTCTATGACCGGATCTGCCGCATTCTCGGCGTGCCCGCGCCGGAGCACTATGTCTATGAGCTGTTCCTGGATGGCGATGGACAGAAGATCTCGAAATCCAAGGGCAACGGGCTGACAATTGATGAGTGGCTGACCTATGCGTCGCCAGAGAGCCTAGCGTACTTCATGTATATGAAACCGCGCACCGCGAAGCGGCTGCACTGGGACGTGATCCCGCGCGCGGTGGATGAGTACCATCAGCACCTTCGTGCCTATGCCGATCAGGACGCAGACAAGCGGCTGGCCAACCCGGCCTTCCACATCCACGGGCACAATGTGCCGGCGTCCGACATGGCGGTGCCGTTCTCGATGCTGCTGAACCTCGCATCGGCAGCCTCGGCTGAGGACAAGGAGACCCTCTGGGGCTTCATCCGCCGGTACGCGCCGGAGGCAACGGCTGAGACGCATCCCGGCCTCGATGCCGCGGCTGGCCATGCGGTGCGGTATTTCCAGGATTTCGTGAAACCGGCGAAGACGTTCCGCGAGCCAACGGATCAGGAACGCGCGGCGTTGACCGACCTGCGCGGGCGTCTTGCGGCGTGGGACGGGGCGGTGGATGCGGAAGAGCTGCAAAGCATCGTCTTTGCCGTCGGCAAGGAGCACGGCTTTGAGCCGCTCCGCGACTGGTTCAAGGCGATCTACGAGGTGCTCCTCGGCGCGTCTCAGGGACCCCGTTTCGGCGGGTTTATCGCCCTCTACGGGGTCGAGGAGACCATCGCCCTGATCGACGACGGTCTATCGGGCAAGCTCGCGGCCTGAGGGTCGCGACTTGGACGTCTTTTGATCGTTCCGGTCCGGGGTGACGCCCGGTCCGCGACGTTTAGTGTGCGGCCTGATAGGCGACTGCGTGGCGTCCTGCGCTGGTTGGGCCAAGCCCGCCGCAAGTCAGTTCGGCCAGTCCCAGCGTCATGAGTTTTTCTGCATGATCGCCCGGGATTTTGCCGCTGCACCCGCAGCTACACAGTGATTTCAGAGACGCTTTCTCTTCATCAGACAGCTTCCCAAGAAGCTCCTGCTCTCTTCTCCACATCGGATTTTCCTGCTCGATGACGGTACGCTAAAGTCGGTTACACTTGCCTGCATGTCGTTCTGTAATCGTGTTGTCACATCAACTGTTTGTCCACCGAGATTCCGTCGATCTCGTTCACATTCTTTTACCTTTTCTGGCATTTTAGTGAAAATCGGGTAAATCTGCATACGGCTTCTATCGAGAGTTGTAGAAATTCCGAGTTTCACGCCCCCTACTCAGGTTGACTTAAGGTCAAGCCTTGCTCCGCAAGCAGTGCGACGATTGCATCTGCGAGATCCGGGTCCTCGATGTTCATCCCGCCACGTGCGACGCGAATGTCATGGGCCCGGCGCAGAACCTGGGCGTGGGTGCAGCCCGCCGGAGGATCGAACTTGTAGCAGGCCAGTTCGATCCGGTGCCCGCATGGTTCGATGAAATACATCGACCACCTGAAGCCGCGATCCACCCGGCCCGTGTTCGGAATGCCATGGGCGTTCAAGCGCGCTTCGGCCATCTCATAGGTCGCCAGGCTGACCTGAAAGGCAATGTGATGGGTCGAGCCGATCTGGTCCTGAACCGGACCGCCAGGCTTGCGGTCCTCGGAGCAGAAGATCGTGATCAGCCGTCCGTCACCAGGATCGAAGTAGAGGTGTGAAACCTCGGGCGCGTCGAGATTGGGTTGCTCGAAGACAAACGGCATGCCGAGTACGCCTTCCCAAAAGTCGATCGATGTCTGGCGATCCGCGCCGTTCAGTGTGATGTGGTGAACGCCCTGGGTCTGGATGGGGGTCGGCATGCGAACTCCGGTCTGTCTTGTGTGCGTCCCGCCCGGTGGCGGCGGGGGAGGGTGGGTGGGCCGCCGTCACCGGGCGGGGCCAAGGCTGCCTTTGAAGCTTTCGGCGGCATAGCGCCAGATCTGCACATCGTCCGGCCATGCGTTGCGGTCAAGTCCCGACTTGACCTTCAGTCCTTTCACAAATGCTTCAGCGGTCGGGAGCGCCTCCCATACCTTCGGCAGAAGCGTTCCGCGCTTACTCCCGGATTTCAGAATGAGACCATCGCGTCCGGGGCGCAGTTTTGCGCGGAGGTCTGCTTCGTCATCGAACGTTATCGGCGCCGGGCGGGACAGGAGTGCGATCTCGATTTCAGAGGCGCGGATCTCCTCCTCTGTCACAGGATCGAAGCGTGGATCTTGGAAGCCGGCCTTGATCGCGTTCGATGCTATGTCCCTGGCAAGCGGCGCATGGGCCTTCAACGAGCCGATGCAGCCGCGGAGCCGTCCCTCCAGCGTCAGGGTGACAAAGCTTGCACCGATGCTCTGAAGGGGCGGGGCAAAGCTCGCCAGATTGACCGTCGGCGTCGTGCCGCGCGTTGCACGGGTGAAGAGCGCTTGTGCCGCTGTTCGCAGGGCGACATGGCGCAGCGGTGCGGGCAGGCAGGGCACATCGGAGCGATACGCCGCCCAAGCGCCGTAGCCGACCACACGCGATTGGTCCCCGGTCACATCGCCGGAATGACCAAGGGCCAAACGGGTCAGTTTCAGGCCGCGTTCGGCTGCGATGCTGAGGAAGGCTGAAAGCGGGCGATGCCCGCAGGCCTGATGTCCGGTCAGGTCACCGGTTTGCGCCTTCTCGATTGCTTCGGCGGTGGAGAGATCCGTGGTGTGGGCCTCGTGCGCTGACAGGAAATGCGTCAGATCGGTGGAGATCACGATCAGCGTTTCGGGTCCGCCCCAGACCGTGAGGATCATCTCAGCGAGCCTGAGCGGATTGATCTCCCCGACGACCAGAGGGATGACGGAGAACTTGCCGAGCCGCCGCTGCAAAAGCGGGAGTTCGACCTCGATCGAATGTTCCTGTGCAAACGCCTCGGGCACCACAGCCACGTCAGGCTCTCTCAGCAGAGCAGATATGGCGGCGCGGTCGATCGGAACAGGCCCGAGCGGTGTCGCCATCGCTTCTGCATCGGGCACGGCCACGCCAGAAAATGCGTGCCGGTGCGATGGTCCGAGGATGACCGCACGGCGGATGCCCGTTCGCAGACGCACCACGCCTGCGGCGGCAATTGTGCCAGAGAACCGATACCCTGCATGCGGCAGGATCAGAGCCTTCGGGTTCGGTGTCTCGCACGGCCCGGCCTTGGCGAGCAACGCGTCGACCCGCGATGTCAGTTCAGCGGGATCGGCGGGGTAGAATGTCCCCGCGACAACCGGACCTTGCATGCCCATGTCACCCTCCGGCAAAATCACGCAGGTCACAGAGTGCGCCGTCCTGCACGGCGATGCAAATCGGAAGGACAGACTTGGGTAACGATCACGCTTCTACGACGGTGCCTGGCCGGTATTGGAGCGCCATGCCGGATGGGCGCCTCGAGTGCCAGATCTGCCCGCGGCTCTGTCATCTGCGGGAAGGGCAGCGCGGGCTCTGTTTCGTGCGCGCACGGCAAGGCGACCAGATCGTGCTTGCTTCCTATGGCCGGTCGTCCGGATTCTGCATCGATCCTGTCGAGAAGAAGCCGCTGAACCATTTCCTGCCCGGGACAACTGTCCTGTCCTTCGGGACGGCGGGATGCAATCTCGCTTGCAAGTTCTGTCAGAACCACGACGTCTCCAAGAGCCGCGAGATGGATCGCCTGATGGCCACGGCTTCGCCAGAGGCGCTGGCCCGTGCGGCGGTCGAGACCGGTGCGCGCTCGGTCGCCTATACCTACAACGACCCGGTGATCTTCCTCGAGTATGCCGTCGACACGGCGAAGGCCTGCCGGGCCGCAGGGGTTCGTTCGATCGCCGTCACGGCGGGCTATATCTGCGAAGACCCGCGGGTTGAGTTCTTCGACCACATGGATGCAGCCAATGTCGATCTGAAGGCGTTCACCGAGAGGTTCTATCACCGGCTGACCGGTTCCCATCTGGCGCCGGTGCTGGAGACGCTCGAATATCTGGTGCATCAAACGGACGTCTGGGTCGAGATCACGACGCTTCTGATCCCCGGTGAAAACGATGACCCGGCGGAGATCCGTGCGCTTGCCGAATGGGTTGCGACGCATCTGCGACCGGACGTGCCGGTGCATTTCTCGGCCTTCCACCCGGACTACCGCATGCAGGACACGCCGCGAACACCGCCGGAGACCTTGCTGAGGGCTCGCCGGATCGCACGGGAGGTCGGGCTCGACCATGTCTACGTCGGAAATATTCACCACCGCGAGGCGCAATCGTCCTATTGCTCAGGCTGCGGTGCGATGGTGATTGAACGGGACTGGTACGCGCTTGGCCAATGGCGGCTGACGGATCGGGGTGCCTGTACTGTCTGCGGAACGCCCTTTCCTGGCGTTTTTGAGGGTCCACCAGGCACTTGGGGCCGGAAACGCCAACCAATACGTATTGCATCTTGACGAACAGAACGCGACAACTGCGCGAACGAGAGGGCGTCACAGGTGTAATTCATGCTTGGTGATCGAAGCGCAACGGTCGGTCGCGCCATAGCCTGCATAGAAGCGGTCACGCACCATCGTGATGTCGCGGTGTCTGTCACGGACCCCGGCGCCCGCCATTTCCCTCTGGTCTATGTGAACGCGGCCTTCGAGATGCTGACAGGCTACCGGGCCGGTCAGTCCGTTGGGCGGAACGCGCGCTTTCTTCTGACCGTGCGGACCGATCCATCCATGATCGTCGCTTTGCGCGACGCGGTCGCAGCGGCGCGTCCATTTATCGGTTGCCTGGTGAATGCCCATCGGAAGGGCGACCATTTCCACAGCTTTCTGATCGTGGAGCCGGTCGAGATCGATCAGCATTCCAGCCTGCTGGTTGCCTGCCACTTCAAGGTGGGCGAGGACAGCCCCGTTCTCCGACTGCAGACCCACGCACAGCAGATCGAGGCCTTTGAAACCGCCGAACCGGATCCAAAGCGCCAGACCGCCGCGATGGCGGCATCGGCCTTCAAGATGAGGGCCGATGCGATCCTTACGTTGGTGCGCAGTCAGATTGACAGGGCCTGAGTGCCGGCGGGTGCCGGCTTACTCCGCTGCTGTCTTCGCCGTTTGCAGCCAGTTCCAGACCCGCAGCGGTGTGGCCGGCATATCGACCCGGTGGACGCCGTGCTCCCAGACAGCATCCAGTACCGCGTTTGCGGTCGCAGCAAGCGCGCCGACCGTGCCAGCTTCGCCGCAGCCTTTCATGCCAATGTAGTTCGCCGTCGAGTACACCGGCTCGGACGTGAACGGCACCATCGGCACGTCATCCGCCCGGGGCATCGCATAGTCCATGAAGCTGGCCGACAGAAGCTGACCGTCCGCGTCATAGACCACATGCTCGGTGATGGCCTGGCCAATGCCTTGCGCGACGCCGCCATGGACCTGGCCCTCGGCCAGCAGAGGGTTCATCAGGCGGCCGAAATCATCGACGACCGTGTACTTGACGATGCGCGTCACCCCGGTTGCGGGATCGATCTCGGCTTCGGCGATGTGACAGCCGTTGGGATAGGAGCGCCCCGGCAGCTCGCGTTCCGAGCGTTGTGACAGAAGATCGGTCAAGCCACGCTCGCGTGCGCGCTCGGACAAGGTGATCAGGTCCACGGTCCGGTCCGTCCCGGCAACGGCGAAGCGCCCATTTTCCCACACCAGATCAGCGCCCGCGACCTCCAGTTCCTCCTCGGCCAGCGGACGCATCTTGGCGACCAGATCTTCGACGGTGCCGTTTATCGCGGTGGACTGCGTTGTCACGGAGCGCGACCCGCCCGTGCCGCCACCGAACGGGATCAGGTGGCTGTCGCCCTGCTTGACGCGGATCTTATCGAACGGAATGCCCGAACGCTCGTGGAGGATTTGCATGAAGACCGTCTCGTGGCCCTGCCCGTTCGACTGCGTGCCGACATGAAGATCGACCATGCCGTCCTCGGCAAAGATGACTTCCGCGCTCTCGTTCGGGGCGCCGAGGATCGATTCGATGTAGAAGCAAAGCCCCCGCCCGCGGATCATGCCCTTCGCGGCACTCTCGGCCTGACGCGCAGCGAACCCGTTCCAATCGGCTTCGGCCAGCCCGCGATCCAGCACCTTGTTGAAATCACCGACATCGTAGTTCTCACCCGTTGGGGTCGCATAGGGGAATTGCTCGGGCTTGATGAAGTTGATCCGGCGCAGCTCGGCCCCGTCGATGCCCAGCTCCCGAGCAGCCGTGTCCATGAACCGCTCGAGCGCGTATTGCGCCTCGGGCCGTCCGGCGCCGCGATAGGCATCGGTCGGGATCGTGTTGGTATAGACGCCAAGCGTATGCATCCAGACGGTCTGGATGTCGTAGACGCCTGTCAGCACGCGCGAATAGAGCTGCGACTGCATGATCACGCCGAAGGGCGAGTTGTAACCGCCAAGGTTCGACAGAGCCTCGGTCTTGAAGGCGGTGATCCGGTTGTTTTCGTCAAACCCCATGGTCAGGGTCGTGACGTTGTCGCGGCCCGCGCAGTCGGACAGGATCGCCTCGCCGCGTTCCGAGATCCACTTGACCGGGCGGTTCAGGGTCTTGGCCGCGTGGCCGACGCAGAAGTATTCAGGGTAGTTGAAGTTCTTCATCCCGAAAGCGCCGCCCACATCGTGGATCAGGATCCGGCAGGTCTCGGGCGTCAGGCCAAGGCGGCGGGCAAACTCCTCGCCCATCCGGTGCACGCCCTGCGCGGCTACGTGGAAGGTCATCATCTCGCCGTCCCACTCGGCGGCGCAGCCCCGCGTCTCCATCGAGGCGACGTGCACGCGGTTGTTCACCGCCTCCATTGTCACCGTGCGGTGCGACGCGGCCAACGCGGCTTCTGTTGCGTCCTTGTCGCCGATGCCCCAGTCGTAGCAGATGTTGCCCGGTGCCTCGTCGTGGAGCTGTACTGCGCCGTCGGCCATGGCATCCGGCATCTCGGTGACAACCGGCAGATCGTCATAGTCGATCTCGACCAGATCGGCGGCGTCCTTGGCCTCGGCCATCGTCTCGGCGATGATGCAGACAATCGGTTCACCGACATAGCGCACACGCCCAACCGACAGCAGTGGCCGTTTCGGTGTGACCGAATTCGTCCCGTCGATGTTCGGCAGGCTCAGCATGTCGAGATTGCTGTCGATCGCGGCGTCCAGATCAGGTCCGGTCATCACCATCAGCACGCCGGGCGCGCTGCGTGCTGCCTCGACATCGACGGTGATGTCTGCATGCGCCACGGTCGAGCGCACGAAATACGCCCGGATCTCGCCGTCGAACTTCAGATCCTCGACATACGTGCCCTCGCCGCGGAGGAAGCGTTGATCTTCGACCCGGCGCACGGGCTGGCTGATACCGAATTTCGTCATGGAACACCTCGGGATGTTGGGCGTGATCGGAAATGGCCGGATGACGGCATGGGTCGGCGCGGAACTTTCGCACTGCACAATTCAAGATATGGACGGGATCCTGCGCCGGTCAATCCAACTTTCGTGACGTTCGCCATGCCGCGTCGAGATATCGCGTACCGGAAATTTGGCTGACCGTAAGCAGAGTTTGTCCGGGCCCGCCACTGGCAAGGGTTTCGGTATGTGCTGACACCTGCGAACCTGTGGTCAGCGCCTCTGTCAGAACGCGGCCGTCGATCTCATGCTTCAACGCAACACCGAGAACCGACAGCACCGTAGGCAGAATGTCGACGTTACCCACCGGCACGTCCGAAACCGAAGCTTTACGAAAGGCCGAGCCCGCCAGGATCAGGGTTGTTTGGAGTTCATGCCGGCTCAGACCGCCATGGCAGCCCCCGCCGGTCGGGTATGGTGAGTTATCGGCACTTGTTCCGGCATGTTCCCATGCATTCGGCGTGTCGGCATGATCCAGCGCCAGATAGATGTCCGGCGCGCGGGGATGATCGGCCATGATCTCGGCAATCGGCAGAGTGCCCGGCAGACCGCCGCGTGTGAACAGCGGCCCGCACCAAGGCTGGTCCAACAGCCACTCTGTCATCTGACCCGCCAGCACCGGGTCGTGGTCACGCACCCAGATCCCGCCCGCCGTGTGCACGACCACGATGTAGTCCGGATCATCGGCCGGCGAGGTCGCCGCGTTAAAACCGGCACCCCGCATCCGGGCGGCGAGGTCCAGTTTCTCGCCGGCGACAGTGATCTGGCCGTGGTCTGACATGGCGATAATCTGCATCTCGCCCGCATCCAGCGCTGGTCCGTGGTGCTGCATGATCTCCCCGAGCGCAGCGTCCATGGCGCGGATGGCGCTCAGCGCTTCCGGGCTGCCGATGCCGTGATAGTGGAAGCTCTCGTCAGGTTCGGACAGCCAGAGCAGCATGACATCCGGTCGCTCCTCCGGTTCGACCCAGTCGAGATACGCGCGCATGGCGTACTGATTCCAATCGATACCGGGGAGTTTGTACTCGGGCGGCGGACCGATCCGCTGCGCGATCCGGTCAAAAACACCCACGGGCACGGCAGCCTCGGTACGCCGGAGTGCGAGACGAAATCCGCCGATCTGTTCAGCGGCTATGTTGATCAACCGCCCGCCACCGGAGGTGCCTGCACTGATGGTCGCAAAGCGCCTGCCATGGTGTGCAAGAAGCGCTCCGAGCGTTGGCACACCCAACAACGGTCCATCCAGCGCGGCCAGAGCAGCCTCGAGCGCCCTATCGTCGCCGGTGTTCAGCACGGCGCCCGGCGCCGCCTCTGGCAGGGGAAACTGGTTCGCGACAATCCCGTGGCGATGGGGATAGCACCCGGTGGTCACGGCGGACTGGTTGACCCGCGTCTCCGTCGGGAAGGTCGAGTGCGCGTTGGCACAGGTCACACCTCGTGCCGCCAGCGCAGTGAGGTTCGGCATGAGTTCCGGCGTGACAAACTCGGGCCGCAGAGCATCGAAGACGATGATCAGAAAGCGCGTGTTCATCGAAACCAAGTCAAAGCTCACATGCAAGATAACGGACCGTCTTGCCGCGGTCGGGCAGATGTTCCTCACCAATTCGGTAGAACCCAAGTGCCTCGTGAAACGCGTCCGACTGCGGGTTGGGCGGGTCCGAATTTACCTCGCACACAACGTGCGTGTGGCCGTCTGCCCGAGCCGCGTCGAACAATGCCGCATAGAGTGCCTGTGCCAAGCCCTTGCGGCGGTGGTTGGCGCTGACGGCGATCCTGTCGACATAAAGGAACCGCTCGAACCGCGCGCGATGCCAAAGGAAGTTCGGGCTGTCGTAGTCGGCGTCCTGA
Organism: Pseudomonadota bacterium; assembly: GCA_039821125.1. Lineage (GTDB taxonomy): Bacteria > Pseudomonadota > Alphaproteobacteria > Rhodobacterales > Rhodobacteraceae > Thermohalobaculum. The sequence continues at coordinate 15,820 of JBCBOR010000042.1, forward strand.
TCCATCACGAGCAGGAACGCCGCCTGCGGGTCCGCAGCGAAGGTATGGGCTGCAACGCCGACCAAACGTGCCAAACCATCCCGGTCCAGTGGCGACAACTCGGTCTCGAACGCCGTGTTGAGTGCCAGAACCCAGTCGAGATCTGCCTCGGTGATCGCCCGCACGGTCATGCCGTGACCTCGGGTCTTGGATAGAGCTCGCTCATCGGCACCGTGCGCCCGTCATCGCGCACCATCCGCACATGATGGCGGCGAAGCTGACGCGGCTCGGCGACGCCGCAGGAATGGGCAATCGTCTCGACCTCGTGGATCACCGACGTCGCATAGTTTGCGACATGCTTGTATTTCTCGCGCGGCACCAGACCCTTTTGCAGTCGCTTGTCATGGGTCGTGATTCCGGTCGGGCACGTGTTCTTGTTGCACTTGAGCGCCTGGATACAGCCGAGTGAAAACATGAAACCGCGCGCGGACACCACGAAGTCTGCGCCGGTGGCCAGCGCCCAGGCAACATCGCCCGGGTTGACCAGCTTGCCCGATGCGATCAGCCGGACCCGGTCGCGCAGACCGTGACGGTGGAGCAGATCCGAGAGCATGGGCAGGGCTTCCCGCACCGTCAGGCCCACCAGATCCATCAATGGCATCGGCGCAGCCCCTGTTCCCCCATCACCGCCATCGACGGTGATGAAGTCGGGTGCATGTTCCAGCCCGCGCTTGTGGATCTCCTGTGCCAGTTCATCCAGCCACCCGGTATCCGAGATCACGGTCTTGAACCCGACCGGCTTGCCCGTCACCGCGCGGATTCGGGCAATCATGTCCATGAGATCGCCGACCGAGGCAATCTCGACATGGCGATTCGGTGAAAAGGACGCCTTGCCCTTGGGTATGCCGCGGATCTCGGCGATCTTGTCGGTCACCTTGCCTGCAGGCAGGATGCCGCCTTTCCCGGGTTTTGCACCCTGGCTAAGCTTGATCTCGAACATTCGGACCTGCTCGTGAGCCGCGACGGCGCGCAGTCGATCATCCGACAGCGCCCCATCGGTGTCCCGCACCCCGTACTTCGCCGTGCCGATCTGAAAGACGATGTCGCAGCCGCCTTCAAGGTGCCAATCGGACATCCCGCCCTCGCCGGTGTTGTACCAGACGCCTGCCTCCTTCGCGCCCCGGGACAGCGCCTTGACTGCAGGACGCGACAGCGCGCCAAAGCTCATGCCCGAAATGTTGAAGAACGACGGCGCATCATAGGGCACCCGGCAGTGCGGCCCGATTCTCAGAGGCTCTGTCTTGGCATAGTCCTGGTCCAGCGGCGGGAACGGCGCATTGACGAAAATCGGCGTGCCCGTCGCGGCGATATTGCGGGTCGAGCCGAAGGCGAGCGTGTTGCTCTCTCCGTTGCCTGCCCGCTCGATCCACGTGCGCTGGGCCCGGTTGAACGGCATCTCCTCGCGGTCCATGGCGAAGAAGTACTGGCGGAAGAACTCGCCCAACGCCGAGAAGAGATATCGGAACCGTCCCAGAACGGGAAAGTTGCGCCGCACCGCATCCTCGGTTTGCAGGCGGTCGATCCCGAACATCACAACCCCGGCCAGCGCCGCAACACCGGCGGTGACGACGAAAAGGGCGGCCATGAACTCGAGCCCCGCCTGTACGATTTCCCAGAACCACATTGCTATCGGCTTCCTCTTTTTTTCGGCGCTAAAGTTCATATTGAGGGCTAATGTGAGGATCGTCACAGTCTGAGACGCCGAATCGCGGCACTGTGTGATCACGGGACGCAAGAGGGCGTCGAAGGTGCGAGGGTTCGATCATGGTTCGGTTTGTGTTGCTTGCTGCGATGGCCCTGGGCGTGATGTCCGGCCCCGCGATTGCGGAGACGATGACAGTCAAGGCACCGCTTGAGGCGGCGACAGTCAAGTCCGATGATCTCGATATGGTTGCGTATTTCCGCGAGTTGGACGGCGATGTCCTCGAAGTGACCGCCACTTTTGCCGAGCGGGAAGGGTTCTACCGACCGGCACGCGTTGTGATGGGCTTGGAACAGGATGCCCGTGTTGCGTTTTCTGTGCCCGGGTTCCCCGAGACACTCTACCGGGTTTCGCGCCGGGACGGTGCGCTCACCGTGTCAGTCGAGCGGATCGAGTTTATTGAAGTTGCACAGATCGACTAGCGTTCAGACAGTTTGACGAAACACTACCGTAAGACTTTATCGACAAAGATTTTCAATCAGTATTCATGGCGATCGGCCGGACGGAATAGGTTCTCCGTCCGGCTTTTTCTTTGTATCGCACGATATCAGTGCACGATATCAGTGCACGGTGGCTGCCGTGTCCGGGGCCGCTTCGTTCGCGCGGTCGCCCAGGACCAGCCCGTCGGCATCGGCGCCCACGGCCAGCGTTTCGCCATCCTTGATTGCGCCTGCGAGCAAAAGTTCCGCCAGCGGATCCTGCAAGGCCTTCTGGATCACACGTTTCAAGGGCCGCGCGCCATAGGCCGGATCATACCCCTTGTCGGCCGGCCATGTCATAGCCGTCTCGGTCAGATCCAGCACGATCTTGCGCGGCTCGAGCCGTTTGGCCAGACGTGCAAGCGGGATGCGAACCTCCGCCGTGAATGCTGGCGCAACCATACAATACGGCCCCCGCGACACCAAGAGAAGACGCACCGAATGTGACCATGGTTGCAGAAAATTCACCCAGAATCGCCGACCCTGTCCGCATAGCAAAACGGGAGGCGTATGATGAACAGACTGGGTGCCGGTGTCGTCTTCACCCTCGCCGTGACGACGGCGCTGGTCGGGGCGACGCGCCCGGATGCCGGGCCTCCGGGGGCCGCCATGCCGGTGCTGCAGACGGTCGAGATGCCCGGCGATTTCCTGGATGTCGAGATGGCACCGACCGCACCGTCGCGATGTGCTTTCTGAACGGCGAGAGCACGGCTTTCGGCGTGCCCGATGTGCCCGGCCACCGCTATGGCTTTACCCGCCGCGGCGACCGGATCGACATCTGGGTGAACTAAGGGCTGTGCCCCGGACGCTCAGACCATCTCCGCGATCAGCTCTTCGGTGTAACGATCCACCGCCACCTGGCCCGGGTTGATGACCTGGTTGACGTTCCGGCCGTCGACCTGGTTGTTGGTCCACGTCTTGTGCGGGGCGATGAATCGGCGGCCCTTCAGGATCTGGGTGCACGCGTACATCATCCGGGCCGAGCGGCCGTTGGCATCGACAAAGCCGTGCGCAATGATGTACCCGGTGAGTTGCAGGCACGACACGTCGTACCAGAAGGCCGGATTGGCCAGCGCCTGACCCGAAAGCTGCAGGACCTTCTCCTCGACATAGCGCTGGACCGCTCCGCCCATCGCCGTGCCGCCATAGAACGTGTTTTCCAGCCCCATGGTCATGAACGTGCGCCGTCTCGCGTTCACCGGCCCCGCGTGGCGCTGCAGATACATCAGCGTGGTGATGTCACAGACATTGGTCCGGTTGCTGCGGATGACGTTGGCCATCGCGTTGCGGATGCCTGCGATGGTTCGCTGCGTGGCGGCCTCGCGGGCCCGGCGGATCACTTCCTGGTTGTTCTCCATCATGTCGACATCCGCGTTCTTGGCCGTGTCGGTGCCCGAGCGCCCCAAGATTCAGTCCACCGCGATGTCGATATCCTGATCCTGAGTGGTCTCGGTGACGCCCAGCCAGGGGAAGTGCTGGTTGCCGCGGTTCAACAGGGCCTGGCGCAACTCGCCCCGGCTGGCGCGCGCAAAGAGATCGTCGATCGAGTTCTTGTTGACGATGGCCTTGTAGCCTTCGCGCAGCATCGCCATGGTGAACGTGTCGACCAGTTCGCGCACGCGGTCTTTCTTGATCCTCACCGTGGTGCGGCCCAGGGGCGAGAACATGTACTTGAAGGCGTTCGCCACGATTTCGCGCCCGGCGATCTGGTCGGTTGCCGCGACAAAGGCCTGAAAGTCCGGCCAGTGCTGCGCCATGTCGTAGAGTTTCCGTTCAGTGAGTTTCATCGCTTTGCTCCAACGTCGCGGCCGCGCGGGCCGGGGTGTCCGTTTGGGCCGCGGTTGGAGACATGCGCCTCGTCCGCGTACTGGCCCTTGGTCGCAGCCACCGCGTGAGAGGTTCAAAAAGACTGTCAGAAAAATTTTCCGGTGCCCAGGCGCGCCGCCGGGCGCGCCTGGGCGGGGTCGGGTGCAGGCCCGGTCAATGAACGGTGGCTGTCGCCCCTTGCGTCGCGCCGCGCGCGCGGTCGCCCAGGACCAGCCCGTCGGCATCGGCGCCCACGGCCAGCGTCTCGCCATCCTTGATCGCGCCTGCGAGCAACAGTTCCGCCAGCGGATCCTGCAACGCCTTCTGGATCACACGTTTCAAGGGCCGCGCGCCATAGACCGGATCATACCCCTTGTCGGCCAGCCATGTCATAGCCGTCTCGGTCAGATCCAGCACGATCTTGCGCGGCTCGAGCCGTTTGGCCAGACGTGCAAGCTGGATGCGGACGATCCCGTCCATATTGCCGCGGCTGAGGCGATCAAACAAAATGATCTCGTCCAGCCGGTTCAGGAACTCTGGCCGGAAGTGCGCGCGCACTGCGCCCATGATCTGGTCTTCGACATCCGTGGCCTTGCCGTCAGCGGGCAGGGCGGACAGGAATTCTGCACCCAGGTTCGAGGTCAGGATGATCAGCGTGTTGCGGAAATCGACTGTGCGGCCCTGACCGTCGGTCAGACGTCCCTCGTCGAGCACTTGGAGCAGTACGTTGAAGACGTCCGCGTGAGCCTTCTCGACCTCGTCGAACAGCACGACCTGATACGGGCGGCGACGCACGGCTTCGGTCAGCACGCCGCCTTCGTCATAGCCGACATACCCCGGAGGCGCGCCGATCAGGCGGGCGACCGAGTGCTTCTCCATGAACTCGGACATGTCGATCCGGACCATCGCGGTGTCATCGTCGAACAGGAACGCGGCCAGCGCCTTGGTCAGTTCGGTCTTGCCAACCCCGGTCGGGCCAAGGAACAGGAAACTGCCCATGGGCCGGTTCGGATCGTTCAGGCCCGCGCGCGCGCGGCGAACGGCGTTCGAGACGGCGCCTACAGCATCTTCCTGACCGATGACACGCTCGCCGATCACCTCCTCCATACGGAGCAGTTTCTCGCGCTCGCCTTCCAGCATCTTGTCGACAGGGATACCGGTCCATCGCTCGACGACCGAGGCGACATGCTCGGGCAGCACGGCTTCCTCGACCATGACGTCTTCGATCTCGGCTTTCTCTGCTGCGTCCAATGCGCGCTCCAGTTCCGGGATGCGGCCGTAGGACAACTCACCTGCGCGCGCCAGGTCGCCCTGACGTTTGGCGATCTCCAACTGGTTGCGCGCTTCATCAAGCTGTTCCTTCAGGTCCCGCGCGGCGCCCAGCTTGTCCTTCTCTGCCTGCCACTTCGCGGTCAGGGCCGCTGATTCCTGAACCAGTTCGGCGAGCTCGGCCTCCAGCTTTGCCAGTCGATCCTTCGACGCTTCGTCGGTTTCCTTTTTCAGCGCTTCGGCCTCGATCTGCTTTTGCAGGATGTCGCGGTCGATGGCGTCGAGTTCCTCAGGTTTGGAATCGACCTCCATGCGCAGGCGGCTTGCCGCCTCGTCCATCAGGTCAATCGCCTTGTCCGGCAGGAACCGGTCGGCGATGTAGCGATTAGACAATGTCGCCGCCGACACGAGCGAGGCGTCCGAGATCCGCACCCCGTGGTGCACCTCGTACTTTTCCTTGATGCCGCGCAGGATCGAAATCGTATCCTCGACCGTCGGCTCGGCGATGAACACCGGCTGAAAACGGCGGGCCAGCGCCGCGTCCTTCTCGACGTGCTGGCGGTACTCATCCAGCGTCGTCGCGCCGATACAGTGCAACTCACCCCGTGCCAGGGCCGGTTTCAACAGGTTCGAGGCATCCATTGACCCCTCGCCCTTGCCTGCACCGACCAGCGTATGCATCTCGTCGATGAACAGCACGACGCCGCCTGCTGCGGCCATCACCTCATTCAGGACCGACTTCAGCCGTTCCTCGAACTCGCCGCGGTACTTCGCACCGGCGATCAGCGCGCCCATGTCGAGCGCCATCAGCTTCTTGTCCTCGAGGCTTTCGGGCACATCGCCGTTGACGATGCGCATGGCCAGCCCCTCGGCGATGGCGGTCTTCCCGACGCCGGGTTCGCCAATCACGACGGGGTTGTTCTTGGTCCGGCGCGACAGCACCTGGATGCAGCGGCGGATTTCCTCGTCCCGGCCTATGACAGGGTCGATCTTGCCCTCGCGCGCGGCCTCGGTCAGATCGCGGGCAAACCGGTTGAGGGCGTCATATCCTTCTTCGGCACTTGCGCTGTCGGCGGTGCGCCCCTTGCGCAGATCCTCGATCGCCGTATTGAGGCCCTGGGGCGATACGCCTGCGCTCTCCAGAATTTTCGCGGCATCCGTACCCTTCGCCATGGCGACGGCCAGCAGCAACCGCTCGGCAGAGACAAAACTGTCGCCTGCCTTGGTGGCGATGCGCCCGGCCTCATCCAGCAGGCGCGCCAATGCCGGGTCGAGGTAGAGTTGTCCGTCCCCGCCCGAGACCTTCGGCATCTTGGCGATGGCCGCGTCCACGCCGGTCAATGCGGCAACCGGATCGCCGCCTGCGGACTGGATCAAATTGGCGCTGAGACGCTGGTCATCTTCCAGCATCGCCTTGAGCAGATGTTCCGGGGTCAGGCGCTGGTGGTCTTCGCGCAGAGCCGCCGTTTGTGCGGCCTGAACGAACCCGCGCGCGCGGTCTGTGAACTTTTCCAAGTTCATCGTCGTCTCCTTCTGAGCACGGATGTCGAACGGCCATACCGGCCCGCAGTGACTTCCGCCTTACATTGAGGGTGTCTCGCAAGCCCACCCACACGAGGATGTGGTGTTTTTGCAACGCTCCCGCAAGGCCTGAAACTGCTGCCTTCGCGCTTAATACGAAACAAAGTCTTGGGGTGTCTGCTTTGTGCCGAAGCCATTTGGTCGTGTTTTGTGAAACGGGTGGGTGAAAACATGTGGCGTACACTTCTGGCGGCGCTTGCCGCGTCGGCCTTCGCGCTGTCTGTCAAATCGGTTCAGGCTGTCGATGATTTTGCGAAGAAGGATCCAAAGTCCTGCCGGATCGAGATTTTTGCGCAGGCGCGGGCAGCTTGCCTCGCGCAGAAGACGGATGCCCGGATGGGCCGGGTGGATGCGCTGATCGCGAATGCAACGGCGACGCTGCAGGGCGTCCCGGCGGAGGAGCTTCAAACCATCGACCAGTCGTTGCGGGAGTGGCAGGTCTATTGGCAGGCCGCGATGTTCGAGGAGTGCTATGCGATCTCGGACGGGGAGGCGCTGAGCTTCGAGCGGTGCCGGTACCACGCGACGCGTGCGCGCGAGAAACAGGTGGTGAACCGCCTGAACGCCGAGCTCGCACCGCTGTCGGGGCATACCTATTCGACCGCGCCGACGAACAATCTGGTGATCTATCTGCCGGTTGAGCCTCCGGTCCCGGTCGTGCCGGACGCCGAAGTGCAACTGCGCGGCCTGATCACGGTGGTGCCGGACTGATCGCGCGTGGCGTTCGATAAACCGGCACCCATGTGAGGCCGATCGGATTCATGCTTGGCGCGCAAGATATTGTGGGTATACTGCGGTCTCAGCCCAAAATCTGATCGCAGGAGCCCCCTATGAGCGCGCAGGCTGCCCATTCGCATGTCGTCCCGAAACCGCATCAGGCGGATGATCGCTTGATCGTTGCGCTTGATGTCGGAAATGCCCTCGCGGGTGAGGCTCTGGTGGATCGCCTCGGCGATTCCGTCTCGTTCTACAAGATCGGGCTGGGCATGCTTACGACCGGTGGCTTGGCACTCGCGAACGAATTGAAGGGGCGTGGCAAGCGAGTCTTCCTGGACATGAAGCTGTTCGACATTGGCAATACTGTCGAAGCGGCCGTGCGCGGGTTGGCGGCGTTTGATCTCGACTTTCTGACGGTTCATGGCGACCCGCACGTCGTTCGGGCAGCGGTTGCGGGGCGTGGTGACAGCGCAATGAAGATCCTGGGCGTTTCCGTGCTGACCTCGCTCGATCGCGGTGATCTGGATGAGGCGATGATCGAGCCGGGTGAGGTGCGCGCGCTGACGGTCGAGCGGGCGCGCCGGGCTCTGGCTGCGGGGGCCGACGGCGTGATCGCCTCACCACAGGAAGCTGGCGAGATCCGGTCACTGACCGAAGCAACGGGCCGTCTGATTGTCACCCCGGGCGTGCGTCCGGCAGGGGCGGCGCTGGGGGATCAGAAACGGGTTGCAACGCCGTCAGATGCGCTTGGGGCCGGGGCAGATCATATTGTTGTCGGGCGCCCGGTCTATGGCTCGGACGACCCGCGCGCAGCAGCGCACGCAATTCTGACCGAGATCGAATCCGCTTGACCGTTGGTCAGATGTCAACAAAACGAAACATATCTCTAGCGAGGTTGTTGATCGGAGAGGCCTGAATGCCCGCCGCGCTGTGCCGCGATTGCTTGACATGGTTTGACGAAACGCCGGGGCTGCGCTGCCCGCGGTGCGCCGGACCACGTCTGCTCTCGCACCCGGAGCTCGGGCGGCTGACGATCGCGCACATGGATTGTGACGCATTCTATGCCTCGGTCGAGAAGCGGGACGATCCGACCCTGAAGGACAAGCCGTTGATCGTAGGCGGCGGAAAGCGCGGAGTCGTCTCGACCTGTTGCTATATCGCGCGCGTGGCGGGCGTGCGCTCGGCCATGCCGATGTTCAAGGCGCTCAAGCTGTGCCCCGATGCCGTGGTCGTCAAACCGCGGATGGAGGTCTACGACGCAATCGGCCGGGACATTCGTGCCCGGATGCGTGCGCTGACGCCGATGGTCGAGCCGCTGTCGCTGGATGAGGCCTTCATGGATCTCACGGGCACCGAGCGTCTGCTGGGCAATCCTCCGGCGCTCACCATGGCGCGGCTGGCGCTTGAGATCGAGCGCGAGATCGGCGTGACTGTTTCGGTCGGGCTCAGTCACAACAAGTATCTCGCCAAGGTCGCTTCCGATCTCGACAAACCGCGCGGCTACTCGGTGATTGGTCGGGCCGAGACACTGGCCTTTCTGGCCGACCGTCCCGTGCGCTCGATTTGGGGGGTCGGCAAGGCTCTGGCCGAGCGGCTCGAGAGCGATGGGGTCTACACAAATGCCGATATCCGTGAGCTCGAGGTCGAGGAACTCGTCTCGCGCTATGGCCGGATCGGGCGGCGACTGCACGAACTGGCGCTTGGCATCGACAACCGGCGGGTCAATCCCGAGCAACCGGTCAAGAGCATCTCATCCGAGACCACGTTCGATGACGACATCGGCAACGGAGACAAGCTGATCGGCCATCTCTGGCGTCTCGCGGTCAAGACCTCGGACCGGGCAAAATCGAAAAGCCTTGGCGGGCGGACCGTGACGATCAAGCTGAAGACGGCGGATTTCAAGACGATCACCCGTCAGACGCGGTTGGGCAGTGAGGTAACGAACACGGCCGACCGGATCTACAACATCGCCGAGCCGCTGCTGTTGAACGAAATCGAACGCGGGCCGTTTCGTCTGCTTGGTGTCGGCCTGAGCGCATTGGCTGAGGTGCCGGAGGGCGGGGCACGCCCGGCCCTGTTCGAAGATCAGGATGCCGCTCAGGCAAAAGTGGAGGCCGCGTCGGATCACATACGCGATAGGTTCGGCAAGGATTCAATCATCAGGGGCCGTGCTTTGCGCTAGGCGACTAGCTGATATGTGTCAAGCGCAATTGACATTTACAGGTCAGCACGGCTGTCGCTTTCTGGCCACAGCAGGCACTTCAAAGTATCGACCAACTGGTAAAATGTTGCATCGCACACTTGATCTTCTGCGCCGCAGCATGCATATTGTTTCACAGCGATACTTTGTATTGCGCGCCCACTCTGGGCGTTTCCTCCCTTAGACTTGGGCCGCGGCAACGCGGCCTTTTTTTTGTGCAATGTCAAAGGGATGCCGAGATGATGGCCTTACTGTCCCTCCCAAGGGAAGGCTGACCCGTTACTCCGCTGCCAGAGCCTGCCGGTCCGGAAGAATCGTCACAAGCCGTTCGATGACTGCGTTCAAGCGCGTGCGGATTTCATCGAAGGCAGGCCCAGGTTCGGGACGATCCGGATGCAAATAGAGACCGCGGTCAATTTCGATCTGGATAGCGTTAATTCCGCGTGACGGTCGGCCATAGCGCTGAGTGATGAACCCACCCGCAAAAGGCGCGTTCCGAGCCACTGTAAAGCCCGCCTCCTCGAAGGCGGCCTGAGTCTCGGCCACCACATGCCGCGCCGCCGAGGCGCCGAACCTGTCACCGAGCACGATTTCCGGGATCTGACCCCGCACCCGCGGCGCTGCGCGCAACGCTTCGGATGGCATCGAGTGGCAATCGAACAGCAGCGCAATGCCGAAGGTTGTCCGCGCGCGGAGCAAAAGGTCCTCGAGCTTGGCGTGATAGGGCGTGTGCACGGTCCGGATTCGCTCCATCGCTTCGTCGAGCGGGATCTTGCCGTTGTAGATTGCTGCCCCTTCGGAGACGATTCGCGGAATCACCCCCAGGCCCGCGGCGATCCGCTGGTTCAGTCCCGAGGTGCGCGCGCCGCTGACCAATGCAGGGTCCAACTCGCCCGGCCCGCGGTTCAGATCCACCCAGGCCCGCGGCGCGGTTGCCGCCAGGAGGGGTGCGCCTGCCTCCGGTGCCGCTGCGAAAAGGGCATCGACCAGCACATCTTCGGACGCGCGCAACTCGTCATCGCTCAGGCGGGACCGTGCCTTGAGAGACGATGGATAATCCCGTCCGCTATGCGGCGAATTGAAGACCGCCGCTGTGGTCAGCGCGGCAGGCTCGGAGAGCGTATAGGGCAGGGCGTGCATCATCGGGGCCAATCCTATGGAGATCCGCGCGGCCATGCACCCATTTTCCGCATCACAAGGGCTTGCGCGCCGGTGATCGCGGCCTTATAGCCGTCGAACCCCAGAGGTCAGGGCGCGTAGCTCAGTGGGAGAGCACTACGTTGACATCGTAGGGGTCGCTGGTTCAATCCCAGCCGCGCCCACCATTTTTTGGCAGATCAACCGTCTTGAGCGATGCCTTGTGCGAGCGCACGGAGCAGCGGCGCCAGCGCGTTTCGCTCTGATGGACCATAGGCGCGCGCGGTTGCGAGGTGGGCGAGAAGCTGTGTCACCCGGGTGTCCCTTGGCGGCACGGCCGCGGGCCGTCGAAGCACTGCCGGTGGCAGGGGTCGCTCGCGGAAGTTCGTCACGATCGGGTTGTATTGCGAGATCAGCGTTTGGTTCTCCGGATCGAGCCCCGCGATCAGCAAAAGACCGGATGGCCGCGTGTCGATCGGTATCAGGATCAGATCGGGGCGCCACTTTTTCAGGACGGCATGCAGTTTCCAGACATCTCCGGTCCAGAAATTCGTGGTGCGCACACGGTCTGCCTGGCGCGGATGATTGGGGAAGATGTCGTCGACGATCACCACCGAGCTGCTGTGCGCACGAGCCTCGATTGCGATGAAATCCCTGAGTGCAAACTCGAACAGGTGCATCCCGTCGATGAACGCAAGATCCAGCGCAAAGCCGTCAAGCGCCCGGTCCGCCTCGTGTGCAAAGAAGCGATCACTGGTCATCTCGAAAAGGGTTTGCGTGGGCTTCATGTCCAGACCGGGTTGCGGTTTCGGCTCGACCGCAACGCCGGGACATGCCGCGAGCGCCAAGCTGTCACCCTTGTTCACGCCGATCTCGACATAACCGCGCGGCGCGAGTGTCTCGTGAATGTGGCTCAGCGTCTCGAGATAGGGCTCGGCACCTTTCGCGATCTCCATCTCCGGGGTCTTCGGCGGGCGGTCTGCGACCGGTGTGGGCGGGGGCAGCGGATAGCGGTTCCACGGCAGCAGGTGGCCGACACCGTCATCCGGTTGGAAATCCCGGCAAAATACGGCGACGAGATCATTCCACGGGCCCCGATTGTCATGCCAACATGCAATCAGCGGTATGTCAGCGTATTTCGCCAACGCCGCCATCGCATCGGGATAGAAGCGGTAGCAATCGACCGGGTAGCGATGGATCGGGCCCGCGGACGGGACGATCAGGAAGATCAGACCCTGATCCTTGACCACCCGAGCCATCTCGGCGAACGAGACCCAGAAAAACTCGGCATGCTCAAAGCACTGCCCGCTCAGGACCACATCGGCGGATCGGTCCTCGAACGGCAGAATGTTCGGATCCTCGAGAACGACATCGACGCCATCCCCCGCCTCTACATCCACCGCGACGTAGTTGAACTTTGGTGCCGCGAAGATATCGGCATAGGACCCGTTCACATGAGCGCCGCCAATGTCGACCACCGTGAGCTTGGGTTGGCGCAGCAGCGGCGACCGCGCGAGGTACTCGTCATAGCACCGCTGCATGTTCTCGAGAGATGACGCGTGCAAAGTCCTCTCCTTGATGATCCGCAGGGCTGCCGACGCGCCCGCGTTCAGTCGGCGGTCCAGCCCCCGTCGACTAGGTGCGAGATGCCGGTGACCAGTGCCCCTGCATCCGACGCAAGGTAGACCACGGCGCCCATGATATCCTGTACCTCGCCGACCCGGCCGAGCTTGATCTTTTCGGTGACCCACGCGACCAGTTCCGGCCGCGCAAAGGTCGGTTCGGTCAGCGGGGTACGAATGAAGGTCGGGCAGATCGTGTTGACCCGGATGGCGTGAGGGCCGAACTCGATCGCCATTGCCTTTGTGAACCCCTCGACCGCGTGTTTCGAGGCGCAGTAGACCGCGCGCTCCTGCCCGCCGACCAGCCCCATCTGGGATGAGATATTGATCAGCGAGCCCGGGCGCCCCGCCGAGATCAGCGCTTTTGCGCAGGCCTGCGTCAGGAAATAGGCCCCGCGCAGATTGAGGCCCACGACTGCATCGAAATCCTCGGGCTTGGTCTCTATCACGGGTGTGTGCCGGGCAACGCCTGCCGAATTGACCAGGACGTCGAACGGGCCGTGCTCGGCGACCGCCGCGGCGGATGCCGCAATGTCCGAGACATCAAGAACGAGCGCCTCGGCGCTCAGGCCCTTAGCCTGAAGCGCCACGACCGCTGCCTCCAACTCGGCCTGCCTTCGCGCGGCCAGTACGGTGTGCGCCCCGGCCTCGGCGCAGGCGACGGCACACCCGAGCCCGATCCCGGAGGATGCTCCGGTCACCAGCGCTGTCTTGCCGTCCAGACGGAACGAGGGGGATTCTGGTAGGTCCATGGTCTTGGTCTTTCGATGCCGTCAGGGATACGCGATGCCTCGAAAAGGCGGAAAGTCTTCATACCGGGCTGCCCGATCCTCCGGCGCTTCATCGGGCTCGTCCCCGGGGCGTAGCAGATGTCCGCGCGGCGCGATATAGCTGCCGATCAGGCGCCTCGGTGCTTCGCTCCATGTCAGGTTAAAGGCTGCGAGCTTCGGGAAAAAGTAAATCTCGTCATAGTCGAGATGATCATGCACCCACCATGCCAGATCGCGCCAATCGCGCCCGGTTTCGTATCGGGTTGCGAACCACGGGATCGCAAGACAGGCTGTTGCGCCCATCCGGCCCTTGGCGTCACGCCTGTCCCAGATGTGACGCGCGTGATTTTTCAGGTTTGCAGAGCATTTCTGCGGCTGCACCGCCGTCGCGCCGAAGTGATTCAGATGGGATGACCGGAATGACGATCTGATCGAGATCGGCCCAAAGGTCTCGACCAGCGGATCGAGCAGGGTCTCGGCGAGCCTGCGCCCGGCAGCGATCGCAAGATCGGGATCATCGGGCACATTCGGCTGGCCAAAAAAGTTCCCGATCTCGGAATAGAGGAAGTCGCGCATGAAGAAGTACCGCGACAGCCGGACCCGGCCAAAGTCTTCCAGTGCCGTGTAGGTGCCCGGCTTGCGCCTCACTCCGCTGCCTCGCCATAGGGTACGTTCCGTCCGCCATAACGCCTGACCCGAAGATTGGCCTGTTCGGCATGGCCCACGAAGCCCTCCAGCATGCAGAGCCGCGAGCAATAGGCCCCCATCTCGGCCGAGGCCGCATCGGAAAGGATCTTCTGATAGCTGTGCGTTTTCAGGAACTTGCCGACCCAAAGGCCACCAGTATAGCGCCCGGCCTTCTTCGTGGGCAGCGTGTGGTTGGTGCCGATCACCTTGTCCCCATAGCTGACATTCGTCCGCGGCCCGAGGAACAGCGCTCCGTAGGAGGTCATGTTGTCCAGGAACCAGTCATCCCTGTCGGTCATCACCTGCACGTGCTCCGAGGCGATATCATCGGCGACCGCTAGCATCTCGTCGTAGCTGTCGCAGAGGATCACTTCACCATAATCGGCCCAGCTGACCTTCGCTGTCTCCGCAGTTGGCAGAATGTCGAGGATGCGGTCGATCTCGGTCATCGTCTCCTCGGCAAGACGGCGCGAGTTCGTGACCAGAACCGCCGGTGAGTTATACCCGTGCTCGGCCTGGCCCAGCAGATCGGTCGCACACATCTCTGCGTCCACAGTCTCGTCGGCAATGACCATCGTCTCGGTCGGTCCGGCAAAAAGGTCGATGCCGACACGTCCAAACAGTTGCCGCTTGGCCTCGGCGACGAACGCGTTGCCGGGGCCGACCAGCATGTGTACCGGATCGATCGTCTCGGTGCCCAACGCCATCGCGCCGACCGCCTGGATGCCGCCGAGGCAATAGATCTCGTGCGCGCCGCCCAGGTGCATGGCCGCAACAATCGCCGGGTGCGGGGCGCCATCCACCGGCGGCGCCGAGGCGATGATGCGCGGCACACCGGCAACAGAAGCGGTCAGTACCGACATATGCGCCGAGGCAACCATGGGAAACTTGCCCCCCGGGACGTAGCAGCCAACCGACTGCACCGGGATATTGCGATGGCCGAGAATCACGCCTGGTTCGGTTTCGACCTCGATATCGGTCATGCTGGCGCGCTGTGCCTCGGCAAACCGGCGGATCTGCGTCTGGGCGTATTTGATGTCTTCAAGATCGCGCTCGGGGACCCGAGAGATCGCAGTTTCGATCTCGGCCTCGGTCAGTCTAAAGTGCGCCGGGCTATAGCCATCGAACTTCTCGCTCAGCGCGCGCACCGCAGCATCGCCGCGTGCCTCGATGTCAGCAAGAGTGGCCTCGACAACGGCCCGGACCTTCGCGTCGTCGGCATCGCGCTCGTCCGCGGGCTTGCCCTCTTTCAGATGCTGAATCGCCATGCTTTCCTCCCCATTTGCGCGCCATCATGCCACTGCGGTTTCCGACGCGCGCGTCTCTGCCGTCAAGGGTGGCCGGATGCCGCGGACCGAACCAGTGCGAAAGGGATGCGCGGTAACCCAATGTAAAGGTTTATAAAAATAAATTGGGAAAAGTATGACTAAAATAGTACTATTTGAGTGTGACCTCGATTCCGGAGGACGGGTGTGTGAGCGATAATGAGAACCACGGCGGTCCCCGTGACATGGGTGACGTCAATATTGATGGCACCGGCACGAGATCCATCAGCGAGATTTTCGGGACCTACAATGTTCTGGGATCGGATGTGCAGATCATCCTCGATGGTCGCCCCGTAACCGGTCCAAGCCCGTCGAACTGACCCTGCACTCGTGATCCGCGCGACTGTCGAGACGCCGGTTGGCTGGATCGCGATCACCGAAGACGGCGGCGCCATAACGGCGATTGACTGGACGCACCCGGGAGAGCCACCCGGGACACCGCTGACCCAGCGGGCGGCAGACCAGATCGCAGCCTATTTCGACGGTACCCTGCGAGAGTTCGACCTGCCGCTCCGACCAAGCGGGGGCGATCTGCAGCAGGCCGTCTGCACGCGTATGTCGGCAATCCCGTTCGGCGAGACCGTCACCTATGGCGACATCGCGAAAGAACTCGACGTACCCGCTCAGGTGATTGGACAATGCTGCGGCGGCAACTCGATCCCGATCGTGATCCCATGCCACAGGGTGGTCGGTGCCGATGGTCTCGGCGGTTTCTCGGCGCGCGGCGGGGTCGAGACGAAGGTCGCACTGCTGCGGCACGAAGGGGCCTACTCGCTGCTGATCTGAGATCGCCTGTGGCAGACGGGCCTAGAGCCGGTCGCGCAAACCGTACCACGCCATGGCCAGCCGCATCAGCGGCACGCGGAACCAGTCACCGCCCGGGAAGGCCGGGACCGGCATCCGCGCCAGGACATCCCAACGCTCGGCCTGTCCGGCGATGGCCTCCGCCGCAATCTTCCCGCCCATAGTCGCCATGTGGATGCCCGAGCCGGACCAGCCGCCAATTGCCAGCACGCCGTCGCCGAGCGATTGGAACAGCGGCATGCGCGATGCCGTGATCGCCAGCGTCCCACCCCAGGCATGGGTGATTGCGACGTCCGCAAGGTCGGGATAGATCTCGAGCATTCGCTGCTGCACCAGCGCCTTCAGGTCAGCCGGGAACACGCGCCCCGTGCTTTCGCCGCCGCCCCACAGCATACGGCCCTCGGGACTTAGCCGGAAATAGTTCAGCACGAATCGTGTGTCACAGACGCAAAGATGATCGCGGTTGACCTTTTGCGCACGCGCCTCGCCTAACGGTTCGGTTGCAAGGATGAAGTTGTTCAGCGGCAACATCCGACGTGCGGGGCGGGGCAGCAGTCCATCGAGGTAACCGTTGCAGGCCAGCAGGATCTGTTGGGCCGTGACGGTGCCCTTGGCCGTGGTGACATGTCCGGGCGCCACCTCGGTAACCACTGACCCCTCGTGGATCACGGCGCCCGCTGCGACAGCGGCTTGACCGAGACCAAGGGCGTAGTTCAGCGGGTGCAGATGCGCGCCCATGTCGTCGCGAAAGCCGCCATGGTAGCGTTCGGTCCCGATCAGATCGGTCATCTCGGTGCGATCAACCGGCCGGACTGTCTCGTGCGCATAAACTGCGCGCAGATGCTCCGCATAGTCCGTCAGGTCGTCCGCATCGCCGGGCCGCCAGGCGCACTCGAGATAGCCATCGGCGATATCACAAGAGATCTCGTGCCGCGCGACCAGATCGCGAACCAACCGGTTTGCCTCGATCCCGATTTCCCAGATCTTGCGCGCATCATCGCGCCCGACCCGCTCCTCGTAGTCGCGAATGTCGCGGCGCGGGCCGATGCCGACCTGCCCGCCGTTCCGCCCCGACGCGCCCCAGCCGATCCGGTGGGCCTCGAGCACACGCACATCATAGCCGCGCTGTGACAGATGCAGCGCAGCGGACAGCCCGGCATAGCCGCCACCGATGATGCAGACATCGGCACGCGTATCGCCCACCAGCACCGGATGCTCGGGCAGGGGCGCAGCCGTCTCGGCATACCAGGACCTGGCGTGCTCACCCGGACGATCGTTTGCTGTGAGGTAACCCATGCCGACCTTATAGCCCGGCACAGCGCCCGTGGAACCCGTCACCCGGACGTGAGCCTGCGGCGAAACCCGCAGGCTTGACCTTGCGGCGGATGATGCAGACATCCCCCCAAGGCGCCATCGGACAGGAGACCCGGCTATGGACACAGCATTCTGGCACGAGCGGTGGGAGAGCGGACAGATCGGTTTCCACGAAGGCGAAGGAAATGCGCTGCTGACGACGCATCTTGATGTGCTCGGTCTTGAGCGCGGCGCACGGGTGTTCGTGCCGCTTTGCGGCAAGACCCGCGATATTCCGTGGCTGCTGTCAAAAGGCTACCGTGTGATTGGCGCGGAGTTGAGCGAGATTGCGGTCCGGGACCTTTTCTCCGATATCGACGTCACGCCGGAGATCTCCGCAATCGGCGATCTCACGCTGTATCGGGCGGACGGCGTTGACGTTTTCGTCGGTGATGTATTCGCTTTGGATGCTGCTACCCTTGGCGCTGTCGATGCCGTCTATGACCGAGCGGCGCTGGTCGCCCTGCCGGATGACATGCGCGCCCGCTATGCCGCGCATATCCCTGCGATCACCGGCGGCGTCCCGCAGCTTCTGATTACCTTCGACTATGATCAGGCCGTGATGCCGGGGCCGCCCTTTTCAGTCCCGCCCGCAGCAGTGCATCGCTTCTTCGATGCGGGGTTCACGGTGACGGAGGTCAGCCGGCGCCCGGTCGAGGGCAAGCTGAAAGGCCAGGCGGAGGCGGTGGAGATCCTCTGGCATCTTGTCCCGCGCTAGCGCCCGGTCTCGCCCCTGTTGCCCCGACCGCCCTGAGACAGTAATCTCGGAGCGCGTTCTGGGGCGCATCCGATCCGCGGGCAGGGCCTAGCCCATCCAGAGACTGACGACGAGACCATATCGAACCTCTTTTCAGGTCCGAGGGCGCGGATACCGGATGCGAATGAAAGGAGGTCGATCATGTCGACTGGCACCTTGCCCGAGCGGGCGAATCTCGAACATCTCAAGAACCAGGCGAAGGCGCTGCGGAAAGCCGCGTCATCCGGTGATGGCGCCGCTGCGGACCGCATCGGTCCGTATTTCGGGGATCCCGCAAAGATCGCCCTGCAGCAGGCACAACTGGTCATCGCGCGGGAGTATGGCTTCTCAAGCTGGACCCGGCTGAAACGCCATGTCGAGGCCGGGGCGCCGCGCGGCGAGACGACAGACCAGCGGGCGACCCGGTTTCTCGATCTCGTCTCGGTACACTACGGCTATCCGGTGCCGGATTTCGGGCCGAAGCGGTTCGAGCACGCCGCTGCGCTTCTGGCCGCGCATCCCGAGATTGCCGACGAAAGTATCCACGTTGCGGCGGCGATCGGCGATGCGGCGCGTGTCTCGGCGATGCTGGATCGCAATCCAGACCTGATCGATGCCAAGGGCGGGTTCCATCACTGGCCACCGTTGATGTACGCGGCTTATGGACGTTTGCCGGGCATCTCGAGCCTGCCTTCCGCAGAGGTTCTGATCGCGCGCGGGGCTGATCCGAATGCTCACTACCTTTGGGGCGGGCAATATCGGTTCACCGCGCTGACCGGTGCCTTCGCGCAGGGTGAGGGCGGCCCGATCAACCAGCCGGAGCATCCGGAGGTCGAGGCCTTCGCCCGCCTGCTGCTCGAGGCCGGGGCCGATCCCAATGACGGTCAGGCGATCTACAACACGCATTTCGAGCCGGGGGATCTTTGCGTGTCGTTGCTGCTCGAGTATGGGCTGGCAGCGGAGGACCGGCTCAACTGGTCCCTGCGCGAGGGCGAGTCGTTGCGGATGAACCCGCAGGAGACAATGCACTTCGCGCTGATTACGGCGATCCGGCGGGGCTATGCCAGCCGCGCCAAGCTGTTGATCGACGCAGGCGTGGATCTGGCGAAGACCGAAGAGGCCTATGAAACCCGGGTCAAAGGTCACACGCCCTATGAGGTTGCGCTTCTGATGGGCGAGACCGGGATTGCCGCCGAGATTGCCGCTGCCGGTGGGCCCGTGTCCGAGTTCACAGGCCTGAAGGCCTATGAGGCTGCGGTCATGGCAGCCGATGTTGATCGCGCAAGGGTCCTGGCGGAAGAGATCGACGATCCGGATGCCATCGCCGCGCGCCAGATCGAATTGATGGACAACGCGGTAGCGGCGCGCAAGCACGCGGCAATCAGGGCGATGATCGCGCTCGATTTTCCGGTCAGCGTTCCCGGGCAGCAATCGCCCTTGCACGGCGCGGCCTATAACGGCGATTTCGAGACGGTCCGGCTGTTCATCGACGCTGGCGCCGACACCGCGCTGCGCGATCCGCACCACCTGTCGCCGCCCCTTGGCTGGGCCCAGCATGCGGGACAGACCGAGATGCTGGCCTTTCTCGAAGCATATCCGATGGACATTTTCACCGCCGCGGCCCGGGGGTTGGTCGAGCGTTTGGCGGAGATGCTCGATGCCGATCCCGGTCTGGCCAACCAGCGCTTCGTCGCGGTGCATCCTCCGGGCAGCTCGGATCCGGGCAATGGCTGGATCACGCCGATCGTATCCGCTGCTACAAATGACCGGACCGAGGCGGTGCGCCTGCTGATCGAGCGCGGGGCAGATCTCGGTATAACCTCGCCAGAGGGCGATAGCCTTCCGGACCTGATTGCCCGCGAAGGTCACCCGGAGACCGCAGCGATGATCGCCGCGGCGATGCGCTAGGCCGCGATCCTCAGTGGTGCGAGATCGCCCAGGCCTGCACTGCGCTTGGCCAGGGCATCGCGGCTTAGCAGGCCCTGGGTGGTGTCGACATGGCTGACAACCGAGGCGGCGTTGATCGCTGCCTCGCGCATTGCGGTTTCAGGGGCGCTGCCTTCGACCAGCGCCGAGGTCAGGGTGGAGCAGAATGCGTCTCCTGCGCCGGCCGTTCCCGCGACCTCCGCCGGGACCGTCGGGTGCCAGAGCACGCCATCGGGTGTCGCGAGATAGGCGCCATCCGTGCCATCGGTCAGCGAGACCCAGCGCGGCCCCGCCGCCTGCACCGCGCGCAGGAACCGGATCACGCCCATCTCGAAGCCGCCAAAACTGAGACCGCGGCGCGCCAGCGGCGGCGCCCCGTCAGGCAGGACCGGATCGGGGCCTTCCGCCCGCGGCGCGAAGGCGGGCACGAGCGCCTCGGCCTCGACCGTGTTCACGGACAACAGATCCACATGGGCGAGCGCGTTCAGAAACTCGGCCGTGCGTGACGTCAACTGGCGAATCCCGGGGTTTGCGGCCGTCATCGCGCCTGCATCCTTGGCTGACTGCAGGATGGTCGGAAAGCAATCGGCGGACTGGTTCGAGAGCGACGTCACATAGATCAGGTCCAGATCCGCATAGGTGTCCGCCGGGAACTCGGCACAATCCAGTGTCTCGTTCGCACCGCGGTGCACGAAGATCGAGGCGTTGCGGTCATGGCTCGCCACCATCACGGCAGTCCCCGTTGACCGGTCTGACAGCATCAGCCGGTCGGCGACGTCGTTCTCGGCAAGGTGCTGGCGGATCTCGGCAGCGTTCAGATCATCGCCGACCTTCGCAAGCACGCCCGAGTGCCAGCCGCGCCGCGCCAGGCTGACGGCCGTGTTGCACGCCCCGCCTCCGACATGGGACGTGATCTGCTCGGCCACCAGTTTGCGCCCAGCCTCGAGCATCAGGAAAGATTTGCCATCATTGGAAAAGGTCGCGCGTTCGATGTTTTCTGACGCGACCAGCGTGATGATGTCGATCATCGCGGACCCGATGTGAAGCGATTTCATCCCTGTCCCTTTCTGCCTTGGGCCGCTGCCTTATCGCCGGAGCCGAGCGGCGCTGTCCAGCGTGCAGCACCTGGAGCCAACGGGCGAAAATGCGCTTGCCAGTGTCGGAAATGCTCTGACGCGGCGCGGAGGATACGACTAGGGTCGCGCTTGGGTCTTGCGATCCCTATGGTATACCAGACACAAAGCCGGGCCGGGCAGGGAGAATTGGCATGAGCGATCGCATCAAGTTCACGCTGGACGGGCGTGAGGTCGAAGCTGCCCCGGGCGAGAGCATCTGGGAGGTCGCCAAGCGTGAGGGCACGCTGATCCCCCACCTCTGCCACAAGGACGCGCCGGGGTACCGGTCGGATGGCAACTGCCGGGCGTGCATGGTCGAGATCGAGGGTGAACGCGTGCTCGCCGCCTCGTGCATCCGCGAACCGCGCGACGGTATGGTCGTCAATTCCCAGAACGACCGCTCGACCAAGGCGCGCAGGATGGTGATGGAGATGCTGGTCGCTGACCAGCCCGGTCCCGAGGAGGCGCACGACAAGTCGAGCCATCTCTGGGACATGGCCGCCGCGCAGGGCGTGTCGGACAGCCGGTTCCCGAAGATCGAGAAAGACCGTGTCCCGCTGCTCGATGACAGCCATGTGGCGATGAAGGTCAATCTGGACGCCTGCATCCACTGCAATCTTTGCGTCCGGGCCTGCCGCGAGGTCCAGGTGAACGATGTGATCGGCATGGCAGGGCGTGGTCACGATGCCCAGATCATCTTCGACATGGATGACCCGATGGGGGCCTCGACCTGCGTGGCCTGCGGCGAGTGTGTGCAGGCTTGCCCGACCGGAGCGTTGATGGAGGCAGCTGCGCTGGACGCGGATCAGCGCGGCGATTCGAAGGATTATGATCGGGAGGTCAACAGCGTCTGCCCCTATTGCGGCGTTGGCTGTCAGCTCAGCTTTAAGATCAAGCAGGACGAAAGCGGCAAGGAACACATCGCCTGGGTCGACGGGGTCGAAGGCCCGGCGAACGAGAACCGCCTCTGCGTCAAAGGCCGGTTCGGCTTCGACTATGTCGACCACCCGCACCGGCTGACAAAACCGCTGATCCGGCGCGAGGACGCGCCGGAGAAGGGTCTGAACGTCGACCCGGCAAACCCGTGGACCCATTTCCGCGAGGCAACGTGGGAAGAAGCGCTGGACGCTGCCGCTATGGGACTGGCCGATTTGCGCAGCCTGCACGGTGGCAAGGCGGTGGCGGGCTTTGGCTCGGCCAAGTGCTCGAACGAGGAGGCGTATCTTTTCCAGAAACTGATCCGTCAGGGCTTCAAGCACAACAATGTCGACCATTGCACGCGGCTCTGCCACGCCTCGTCCGTGGCGGCGCTGATGGAGAATGTCGGCTCGGGCGCCGTGACCGCGACCTTCAACGAGATCGAGAACGCGGATGTGGCCATCGTGATCGGGGCCAACCCGACCGAGAACCATCCCGTCGCCGCGACCTACTTCAAGCAGTTCTCGAAACGCGGCGGCGAGTTGATCGTCATGGACCCGCGCGGCCAGGGCCTGAAGCGGCACGCCACCCACATGCTGCAGTTCCGCCCCGGCACCGATGTTGCGATGCTGAACGGCATTATGAACGTCATCGTCGAGGAAAAACTCTACGACCGCCAGTATATCGAGGGGTTCACCGAGGGATTCTTCGAGTTCCGCGACCACATCCGTGCGTTCAAACCCGAGCGGATGGCCGAGCTCTGCGGCATCCCGGCGGATACCCTGCGTGAGGTGGCGCGCACCTTCGCCCGCGCCCGCTCGGGCATGATCTTCTGGGGCATGGGCGTCAGCCAGCACATCCACGGCACGGACAATGCGCGCTGCCTGATTTCGCTCGCGCTGCTCTGCGGCCATGTCGGGCGTCCTGGCACTGGCCTGCACCCGCTTCGCGGCCAGAACAACGTGCAGGGCGCCTCGGATGCCGGCCTGATCCCGCAGGTCTTGCCCGACTACCAGTCGGTTGCCGATCCCGAGGTACGCGAACTCTTCAAGCATATCTGGCAGGGCACCGAGATTGACGAGAAACCGGGCCTTACGGTCGTCGAGATCGTCGATGCCATGTACCGCGGCGAGATCAAGGGGATGTATGTGCTCGGCGAGAACCCGGCCATGTCCGACCCCGATGTCGAGCACGCGCGGAAGGCACTGGCCCATCTCGATCATCTGGTTGTGCAGGACATTTTCCTGACCGAGACCGCGAACTTCGCCGATGTGATCCTGCCCGCCTCGGCGTGGCCCGAGAAGACCGGGACCGTCACCAACACCAACCGCCAGGTCCAGATGGGCCGCAAGGCGCTGAACGCGCCGGGCGAGGCTCGTGAGGACTGGTGGATCATCGTCGAGCTGGCCCGCCGCCTCGGCCTCGACTGGGATTACGACACGCCGCGCATGGTCTTCAACGAGATGAAGATGTCGATGCGCTCGCTGCACCACATCACGTGGCAGCGACTCGAAAACGAGAACGCGGTCATGTACCCGTCGCTGTCGAACGAGGACCCCGGACAGCCCGTCGTGTTCGGCGACGGCTTCCCGCGCCGGGCGGGCCGCGCCAAGTTCACGCCTGCGCGCGTGACCCCGCCGGCGGAGGTGCCGGACGAGCGGTTCCCGATGATCCTGACGACCGGGCGGCAGCTCGAGCACTGGCATACAGGCTCGATGACCCGGCGCACCACGGTGCTGGACGCGGTCGAGCCGGAGGCAAACGCCTCGCTGCACCCCAAGACCCTGCGCGCGATGGGCATTG
>JBCBOR010000043.1:0-39478 GCA_039821125.1 Pseudomonadota bacterium
CGCGGCATCCATGTGGGTCACCGGCATCATGGAGGGGCTGATGTGGCGCGAGGTCGATGACCACGGCTTCCTCGTGAACTCCTTCGCCGACACGGTCGCCGCCAAGTTCCCGATGTACGTGGTGCGCGGTCTTGGCGGGGTGATGTACCTGACCGGTGCGATCCTGATGTGCTGGAACCTGTGGATGACCGTTCGCGGGTCCCAGCCGGCCGAGAAACCGGCCATGGTCCTGGCGGAGTGATTGTCATGCAGCACCCTACCATCACCCGCACAATCGCCGCCCCTGCGACCCTGCTCTGCCGCTGCTTCTGCCGAGACTACGTGACCCTGACCGGCGCCGGGCTTGCGGCTTCGGCCGGGCCATCGGCCGCGCACGACCAAGACGATCAGGAGACGGACAATGACTGATCAGAGCCAACCGACCCAAACGACCACCACGCAGAAGATCCTTAAGCAGCACGGGCGGATCGAGCGTCACGCGACAGTCCTCCTGATCCTTTCGCTGATCGTTGTCTCGATCGGGGGTATCGTCGAGATCGCGCCGCTCTTCTATTTGCAGAACACGATCGAGAAGGTCTCGGGCATGCGGCCCTATTCGCCGCTCGAGCTGTTGGGCCGCCAGATCTATATCCGCGAGGGCTGCTACACCTGCCACTCCCAGATGATCAGGCCGATGCGGGACGAGGTCGAGCGCTATGGCCACTACAGTCTCGCGGCCGAGAGCATGTACGACCACCCGTTCCAGTGGGGCTCGAAGCGGACCGGGCCGGATCTGGCTCGGGTCGGAGGGCGCTACTCGGACGAGTGGCATATCGACCATATGCAAGATCCGCGTGCCCTGGTCCCGGAGAGCATCATGCCCGCCTATCCCTGGCTGGCCGAGACCCCGATCAATCCCATACGCGCCACGGGACATCTTCAGGCCAACGCGGCGGTGGGCGTTCCCTATACCGATGCGATGATCGCCAGCGCGGTCCAGGACGTCTACGCCCAGGTCAATCCCGACCATGACGGCGTTGACGATCTGCTCGCCCGCTATCCCAAGGCGCAGGTGCGCAACTTCGATGGCCGGGACGAGATCACCGAGCTCGATGCGATGATCGCCTACCTGCAGATGCTCGGTACGCTCGTGGACTTCTCGGTCTACGAAGCCGAATCCAACTACCGCTGAGGAGGGCCGGATGGAAACCTACACATGGCTGCGTGCCTTTGCCGACAGCTGGTTCCTGATCGCCATGACGGCGTTCTTTATCGGCCAGATCCTGTGGGCCTCCCGCCCCGGCGCGCGCGAGAAGCACCGCGACCTGGCCGAACTGCCACTGCGCAACGACCGGCTGGAGGACTAGACCATGAGCCAGCATGACACCGAACCGCGCATCGACGCGGCCACCGGGCAGGAACTGAAGGACCACGAATGGGACGGGATTGTCGAACTGGACACGCCGCTGCCGCGCTGGTGGCTGTGGACGCTGTACCTGACGATCATCTGGGGAATCGGCTACACCATCGCCTATCCGGCCTGGCCGATGATCTCCGAGGCGACGAGCGGCGTGCTCGGCTACTCCTCGCGCGGTGAGGTCGCTCAGATCATCGAGGAGACGAACCAGCAGAATGCCGCCATCACGGCCCGCGTGGCCGAGACCTTGTTCACCGAGATCGCAGCAGACAGCGAACTCGACGATTTCGCCCGCGCGGGCGGCGCCTCGATTTTCCGGACCTATTGCTCGCAGTGCCACGGCGCCGGGGCGGCAGGCGCGGTGGGCTATCCCAACCTGATCGACGATGACTGGCTCTGGGGCGGTGCACCCGAGGACATCGCCGCTACCATCCGGCACGGCATCCGTTGGGACGAGGATGATGACACGCGCTATTCTGAGATGCCGGCCTTCGGGCGCGACGGCATCCTCTCGAAAGCCGAGATCGAGAGCGTCGCCGATTATGTCCTTTCGTTGTCCGGTCGGGCCGAGGTGACCGAGGCTGGCGCTGAGATCTACACCGACAACTGCGCCGCCTGTCATGGCGAAGCGGGTGAAGGCGACCGCGATCAGGGCGCGCCCAATCTGGCGGATGCGATCTGGCTCTATGGCTCGGACCGAGAGACCGTGATCTATTCCATCAGCAATGCCCGCTACGGGGTGATGCCGAACTGGTCGACGCGCCTGAGCGAGGCCGAGATCCGGCAGGTTGCCCACTATGTCCACAGTCTGGGTGGTGGCGAGTAGCGCGCCGGGATCACGGCATGTCCGAGGGAGGACGGCGTCGGTCGGACGCTGCGCACCGACCGGCGCAGATCTTCACCGGGACCGCAAGGTCGACCGGCCTCTCAGCTGTCCGGTGTCCATCCTTGCACGGCGGGGGGCTTCACCGCCCGACCCGGATGTTGCGCGCGAACCGGCACCAGCGGGCGGTCGGCCCAACGCAGATGCACCGGGCGACTGGCTGTCGGTACACGTGCCATATACGAGCCATACGCCTGCCAGACGCTTGCGGGACGGATGCCATACACCAGCCATACGGGGTGGATCCCGGCACAAGGCCGACGAATTGACTCAGATCAAGGACCGTGAACGCCGGGTACTGCAGGATCGCCAAGATCCCGATCTCCATGGGCGTGGATATGAGCATGACCACCGATAGTCCCCCCAGTCTCTACGCCGCGCGCGAGCCGGTCTTCCCCAAAGCCGTCAGCGGCTGGTTTCGCCGTTTGAAGTGGTGGATCATGGGGTTGACGCTGGCCATCTACTATCTAACCCCTTGGATTCGCTGGGATCGTGGACCGTACCTGCCGGATCAGGCGGTGCTGGTCGATCTCGCGAACCGGCGGTTCTACTTCTTCTGGATCGAGATCTGGCCGCAGGAGTTCTACTACGTCGCGGGGCTTCTGATCATGGCGGGGGTCGGGCTGTTTCTGTTCACCTCGGTGCTCGGACGGGTGTGGTGCGGCTATGCCTGTCCCCAAACGGTGTGGGTCGACCTCTACCAGCATATCGAGCGCTGGGTGGACGGCGATCGCAACGCCCAGTTCCGACTGCTCAAGTCCCCGTGGACATTGGATAAAATCCGTCGCCGCGCCGTGAAATGGGGGATATGGCTTGCCATTGCCGTGGCGACGGGCGGGGCCTGGGTCTTCTACTTCGCCGATGCTCCGACGCTTTTTAGTCAAATTTTCACGGGTTCCGCGCATCCTATCGCGTATGCCTCGATTGCACTGCTGACGGCGACAACCTTCGTCTTTGGCGGCTTCATGCGCGAACAGGTGTGCATCTACATGTGCCCCTGGCCCCGCATTCAGGGCGCGATGCTGGACGAGAACTCGCTGATCGTCACCTACAAGGACTGGCGGGGGGAGCCGCGCGGCAAGCACCGCAAGGCCGAGGGCGCGGATCAGCTGGGCGACTGCATCGACTGCAACGCCTGTGTCGCGGTGTGCCCGACCGGCGTCGATATCCGCGAGGGGCAGCAGATCGGCTGCATCACCTGCGCGCTCTGCATCGACGCGTGCGATGACATCATGGCCAAGGTCGGCAAGCCGCGCGGACTGATTGACTATTGCTCGCTGACGGACGAAGCCTCCGAGCGCGCGGGCCAGGCCCCGATCCCGGCGTGGCGCCGGGCGATCCGGCCGCGCACGATCCTCTACACCGGGCTCTGGGCGGCCATCGGCGTTGCCATGATCGTCGCGCTTTTCCTGAGGGATACCATAGACTTGACCGTACAGCGCGAGCGCAACCCGGTCTTTGTGACGCTGTCTGACGGCTCGATCCGCAACGCCTATGAGGTGCGGATCCAGAACCGCAATCCCGAGCCGAACATCTTCCGCCTGTCGGCGCGGACAGACGGCGCCTACCTGCGGCTCGGCGTGCAGGGCGAGGACCCTGCCGCCATCACCATCGACGCCGACGACACCCGCAAACTGCGCGTCTTCCTGACGGCCCCGGCCGGGGCCACGCCTGACGATCGCGTGCCTGTGCGCCTCTGGATCGAGAACCTCATGACCGGCGAGCGCTCGCCCTACGACACACATTTTCAGGGACCGAAATCATGACCCGAGAGCTGACCGGCCGGCACGTCCTGGCCATCTGCGTGACGGCCTTCGCCGTGATCATCGCTGCCAACCTCACGATGCTGTTCTCGGCGGTCGGGACCTTCCCCGGGCTGGTCGTCCAGAACGCCTATGTGGCGAGCCAGGGCTGGAATGACCGGACCGCCGCGCAGCAGGCGCTGGGCTGGCGGACCGAGATGTCCTATGCCGACGGGGTGCTGTCCATCGGCATCCGCGACCAGAATGGACGTGTTGTCGAAGGGCTTGATCTTGCAGGGAATCTGGGCCGCCCGACCACGCAGGTAGCCGATCAGGCCTTGGTAATGGCCACCGGTCCGGAGGGCTATCAAGCGGTGCAAACGCTGGCGCCCGGCGTCTGGCATGTGATGATCCGCTCGGCCTCGCCGCGCTTCGAGACCACTGGCGAGATCTTCGTGCCTGAGGGCAGGTGATGCCGCTGGACCGCGCCAAGCCCAGCGCCGGGGGACAGCAGATCGAGTTGCTGATCCCCGGCATGACCTGTGCCGGATGCATGGTGAAGGTCGAGCGCTGCCTCGCCGGGACCCCCGGTGTCGAGCATGCCCGCGCCAATCTGACCCGCCATACGGTGAGCGCGCAGGTGAGCGATCGCATATCGCCGGATGATCTGATCGAGGCGCTCGCCGCGGCTGGCTACACCGCCCACCCGGTCGATGCGGTCGCGGGGTCTGATCACACCGGCGATGCGGCGGGACGCGACCTGTTGCTCCGCACCGGGATCGCAGGCTTCGCGGCGATGAATGTCATGCTGCTGTCGATCTCGGTCTGGTCCGGGGCGGATGCCGCAACCCGAGATCTGCTGCACTGGGTCTCGGCGCTGATCGCGCTCCCGGCCATCGCCTATGCTGGGCGGCCGTTCTTTGTCAGCGCGTTCGCGGCCTTGTCGTCGTTCCGGATGAACATGGACGTCCCGATCAGCCTGGCGGTGATCCTGTCCGCGGTCCATTCGGTCTTCGAGACGGCGAGCAGCGCCGCCCATGCATATTTTGACGCCGGGATCATGTTGCTCTTCTTCCTGTTGGTCGGACGGTATCTCGAGCATCGGTCGCGCCAGTCCGCACGGTCCGCGGCGGCGGAGCTGTTGCTGATGACGGGGCGTACGGCGCGGCGGGTGATGCCGGATGGCTCGCGCAAGACGATGGCCATCGACAAGCTGTTGCCCGGCATGGCGATCGAGATCGCCCCGGGCGAGCGGATCCCCGCCGATGGCAAGATCCGCGCAGGAACCACCGATGTCGACCGGGCACTGGTCACGGGCGAGAGCCTGCCGGACCCCGCGGGCGTCGGCGATACGATCCATGCGGGGATGCTCAATCTCTCAGGTGCCATCCAGATGACCGTGACCGCCACGGGCGCGGCAACGGTGCTGGCCGAGATCGCCCGGCTGGTTGACACCGCCGAGCGCGGCCGCGGGCGCTATGATCGGATCGCCGATCGGGCGGCCCGGATCTACGCGCCGCTGGTCCATATCCTTGCCGCGGCGGCGTTCATCGGCTGGATCGTTGTGACGGGTGATGCGCATCTGGCGTTGCAGATCGCGGTTGCCGTGCTGATCGTGACCTGCCCCTGCGCGCTGGCGCTGGCTGTGCCGACGGTCCACACGGCGACCAGCGCGCGGTTGTTCCAGCGCGGGATTTTCCTGAAGGACGGTGCAGAACTGGAGCGTCTGGCTGAAGTCGACATGGTCGTTTTCGACAAGACCGGCACCCTGACCGATGGCGCGCCGCGGCTGATTGGTGGTCCCGACGCCGACGATCCCGCCTGGCCTGTCGCGGCCGCGCTGGCGCGGACCTCGCATCATCCGTTCTCTCAGGCTATTTCCGCGCAGGCCCAGCGTCTGGGGATTGCCCCGAGGGAGGTGCGCGATGTTCGCGAGCAACCTGGCAGCGGCGTCGAGGGGCGTCTCGACGGCACGCTTGTAAAGCTGGGCCGTGCCGGGACGGCGGAAGGATCCTCGACCGTCCTGACCCTGCCAGACCGGCAGGTGACGTTCCGCTTTACCGAGACCGTGCGACCAGAGGCGGCGGAAACCTGTGCCGCGCTGCGGACCAAGGGGCTAGATCTCGCAATGCTGTCCGGTGACCGGCCCGCGGCTGTCGCCAAGATCGCCGCTGCCACGGGGATCGAGACGGCTCTGTCCGAACTCAGCCCTGCGGAGAAGCTGGCCTGGCTCGACGCCCGCCGCGCGGATGGGCGCAAGGTGCTGATGGTCGGGGACGGCCTGAACGACGGGCCGGCGCTGGCGGCTGCGCACGCGTCGATCTCGCCCGCTTCGGCCATCGACGTTGCAAAGACTGCAGCCGGGCTGGTCTTCACCGGCGCAAGCCTCGAGGCTGTCACCCGTGCTCATGATGCCGCCGTGACGGCGCGGGCGCGCACGTTCCAAAGCTTCTCCATTGCACTCGCCTACAACGCCATCGCCATCCCGCTGGCCATGGCCGGGGCCGCGACACCGCTGATCGCCGCCGCTGCAATGTCGGCCTCGTCCATCCTTGTCGTTCTCAACGCCGTCAGAAAGGGCCGCCATGACCATCATCGGCGCACTGATCCCGATCTCGCTGTTTCTCGGAGGCCTCGGGCTTCTCGCATTCGGCTGGTGCCTGAAAGCGGGCCAGTTCGATGACCTGGATGGCGACCAGCATCGTGCTTTGTTTCGGGACGATCCCGACATCTGACGGGTGTTCCGCAAGGCGCAACGCACCATCAGGTTGAGTTCTTTCAGCACCTTGCGTCCACTGCGTGTGCAGGCTTGTCGCCCAAGATCACTATGCGGTCGCACGGGCTTGTCTTTGTCAGAACTTGGTGCAAGGGTCTGCCGAGCGTTCAGCGCAAGCGGGCCAGTAAGGCTTTGGGGCATAAAGATCCGCGGCTGAACAGATGTGCTTCAGGCATGCTTACACGGAGGAGAACGACAAACATGTCTATCAATCTTACAGCGTCGCTGTTTCGGCGCATCGGGAAGCCGCTGGCAACGGCCGGGTGCGTGGCCATTCTGGCGAGCGCCGGTCTGTCCTTGCAGGCTCAGGCCGAGGTTACGATCCGGCTTGCCTCGGACACCGCCGGCCTGCCGCACCCCGCAGCCATCGCGATGGAGCGTCTGAAGGACCGCGTCGCCGAGGAGATCCCCGGCAGCGATGTGCGGATCTTCGTCTCTTCGTCGCTCTACAAGATCCCGGAAGCGATGGAAGCCATGACCGAGGGCAACCTCGAGATGGCGTGGGGCCAGTTTGGCAAGACCGCGCAGGTTGACCCGTTCGCCAATGTCGTTGTCGGCCCGATGCTGCTGACCACGCCGGGCGCGATCAACGATCTCGACAACTTCGAGACCTACAAGATGCTGGAGCAGCGCTTCAACGACATCCACGATGTCAAGCTGTTCGGCACTGCGCACCTTTCGTTCTACATGGGTGTGGGTGGCGCAGCCGGGCGTCTGATCGCACCGGATGACTTCCAGGACAAGAAGATGCGTTCGATGGGCCCGGCCGAGAACGCCATGCTCAGCGCGTTTGGCTCGAACCCGACCACGATGGCATTCGGCGACGTGCCGCCCGCGCTGGAGACCGGCGTCATCGACGGCCTCTTGACCTCGCTGGGTGGCTGGAACCGCGTCAAGGAGCAGGCACCCTACTTCTCGGTCGCCGGTGTGAACGGGATCGTTGGCGACTACTACTACCTCGCCGCGTCGAACAAATGGTGGAACAGCCTGAAGCCCGAGCATCAGGAAATCATCGAGAAGATCATCAAGGAAGAGGTCCTGCCGCTCGGCAAGGCCGCGAACTTCTGCAATGACAAGCAGCTGATCGACAAGTACGGCACCACCGATCCGGCAGCCCCCGGCATCTTCGTGATGAGCCAGGATCAGGCCGGTGCGCTGGCCAAGAAACTGGGCGACGCGACGCAGCAGTGGATCAAGGCCAACACGCCGTCCGGTGCTGACGAGTGGGTCGACAAGTTCGCTGAGGAAGCCCGCGCTGCGGTTGCCGCAAACCCGCTGGGTCAGTCCGATCTCGAGAAGACCGACTGCGGTCCGATGAACGAGCTCTTCGCGAAGTACCGCAAGAAGTAAGCTCGACCGTGCGATCAGAACGGCCGGGCTTCGCTGTCCGGCCGTTTTTGGCACCCGGCGTGCGATGTCGCGCCTAGGGTGCGCACCCCGATCAAGCGAGGGACCGGCATGGACTTTATCTTCGACCGGGCATACCGGGTGATCCGTTTCCTGCTTGACGATGTGATCGGGAACCTCGCGATCCTCGCCATGTTCCTCGGAACCAGCCTCGCGATTGTCGAGGTTTTTCGACGCTACGTCATAAAAGAGACTTTCGATTGGGGTCAGGACGCTGTGACCTACGGGATCGTCTCGTCGGTCTTTCTTTATTTCGCCGTGACCCAGGCCCGCCGCTCGCATCTGCGCGTCTCGTTCGTGGTCGATGCGCTGGAAGGCGCCGGCAAGGAAAAGACCGTTCTGTTCATCCGGGCGCTGCTGACGGCGCTGTCGCTGCTGCTCTACTCGGCGTTGGCGGCCTGGGGCATTCCAACGGTCGAGCGGTCCATGGCGCTCGAGCGTACCACCCTATCGATGGTGCTGGTGATCTGGCCCTTCCAACTGGCGCTGATCGTCACCTTCGTGCTGATGGCTGTGGTGTCGTTCTTCCAGCTTTACCAGGATATCCGAGCGCTCTTCGGCAAGAAGGTCTTCGAGTGGGCGCCGACCGAAGAAGGCATTGACATCTGATGGGCTTCATCGGACCGGGACTGCTGACCCTGCTGGCCCTTGGGGCGCCGATCGCCGTTGCGCTGATCGGGGTCACGGTTGCGTTCATCCTGTATGATCCGCTGCTCAGCCCGAACGCGATCTTCCGCTCGTTCTTCAGCTTTGTGAACAAGTACACGCTGATGGCGATCCCGTTCTTCGTCTATGCGGGTTTCCTGATGGAACGGACGGGGCTGATCAAGAAACTGTTCCGTTTTGCCGATGCGCTGATCGGCTGGCTTCCGGGCGGGTTCGCCTATGCGACCATTCTGGCTGCTGTGATGTTCGGTGCGATTTCCGGGTCTTCGACCGCCATGGCCGCTGCGATGGGGCTGGTCGCCTATCCTGAGATGATCAAGCGCGGCTACCCGAAGTGGATGGCGGCGGGCGTGATCGCGACGGGCGGAGGGATCGCGATCCTCATTCCGCCCTCGATCACGCTGATCCTCTATGGTGTGCTGACCGAGCAATCCATCACCAAGCTGTTCTTCGCAGGGGTCACGCCGGGCATCATGCTCGCAGTCTCGGACGCAGTGATCGTTTTGACCATGGCGGCCCTTCTTGGCCTCCCGGCCAGCAAGTTCTCCCTGAGAGAGCTGTGGCTTGCCTTTTTGAATGCGTTCCCCGCCCTTCTGATGCCGGTCATCGTTCTGGGCGGCCTTTATGGCGGCGTCCTGACACCAACCGAGTCCGGGGCTGCTGCGTGCGCCTACGCGATGCTGTACGGGGTTTTCGCGTTGCGCGGTGAGTTTCTGAAGGAAGCCTATGCCGCCACCCAGCGTGCCGTGAACCTTTGCGCCATCCTGTTCTTTGTGCTTGGCGGTGTCGGGATCTTCCAGTTCCTGCTCGCCAACCAGGGTTGGCCGCAGGACATCGCCGAATGGGTCACGCAGCTTGGCCTCAGCCCCGTCGCCTTCCTGGCGCTGCTGATGATCGTACTGCTGATGCTGTCGACCTGCCTGACCGGTGTTGCGGTGCTGGTGCTGGTGGTCCCTGTGATCTACCCCGTGTCGATCACGCTGGGCATTGATCCAATCCATCTCGGCATCCTTTTTGCGCTCTGCATCGAGATGGGCGCGGTGATCCCGCCGGTGGGTCTGAATTTGTTTGCAGTCAGCGGTACGACGAACGTGCCGGTGACGACGGTGATGCGTGGCTCGTTCCCGTTCCTGTGCACGGACGGATGCGTGCTGGTGCTGTGCCTCCTGATCCCGGCGCTGGTGCTCTGGCTGCCCAATCTGGTGGTGCAATCGGTCTTCGGATAAGGGAGTGACATCATGGAAGGCATCTCGATCAGCCAAACGCCGACTTATGAACGGATCGAGGTGAAGCCCGTCACCCCGCGCATCGGCGCCGAGGTGTTCGGTGTCGATCTCTCCAAGCCGCTCGATGCGGAGACCTTTGCCGAGATCAAGGCCGCCTTCCTGAGCCATTGCGTTCTGTTCTTCCGCGACCAGAGCTTCGACCATGACAGTCAGAAGGCATTCGGGCGGTTGTGGGGGGATCTGTCCGTGCACCCCGCGATCAAGGCGCCCGAGGGCCATCCCGAAATCGTGCCGATCCATGCGGACGAGACGTCGACCAAGATCGCGGGCGAGCGCTGGCATTCCGATGTCTCTTGTGTCGAGGAACCGCCGCTCGGCTCGGTGCTTTTTCTGCGCACGGTGCCGGAGATCGGCGGGGACACGCTGTTCTCGAACATGTACGCGGCCTATGACGCGCTGTCGGACCGGATGAAGGCGTATCTGGATGGGCTGATCGCCCGGCACGATGGCGAAGAGCAGTACCGCGGTCGGTACTCGGGCGATGATGCGGGCAAGACCTATCCGGCCTGCGATCACCCGGTGGTGCGCACGCATCCCGATACCGGGCGCAAATGCCTGTTCGTCAATCCGATCTTCACCAAGCGGATCCACGGCCTGCCGCGTGTCGAAAGCGATGCAGTGCTGCAGATGCTGCACACCCATTGCCAGAACGAGGACTTCCAGGTTCGCTTCCGCTGGCAAAAGAACTCGGTCGCGTTCTGGGACAATCGCTGCGTCCAGCATCTGGCGATCTGGGATTACTATCCGCAGACGCGCTCGGGCTTTCGTGTCACGATCAAGGGCGACCGGCCGGTCTGACCGTCGGCTCTTATTGTTCCACATGGCGGCGCAAGATCGACAGGTGTTGCGCTTCGTGGAATAGTCGGTGCATGAGCGATGCACATGTCCCCGATCTCAGCGCCCGGCAACTGGTGGCGGTTCTGGCCGTGGCCGAGAACGCCAGCTTTGTCGCCGCCGCGGGGGAATTGCACGTCTCGCAGCCTGCATTGACCCGCACGATCAAGCGCGTCGAGGATGTGCTGGGCGTGCACCTGTTCGAGCGGACGACGCGCACGGTGCGCGTGACCGATGCTGGACGCGAGTTCATCGCGCTGGCCCAGCGCATGACCAATGATCTGAGGATTGCGGCCCGGGCGATGCGGGAGATCGCGGACCAGCAGCGCGGTCAGGTGATTGTCACAAGCCTGATGTCGGTGGCGCATGGCGTGCTGCCGCACGCGGTCGGCACCTATCGCGAGGCACGGCCCGGGATCGAGATCCTGATCCGTGACGGGATGCATGATGCCGTGCTCGACGATGTGA
This sequence comes from Pseudomonadota bacterium, assembly GCA_039821125.1. Taxonomy (GTDB): domain Bacteria; phylum Pseudomonadota; class Alphaproteobacteria; order Rhodobacterales; family Rhodobacteraceae; genus Thermohalobaculum. The sequence continues at coordinate 11,459 of JBCBOR010000043.1, forward strand.
AAAGCGGTACGGCAGATTTTGGCATCACCTATCTGCAGGGAATTCCAGACGGGCTGCGCACGATGCCGCTCGGCAAAGGGCAGTTCGACCTGGTGGCCAGCCGGGCATCGGCGCTGGGGGCATCCGGCAGGACATCGATCCGCTTTGACGAGCTGCGTGATGTGCCGTTGGTCTCCATGCCGCGTGGCTCGCAAACGCGGCGTATCCTCGATGCAACTGCCGCCGGGCGCGGCTTTTCGCTGACCAATGCCGCGGTCGTGTCGCAGGTGCCGACCTTGCTGAATTTTGTCCGTGCGGGCGTGGGTGTTGGTCTGGTGCCGTCCCAGTCGATCATAGGGGATCTCGGCGGTGACCTTATCCGGTTCTCGGTGTCAGACCCGCAGATTTCGCTGGATATCGGCCTTCTGACCCTTGCGGAACGCACGCTGTCTCCTGCCGCGGCCGGGTTGCGAGAGGTCATCGCGTCGACCTGGCAGGATGATTAATGCCCAAAGTGCAATAATTTTGGATATCGATTTGACTTTGTCATCTTTGCGTTCCGCTGATTAACTCGTACCACCGCAAGCGGGAGAGCGCCGATGAACACCACAGCAGCCCTCGACACCGATCACGTGACCCGCGTCGATCCGGATACCGATCTGGTCGAACACTACTTCGCGCAGGGCTGGACCGATGGGCTGCCGGTGGTACCGCCGACGCGAGAGAAGATCGACGCCGTCATCGCTGTGCTGGGCGGTAACCCGGAGACGATCGAATGCAAGATCCCGCCGCGCTGGGGCGCTTTGACCCGCGAGGTCATGGCGATCAATATGGTCATGGCGGGGTGCAAGCCGGCGTACGCCCCCGTGGTCCGCGCGGCGATGCTTGCGCTGACCGACCGTCGTTTCAACCTGAACGGGGTGCAGGCGACCACGCACATGGCCTCGCCCCTGCTGATCGTGAACGGTCCGATTGCCGGAGAGATCGGCATGAACGGCGGTGCCAATGCGTTCGGGTCAGGCAACCGGGCGAATGCCACCATTGGCCGGGCAATCCGTCTGATCATGCTGAACGTCGGGGGCGGGCGCGCACCGGATCTGGACAAGTGTACGCTCGGCAATCCGGCGAAATACACCTACGCGATCTGCGAGCACGAGGCTGCGAGCCCGCTGGCGCCCTATCATGTCGAACAGGGCTACGGCGCGGATGTCTCGACCGTCTTTGCCCTGGCCGCCGAAGCACCGCATTCGGTGACCGACCATCAGTGCAATGACCCCGAGGGCATTCTGGACACCATCGCTTCGGCCATGAGCACGATCGCGTCCAACACTGCGGTGCTGTCAGGCCATTGCGCGCTGGCGCTGGGCCTCGAGCACGCGCGAACGATCGCAAAGCAGGGATGGACCCGCAACGACATCAAGTCGTATCTCTGGTTGAACTCGGGCAACCCGTTCCGGGCGCACTCCCGCGAGCACCGGTATGGCAAGGTCTACAACCGCAACCTGCCAAAGTGGTACAAGCGCGGGCCGGACGACCGGATCCCGATCGTCGAGAGCCCGGAGCGCATCCATCTCTTTGTCATTGGCGGGGATGCCGGGCGGTTTTCCGCGTTCATCCCGGGCTGGGGACACATGTCGACGCCAGTGATCCGCCCGGTTGAGGACGCGGCTGTTGGGTCGGCCGAGGACTGCGCCGATGGGTTGTGCAAACTCTGACCGGCGCGCACTTGGCAGCGTTTTCAGGTATTTTCGGCAAGATGAAGAGGGGGAGTTCAGATGCTAGACACCCGAGCGCAAACGTCAGTCGAGGTTTTCGATCCCTGCGGCGTTGTTGACACCGAGAACCGGCCTGTGGCGGCACGCAAGGCCGGTTTGGCGGGGCTTCGGCTTGGTATCCTCGACAATTCGAAGTGGAACGCGAACAAATTGCTGCGCGGCGCTGCGGCGGCGCTGTCCGACCAGATCGACTTCGCCGCGGTCAACTACTATGTGAAAACCCGCGGGTTTTCGACCGATGCACCGCCCGAGATGATCCGGCAGATTGCTGCCGAGAACGATGTCGTGCTGACAGCCATCGGCGATTGCGGGTCCTGTTGTTCGTGCTGCATCCGCGACGCCATTGCGCTGGAGGATCTGGGCCTGCCTACCGCGCCAATCATCACGACCGAGTTCGTGAACGAGACGCGGATGACCCGGGCTGCTGTCGGGATGCCGGACCTGCGCCCCGTGGTGATCGACCATCCCGTGAGCTCGATCACCACAGAGGAGGTCGCCGCCCGCGTCGCCGTCATTGCCGTGCAAGCGCAGGAGGTCTGGCTGGGCAACCGCGTCGATATCTGATGGCGTCGAAACCACGTCTATGCGCTTTGTCTGATCGACGAGACGGCCGGTTCCAAGATCGTCGCTGTGCTGAGACGCAGTCGCCTCGGGTCTTCGCATACGTCTGGCAGCGCGTGCTGCGGGCTTTGGCCTGCGGTGTTCCGGAACACTGATTTGGACCCGTCCGGTCAGCGCGGCGACACGAATGACTTTCGTGCTGCTGCCTTGCATGGTTTTGATCAGCTTGAGCGATAACGCTCCGCGCGTCAGATCGGCAGCGTCCAAGCGGCGTTTGCCAATCAGAGGCTACCCTCTGTGATCACTTCGATCAGGTTGGGGCCCGCGCGGTTTGCCAGCGCGGTATCGAGCGCATCGCGAAGCTCCGCCGGGTCCTCGATCCGCTGGGCCGTGACCCCGAGCGAGTGCGCAAGCCCGGTGAAATCGACGGGCGGGTCGGTGAAATCCATGCCCACGAAATGCTCGCTGCCGTGGAAGGCCTTGAGCCGCTGCTTGATGATCCGGTAGCCGCCATTGTTGATGATCACATAGGTCAGTGGCAGGCTTTGGTTTGCCGCGGTCCAAAGCGCCTGGATCGAGTACATCGCACTGCCATCGCCGATCACCGCGCAGACCGGGCGGTCCGGGTGCGCGATTTGCACACCGACCGCGCCCGCGATGCCCCAGCCGATCCCGCCGCTGGCCAGCCCGTGGTGATCATGCCGCTCGCGATAGGGGCGGAAGGTATTGAGCAGCCGGGTCGAGGAGATGCCTTCTTCGACGACAATTGCGTTCTCGGGCAGTGCGTCTGCGATTTGCAGCATCAGCCAGTCCGGGTGGACCGGGGTTCTGTCGCCAAGCGGACGGGTGGCCTCGATCGCCTTTGTGCGTTTCGCTGTCCAGTTGTGCCCGGCCAGTGCCTCGATGCGGCGCTGCGCCTTCTCGGCGTGCACCTGACCGCCGCGCGCGGACAAGAGAGGCGTCAGAACCGCTAGCGTCTCCCGCAGGTCGCCCGCTATCGCCATCTCGGCGGGATAGTTCTTGCCCATCTCCCAGTCGTTCAGGCCGATCTGGAGGATGGGCAAACCGTCCGGCAGCGGATCAACCGCGTCCCAGACCGACATGCGCAGCACATCGGCGCCCAGCACCACCATGAGGTCATAGGGCGCAAGTGCGGCGCGGACCTGTTTCTGATCGCGTGACAACGCCCCCATGAAGCACGGATGCTCGGACAGGAAATGCGAGCCGAAGGGCACCGTCTGCTGAAAGGCCACGGCACCCAGTGCCGATGCGAACTCCGCGGCTTCGGCCAAGGCATCGCTGGTGACGATCTCGTTCCCGCAGAGCAGCGCCGGGTTCTCTGCGCGCAGCAGGCGATCCGCCAGGGCTGCCAGACCGTCGTCGGACGGGCGCACCCGCGTATCGACCCGGGTCGAGGTGCCGAGGTCGATCCCTGCCTCGGCATTCAGGATATCGCCGGGCAGCGAGATGAACACTGGCCCCGTTGGCGGGCTCATCGCGACCTTGGCGGCCCGGCGCACGATGCGGGGCAGATCTTCGAGCCGGGTGACCTCGACCGCCCATTTCACCAATGGTTCGGCCATCGGCACCAGCGGGTCATAGAGCAGGGGTTCTGTCAGCCCGTGCCCCTGTTCCTGTTGGCCTGCGGTGATGATCAGCGGCGTGCCCGTGAACTTGGCATTGTAGAGCGCGCCCATGGCGTTCCCGAGGCCCGGCGCCACATGGACATTGCACGCCACCAGGCGCCCCGTCGCGCGGGAGAAGCCGTCCGCCATGGCAACCACCACGGATTCCTGCATGCCCATGACATAGGTCAGGTCCGGGTGATCCTTCAGCGCATGCATGATCGGCAGCTCGGTCGTGCCGGGATTGCCGAAGAGATGCGTGATCCCCTCGTCCTTCAGCAGCGACAGGAACGCGGACCGTCCCGTGATCAGGTTTTGCGTCATCGCCTCCTCCGCCGTCAGATGCCCGCGGCCATGCCATCGCCGGACGGGTCGGCCCCACCATCGAGCACGCCATCGACCATGCGGATCGTCTGCACCGTCGGCATCATATAGCTGTGGCCGTGGCGCTTGGTCGGATACCCCATGGCCGCGAGCGCGGCTTCGGTTTTGCGAAAGATCCGGTTTGTCAGCTCGATCGTGTTCGAGGTCGTGGTGAACCGGGGCGCATACACGGCCTGCTGCGCGTCCATGCCGAAATCAACGACGTTCAGAATGGCTTGCAGGTTGCCCATGGTGATGGTCGTGCCCCCCGGTGCGCCGAGCAGCAGATAGGGCATCTCTCCGTGAAACAGGATGGTCGGGGACAGGGCCGAGAACCGCGCCTTGCCCGGTGCGAGCGAGCCCGCGCGCCCCGGCCGCGGATCGAAGACCATCATGCAGTTGTTGTACATGAAGCCAAGCCCCTCGGTGATCACACCGCCGGAGGACCCCAGCGAGTGCGTCATCGTCACCGCGTTCCCATCCCGATCCGCGACGCAGATATGCGTTGTCTCCTTGGGGTCCGCTCCGCTGTTGAGACGGGGGACAGGGGTCTTCTCGCCGCGCTTGATGCGGTCCGCCATGGCATCGGCATAGGCGTCCGACAGGAGTTCCTCGACCGGGATCTCGCAAAAGGCCGGGTCGCCCATGCGGGTGTCCTTCTCGACCGTCGCGATCTTCATCGCCTCGGACACCGTGGCGATATACGCCGGACTGTTGTGGCCCATCGCGGAAAGATCGAACCTCTCCAGAATGCGCAGCATTATGGCAATCACCAGCCCGCCGCCCGGAGGCTGGTTCGTGGCAACGCGATAGCCGCGATAGGTCAGCCAGAGCGGCGCCGTCTCGACCGGCTGACAGGCCGCGAGATCCTCGCGCGTGATCAGGCCCCCGTTCGCGGCCATGTCCTCGGCGATCTTGTCTGCAATCTGACCCGTATAGAAATCCTCGATCCCATGCTCGGCGATCCGCCGATAGGTCGCGGCCATGTCGGGGTTGCGCAGAACCTCGCCAATCCCGTGCAGCGTGCCGCCCGGCGCGTAGATGCTGGCAACGGAGGGATCATCGGTCATGCGCCGTATGCCCGGAATACGCCCCGCAGATGCAGGCGCGTTCCAGAAATTCCAGACATGGGGGCGCACCTCGAAGCCCTGTTCACACCAGTCGATGGCAGGGGCCAGCGCATCCGCGAAAGACCGCGTGCCCCAGCGGCCCAGGATCTCGCCAAAGGCTCGCAGGGTCATCGGCGTTGTCATACACTGATAGCCGATCTCGTTGACCTCGCCCTTGAGGACAAAGCCGAACCCGTCATCGCATTCGCGCACGATGCGATCCGCCCACATCTCGGGCCGGGTGGCTATCGGCGCGCGGCCATGAAAATCGATGCAGGTGTGGGTGCCGTCGGCGAGGTGTATCTGGGCCGAGCCGAACCCGGCAATCCCGCACATCTGCGGATCGACGGCGGTCTGGACCAGAGCCGCTGTGATCGCCGCATCGACGACATTGCCGCCCGCGTCCAGTACATCGAGGCCCGCTTCGACCGCTTCGGGCTGCGGGGCAGAGACCATGGCACGCATATCGTTCTCCCTCTCGCTCACGCGCCGACAGCGCGCAGCAGCAGGTCGACATTGGCGGCCCCTTCTGCGCCGTCGACCTCCGGCGTACGTCCATCGCGTATGGCGGCGCAGAAATCCTCGATCTCGCCGATATAGGGGTTGCCGGGCGTATAGCTGAACGTGCCGTTGTGGGTCTCGATCCGCCCCTCTCCATGAGGCCCGAGCGTTTCGGTGCAAATGGCATAGCCATCCGAGCCATAAAGCTCCATCACCCGAGGCCCCTGGAACAGAACCGAGACGCATAATTCAGCAGTCGCGCCGCTCTCGAACTGGTAGGCCGTGACCGCTGTTTCGTCATGCGGACCCTTGTAGACCGCGCGGTTGATGACGCTTGTCGCCTCGGTGATCTCGCCGCAGGACGGGCGCATGAACCAGCGGATTTGATCGAGACAGTGGGTGCCCACCGCCGCCAGCGCCCACCAGCGCCCGACATCGGCTTTGGCCCGCCAGCCGTCGTCGTTTCGGGCAGGGGTTGGCCACTGGATGCGCATATGACGCAGCGTGCCGAAGGTGCCATCCTGCGCGGCCGTCCACAGAGCGCGATGTCCCATATGCCAGCGCATGTGGTAGGCAACGGCCAGGACGACGCCCGCCTGACTGGCCGCCTCGACCATCGCCGCGGCGCTGTCGCGGTCGGTGGTCATGGGCTTTTCGGTCAAGATATGCTTGCCGGCCCGAGCGGCCCGGATCGCCTGATCGGCGTGAAGCTTGTCCGGCGAGGCGATCAGAACGGCGTCGAGATCCGGATCTGCCAGCACGGTGTCCAGATCGTCATGGGCCGGCACCGCCGCCGCGGCCCCGTGATTTGTCGCAAAGGCCAGAGCGCGGTCCTTGTCCCTGCTCAATACGCTCCAGAGCTGGGCGCTCGGTGCGTCAGCCAGCGCGGGTGCGAGTTGCCGGTCTGCAATTCCTCCCGTTGCGATCATGGCGATATTCAGTGTCATCCCGTCCCCTTCGTGGTCCTGTCTCGGCGCGACTATTTTCGCAGCGTGTCACTTGTACATACATCATTGACCTGGTGCGCAGTGTTTTCGGCGCGCTTGCGTCTCGCATCAGGAGGTCAGACTGACAATGCCGCCAGACGTTCGGCGGTCTTGGGCATTCGTGACAGCGTGGCGTCAATCCGGTTGCGCCAGGCAGGTCCCCTGGCCCGTGCATCCTCCAGCGCCTCGACCAGCGCGTCCGGGTCTTCATCAGCCAGAAAATCGATCAGGAATGCCGCTTGCGCCCTGTCCTTGCGCGCCTTCAACGCGTCTTCGCCGTCGCGGCGCCGGTCGGCGACGATCAGCTTGTGAATGGCATAGCGCGCCGGGCGCGGCACCTGAACCAAAGCACCGCGCCGGTAGATCACAGCCGCCTGGATCGGATCGGCAATCAAGTAGTTCAGGTGATGCAGCGCCTGAGCCTTCACGCCGAGCGCGGGCAGATCGCGGATCCCCTCCCCAGCCTCGAAGGATGGGGTCAGGAACTCGATCAGCGTCTGCTGGTTGGTCTGGCGCCAGCGCCAGACATCGTTGGGCCGGTCGCGTCCCGGCACCGGATCGAATGAGAAATCGCGGAACATCTCGGGCAGCGATGGATCCACACGGTCATCCAGCACCAGCGACAGGCGCTCGAAACTGGCGATATCGACGTCCATGGTCATCGACATCTGGTCCGATCCGATCCGCACGCCCAGCTCCCCTTCATAGAGACGGAAGGCCTGCGTCCCGACCAGCGTGCCGCCTAGTCGAAAGACCCCGGCCCGCGCCATCGCCGTCAGGATCTGACCGGTGCCGAGATCGACCGGCATGTATCCCTCGGCTCTTAGCAACCGGACGAGGCGCGCCTGCTCCTGCCCCGCCGCATGCGCTTCCTTGGCGATGTCTCCGGCCCGGTCCAGCCGCGCGCGCAGATCCGGATGATCTTCGCCGATGTAGCGGTCGACTGTCCGCGTTCCGACACGGTAACGATCATACCAGTACCCGCGGCCGCTCACCTGCTTCAGCGTTGGTGTACCGCGCAGATCCGAGACCGCCTGATCCTTCAAAAGGCGCAGGAGGTCGTGATAGGCAACCTGCCCCGTGAGGGAATGAGCACGATGTTTGGCCATGGGCTTACCCTACAAAATAATCTCTGCGGGGTAAATTGCTATACCCTGCAAATTATAGTTTGCGGGGTAAAATTTCCCTCTCGCCTTGATCTCCGTGGCCGTTGGACCGGCAGGGACGGGTGATCTCTGATCCAATGTTATCCAGAAGAATCCCGTAGACTGCATCGGCTGGCAAGGCTGAAGGCGCGATTTCAGCGGCATGGCAGCGGGCCACGGTCTTCGAGGTATACATGTCAACGCCCAACGGCATAGGCCTGCATGAAGCGCGGTGTTGCCGCTGCCCGGACCATGCCGTCGCGCGTGTACCCCGCGGCGCAGAGCCGCCCCAGCGACCAGGCCGGTTGCACCATCAGCTTATGTCCACGCTCTGCCAGCGCGTCCCGGATCGCCGGGTCAACACGATCCTCGATATGCAGAATACCGGGGGTGAACACACGCGGTGCGAACGAGTTCACATAGTGGCCGGTGTGGAACAGCGGCGCATCTATTGCAGCCTGAAGGTTCAGGCCCTGAACGAGATGGCGTAGCAAAAGCCCAAGTGCCCATTGGTCCTGCTGATCCCCGCCCGGAGAGCCAAGGCCCAGAACCGGGCGTCCGCCACGGGTTACCAGTGTCGGTGTCAGGGTCGTCCTTGGCCGGCGATGCGGGCCAAGCTTGCCGGGCATCCGGTCATCCAGCCAGAACATCTGCCCGCGCGTGGTGATGTTGAAGCCCAATCCAGGGACTGCCGGTGAGGATTGCAACCAGCCCCCTGACGGCGTGGCCGAGACCAGGTTGCCCCAGCGGTCCACCACATCCAGATGACAGGTGTCGCCTTCGACTTCGGGCAGATCAGCAAAGGTTGGCTCGCCGATCTCTCCTCCGAGATCTGCCGCGGCAAGCTCGGTCAGGATTGCGCCGCGGTCGATGCCGTCGCCCAACGGGTCTCCGACCGACAGCGAGAGATCGGCCTCCGCGCCTGCGCTGAACAAGCGCTCCGCCAGATACCCGGGGTCCAGAAGCTTCTCCAACGGGACGGATACTTCGAGAGGATCGCCAAAGAACGCATCGCGGTCGGCCAGCGCGCGCTTGAGTGCCTCGATGGTCAGATGGATCCAGTCTGCGCTGCCGGGTTCGATGTCGGCAATCCCAACGGCGTCCAGCATACCGAGCGCCATCAGCATGGCCGGGCCTTGGCCCCAGGGTTCGGTCTTGTGGACATCGACACCGGCGAAGTGTGCGGAGACGGTGTCCTCCCAGCGTGGCAACCAATCGCCCATGTCGTCGCCGGCCAAGAACCCTGCGGTTTTCAGCCCCTGGCCGTCATCCTGTTCGGTCCGGTAGAACGCATCAACCGCCTCGGCGACGAAGCCGCGATACCACGCACCGTAGGCGCGTTCGATCTCCGACTCCCGCGATCCGCCACCCGCTTCGGCTTCACGCAGGATACGCTCGTAGGTGTCAGCAATCGCGGGCTGCGTGACCTGGGCACCGGGCATTGGGGGGCCGCCCGGAAGCCAGACCTCGGCAGAATGTGCCCAGGACCGTTCGAAGAGCGGGGCAGCGGCGTGAATTGACTCCGCGGCGCGATGCACCAGCGGCCAGCCATGCCGCGCATAGGAAATCGCCGGTTCCAGCACGTCGCGCAGGCGCATCGTGCCGCACTCGGCCAACAACATCATCCACGCACCAAACGCACCGGGCACAACGGCCGGCACCAGCCCCTGGCCCGGCATGCGATCATACCCGAGCGCCTTGACGCGATCGATCGTGGCAGCGGCGGGAGCAAAGCCCTGACCGCAGAGCACCCTTGGCGCCTCCCAGTCCCGGGCCTGCGCGATGATCGGGACCTCGCCGCCGGGACCGTTCAGATGCGGCTCGACGATTTGCAGGACAAAGCCTGTGGCAACGGCCGCATCGAACGCGTTGCCGCCTTTCTCAAGAACGCCCATTCCAACGGTCGAGGCGATCCAGTGGGTCGAGGTGACGGCCCCGAATGTGCCCCGGATCTCGGGACGCGTGGTGAAAGTCTGCGCCATTCTCAGCCCTCGGGGATCGTTGGATCCGCGATCAGCGGCTGGCCAGCGTCCCTTTCGATGATCTCGTCCAGCACGCCCCGGTCGAGGATGCCGTACGGTTGCCCGGCGCGCGGCATCCCGGTCGAGAACGGGATGAAGCGCTCTTGCGCCACCGAATAGAGCCTGCGCACCTCCGGGATCGGATCCGCATGGTCATCGACACGCAGGTCGAGCCGGGGAAACACCTCCGGTCCCTGCACGCGGATTGCGATGGACTGGCGGCCGCGCTTGTCGCCGCCGGCATCCTCGCCCGCCTGCATGGCCGCAATCAGACGCTCGACAATCGGCAGATCGGATCGATCGTGCCAGCAGGTCAATGTGTCCGCCACAACCGCAGGACCGGCCAGCATGTTCCCCGCGACCGAAACCCCGTGCGCCGTCTTGTGCCCGCACCAGTCGACACAATTGGCACCCGTATGCGCCGCGGCGCCGCCGTGGGCGTCGATGACATGGAACTGGCGCTGGTCGATCCCGGCATCCATGCCGTGCAACATGGGTACGATATCCGCGGCCCGATGTCCCTCGGCGAGCAGACCCAGCGCCCGATGACCCAGCTCCGGGTTCGGCAGCGCCTGGCTCATCGCCGCCCCATGCGGCCCGCCTGACCAGGGACAGATCGCACCGACGGCAAAGAACTTCGACGCCACCGCCAGCCCGAACAGCCCCTGGTCCGCGTCATGCGCCAGGATGGAATAGGTCATGAGGCCTCTCCTTCAACGGTATCCTCTCTCATCGGGCCATCCCTTCATCTTGCCGAAAATACCTCGGAGCGCGAGGCAGCGCCTCGCCCGGCCCGGAACGGGCCGTGATCAATTTTCCGCCCCCTCGCGCACATCCAGATGATCGCGCAGCGCATCGCCCAGAAAATTGATCGACAAGACGGTCAGCATGATCGCGAGGCCAGGGTAGACCCCCAACCACCAGGCACGGGAGATGAAGCTGCGCGCCTCGGACAGGATCAACCCCCAGGTCGGCGTATCGGACGAGACCCCCAGCCCGAGGAACGACAGCACCGCCTCGGCCAGGATCGCGTTCGAGACGCTGACCGTCGCCAGCACGATGATCGGCGCCATGATGTTCGGCAGGATGTGGCGCACCATGATCAAAAGATCTGAGGCGCCATAGCTGCGCGCCGCCTGTACGAACAGCTCTTCCTTGACCTGCAGCGTCATCCCCCGGGCGACACGGGCAAAGTCATCAAGATAGGCGAGCGTGATCGCGACGATCACGTTCAACAGCCCGGTCCCGAACACGGCCACCAGATAGACCGCGATCAGGATGTTCGGAAACGCCCACTGCAGGTCGATGTACCGCATGATGACCGTATCGACCCAGCCGCGATAGTACCCGGCCAGAATGCCCATCCCGACACCCAGCACCAGCGCAATACCCACGGTGGCAACCCCGACGAAGATCGACACGCGGGCCCCGTGGATGATGCGCGACAACAGATCCCGGCCAAGATCATCGACACCCAGAGGATGCGCGCCCGACGGCTCCTCCATCATCATGTAGTCCATAGCGTTCGGATCATGCGGTGCAATCCACGGCGCGAAGAGCGCGGCGAACAGCAAAACCGTCAGGAACGCCGCGCCTGCCAAAGCCCTTGGATCGCGCAGGACGACATTCCCGAACGAACGGCGCTTGATCGTCGCGGCTCCGGTCATCCCTGGACCCGGATGCGCGGATCGATCACCCCGTAGAGGATGTCGACCACCAGGTTCACGAAGACGAAGATGAAGCTGACCGCAAGGATGGCCCCCTGCACGACAGGGTAGTCACGGTTTAATATCCCCTCGATCAGGATGCGCCCCAGGCCCTTTATGGCAAACACCGTCTCGACAACGACGGTCGAGGCCATCAGCAGCCCGAACGCGATGCCCATCACCGTGATCACGGGGATCAGCGCATTTGGAAACGCATGGCCCATGTTGACCGTGCGTGGCCTGAGACCCTTTGCGTACGCCACGCGGATGTATTCGGTCTTCAACACCTCGAGCATCGACGAGCGGACCATCCGTGCGATGATTGCCGAAAACGCGGTACCCGCCGCGATGGCGGGCAGGATCAGATGGCTCAGCCAGGGCCAGAACCCTTCGGACAGCGGCTGATACCCGATCGCCGGCAGCCACCCCAGATTGGCGGCAAAGAACAGGATCAGCAGAATGCCCAGCCAGAAATCGGGCATCGACAGGCCGAGAAACGCGATGAAAGTCACCCCGTGATCGACCGGTCGCCCGCGCCGGATTGCCGAGACAAGCCCCGCCGGGATCGCGATCAGCACAGCCACCAGAAACGACAGTCCAGCCAGCGACAGGGTCCGCGGCGCGGCCTCGATCAGGATCTGGCTGACCGGCACACGGCTGCCATAGATCGACGCGCCGAGATCACCCTGCAGCATCAGCGTGAACCACTTCCAGTACTGGACGTACAGCGGCTGATCCAGCCCGTACTTCACCCGCAGCACATCCGCGGCAGCGGGATCCCCTGCATCGAACATCATGGCGGCGAGTGGGTCGCCGGGCAGCAGGCGCAACATGAAGAAGACCAGCGTCGCGACCGCCCACATGACCAGCACGGCGCCCAATGTGCGCTGAATGATGTATGCGGTCATCGGGCATCTCCGCACATGGCGTGCGCACCCGAGGTCAGAGCTGGCATCGTCGGGACGTTGCCGACCGGCGATGTCAGGTCTGCCTTCGACCCCGTGAAAGAGATCACGCCACGCACCCGGCGCATTCGGGCCTCTAGCTGACGGTTACGCGGTCCAGATCCACCAGCCCCGGGATGCGGCTTTCGGATGGGAAGGTCACAGCTTTGCTCCAGACCATCACGTCGGGCGGATGGTAGAGGAATGCCTGCGCGACCTTGTCCGAACTGATCTTGTTGGCCTTCTGCACCAGAGCCTTGCGGGCCTCTGGATCCGGAGTCACGGACTGCTCGGCGACCAATGCATCGACCTCGGGGTCCGAGAACCAGCCGAACGGCATCTCCTCCTTGTTGCGCTCGCGTCCGTTGAACTTCGAGGCGGTCTGGATCCAGTCGACAATCCCGTCATCCGGGTCGAAGTCGCCGCCCGAGCCGAGCCTGCAGAGATCGAAGTTCATGCTCTGGAACTGTTCCAACAGTACCGGGAAATCCTTGACGTCCAGTTCGATGTTGATGCCGAGGTTCTTCTTCAGGATATTTTTGATCACCAGACAATCGCGGCGGGTCGACGCGGTGCAAAGAATCTTCATCTCCGGGAAGCCCTCGCCGCCGGGGAAGCCCGCATCGGCCAGCAGCTTCTGAGCGGCCTCGGCATCGAAGCGTTGCTCGGACGTCTCGCCGATGGCCGTGTCGTAGTAAAAACCCATGGCCGGATTGATGGTGCCATAGGCGGGCGTGGCCCGTCCGAACTGCGCCTGCTTATTGTAAAGATCGCGATCGATTGCCTTGGCGATGGCGAGGCGGACCATGAAGCCTTTCTCGGCCTTCAACGCGTCCAGCGGTTTCGAGAAATCCGGCACCTTCATCGGGTCGCGCCACGGATTCATGAACACGCCCTGGAAGCCCGGCCCCGGAATGATCGATGTGACGAGATCTGGATTGGACTCGAACCTGTCCACCAGTTCCGGCGGGATGGGGTTGCCGCCGCTGATCTGGATATCGCCCGCCTCCAACGCCGCGGCGAAGGGCTCGGGATCAACGATGGGCGTGATGATCACCTTGTCCAGCGCCGGACGGTTCGGATCCCAGTACGCCTCGTTGCGCTCCAGCGTCATCGACTGACCAAGCTGGTGATCCGTGACCTTGAACGGCCCGGTGCCGACCGCCTTCAGCCCGTAATCCGACAGACCCATGCTCTCGATGGCCCCGCGCGAGACGATGGTCATGGCCCGGCCCGAAGACCGCTCGAGCGTCTTGACCAGCAGCGAGGCCTGCGGCGCCTTCAGCACGATCTTGACCTTGTGCTCGCCCAGCTTCTCGATATCGGCGATGTTGGCCACGACGCGCGAGTGGATCGACTTCTCTGGATCCTTCGAGCGCTGGTAGGTGTAGATCACATCATCCGCGGTGAACGGATCGCCATTGTGGAAGGTGACGCCCTCGCGCAGGTTGAAGACGTATTCCTTGGCATCGCCGCTGACCTCCCAGTCGATGGCGAGATCGCCCTCGGCCTGTAGCGCCGGATTGATATGGGTCAGCCCGCTGAGAACATTCGAGGCAATCTGGAACAGCAGCACCTGATTGATCTGTGCGGGATCGATGGTCTGGAATTCCCCGACGCCTGACCAGCCTGCGCGCAAGGTCCCGCCCGAGGCCGCGCGTGCCTGGGGAACCGCGCCCGGCAGAAGATGCGCCGCCGTCAGCGCGCCCGATGCCGCCAGCAGGCGCAGGACCGACCGGCGGTCAAGCGCGGGGCCGGACATGTCATGTTTGCCAAGCCCCACCATCGGGTCCGCCGGGTCGAAGTCATGCGCATCGTCCCAGCCGTTTTTCATGTAGGTCGCGAGATCATCCGTCGGTCGTGTCATAGGGAACCCCCTGTTGGTGTCCGGACGGCCTTCTGGCGCCGCCCACTCATCAAGCTTCGGCTGTGTTTGACCAGCGGGTCAAGGGATGCGGCATCGCGCACAGGATTAGTTTGGGTGACAGCAATGCAACCTTTGCGAAAAGGTCTTCGGAATGGGCTGCCGCCTCTCAGTACCATCCTGGTCCGACCTGCGATCCCAGCATTTCGTCATAGAGGTCTGTCCGCCGGTCGCGCAGCACCTGATTGTATTCGTTCCAGTTCCTCTTGCGCCGCGCATCGGCAAGGTTTGCATCTGCGTAGATGATCTCCTCATCGGTGCTGCTGGCAGGTCCGCCCATGGGCCAGCCAGTATAGCTGACGATCAGGCTCTCCCCGAGGAACGGCTGCCCCCGTTCCGTGCCGACGCGATCCGCTGCCGCGACAAACAATGAATTGGAATGCGCCGCCCCCATGACGAGGATATTGGCCATCGCCTCGCGGTCCTTGTCCTGCCCCGGGATCGGCACCCAGTTGGTGGGGATGCACACGATGTCAGCCCCTTGCAGTGCGCACATGCGATAGCTTTCGGGGAACCAGCCATCGTAGCAAATGAACGTGCCGATGCGGCCGATCGGTGTGTGAAACACCGGAAAGCCGAGGTTCCCCGGTTCGAAGAACAGGTTCTCGGCGTTCCAGAGATGAACCTTGCGGAACGTCCCGATATAGCCGTCTGGTCCTATGACGACCGCCGAGTTGTAAAGCGCGTTGCCATCCCGCTCGGAGATGCCGGCGACCAGATGGACATCCCGTTCCGCGGCGATCTCGACCCACGCCGCGCAGGTCGGGCCGTCAGGGATCTCTTCGGCCAGCTCAAATGCCTCTTCGCGTGTCTCGAAGACATAACCGGAGTTCGCCAGCTCGGGCAGAACGATCAGTTGCGCACCATTGTCAGCGGCGGTGGTGATGAACTCGAGACTGCGCGAGACGTTTCTGTCCTTCTCCCCGACAACCGGCTCCATCTGGATGCAGGCAATGCGTACCTCAGACTCTTTCGGTCCTTGCTGATCAGTCATGCACGTCTCCTACGGGGCCAGATAACGCACCAGTTCCGGGTGATGCTCGATCTCTTCGGCGGTGCCTTCCAGCGCCATTGTGCCCCGGCCCATGACATAGGCCCGGTCGGCGACACGCAGCGCCAGTTCGATATGCTGCTCGACGATGATCAGACTGATCTCCTTGGCGAGTTCCGTCAGCCGGTCGGCGATCTCCTCGATCACACCGATCCAGACGCCCTCGGTCGGCTCGTCCAGCATCAAGAGTCGCGGCTTGCCCAGGATGGCGCGGCTGATCGCCAGCATCTTGCGCTCGCCGCCCGACAGGGTGCCTGCCTGCTGGTTCAGACGCCCGCCCAGCTTGGGAAAAAAGTCCAGCGCCATGTCGAATCCGTCGGCATCCGGATCCGCCATGGTCCCCAGCGCGAGGTTCTCCCGCACGGTCAGCGAGCGAAAGACGGTATGATCCTGCGGTACGTAGCCGAGACCGCGGCGCACGCGGTGCTCGGTCGGCTCGCCAGCGCAATCCGATCCGGCAAAGGTTATGGTGCCAGCACTCGGGTCAATCTCGCCAGCCAATGTCTTAAGCAGTGTCGTCTTGCCCGCGCCATTGCGCCCAAGGACCGCCACCGCGCCCTTGGACGGAACCTCGAGCGAACACTCGAACAGCACCTGACTGCGGCCATATCCGGCGTTCAGGCCCTCGACGGACAGGATTGGGGCGGCGGCGTCAAACACGGGTGGTATAAACCTCCTGCACCTTGGTCGAGGTCTCGATCTCGGCCACAGTGCCGTCATCCAGCACCTTGCCATTGTCGAGCACGGTCAGCCGGTCGCAGATATCCTTGATGAAGTCGAGGTCGTGCTCGACGATCACCATGGCGCAATGCTGCTTGATCGGGGCCAGCAGATCGCCTGTTGTCCGGCGCTCCTCCGGGCTCATGCCCCCGGTCGGCTCGTCCAGCAAAAGCAGCTTTGGTTTCTGTGTCAGCGCCATCGCGATCTCGAGCCACTGCTGCTGACCGTGGCTCAGTTCTCCGGCGAGATCGTCCGCCCGCTCGGCCAGTTGAAAGCGCGCGAGAGTGGCCATCACTTCACCATGCAGATCCTGCCGTGACAGCGAGCGGAGCAGTGACCAGACCGAGCGGTGTGCCTGAAAAGCGAGCAAAACGTTGTCGTAGACCGAAAGCTCCGGCAGGACCGCGGTGATCTGAAACTTCAGACTCAACCCGCGGCGTGAGCGATCCGCCGGGCGCATCGTGGTGATGTCGGTTCCATCAAAACTGACGCTGCCGCCATCGGCAAAATGCGCGCCCGCTATGGCCTTCAGTAGGGTGCTCTTGCCCGAGCCGTTCGGGCCAATCAGCCCGTGGAACGTGTTTTCCTCAACCGTCACGTCGACCCCACCGAGAGCCTTGAGGCTCCCGAATGTCTTTGTCACGCCGCGAACTTCAAGCAGCGCCATGGGTGTCTTCCTTGGCGGCTGCCGTGTCCGGTTCCGCTTCAGCACGGCCGCGATGGCCGAAGGATCCAATCCGCTCGCGAGTGCTGACCAGCAACCCCATGATCCCGGTTGGGCGGTAGACGACGACGACCAACATGATGACCCCGAGGATGACGGGCCAGTACGGTTTCAGCGCATCGATATCCGAGAGGATGAACGCAATGGTCTCGATCGAGGCCACGCCCAGAATGGGGCCTATCAGCGTCCCGACACCGCCGAAGAGACCATAGAGTACCGCGTAAGTCGAGAGGCCGATCCCCATGCTGCCCGGTCCGATGAAGCCCTCGTGAAAGGCGTAGAGGCCGCCCGACAAACCGGCGACCATGCCGGAGAACGAGAAGACCAGCGCCTTGAACCGCTGGACCTGATAGCCGAAGAACGCCAGCCTCTCCTCGTTCTGACGCATACCGGCCAGCACCAGCCCAAGCTGCGAGCGGACCATCCACCGGCTGGCCAGGTAGACTGCGATCAGAAACCCGAGAATGACGTAGTAGAAGACAGGTCCCGGTTCGAGTTCATAGGAGCCGATCTTCATGAAGTCCCAGACCGACATCCCGTTTCCAGCGCCGACCCATTGCCAGCCGGCGACCAGCCGTTCGGCGGCATAGGAGGCGGTCAGGGTTCCCAATGCGACGAATATGATCGTCGGCGTGCGTTTGCCGAGCAGCAGAAACCAGCCGATCAGGAAGGAACTGACCAGCCCGACAGCCATGCAGATTGGAACGATGCCCCAGATCTGAACGAAACCGGCCTTGTTCGCCAGCAGCGCGGCCAAATAGCCCGCGATCCCGAAGAACAGCGCCTGACCGAAGGTCATGATGCCGGAATAACCCCAGCAGAGATCGAAGCTGATCGCCAGCATCGCCAACAGAAGCATCCGTGTCGCGATGATCGTGTGGAAGTCACTGGTCACGAGGGGCACGACCAGAAGACCGATCAGGATCGCGATCTCGAGGATCGGTATGACGCGGCGCGTTCTCTTGATACCTGATGCGGCCATTTTTGACGTCCTGAATGTAAGGGGGCGGCCGCCGGGTGTTCCGGCGGCCGCAGGATCAGATCAGGCGCATTCCTGCGGCGGGACCGCCAACTCGCTGTCGATGATGTCCCATTTGCCGCCGACGGACTGGGCAATGTACATGTTCATGTCAGCGTGCCCTGTGCCCGGGATCATCTTGGACGGCCCGCCCGGGCCTTCCGTGATTGCCGCGCTATCCATGGCGGCGCTGGTCGCGTCGCGCGCCAGGTCACCATTGGTTGCGATCACCGCCTGCTCGTAGAGCTTCACGCCGCGATACATGCCCGTTGCCGCAGCGCCCGCCGCGAACAGGTACTTCGTGTCCGGGAACATGGCGTTGTAGTCGGCA
This sequence comes from Pseudomonadota bacterium, assembly GCA_039821125.1. Classification (GTDB taxonomy): domain Bacteria; phylum Pseudomonadota; class Alphaproteobacteria; order Rhodobacterales; family Rhodobacteraceae; genus Thermohalobaculum. The sequence continues at coordinate 29,942 of JBCBOR010000043.1, forward strand.
ATGAGTTGCTGGGTGAACGCGTCCTCGACGGTCGAGAACATGTCGAGGCAGGAGTACACGCCTTCCAGTTCCCGCTCGGCGACATAGTTGACCGAGTTCTCGTCGAAATAGACGCAGGTCTGCCCGCCTTTGTCGTAGTACCCGGCCTCGTAGAGTTGCTTCATGAACGCTTGCAGCCCCGGCGGGATCACCGTGTTGAAGACGTGGTCGACGCCTTCGGACATGATCTTACCAACCGTTGCGGAATATTCGAGCTGATCGAGCGGGAAGTACTCCTCCATCACGACCTCGGCGCCGTTCTCCTCGATCACACGCCGGGCCCATTTGTTCAGCAACTGGGGCCAGATGTAGTTCGCCGACGGCAGGGCGAAGCGCTTGAAGCCCTTCTCCTTGATCAGGTACGGAAGCAGCTTGGCACATTGCTGAGCCGGTGTCGGACCGGTGCAGTAGAGGTGCTCGGTGCACTCCTGGCCTTCGTAGAGCTGCGGGTAGATGTAGAGCGTCTTGCCGCGCCGCACGATCGGGTTCTTGATCGCCTCGCGCATGGCCGATGTGATCCCGCCCAGGATAACATCGACCTCGGCCGACTGGACAAGACGGCGAACATTGCCGACTGCGGTGCCCGGGTCAGACGCCGTGTCCTCCAGAAACAGCTCGACCGGCTTGCCGAGAATGCCGCCCGCGTCGTTGATCTGTTTGGCAGCCAGTTGAGCCGCCTGCCAGTTGGCGTTGCCACTGGGCGCGATGGCGCCTGTAATGTCGGTGGCGATGCCCATCTTGATCGGGCCTTCGGCGTGGGCCCACTCCGGTTTCAGAACCCACCCGGTGCCAACGGCGGTCCAGCCAGCCGCAGTCAAAGCGCTGGAGCCGCGAAGGAACCCTCGCCGGGTCATGCTGTCATTCGAACGCATACTATCTTCTCCCTGCACTGATGAGGCCATTCGGCCAGAATTTGACGATGATGAGAGCGGTGACAAAAACGAGCACCTCGGCCACGACCGGGCTGACCTGATCGGCGACGCCCGGGATCTCGCGGAGCCACTGAAAGCCGGGAACCATCGATCCGATCATCGCGCCACCGATAACGGGGCCGATGAACGAGCCGATCCCGCCAAGCATCACGGACAGGAACGACTGCACGAGGAAGCGCACGCCGAGGTCCGCGGAGAGCGAGAAGAGGGGAACCATCAAAGCTCCGGCCAGACCTGCCAGTGCCGCGCCCATGGCGAATGTGAGCGAATAGAGGCGTGATGTCGATACGCCGGAGGCGCGGGCCAGCGCCGCGTTCTCGAGCGCGCCGCGGATCTGAAGACCCGTCCGGCTGCGTGTGAGGAACATCCATGCCGCCACCATGGTCGCGACGGTCGCCACGATGATCACGGTGCGCCAGATCGAGAAGTTGATGCCGCCAAGCTGGAACGAGCCGGAGAGCGGCTCCTCGATGGCGTAGTACTGACCGCCGATCAAACCGCGCACGATCTCCCGGATGATCAGACCGATCGCGTAGGTGGCCAGCATCGCAATCACCGGCTGCGTGTAGAGCCGCCTGATCACTGTGCGTTCGATCCCTGCGCCGAACGCGCCGACCACGAATGGCGCCGCCATCATACCCAGCCAGATCGGCAGACCCCACTCACGGAACAGGAACACGGTGTAGGCGCCGAGAAGCACGAACTCACCATGACCAAGATTGAAAATGCCCATCAAGCTGGCGATGACCGCGAGACCCGAGACGACCAAGACCATGATCGACGCAAAGGCCGCTATATCGAAGATCAGCTTGATTGCATCATCCATAGGCACTCACCCCCGGATCGGCGAAAATCTTTTCACCAACACCAAGATGGTGATCATGGAATAATCATGAACGCAAGTGACTTGTTGCGCTGCAACACAACCTCCATACTTCATTGCGCGAGATGTTGCGGCACGGGGGCGCGCGACAAAATACTGATTTCGTTAACGAAAAAGCACCCCGCCACGAGGAGTTCACATGAGTGATTCTGATCCGAAGCAGCTCGATCCGGCGGATCTGGCCGCTCTATCGAAGGCTGCGCGGCTGGATCTTGCACCCGAAAGGCGTGCAGCGGTCGGGCCTGCACTCGACGGTGTTTTGCAGCTTTTCGATGCGCTTGATTCTGTCGATCTGGGGGAGACGCCGCCGAAGAATTCCTTCGATCCGAGGTGGAGAGATCTGCCATGAGCGCCCTGACGGACCTGAGTCTGTGCGACGTCGCGGCAAAGATCAAATCCGGTGACGTCTCGCCAGTTGAAGTCACGCAAGCCTGCCTCGATCGCGCAGCAGAAACCGAGCCGAAGCTGAGTGCGTTTTCCTGCGTCATGGCGGACAGCGCCATGTCCGAAGCGAGGGCCGCCGAGGGAAAGATCGCGTCGGGCAAATACAAAGGCCCGCTGCACGGCATCCCTGTCGGGATCAAGGAACTCTACGATGTCGCGGGCCTGCCCACGACCTCGTCATCGAAAGTGCGGGAGAACTGGATGGCCGAGACGGACTCGGCCAGTGTCGCGCAGCTTCGGGCCGCGGGCGCCGTGATCCTTGGCAAGACGCACACGCATGAATTCGCCTATGGGATCTCGACGCCGACAACGCGGAACCCGTGGAACACCGACTGCATCCCCGGCGGGTCGTCGGGTGGATCCGGGGCATCGGTGGCGGCCGGCAGCACGTTCATGTCGATGGGCTCGGACACCGGTGGGTCGATCCGCATTCCGGCTGCGGTGTGCGGGACCGTCGGCCTGAAGCCAACCTTCGGGCGATGCAGCCGGGCAGGGGTGACGTCGCTGTCGTGGTCGCTCGATCATGTCGGGCCGCTGACCCGAACGGTTGCCGACGCCGCGGTCTGCCTGAACGCACTCGCCGGGTATGACCCGCGCGATCCGGGCAGCGTCGACATTCCCGCAGAGGACTACACTGCGGCGCTCGGTCAGGACGTGAAAGGCCTGCGCATCGGAGTACCGTCGAACTACTACTTCGACAACTGCGATCCGGAGGTCGAGGCCGCCGTCCGCGCGGCGATCGATCTCTTCGCGGCGGAAGGCGCCGTGATATCCGAGGTCGAGATCCCCTATCCCGACCAGATCATGTCGGTGGAATTCGCGCTCTGCCTTGCGGAGGCAAGCGAATACCACCGGGTCATGCTGCGCGATAAGCCGGATCTTTATACCGATGATGTGCGCACCTTCCTGGAAGCAGGCGAATTGATGCCGGCGACCCGCTATGTTCAGGCGCTGCGTGTGCGCCAACTGATGCAGCGAGCGTGGGCAGAGATCTATCAAACCGTCGATCTGATCGTTGCTCCTGCGGTGCCGTCGCCCGCGACACGCGTGGATCAGGAAACCATCGACTGGGGCGGCGGTGTCGAAGAGCCGGTGACACCTGTGTTCGTCCGCCTCTCGGCCCCGGCCAATGTCACGGGCCTGCCGTCCATCGCCACGCCATGCGGGTTCACCAGGGCCGGGTTGCCCGTGGCCTTCCAGGCCATCGCCCGGCCGTTTGGCGAGGCAACCGCTATTCGCCTCTGCCATGCCTACCAGCGCATGACCGATTGGGGCACCCGCCGCCCGGAACTTTAAAGACCAGGGCGAGACAGCCCGCAGACGACAGGGAAAGGACAACCACAATGGCAATCACACGACCGAACCCGCAACAGCTCTCCGAGATTGCAGCAAGTCTCGGCATGAACATGGACGACGCCGAGGTCGCATTCTTCCTCGAGAACATGCAGGGCACGTTCGACGCCTATGACGCGCTGGACGAGATGCTGGACGAGATCCCCCCGGTGAGCTATCCCCGCACGCCGGGCTATCGCCCTGGGCCGGAGGAGAACCCCCACAACGCGTGGTACTGGAAGTCCGAGATCAAGGGCGCACCGTCCGGCAAGCTGGCGGGCAAGACCGTGGCGATCAAGGACAACGTCATGGTCGCGGGCGTGCCGATGATGAACGGCGCCTCGACATTGGAGGGGTTCGTGCCGGATGTGGATGCGACCATCGTGACGCGCATTCTGGATGCGGGCGGCACGATCCTCGGCAAGGCGACGTGTGAGCATTTCTGCCTGTCAGGCGGCAGTCACACATCCGATCCCGCCCCGGTCCACAACCCGCACAAGCCGGGCTACTCGGCTGGGGGGTCATCCTCCGGGTCTGGTGCCCTGTTGGTGACGAAGGAAGTCGATCTGACCATCGGCGGCGATCAGGGAGGCTCGATCCGGATGCCCGCCGCCTATTGCGGGGTCTACGGCCTGAAACCGACCCATGGTCTGGTGCCGTACACGGGCGTCATGCCCATCGAGTCGACCATTGACCACACTGGTCCCATGAGCCAGAACGTGGCGGACAATGCCCTGTTCCTCGAGGTTCTCGCCGGGGCGGATGGCCTCGACCCGCGCCAGTACAACCCGCAGACCGCGCCCTACACCGAAGCGCTCGGCAAAAGCGTCGCCGGCATGAAGATCGCCGTGGTCAGGGAAGGTTTCGGGCATGCGAACTCCGAAGCCGATGTCGACGCCAAGGTCCGCGCTGCCGCGCAGAAACTCGAGGCACTCGGGGCCACGGTGGCCGAAGTCTCGATCCCGATGCACCTTCAGGGTCCGGTCATCTGGACTCCCATCGCACTCGAGGGGCTGCAATGGCAGATGATGCTGGGGAATGGCTATGGCATGAACTACAAGGGGCTCTATTCGCCGACGCTGATGGACGCGCATGCCGGGTGGCGTGCCAAGGCCGACGAATTGTCCGACAGCCTGAAGATCTCGATGCTTGCCGGGCAATGGGGGATCGACGCCTATCGCGGTCGTTTCTATGCCAAGGCACAGAACATCATGCGGCGTCTGAAGGCGGCATACGATGCTGTTCTGGCCGAGCATGACCTGCTGCTGATGCCGACCCTGCCGCTCAAGGCGACCAAGCTGCCGGAACCTGGCGATCCGCGCGAAGATGTGTTTGCGCGAGCCTTCGAGATGTTGGCCAATACAGCCCCGTTCGACATCACCGGGCATCCGTCAATGGCGATCCCGTGCGGGATGTCGGACGGCTTGCCGGTCTCGATGATGCTGACGGGCAAGCACTTCGACGAGATGACGATTTATCAGGCCGCCCATGCGTTCGAGCAATCGGGCGATTGGACGGCCATGTAGGGGGCGGAAGACGCGGTTCCTCAGATGACCGGGGTTCTGTGATCACGAACTGACGCGGGCGGCGGGGTAACGCCGCCCGGCTTTCATGTGCCTGCGAACCCGGCCAGCCCGGTTTGCAAATCCACACGGCCGATTTCCCGGTCGCATGCACCTGGGCCTTCGCCTCACTGGATGGGCACGCGCCACTTCGGCAAGCGCGCGGTGCATCATGCTGCCCACAGACCCTGGGATCAAACAGCTAGGACACAAAGACTGGACGCCTGTAGCGTGCAAGGGCCATCGCGACCGAGCAAATGGCAAAACACACCGACCTCGAGTGGGGCCTGCGAAGAAAAACTGGAACCGGTGCTGCAATTGTTCGCGAGTCCCGGAAACTCGAGGAAACGGGCGAAATCACCCTGCGCTGGACGGCTTAACCTGGCCTTTGCAGACCGTCTCCGCTACTGCCGAAGTGAGGGTGTGAGAACCGCCTAAAACGCTATACCCATCACGGCGTTAACGATCGTTCAGGGATCAGATATCAGATGTGGTGCGCCTCGAAAGAGAAAGTTCGAACGCGCTATTTGATACACTTCAGGACTGGAACACTGATCTAAAGCAGAATGGATATAAGGCCCCTGGGCCCAGACCGTGACGGGCGGGAAGCGTCCGGAGGGGCGCACACCGCCGTTCTCGCTGCGTTTAAGCTTCGAAGAACGGGCCAAGCTGGAACGGCAAGCCGGTGGCATGCCGCTTGGGACTTACATCAAGTCTCAGGTCTTTTCAGAACAGGCTGAGACCTATCGCAAACGCCGTAAACCGGCAGAGGCCGATCAGAAGCTTTTGGCCGAGGTTCTAGCCTGCTTGGGCTCGTCCCGACTAGCCAACAACCTCAACCAACTCGCCAAAGCCGCCAATACAGGTGCGCTGTTTTGCGATGCACAAACCAAATCTGAGCTGACCCGCGCCTGTGACGATGTGCGGGCCATGCGCCTGCTGTTGATGCAGGCCTTGGGGCTGAAAGTCGAAGATCATCACCACAAGCCTGAGACCACATCACAGAGCTTTGCGCGTGCTGCCACGCGGCCAAAGAGGTTCACGCCATGATCCTTAAAGGCTCGCAACGATCGGGTGCCAAACAGCTTGCAGCACATCTGCTCAATGATCGCGACAACGATCATGTCACGTTGCTGGAGCTTAAAGGCTTTGTGGCTGATCACCTGCATGGATGCCTGCGCGAAGCACAGGCCATTGCGCAAGCCACAAAGTGCAAGCAGTTCCTGTTTTCTTTGAGCTTGAACCCACCACAAGGTGCGGTGGCAGGCGAAGCGGATTTTTTGAACGCGGCGAATGCGACTGAGCAAACTCTCGGTCTTGAGGGTCAACCTCGGGCGATTGTCATTCATGAGAAAGACGGTCGGCGGCATGCCCATGTGGTGTGGTCGCGAATTGATGCGGATAGCCTCACAGCAATCAACCTACCGCATTTCAAGAACAAGCTGACGGGCCTCTCCAAAGACCTGTTCTTGGAGCACGGGTGGAGCCTGCCTGATGGGTTGCGTGCCCATGGCGGTAGAAGCTTCCTCAATTTCTCACTAGAGGAATGGCAACAGGCCAAACGCCTGAAGCTTGATCCCCGCGAGATTAAATCTGCAATGCGGGATGCCTGGGATCGCTCGGATAATCTTCAGGGTTTTGCCAATGCGCTCGAAGAGCGCGGGTATTTTATCGCCAAGGGCGACCGTCGCGGCTTTGTCGCCTTGGATGTACAAGGCACGGTCTTTGCTCTTCCCAAATGGTTGGGCCTGAAGACCAAAGAGGTTCGCGAGCGGCTGGGGTCTTCCGATGATCTTCCGTCGGTCGCCATCCGCAAAGCGCAGCTCAGAGGCAAAGTCACCAACAAGCTCAAAGACTTCATAGCGCAAGTTAAAGATCGGCATGCTCGGGATTTCGAGCCCATGGACGAGCAACGCCGGGCACTTGTTGATCAGCATCGCAAAGAGCGAAAACGGCTTCTCACCAAGCAAGAAGCCCGCGCGAAAGACGAAGCCAAAGCCCGATCAGAGCGACTGCGCAAAGGGCTTGGCGGGCTGATTGATCGGCTGACCGGGAAAGCCCGGGCCATCCGTGAGACCAATGCAGCGGATGCTTTTGCCTGTGCCAAGCGGGATCAAAGGCAGCGCGATGATCTGGTGATCGCGCAGATGGATGATCGGCGCGCGCTGCAACATCAGATCGTTTCCTTATCCACCAAACACAAACACGATCGCAGGCTGCTGGCCCGCGACGTGATGCAATTTCTGCGCGGTTCTTCGCGTGGATTCGAAGCGAATGACCGGGAGCGTGAACGCGCCCGGTCCAACACGCCGTCACGGCTTCGCAAAGGGAGCCGTGATCGCGGCTCTCGATTTGACCTCTAGGACATCAAAGGAGAGCACTCATGTCCAAACACCAACAACCTTCAATGATCACCATGGGGGTGATCGGCTTAGGCGCAACAGCGCTTGGCACCACACTGTTGCCCGATCCAGCCTTTGGGCAAAGCTTGTTCGGCCAAACCTACAATTACGGGTATGGCGGACCATCGGAGACCATGCTGGGGTTTTTACGTCTGGCTGTCATTGCAGGCTGGACGGGGGTCGGGTTTGCCATTGGCTGGTTTATCTCGCCGCAAGCCAAAGAGCTGCGCAAAATGGCCCTTGGGATTGCCGTGGCTGTGGCCGGGCTCGTTGTGTTTTTCAGCAACGGGTTTCTGGGATGGAGCCTGTCTGGCTTTCTTGGTCTTGCAGGGTTTTGCATTGGCCTCGGCTATTGGCTGGGTCAAACCCTCCAAGCTCTTGGCCAAGTACCAACGACATTTGGTTCCGCTGAATGGGCTAAGCCTGAAGAGCTGGAAGAGCATGGCGTTTTTGGCTCTGAGGGTATTCGCCTGGGCGAGGCCAACGAAGGCGAGGCTATGCGCCCGATTGCCTATGGTGGGGACCGGCATCTCTTAACGGTCGCACCGGCACGTACCGGCAAGGGCACGTCGCAGATTGTTCCCAACCTGCTGACCTATGAAGGCTCGTGTGTGGTGATCGATCTTAAGGGAGAGAACGCCATAATGACCGCCCAAGCGCGGCGGGACATGGGTCAGCAAGTGCATCTGCTTGATCCTTGGGGCATTGCTGAGATTGAGGGATTTGAACCATCGCGCTTCAATCCGATGGATTGGCTTGATCCTGGCGATGTCGAGATGACCGAAAACGCCATGATCCTTGGCGATGCGCAAATCATCCCAAGCGGGTCTGCCGAGACCTTCTGGGATGAAGAAGCCAAAGCGCTCAATCTTGGGATCGATCTCTATGTCGCCACCGATGAGCGCGAAGCCGGACAACGGCATCTTGGCCGCGCGCGTGATCTGATGCTTTTGGATGGAGAAAACCTCAAAGCGCTGTTTGAGCGAATGTTGGAATCGCCCCATCACATCGTCGCTTCAACTGGAGCCCGCGCCCTTCAAAAGGAGGAGAAGCTGCTCTCCAACGTCTTGGCCTCGCTTCAGGCCCAAACGCATTTTTTGGATAGTGCGGCAATCCGAGACAGCTTGTCAGTCTCCGACTTCAAGTTCGAAGACCTCAAGACACAACCGATGACGGTCTATCTGATCCTGCCTGCCGATCGGCTGAATGCGTTTAGCCGGTGGCTGCGTCTGATGATCCAGCAAGCCATCACGGTCAATGCCCGTAACATTACGGATAAGCCGGACAAGCCGGTGCTCTTCATCCTAGATGAGATGGCTGCTCTCGGACGGTTGACCATGGTCGAGCAAGCCTATGGGCTGATGGCAGGCTTTGGCATGCAACTCCACGGGGTTGTCCAAGACCTGAGCCAGCTCAAGCGCATCTATGGGGATGGTTGGGAGACCTTTGTCGGCAATTCCGGTGTGATCCAATATTTTGGCAGTCGCGATCGGATGTTGGCGGAGTATTTTTCGGCCCTATGTGGGGAGACCACCGTTTGGAACTTGAGCAGTGCACTCTCCCGGACGTTTAGCTCCAGCTCTGGCAATGGTGGAGGGTCCAACACTGTTGGTAATACCGATACGACCGCAGCGGCTCAACGTAAGCTGGCTTATCCTGATGAGCTGATGCGTTTGCCTAAAGACCAGCAGATCATCTTTATCGAAAACATGAACCCGATCGTGGCCACCAAAGTGCCGTGGTTCGAGGATGATCACCTCAAACAGTTGGGCGTCAATCTTCAATGATCGCCTTGTCACCCGGCGCAGTATTTGCGCCGGGTGAATGCCACCAAAGCCAGGGAGCCCATCATGGATGCAGCCAAGACAACTTGAGCCTCCCCCAGTGAGTTGGTCCACGGTTATGTTTAGGAAAACGGAGGATCAGAGATGGCGAACAAGCGA
>JBCBOR010000044.1:0-38657 GCA_039821125.1 Pseudomonadota bacterium
CCCCCCCCCCCCCCCACCCCCACACCCCCCCACCACCCCCCTCTCCCCATCCCCTCGGGTGCTCCCCGCCCCACCCTTCCTTTCTGGGGGGAGTTGGGGCTTTGGGGCCTGCGTTGCCCCACCCTTCTGGATGGTCAGGGGCGCTCGACACACAGGGCGACACCCATGCCGCCGCCAATGCAGAGCGTTGCGAGGCCTTTCTTTGCGTCGCGGCGCTTCATCTCGAACAGCAACGTGTTCAGGACCCGCGCGCCCGAAGCGCCGATCGGGTGGCCAATGGCGATCGCGCCGCCGTTGACGTTCACGATCTCCGGGTCCCAGCCCATGTCCTTGTTGACGGCGCAGGCCTGGGCCGCAAACGCTTCGTTCGCTTCAACGAGATCGAGGTCTTCGACCTTCCAGCCCGCCTTGTCCAGCGCCTTGCGCGACGCATAGACCGGGCCAACGCCCATGATCGCCGGGTCGAGACCCGCGGTGGCGTAGGAAACGATGCGGGCCAACGGCTCGACACCGCGCTTTTCCGCTTCGTCCGATGACATCAGCACAGCCACTGCCGCGCCGTCGTTCAGGCCGGACGCGTTGGCTGCCGTGACCGAGCCGTCCTTCGAGAAGGCCGGGCGCAGTTTCTGCATCGCCTCGATGGTTGCGCCGTGGCGGATGTACTCGTCCTGGTCGACGGTGATATCGCCCTTGCGGTGCTTCACGATGAAGGGCGCGATCTCGTCTGCGAAGCGGCCCGCCTTCTGCGCGGCCTCGGCCTTGTTCTGGCTGGCAACCGCAAACTCGTCCTGCTGGTCGCGCGAGATCTGCCACTTCTCGGCGACGTTCTCGGCGGTCGTGCCCATGTGGTAGCCGTTGAAGGCGTCCCAGAGACCGTCCTTGATCATCGAGTCGACAAACTTCACATCGCCCATTTTGGTGCCCGCGCGCATGTGCGCGACATGGGGGCTGAGGCTCATGCTCTCCTGGCCGCCTGCGACCACGATGCCGGCATCGCCAAGCTGGATGTGCTGGGCGCCGAGCGCCACCGCACGCAGGCCCGAGCCGCACACCTGGTTGATGCCCCAGGCCGCGCTCTCCTGCGGCAGGCCTGCGTTGATGTGGGCCTGCCGGGCCGGGTTCTGCCCCTGACCTGCGCTGAGCACCTGGCCGAGGATCGTCTCGGACACATCCGCGGCATCGACACCGGCGCGCTCGAGGGCTGCCTTGATGGCGGCGCTGCCGAGGTCATGGGCGGGCGTGTTGGCGAAAGCGCCGTTGAAGCTGCCGACGGCAGTTCGCGCGGCAGAGGCGATGACAACGTTGGTCATGGAGCGTTCCTCTTTGTTTGATTTGGCGGGCAGTATTCTGTCGCCGCATTGTCTCGCATGTGTGGGCTGAGCGTACAATGCGACAATTATGCTGCACTGCAACATTGGGAAAATGCTGCACCGGATCGCCGATGATTTCGCAGCGCAATAACATTGTTGCGCCCGCGCAATCGCAGTGTAACATTCAGGGACAATAGGAGCGCTGGGAGGTGAGGTGTGACCGAGGACCAAGAGACCGGCAAATCTGATTGCAGCAAGGTTGTCATCAAGAAGTACGCCAACCGACGGCTCTACAACACGGCAAAGAGCAGCTATGTGACGCTGGACGATCTCGCCAAGATGGTGCGCGCTGGCGAGGATTTCGCGGTCTATGACGCGAAGACCAAGGAGGACATCACGCGGTCCGTCCTGACACAGATCATCGTCGAGGAGGAGTCGAAGGACCAGAACATGCTGCCGACGAAGTTCCTGCGCGAGCTGATCCGCCTCTATGGCGATCCGCTGCAGGGGGTGGTGCCAAGCTATCTCGACGCGACGATGGAGGCGTTCAACCGGAACCAGGCGCAGATGCGCGATGCGTTCAGCGGCAACGCCGCCTTTGCGAATTTCGAGCAGATGGCCCGGTCGAACATGGACCTCTTCGAGAAATCGATGCGGATGTTCTCGCCGTTTCCTCAGGGAGGTCAAACGGCAGAACCCAAGTCCGAGCCCAGTGCAGCGGCGGGTGGCGACAAGGATCTCGATGCACTGCAGAAACAGCTGCGGGAGATGCAGGATCAGCTCGAGCGGCTGAGCAAGGGCAGCGGCTGATCTGCGGTAGACGGATCGGGCGGGGTCCTGGTTTGGGTCAGGGCCGGCGCCCCCTGAATGGTCAGGCCTGTGCTGCCAGCACCGAGGCCGGCACATCGGTCGGGCCGAGCATCATGCTCGGTGAGCCGAAGTGGAACCCCTGAAAATACTCGACACCCAGATCCGCGAGCGTCCGCGCCGCGAGAGGCCCGTGCACATGCTCGGCGATTGTCATCATGTCGAAGCGCCGGGCGATGTTGACAATCGTCTCGACGAAGAAGGCCGCATCCGGGTCCTCGTGGACGCTGCGCACGAACTGTCCGTCGATCTTGATCACGTCGAAGCGGAAATCGCGCAGGTAGCGCAGGGAGGTCTGCCCGGCGCCAAAATCATCCAGCGCGAAACTGACGCCGTGCTGGCGCAGCCGGTCCATGAAGCGCAGCGTGCGCGAGGTGTCCAGCATGGCCGCCTGTTCCGTGACCTCGATGATCAGGCGTTCCCCGAGGGTCGGATCACTCCGGATCGCATCCTCGAACATGCGCAGCCATTGCGTGTCCTGCATGGTCTGCGGGAACAGGTTCACCGACAGCCGGGCGCGTGGATGTTCCGTCAGGGCGGCGAAGGTCATCATCAGGACCTGCCGGTCGATCAGGGGTGCCATGCCAAGACGCTCGATCGCCGGAATGAACGAGGCGGCGCTGATCATCCGCCCGCTCGGCTGAATCAGGCGCACGAGGCATTCGTGGAAGCTGACCGTGTTGCCGCCCTCCGCACTCACGATCGGCTGGAAGGCGATCCGCAGATCCTCCGTCCCGACGGCGCCGAGCGCCGCGCGCGACGCGCTGAGAAGGGACATCCGATGGTGCAGAAGCTCCGAATCACTCCTGGCGATCTGGAAGCTGCCAACGCCAAGCGACATCGCGCTGTGCAAGGCGTGCAGCGCGGCCGACGCAAGGTCAATCTGCTCCGTTCCGCCCCGCAATGTCCCGGAGAAGGCACAGCCCGCCGAGAGCGAGACAGCCACTGGACCGTGGGTCGTGGCGATCGCCTGCGAGGCCACCGCCGTCTGCAACTCCTCGATCAGGGTCGCAACCTCGGCCACGTCATATCCCGGCAGACAGAACTGGAACCGGCGATGCGCCGTTTGCCGGACTTCCGCGATATGGGGCATGTGTGCGACGAGGATCTCCTCCACCGCCATCGCCACCTCTTCTCCGAGACGGTCGCCAAACAGTTCCTCAAGGGTGGCGAGATTGTCGATCCCGACCACAATCTGCGCGTGGTCCTGACTGGCGCTCGCCACGTGGGGCAGGCTCGTAGGCGACTGGTCGGTCATGTCAGGCTCCGCATCCGGGGGTGAAAAGTCCTTTGGTTTGCTCTGTAAATGTTCTAGTAATGTTCTAATAAAATGTTAACGAGGCGCCAATGCCGACATCCCCCGCCCGTCCCCAGACCCGCTGCACCTGGTGCGGCGACGACCCGCTCTACGTTGCCTACCACGATACCGAGTGGGGCCGCCCCGACACCGACAGCCGGGCGCTTTGGGAAAAGCTGGTCCTCGATGGCTTTCAGGCCGGCCTCTCGTGGATTACGATTCTCAGGAAACGTGACGCGTTCCGGGCGGGGTTTGACGGCTTCGATCCCGAGACGATCGCGCGCTATACCGAGACCGATGTCGAGCGCCTTCTTGCCGATGCCGGGATCGTGCGCCACCGGGGCAAGATCGAGGCGACGATCGGCAACGCCCGCGCTTATCTGAAGATCGAGGAACGCGAGGGCTTCAACCGGTTTCTCTGGAAGTTCTACGATTTCACACCACTGCAGAACCAGTTCGAGAGCATGGCCGAGGTGCCCGCGGAAACGCCGGTCAGCCGGCAGATATCGAAGGCGCTGAAAGCCGAGGGCTTCAAGTTCTGCGGCCCGACCATCGTCTATGCATTCTCGCAGGCCTGTGGGCTGGTGAACGATCACCTGGTCACCTGTCCTCAGTATGTCGAGTGCGCGGCCGAGGCTGAGACCGTCACCTTCTAGCGCAACACAAGCGGACCCGGCGCCGCGGGGCGGGTGGGCAAAGTGCGCCGCTGCACCCGGCATCCCGATGGCCGGGGAGCGGCGATGGGTCCGCTCAGGCCCCTTCGCCGAACTTGTTCGCCAGCAGCGCCTCCAACGCGTCCATCAGCACCGCTGCATCCGGACCAGAGCAGGTCACGTCGATCGTGCACCCGTTGGCAGCAGCCAGCATCAGAAGCCCCATGATCGAATCGCCCGGGACGGTCTGCCCGTCGCGATGCACCTCGGCCTTGGCGTCATGGGCCTCGACCGTCTCGACAAAGCGCGCCGAGGCCCGTGCATGCAGGCCCTTCCGGTTCGTGATTGTCAGGGTCTTGGAGAGCGCCGTCATCAGGCCTGTCGGGCATGCTCGAGAATGCTGGCCGCCGAGTTGATATATTTGTGCCCGGCCTCCAGCGCGCAGCGCACGGCTTCGGCGAGGGGCTTGTGGCGGGTCTTGGCCAGCTTGACCAGAAGCGGCAGGTTCGCGCCATAGATCACCTCGACCGCGGGACCGTTCAGCGCGCCGTGGGCCAGATTGGACGGCGTGCCCCCGAACATGTCGGTGATCACGACAACGCCTGCGCCGGTGTCGACTCGGATCACGGCGGCATCAATCTCGGCCTGGCGGGCATGCAGATCGTCATTCGGCTCGATCGCGATGGCGCAGAAGTTCCGCTGAGGGCCGACCACATGCTCGGTCGCGCCCATCAGCGCCTCGGCCAGCAGGCCATGGGCGACGATCACCACACCGATCTCGGTGTCTTCTGCCCTGCCCGCACCGGTGCTGTCATTTGCAGGTGTGCTCATGCGCTGCGCCCCTTGCGTTCCAGTTCCCGGTGGCGCAGCGAGACGGGCCAGCCGTCACCGCGCACCTGTTCGGCCAGCGCCTCGGCCACCGTCACCGAGCGGTGGCGTCCGCCCGTGCACCCGAGCGCAATCGTGAAATAAGCCTTACCTTCGGCCTTGTAGGCTGGAAGCAGCATCAACACCATCTCGCATAGCTTGTCGAAAAAGGCCGCATAGCGTGGATCATCCCCGACAAAACCCTGTATCCTCTCGTCGCGCCCGTCAAGCGCGCGCAGGTCTTCTTCCCAGTAGGGATTTCTCAGAAAGCGGCAATCCAGCACCATGTCGGCACTGCTGGGCGTCCCGGTCTTGTACGAGAACGACTGCACCGTCACCGACAGGCCTGCCGACTGGTTCAGTGTGAACCGGCTTGCAATCTCGGCCTTCAGCTCGTGCGGGGTCATCTGCGTCGTGTCGATCACCGCGTCGGCGGTCTCGCGCACCGGCGCCAGCAGGTCCCGCTCGCGGGAGATGCCGGTTGCCGGGTCCTCGGCGGGCGCAAGCGGGTGACGGCGCCGGGTCTCGGAGAAGCGCGAGACCAGAACCTCGTCATCGCAATCGAGAAAGATCAGCACCGTCCCGGTCCGCCACGCTCCGCGCAGCGTCGCCACGGTCTCGGTCAGGGCACGGGCCGAGAAGCCCCGCGTGCGCGTGTCCACGCCAACCGCGATGGGGGCATGGGTGTCTGCAACCGGCTCGATCACCCGCTCGAACAGCGGCAGCGGCAGGTTGTCCAGCACCTCATACCCCATGTCCTCGAGCGCCTTGATGGTCGAGGTTCGTCCCGCCCCCGACATGCCGGTTACGATCAGCACAAGCGGCGACGGGCGCCGGACCGGGATCGGGGCGTCGCCGCTCTCGGTGAAGGCAGTCTCACTCTCTGTGGTCGGATCGGCGCTCATCGCTCTGATCTTCGCTCGGTCTGGCTATATCGGCGTATCCGGGTCAAGCAGAACGGCACCGCGCAGGATCGCCACAAGCACAGGGGCGAGACTGACAGCGCCTTTCGCGGAAAGTAGCGGCACAGGCACCCCAAGCAAGTCACGAAACTGTCTGGGGGGCAGGCGGCCCTCAGATGTGGCATCGAGGTCAACAATACAAGCCAGGTTCGGCCGGGACTGTGCAGTGTCCCGGGGCGGGTCCGGATCGCGATCCATCGGCCCGAGATCGAGAATTCCCAGCCCCCGAGCTTCGATCAGCGCCTTTGCGCCGCCGGGCGCGTTGACCTTGATCCGGTCGCCGTCTCGGGTCAGGCAGACCCGGTCATCCGCGATCAGCCGCGCACCACGCGCGATCAGGTCAAGCGCAAGGGTACTTTTGCCCGCGCCGGGCGCGCCGGTGATCAGCACCGCACGCGATCCCGAGGCGACCGCGCTGGCGTGCAGGGTGAGCGGGCGTCCCGCCGTCTCCGCCACCCCGGCGTCCTTATTTCGGCAGGGTGAAGGTGAACCGGGCCCCGAGGCGCTTGTCCACGTCATCCGGATGGTCGGGGTCCTGGATGTTCTCGGCCCAGATCTTTCCATCGTGCGCCTGGATGATCTGGCGCGAGATCGAGAGGCCAAGCCCCGAGTGATTGCCGAACGCTTCGCTGTCCGGGCGCTCGGAATAGAATCGCTCGAAGATCGAGGAGAGGTTGTCCGGCGGAATGCCCGGCCCGTCATCCTCGACCGTGACGGTCACGGCGCCATTTCTCTGTTTTCGGCCAACGACGCGGATGGTGCCATCCTGCGGCGAGAACGACAGTGCGTTGCCCAAGAGGTTCGTTACGACCTGGGCGATCCGCCCCTCGAGCCCATGGGCGACCAGCCCGCCGTCCGGCAAGTCCAGATCGACCGTGACGTTCAGGTCTGACCCCTGCGCCTCGGTCACGCCGCAGAGCATCTGGATGAGGTCGCCGAGATTGAACGGCTCCATCCGCTCGCGCACCAGTTCGGCATCCAGCCGCGAGGCGTTCGAGATGTCCGTGACCAGCCGGTCCATGCGCTTGACGTCGTTCTGGATCACGTCGAGCAAGCGCTGGCGCTGTTCCGGCGTCTTGGCATAATGCATCGTCTCGACGGCGGAGCGGAGCGAGGTCAGTGGATTCTTGATCTCGTGCGCGACATCGGATGCAAAGCTTTCGATCGCGCCGATCCGGGCATAGAGCGCTCCGGTCATGCGGATCAGCGCCCCGCTGAGTTCCCCGATCTCGTCCGTGCGATGGGTCAGGTCCGGGATCTCGGGTTTCTCCGGGCTGATCGGGCGTGCCGCGTTCGCGCCTTCGGAATGCGCCGCCTTTGCAAGATCACGGATCGGGCTGGCGATCATGTTGGCCAGCAGGATCGACAGCAGGACCGAGACGATGGCCGCGAGGAAGAAGATCTCGAGCACCGCCTTCTTCTCCTCGGACACGAAGCGCTCGATATCACCGCCGACGGTCGAGAGCTGCAGCACGCCCAGGATCACCTTGAGCTGTGTCACCGGAATCGCGACGGAGACGACCACCTCCCCCTGGCTGTTGACCCGTACCGAGTTGGCGATCTGGCCCTGGGCCGCCAGCATCACCTCGGAGTCGCTGGAGACGCCGGGTTTCGAGACCTCGTAGTAGGTATCCGTCTCCTCGCTGCCGAAATAGCTGTTGAGCCGCTCGTAGAGACCCTCGAACCGCTCCATCAGGCCGCTATCGGGATGGGTCGCGGGCGGGCCGAGTTGAAACACCTCGATCGGGGCACCGGATTCGCTGAGGCTGTAGGTGTCCGCCGTAAGGCGCTGCCCGTTGTCGTAGAGGCGCATGCGCACGCCCGTCGGCTCGGACAGCCGGGCGAGCACGGTGGCCGATTTGGCCGGATCAAAGCTGGGCCGCCCCGCCGAATCCACCGCTGCCGTTTCGGCAATGCCGATGGCGACGATCTCGCCCTGTTTGCGCAGTGCCTCGATGTAGACATCGATCAGGTTGCGCTTTTCATTCGAGAGATAGGTCATCCCCGCGACCAGCATCGCGAGGCCGACAAGGTTGAAGAAGATGATCCGGCGCTGCAGCGAGGAGAAGGGAGCCGACTGCTTCAGCCCCTTGACGATGCGCGCACGCGCCGACGCCGGGCGCGGCCGGTCGTCCAAGCCGACAGGGCCGGCTTCGTTCGGGCTCTGAGTCACACGCTTCAGCACCGGTGTCTCCGACATCAGGGCCCGAACATACGCCGGTATCGCGTTCGAGGCCGGACTGCGGGACCTTGCACCCGCAATCTACACTATTTTCTAAACTTCACGATATTTGTAACCGACACCGTAAAGGGTTTCGATCGAATTGAAATCTTTCGCGACCTCGCGGAACTTCTTGCGGATGCGCTTGATGTGGCTGTCGATGGTGCGGTCGTCGACATAGACCTGATCATCATAGGCCGCGTCCATCAGCTGATCGCGGCTTTTGACAAAGCCGGGGCGCTGCGCAAGCGCATGCAGGATCAGGAACTCGGTCACGGTCAGCGTCACCGGATCGCCTTCCCAGAGGGTCGAGTGGCGCAGCGGGTCCATCTCGAGCTTGCCGCGCTTGAGGATCTTGTCGACCTCGGCGCGCTCGGCGGGGGCGTCCTCGATTGCTTCCTTCCGGCGCAGCACCGCGCGGATGCGCTCGACCAGCAGGCGCTGCGAGAACGGCTTGCGCACATAGTCATCGGCGCCCATGCGCAGACCGATCACCTCGTCGATCTCCTCGTCCTTCGAGGTCAGGAAGATCACCGGCATGTCGGTCTTCAGGCGCAGGCGGCGGAGCAGTTCCATCCCGTCCATCCGCGGCATCTTGATATCAAGGATCGCCATGTCCGGCTCGGACTGGCTGAGCGCGGTCAGTGCCGAGGCACCATCGGTGTAGGTGCGTACCTCGAAGCCTTCGGCCTCCAGTACCATGGAAACCGACGTCAGAATGTTGCGGTCATCATCGACAAGCGCGATCGTTGCCATCCGTAACCCTCCCCGCAGAGTTGCATCCGAGATTTATCTTTCTCGTCTGGTACACCACCCAAAGTGCATCACCAATATTATTTGCGCGGGATTTTACCAAGCGTAATTCCAATAAATTTCGAAAAACCCGTGGTTTGCAAGGCCAAAGGTAACGTGAAACTTTTCCTTTGGCCAAGGCGATTGCCCTGTGGACGACGGTTCTGTGAATGACTAAACCGCGACTCCCGAGGGGTGGGGTCTTGCACCGGTCAGCCTCATTACTGTGTAGCGGCGGCACTGATGATCAGCTCGAGCGACCGATCTGCCGCCAGTGGTACTCCGGCAGTGTGGGCCGGTACGATAGGAGACGGCAAGGATGGAAACAGGCGTGTTCAACCCTTCGCATCGTGTGTCCGATGCGGGAATGGTGGGGCTTGGGAAGGTTCACTACAACTTGTTTGAGCCAGCCCTGGTGCAGGCCGCGGTCGAGCGCGGCGAAGGTGAGCTGGGCAAGGGCGGCGCGTTTCTCTGCGAGACCGGCAAGCACACCGGACGCTCGCCCAAGGACAAATTTGTGGTGCGTGAACCTTCGGTCGAGGACACCGTATGGTGGGAGAACAACGCCCCCATGGATCCCGCCGCGTTCGAGCGGCTGAAGGCCGATATGTTCGCCCACATGAAGGGCCGCGAGTTTTTCGTGCAGGATTTGTTTGCAGGCGCCGATCCCGCGCATCGTCTGAACGTGCGCATGGTGAACGAGCTGGCCTGGCATTCGCTGTTCATCCGCCACATGCTGCGCCGGCCCGAGATTGACGAACTGGCTGATTTCGTGCCGGGCTTCACGGTGGTGAACTGCCCGTCCTTCAAGGCTGATCCCGAGCGTCATGGCTGCCGGTCGGAAACCGTGATCGCCGTCAGCTTCGAGCAGAAGATGATCCTGGTCGGTGACAGCTCCTATGCCGGCGAGAACAAGAAGGGCATCTTCTCGGTGCTCAATTACATTCTGCCCGGCAAGGGCGTGATGCCGATGCACTGCTCGGCCAATCACGCGGTTGGTAATCCCGACGATGCCGCGATCTTCTTCGGCCTATCGGGCACGGGGAAGACGACTTTGTCGGCGGATCCGAACCGCACGCTGCTGGGCGATGACGAGCATGGCTGGACTGACGAGGGCATCTTCAACTTCGAAGGCGGCTGTTACGCCAAGACCATCAACCTGCGCGAGGAGGCCGAACCCGAGATCTATGGCACGACCTCGATGTTCGGCACGGTTGTCGAGAACATGGTCTACGACAAGCACACCAAGGAGCTGGACTTCGAAGATGACAGCCTGACGCCGAACATGCGCTGCGCCTACCCGCTGCACTATATCGGCAACGCCTCGCCGACCGGCAATGCGGGGATCCCCAAGAACATCGTGATGCTGACCTGCGACGCGTTCGGCGTGCTGCCGCCGATTGCCCGCCTGACGCCTGCGCAGGCCGAGTACCATTTCCTGTCCGGGTTCACCGCCAAGGTGGCCGGGACCGAGAAAGGCCTGAAAGGTGCGCAATCGACCTTCTCGACCTGCTTCGGGGCGCCCTTCATGACGCGCCGTCCAGAGGTTTATGGGGCGCTGTTGCGCGAGAAGATCGCTCAGCACGGCGCGACCTGCTGGCTGGTCAACACCGGCTGGACCGGCGGAGCCTATGGCACCGGGGCACGCATGCCGATCCGCGCAACCCGGGCCTTGCTGACCGCTGCGTTGAACGGCGATCTGGCCAGGGGCGAGTTCCGCAAGGACGAGAATTTCGGCTTCGAGGTCCCGCTGACCTGCCATGGTGTTGCCGAGCTTCTGCTGACCCCGCGCCGCACCTGGGATGATCCGTCCGAGTACGACGCGCAGGCCAAGGCTCTGGTGCAGATGTTCTCGGACAACTTTGCCCAGTATGAAGCGCATGTCAGCGACGAGGTGAAGGCCTCGGCCCCAAAGGCCGCCTGATCGGGCGGCGCTTCCGGCATGGTGCGCTCGGGGTAGCGGGATGACCGGCCACGCCATCGCTTGCGGGCACCCGGTAACGGCCGAGGCCGCGGATCAGATCCTGCGCGCAGGCGGCACGGCCGTCGATGCGGCGGTCGGCGCGTCCCTGGCTGCGACGGTGGCCGAGCCGGTTCTGGCCGGTCTCTTTGGTGGCGGCTTCCTGCTGGTGCATCCGGCCGGGCGCCGGGCCGAGGTGCTGGATTTCTTCGTCCATACCCCGTCTGTGAAACGTCCCGAGGGTGAGGTCGACCACCGGGCCATCGAGGTCGACTTCGAGAGCACCACTCAGACCTTCCATGTCGGTACGGGCACTCTTGCTGTGCCCGGCGTTGCCCCGGGGCTCGCCGAGGCGCACGCCCGATTCGGACGGATGCCGCTCCGCGATCTCGCCGCCCCCGCCATCGCCGCGGCGCGTGACGGGGTCGAGATCACCGATTTTCAGGCGCGGCTCGGGCGAATCGTGCAGGCGGTGCTGACTGACACGCAGGCGGTCCGGGCGCTCTACTGCGAGGATGAGGATGGCACTGCCGTGCCGCGCAGCGCCGGGACCATGCAGCGCAACCCGGATCTGGCCGAGGTGCTGGAGGTCTTTGCTGCCGAGGGACCACGCCTGATGACCGAGGGTGAGGTTGCCGCCCTTCTGGTCGAGATGGCCCGGGAGGGCGGGCACCTGACGAGCGCGGATCTTGCGGCTTACAGGCCGGAATGGCGTGCGCCCCTGATCACCCATCGGGCAGGGGTCGAGATCGTCGCCAATCCCCCGCCCGCACTGGGCGGTGCGCTGACGCTCTTTGCGCTCGATCTGCTGGGCCCCTCTCCAGGCTCTCTCGATATGGCCTTGGCCTTCGAGGCAACGCTGTCGGCGCGGGCCGAAAGCGGTATTGATGCTGATCCCATTGCAGGCTCTGCCCGACTTGCGCTGACCGAGACCGTTGCCCATTACCGTGCGATGGTCGCGCGCAAGGCCGCTGCACTGAAAGGCACCACCCAGATCTCGATCATGGATCGGGACGGGATGGGCGCGTCCGTCACCCTCTCGAACGGGACCGGAGCAGGCCTGGTCGTTCCGGGAACGGGGATCCTGCCGAACAACATGCTGGGTGAGGAGGACCTTCTCCCCGCGGGTGGCTGGACACCGAACAGGCGCCTGTCCTCGATGATGTCACCTGTCTCCGTCGCATGGCCGGATGGCGGGCGGGCGATGCTCGGCTCCGGCGGGTCGAACCGCATTCGCACGGCACTGGCGCAGGTGCTGGTGCGGATGATCGACGATGCCGCCCGTCTGGAAAAAGCGATCGAAGCACCGCGCCTCCATGTCGATGCGGGCGATCCTGTTGCCGTTGATTTCGAGGACCTGATGGGTGAGGCGGCGCATGTTGCGCTTCTCGATGCGTTTCCACAGGCAAGGGCCTGGCCCGATCTGTCAATGTTCTTTGGCGGGGTTCATGCCGTGCGCCGGGACGCCAATGGATCACGTGACGCAGTCGGAGATCCGCGCCGTGCAGGGGTCGCCCTCCTGTCCTGACCTTTGTCGAAGGCCCAGATGCGGCCATCTGCGCGCCCGCGCGCAGCGGGAGGCGGGACGCCTCCCGGTCCGGTCTTCAACCGGACATGGCCGCATCTGGACCCTCGCCCGCCGTTGCACGATCAGGCGAGGCCGCGCCTGAGGAGGTTGAGCCCGGCAACACAGAGCACCACCAGGGTGACTCGGCGAAACACCGACGGGTTCAGCCGGTCCTGCACCTGCATGCCCAGAGCCATCCCTGCCAACACCGGCACCAGCATCGCCGCCGAGAGGGGCAGGGTTTGCGCGTTCAGGATCCCGCTGTTCAGATGCGCTGACAGCAGCACCCACCAGCCTATTGTGAAGTTCAGCCCAAGCATGCGCACCTGTGTCTGTTTGTCGGTGCCGAGGGCGATCAGGTAGAACAGGACCACCGGTCCCCAGACCGCCGTGACCCCGCCGATCAGACCGGCGACGATACCGACCGTGATCTGGATGACAGGTCGCTGTCCACCGGTTTCAGCGCCCAGCCCGCGCGGTTGCCAGCCCGCCAGTTGCAAAGCGGCGGCCATCGTCACAACAGCGCCCAACAGCAGAAACAGCGTGGCGCTCGCAATGTGGGGCACAAGCTGTGCACTGACCGCCATGACCGCCGCCATCGCGGCGTTGAGGCGCCAGAACGCAAGAAATGTGGCCTTCGCGGCGGCCCAGCCCTGCCGCAGGCTCTGCCAGAGATTGCTGATCGCGGTCGGGATCAGGAGGACCACGATCGCCTCCTGCGCGGTCAGAAACAGCCCGAGCCCTGCCAGCGCGACCATCGGCAGCGCGAAGCCGACTGCACCCTTGATGAAGCCGCCGAAGCCCATCACCGCACCGGCGGCAACCAGAAGCCAGAGGTCTGAGGCGTCGAAGGCGGGCAACATGGGTGATCCGGGTTAAAGGTAAGCGCCCCCTGCCTAAGCTGGCCATCGCTACCTGTCCCGTCTTTTCTGCGGCTTGCGGTTCTCTGCGCGAATTCATTTCGATGCCGCGTACGCAGCCGGCGGTTGGCAGAAACCATTACCGGTCCCTGATCCTCAGCCTGAGATTGTTTTGCGCGTCTCTGAACCTTTTTCTGCTTCCCGGCGACTTACTCCATGAGATCACTACGCAGGGCCGGGTTCGGCAAAGGCTGATCCCATGAACGCCCCGACATCGCGATCCAGCGAGGAGATTTCGAGCGTGCCGGATGACCCGGACATGCACCATACCGAGAGGGATCTATTGAGATGTCACTGAGATTGACCCACCCGAGCAGCAAAGACTTTGAAAATTCGGTCGAGAGAAACCCCGACTTCAAAAGAAGGAATTTTCCCAATTTGCCGAAAAGTCCCCAGCTGAATTTTGTGTTGGGAGCGCTGAAGGAACTGAAAGCGTATGGGCGCACGCCCACCGACAATCATGACGACGGACCGGGCCGCTATGCGGATCATGTCCGCGCGCTTGCTCGGGCCATCAAGACCTGGGAGGACAGCTGTCCGAATGAGGTGAAACATCGCGGCTGGTATCTGGATAAACTAAAGAACGATGTCGATTTGCTCCGCCTCGAGTTGGGCCTCAACAGCGCGGACCCGGTCCAACGCGATCACATGCACATCAACAAGACGCGCCACGAGATGCGGTTGCTCCCGGAGGGTCCCGAGGACCGGGGCAAGCCCGTCAACCGCTGGCACAAAACCAAAGACCGCCTGAACATGGCGATGGGCGTGGCGGGTGCCGGAAACAGCGGGCTGCAAACGGCGACCGGGAACCCGGGCACGGCAGGGGCGATCGGGGCGGGAGTCACCGGGACGGCGCTTGGTGCCTCGGGCCTAGGCATCGGGCTGCTGGTGGTGGGCGCGGCTTTGACAGTTGGCGGGATCTATCTTGCCAACAAATCCCGGAACAAAACCAAGGTGCACATCCGCAATCTCGAGATGATCGCTGCGCAGCGGGATCACTTCACTAACATCTGCCACTGCACGAGGCTCCAAACGGGGAACGTCGATGACAATGTGCGCCGCTGGAGCAAGCATATGGTCATTTTTGACGAAGTGTTGCCGTATCTGATCAAACAGAAAAAGAAGAAGAAATCCCGCAAGGGCATGAAGATGATCCCGCTTATGCCGCTCGAGACGGCACGATCCGGGCTTCGCGGTGCCTGGAAGATGTGGAAGGGAACCAAGGGCGTGCGCCGGCAGCATATGTCTTACATCCTGGCCGAGCACTTCCTGACCCATGACTGTCTGCTGACGCAGGCAATCATCGCCGATCTCTACAGCCCCGAGGAGATGGAGTGGATGAAGTGGCAGGATTTCGACACGGTGCACGCACTGCTCTATCGCAAGTTCAAGTCGACCTGAGCAGGGCTTTGGTGGGCGGCATTGCTGGGGCGCCCGTCACTTGAGGACTATGATTGACGGGTGGCTGCTGCGTGGATCTCGGCTGCGACCTTGTCGAACAGCGATGTCTCGCCAAGATTGACCGCCAGCATCATCGCGCCCTGCAGGCTGGCGATCGCCATGGCGGCCTTTTCCTCGGCACGCTCGATCCCGTCTGCATGCAGGGCCGCCGCCACCCAGGCGATGTTGGCTCCCAGGAAGTCGCGCACAGCCGCGCGCACCGGTTCCGGCAGGCCAAGAGCCTCGGCCCCCATCACCCCGCAGAGGCAGGCCTTGTCCTCGGTTGTCAGGGCGGCTCGGTAGACCCGGATCAACGCGGCCAGCTTGTCGGAGACGGTCACGGCGCCCTCCGCCTCGATTGCCAGCGCTGCCATCACGCGGTCCGCGTAACGGGTCACCACAGCGGAGCCGAGATCCTCCTTCTTCGGAAAGTGGTAATGCACGCTCGCGCTCTTGATCCCGAGATCCGCGGCCAGGTCGCGAAAGCTGACCGCGTGGAAGCCTCCGGTCCGGATCCGGCCCTCGGCAGCATCCAGCAGTTTGTCGACAGTCTCCGACATCTCTCACCTCGCACTCAGCAACCTATCGATAGATAGGCTTGACAGCCTTGAAGCGCAATCCTATCCATATACCTATCGATAGATAGAATCGCCTTGGAGGGCATCCCATGAAGATCTATGATTATCCCGGCTTCCCGAATCCGCTGCGCGTGCGCATCGCGCTGGCAGAGAAAGGTCTGACGGACCGCGTCGCATTCGAGACGGTCGATGTACCCGCGGGGGCGCACAAGAAACCGGATTTTCTGGCCAAGAACCCGTCCGGGGCCGTGCCGGTCCTCGAACTCGACGATGGCACGACGATTGCCGAATGCTCGGCGATCACCGAGTTTCTCGATCATCAGGACGGCGACCAGACCCTGACCGGACGCGATGCCAGGGAACGGGCGGTCATCCACATGATGCAGCGCCGGGCCGAGGATGGCGTGCTCGATGCGGTCGCGGCGTATTTCCACCAGGCCACGGACGGTCTCGGCCCCGAAATCGAAGGTGATCAGTGCCCGGAATGGGGGCATCGCCAACGCGACAAGGCCGTCAACGGCATGCGTTATCTGGACAAGGTCCTGCGCACACGCGACTATCTTGCCGGAGACCGCTTCACGGTCGCAGATATCACGGCCTTTGCCGGGCTCGCCTTCGCCGGGTTCGCAAAGATCGATGTGCCTGCGGAATGCGATGCGCTGAAAGCCTGGCAGGATCGTGTGGCCGCACGCCCAAGCGTCGCCGCCTGAAGGAGAGTGACATGGAACTGAATGCGGATTTCAGCAAGCGCGCCGTCGTGCATGGCGCCAGGACGGAGTGGGTCGCCTCACCGATGCCAGGGGTGGACCGGCGGATGCTGGACCGGATTGGCGACGAGGTGGCGCGGGCGACCTCGATCGTCCGGTACGCGCCGGGATCGGCCTTCTCGGAGCACGAGCATTCTGGCGGCGAGGAGTTTCTCGTGCTGGAGGGCGTCTTTCAGGACGACTATGGCGATTTTCCTGCGGGCACCTATGTCCGCAACCCGCCGACGACCCGGCACACCCCGGCGTCCGAGGGCGGCTGCACGATCTTCGTCAAGCTCTGGCAATTCGATCCTGCCGACCGCAATCAGTTCCATGTCGACACCGAAGCGGCGGTGTATGCCGCTGATCCCGCGCGCCCCGGGGTCTCGGTTCTGAACCTCCACCGGGACCCGCGCGAGACGGTGGTGATGGAACGCTGGGCATCCGGTGCAACCGTGACGGTCGATGCGCCGAAAGGGGCGGAACTGCTGGTGATCAAGGGCGGGTTTGCAGATGGCGATGAGACGTTTGCGCCGCAGTCCTGGTTGCGACTGCCCGCAGGGGGCTCGGCTGTTCTGACCGCCGGGGTCGACGGCGCTCAGGTCTGGATCAAGCGCGATCACCTGGCAGGTGAGATCACGGCGCCGGCCTGACACGCTGGTGCATCACACGCGCCCCTGTCCCGGCCGCGTGCAACGCCCCGTAGGGTGCGTCCGTGACGCACCCTTGCCGAAAAAGAACGCAATGATCTTTGGATCAAAAATGGAAACGCGCAACTTTATTGCGCGCCAATCATTGACCCCGTTGAGCGCCCCGGCTAGGTAGTCTCGCAAATGCGAGAGATGATTCCGCGGCGCACCATCGCCGCGCGCCGAGACCGGAGCGATCTGCCATGAATGCCGAACCTGCTATCTCCCCTCAGGACCTGTCCGCGGCCGATCTGCTGCGGATGACCTCGGACGCCGTCGCGGCCGCCGATGCCTTTGCTGGCCGCGCGCGCGAGGTGCTCAGCGGGCAGGTCAAGGCGGATGGGCGCGTCTCCGGCACGCTGCTCGAGCAGGCGCAGTATGGTGCCCATGCCTATGCGTGGCTCGCGACCTATGTCGAGTCTCTGCGCCAACTGCACGGCTGGGCCGAGCGTCTGGCGACTGAAGGCACGTTTGGCGAGATGGAACAGCTGATCCTGCGCATCGGCTTCGGCGAGTATCTCTGGCAGCTTTATGGCGGCATCCCGATGAGCCAGGGCGAGGTCGCCCGTGCCCAGGACATCGGTCTCAGCCAGGACGATCAGCGCGCGCTGATGCACTCCTCGGTCATGTGGTTGACCCAGAACGGCAACACCGACGCCGCCCGGATGCACCTGGCCGAGCTGATGGCCGAGCGCGAGGGCGCATCGACCTTTGGCGCCTCGGGTCTCGACGATGAGTACGAGATGATCCGCGATCAGTTCCGCCGCTTCGCCGACGAGCGTGTGGTACCCGACGCCCATGAATGGCACCTGAAAGACGCGCTGATCCCGATGGAGATCATCGACGAGATGTCCGAGCTTGGTGTCTTCGGCCTGACGATCCCGGAGGAACATGGCGGCCTCGGCATGGGCAAGACGGCCATGTGTGTCGTGTCCGAGGAACTCAGCCGTGGCTATATCGGCGTTGGCTCGCTCGGCACCCGGTCCGAGATCGCGGCCGAGCTGATCCTCGGCGGTGGCACAGATGCGCAGAAGGCCGAGTACCTGCCAAAGCTCGCCTCGGGCGAGATCCTGCCAACGGCGGTGTTCACCGAGCCGAACACCGGCTCGGACCTCGGCGCGCTGAAGACGCGGGCCGCGAAGGAGGGCGACGACTGGGTGATCACCGGCAACAAGACCTGGATCACCCATGGGGGGCGCACCGATCTGATGACCGTGCTGGCGCGCACCGATCCCGAGACCTCGGACTACCGCGGCCTCTCGATGTTCCTGGCGCCGAAGACGCGGGGTACGGACGAGGAGCCGTTTCCCGATCCGACCATTGCGGGCGGTGAGATCGAGGTGCTGGGCTATCGCGGCATGAAGGAATACACGCTGGCGCTCGATGGGCATCGGGTGCCGGGTGATGCGCTGCTGGGGGGCGAGGAAGGCCAGGGCTTCAAACAGCTCATGCGGACCTTCGAGAGCGCGCGTATCCAGACCGCGGCACGGGCCATCGGGGTCGCGCAATCGGCCATGGAGATCGCGCTGCGCTATGCGCAGGACCGCACGGCGTTCGGCAAGCCGCTGATCAAGTTCCCGCGCGTTGCGTCGAAGCTGGCGATGATGGCGGTCGAGATCATGATCGCACGGCAGCTGACCTACTTCTCGGCGCGCGAGAAGGATCAGGAGCGACGCTGCGATCTCGAAGCGGGCATGGCGAAACTGCTCGGCGCGCGCGTGGCATGGTCGGCCGCGGATAACGGGCTCCAGATCCATGGCGGCAACGGGTTCGCGCTGGAGTATCCGATCAGCCGGGTGCTGTGCGATGCGCGCATTCTAAACATCTTCGAGGGCGCGGCCGAGATCCAGGCTCAGGTGATCGCTCGGCGGCTGCTGGACGGAAACTGAGTGCCGCTGGCGCCAGCACGCGCCGGTCGGATCGCGCGTGACCCGATGTGTGACCGACGCAAGCGAGGCCGCTATCGGACGGGGCCCGGCAGCGCTCAGGGCTGATACGAACAGCACGTCCTATGCCGTCGACGGCAAGGGATAGGTCACGAGCGAGCCGGCCAGGGCCAGCCCGCGACGCCTCATTCACTGGGCTCCGCAGACACCGGGTCCTCCGTCGGCTCTTTGCGGTCAGGTATCCCATCAGTCCGGCGCACGCGGATCAAATAACGCCTGTCCGTGAAGCTGTTGAGAAGGCCCAGGGTCATCATCCGGAACCGGCGTGTTCGCGGCCCTCCGGACGGAACCGGCACAATCCTATCCAGCGCTAGGCCCGAGCAGGTCATCAAGCCGATCGCCGTTGGACGGACGAAGAACCGCAGGTGCATCCGGTCCAGCGGCCCATCCTCGGTCAGCGTCCAGCGATTGCGCAGCAGCAGAGGCAGCACGGTCTGATAGTGCCGGACATTCGATATGCTGGCGATGATCGATCCGCCCGGCGCAAGGCCGCGATGCAGACGGCGCACGATCGACCACGGGTCACGCAATTGTTCCAGCACGTCGAGGCACAGGATCGTCTGCACCGGCCCGGTCCGGGCAAAGGTCCGGGCGAGCACGTGGGGATCCTCGATATCGCCGGTCTCTCGGAAATCCAGCAGGCGCGGTCCGCCGAGCGGCGCAATACGGTCGACCACGCCCACCCTGGACGCCAGACCGTGTTTGCGCAACCACAGCGCCGTCGCGCCGGTTCCGCCGCCGATATCGAGCAAGGTCCCGCCCCCAAGTGGCACAAGGGGCAGGATCTCCGTCCGGACACGGTCGTGATAGCCGGGCCGAGGTTTCCAGTGGCGGGTCATGCGCGGCACCCCCCTTGCGATCGGGGCATGACGTTGGACGGCACGTGGACCATGGGCTTTCTCCCATTGCGCGCGGCGAGAATCAGGGCGGGCCGTTCGGGCCGCGCTCGCTTTCTGGTCACAGTGAAGCGTGGAGAGATTTACGCATTCTTAAGCGATTCGAATTTCTAAGATTTGTCAGGAATTGATCCTAACGGGCGGGGTTGGGAGCGACGGCCAATGGCCATGATACCACTCGCCGCGGCGTGGCCTTTCGGCTGCGCCAGGAGCCAGACCTTTTGCCTGCATGCAAAGGATAGTCCTTTGTATTGCCTTGATAAATCAGTCGCCAGGCATTCCCTGGCGCGGCTGACTGCACCGCCTTGGAAGGGAAAACCTCAGCGCTTTAAGGCGCCTTTGAAGGGTGCTCTGACATGAGCACCGATGCCGTGCACGTGACCGTTGAGATCCCTGCACGCGGGGCGCTCCGGTCGAGAGTTTCAGAGGGTGCGGCAAAGCGCCTTTTTCCGGATGTCAAGCGCATACTGGACATTGCCTTGGCTCTGACTCTGTTGGTCTTTACCGGGCCGGTCCTTGCGATTGCGGCGCTGGCGCTGGCCTTGCAGGGCCCGGTCTTTTTTACCCAGCTTCGGGTCGGTCGGGGGGACACCCGGTTCCGTTGCTTCAAGCTGCGCACGATGTATGTCGACGCCGAGGCGCGGTTGGCGGCATGTCTTGCCGCCGATCCGGACGCGCGCCGCGACTGGGACCGGCACCAGAAACTGAAATCCGATCCGCGGATCACCCGTCTTGGCCGCCTGCTGCGCCGATGCTCGCTGGATGAGGTGCCACAGGTGTTCAACGTGTTGCGCGGCGAGATGAGCTTTGTCGGCCCGCGCCCGATCATTGCGCCCGAGATCGCCGGGTATGGTGCCGATGCCGAGTATCACCGGTCGGCGGCTTTCGCGGACTATGCCCGGTGCCGCCCTGGGATCACCGGGCTGTGGCAGGTTTCGGGCCGGCACCGGACGACCCATGCAGAACGGCGGCGACTGGACCGGATCTACGCACAGAGCCGCAGCCTGTGGCTGGACGCCTACATCCTGACGCTGACGGTCGGTGTCGTGCTCAGCCTGTCGGGTCGGTGACGCCGGTTTTCACAGCGATCCCACCCAAGGCCCGCGAGCACAGGATTGGCGCGCGGTCCCTTGGTTTCGTGCCGACGGTGCCGCCGTGTACAGGGGCGGCCTGTGCTACCCGCGCAGCCGATCCAGTGCCCGGCCGGCAAGGCTGGCGATCGGGGCCAGCATCAGCTTGATGACCCAGGAGAGGAACTTGGCCGTCACCTCGGCGGTGGCCGTCACGGCTTTGCCGGCCCATTTCATCGCGGTGGTGATGAACTTGAGGATGCGCGAGCCGATCTCCTTGCTGATACGGGCGGCGTTGACCAGCAACTGCGCGACCATGTCGACGGCGGTGGCAACGGTTGTGACGGCGATGCCCAGCGAGGTGACGGCGATGTTGATGATTGCCTGCAGCGCCTTGCCAAGCGCCCATAGCGCCCAGGACGAGCCGGGGATGGACGCGTGTTTGCCCGCCAGCGCCAGCAGTTCATCGACCTTGCGCAGGTTGTGAACCTCCTGTGCAGCGGCCTTGAGACCTGCCCAGCTGTTGTTGTTGCGCGTGTGGATCAGATACGAGGTCGGCATCAGGTGCGCGTCGATCGAAAGGAGCCCGGTCGTGTTGCCGACGCGGATACCGCCGCTGGTCACAGGCGTGTGCACGAAGGGATAGATCGGGACCATCGGCACAGGGTCCGCGACCGAATAGACGCGGTACATATTGTCCGCCCCGATCCGCTTTTGCAGAAGGCCGCTGAACGGGGGCAGGCCGACGCGCGGGGAGCCGAAGGTATAGAGCCGGATGTCGCGCTCGCCCGACGAGGTCAGCTTGGCCGCGATCAGATTAGCCAGCGCACCGCCGAGCGAGTGGCCCACCACGTGGATGGTGCCGCGCTCGGGCACCTGCGGCTGGACCTGGTCGATCACCGACTTGTAGATCCGGTTGAACCCGGTGTGCACCCCGAGGCCGAACGGGCCGGGCGAGACGCCGGTGGTGGCGTTCGAGACCCAGTCCGCAGTTGTCTGGGTGCCGCGGGTGATCACAACGGTCTCGCCTGCGAACTGGCCCTGGCCGCTCATGACGAGGCCGAAGCCCGATCTCTCGGTGATCACAGTGCCGGATACGCCATGGGCGACGGTACCGCCGCCGATATCCCAGCTTTGGCCAACCTGTGTGGTGGTACCGCCGCCGAGCTGTTCGGTGACGCCCTGCATGATGTTGTCGGTGGTGCGGATCCCGTAGACCGCATGGGCAAGCTGAGCCGCCATCAATGGGGAAAGAGTAGCCATAGAGTTATCCCGTCTCGATAAAGGTGATGTGTGCCACTGAACAAACGCTGGCATTCAATTGTGGACGCAATGCGGGTGACGCAGTCGTGTTGTGAGTATCTCCGATCAGTCGTTTACACTTCGTTTACTCTGCCGGCTGACAGGTGCCCCAAAATGGCCCGTCGGCAGACGGTTCAAGATCGATCCGGCAGATGAGATTGACGCCCGGGCCCTTGAGCCTCTCGTCGAGCAGGTTCTCCGAGTCGGTGTCATAGGTGCTCTTGTTCACCGAATAGAGCAGCACATCACCGCTGGGGCCCTGAGCCTTCACCTCCTGCCGGATCGACGGAGAGTGCGGGACGATCCCGGCACTCCAGCTCGATCCGGTGACCTCGGGAAAGGAAAAGCTACCATCCTCGGCCGTGGTCGCCTCGTCGCTGCCGCTCTCGTCGCCCCAGGCCCAGTTCCAGGTGCGTGAGACCTTCACGCCGGCCTGCGGAGCGCCGCTGCTATCGATCAGTTTGCCATTGAATTGGGATGCGAGAACCAGGGATTTTCCGAATGCCATCGGCGCCTCCGCAAATAGAAAGATCAGGGTGAGCGGTGCAATCAGGAGGAGAGAAAGACGTTTAAGCATAAACCCTTAGCCGCTGTATCAAGCAGTATCGGGGCGAGTCTAACCCAGATCGTGGATCTTGCAAAGAAGACGCAAGGCAGGTGCGGGACGCGCTGCCTTTTTTGCGATCTGGGGTATGATTTGCAGCGGCGAGGGTGCGTCACGGACGCACCCTACGGGGTGTTGCATGGGCTGCGGCGGCGTGCCGTCAGGCCGCGTCGGCTGGAGCGAACCGACCGTAGAAGCGCTCGTCCTTCTCGGCCATTTCAACCAAAAGTGCCGGTGCTTTGAACCGATCGCCGTGGCGGGCGGCGAGATCGTCGCAGATCTCTTTGGCCCGGGCCGCGCCGAGAATATCGAGCCACGAGAGCGGCCCCCCGGTCGAGGGCGCAAAGCCCCAGCCGAGGATGGCGCCGACATCGCCCTCGCGGATATCCTCGAGCACGCCTTCTTCCAGTGCCCGGACGGCCTCCAGCGTCTGGGCCATCATCAGGCGGTGCTGGACGTCTTCGAGGCTGGGCTGCTGGTCTGCATGGGGCCAGATCTCGGCGAGACCGTCCCAGAGACCCTGACGCTTGCCGTTCTCGTCATAGGCATACATGCCCGCCTTGGACTTGCGGCCCAGCCGTTCGCGCTTGGCGACCATCTCTTCGAGCAGCTCATCCGCCCCGGTCGGCTGATAGGCGTTGCCCATCCCGGCCCGCGTCGCTTGTGCGATCTTGTAGCCTAGGTCGAGCGAGGTCTCGTCGGTCAGTTGCAGCGGGCCGAGCGGCATGCCCATCTGCTTGGCGGCGTTCTCGATCAGCGCGGGCTTGACGCCCTCGGTGACCATGATCAGTCCCTCGTTGACGTAGGGGATGATGCACCGGTTGGCATAGAAGAAGCGTGCGTCGTTGACGACAATCGGCGTCTTCTTGATCTGGCGCACGAAATCGAGCGCCTTGGCGACCGCCTCATCGCCGGTCTCGGCACCCTTGATGATCTCGACCAGCAGCATCTTGTCCACGGGCGAGAAGAAGTGGATGCCGATGAACCGCTCAGGGCGCACGGACGCCTTGGCCAGTTCCGTGATCGGCAGGGTCGAAGTGTTCGATGCAAAGATCGCATCTTCGGGGATCACGGCCTCGGTCGCCTCGGTCACGGTTTTCTTGATGCCGGTGTCCTCGAACACGGCCTCGACGATCAGGTCGCAATCGGCGAGGTCCGAATAGGCCGCGGTCGGGTGGATGCGCCCCAGCACCTCGGCCTTCTTCTCCTCGGTCACCTTCTTGCGGGAGATACCCTTGTCGAGAATGCCGGTGGAGTAGGCCTTGCCCTTCTCCGCGGCCTCGATGTCACGATCCAGCAGCACAACCTCGATCCCGGCATTGGCCGAGACATAGGCGATGCCTGCGCCCATCATGCCTGCGCCGAGCACGCCGACCTTTTTCACCGACATGTCCGGCACACCGGCGGGGCGCACGGCGCCTTTCTCGAGCGCCTGCTTGTTGATGAAGAGCGAGCGGATCATCGCCTCGGACGACGGGTTCATGAGGACCGAGGTGAACCACCGGGCCTCGATCTTGATCGCCGTGTCGAAGGGCACCTGTGCGCCTTCATAGGCCGCCGACAGCATCGCCTTCGGCGCGGGATAGGCGCCTTGCGTCTTGCCATGGGTCATGACGACCCCGCCGATGAACATCTCGAAACCTTTGGGCGTGTAGGGCCCACCACCGGGGATCTTGAAGCCTTTCTCGTCCCACGGTTTGACCGCGTCCTTCTCGCTGGACTGCATCAGCCAGGCCTTGGCATCGGCAAGCAATGCCTCCGGTTCGCACAGAGCGTCGATCAGCATCAGCGCTTTGGCCTTCTTCGGCTCGTACATCTTGCCCTGGAGCAGAGGCTCTGCCGCGCCCATCAGGCCCAGCATCCGGATCAGCCGGGTGGTGCCGCCTGCGCCGGGGAAGATGCCGACCATGATCTCGGGCAGGCCGATCTTGGCCTTCGGGTTGCGCGCGGCGATCCGGTGGTGACAGGCAAGGCCAAGCTCGAGCCCAATGCCGAGCGCGGTGCCGGGCGCCGCCCAGACAAAGGGCTTGCCGCCCTTGTTGGTCTTGGGATCGGCACCCGCGCGTTCGATCTTGCGCAGGACGCTGTGCAGTTCCATGACCATGTTGAAGACGCCCTCGGCCACGTTTCCGCCCGCCGCGGTGGCGCGTGCCTTCGTGTCGGCAATCACCTTCAGGTCCATGCCGCCGGCGAAATCATCCTTGCCCGAGGTGATGATCGTGCCCTTGACCGTCTCGTCGGCGAGCACCTGATCGACAAGCGCGTCCAGCTGGAGCACGCCCTCCTCGTTCAGAACGTTCATGCTGGCACCCGGCAGGTCCCAGGTGATCGTGGCGATGCCATCGCTGTCGACGGCGAGCGTAAAGATGTCGGTCATTGCCTAGCTCCTCAGGTTTCTTTGTACCGGCTGGTCCAAGGCACGGGACCCTGCCAAGTGTTTGTCAGTCGGTCTTGCGCGGGCCGCGCAGCGTCCACCGCACATTGTCTGCGTTGCGATAGCGCCGGACAAAGTCACGACGCATCGCAGCCATCCCGGTCGCCGTATCCGGCGCGTCAGTCACCGTCAGGCTGCGCACCATCCAGCTCTCTCCGATGGCATCGAGCACGAATGTGCTCTGATGCGCACCGAGATCCTGGTCCTCAGCGCCGTAGCGCTGGGTCTCCAGCGTCACGACGGCGAAGGTCTCGTCGGTCTGAACGGCCGAGATGATCGATCGGTCCATATGCGTGACGCCAGCCGCTCTGATCCCGCCGCGCAAAAGCGAGATCGCATCTTCAAGATCGACCCGGTCGCCAACGGTCAGGTCCACACCGGAGGCCACGACCGTCATCGGATAGTTCACGCAGCGGTCGACCTCCGCCAACTCAGCCTCGTAGACTGCAGTCGCAAACATCAGGACGAACTCGCTGGCGTGCTGCATTCAGACCCTTTCGATGATGGTCGCCGCGCCCATGCCCGAGCCGATGCAGAGCGTCGTCAGCGCGGTTTCCTTGTCGGACCGCTCAAGC
Organism: Pseudomonadota bacterium; assembly: GCA_039821125.1. GTDB lineage: Bacteria > Pseudomonadota > Alphaproteobacteria > Rhodobacterales > Rhodobacteraceae > Thermohalobaculum. Next base: position 25,697 of record JBCBOR010000044.1, read on the forward strand.
TCGTCCAGCACGGTGCCCAGGATCATCGCGCCGGTGGCGCCAAGCGGATGGCCCATCGCGATGGCACCGCCGTTCACGTTGACATCCGAGTGGTCGACGCCGAACTCGGCCATGTACATCATGACGACGGCGGCGAAGGCCTCGTTGACCTCGTGCAGGTCGATATCGCCGATCTCCATGCCCGCGGCCTTCAGCACCTTCTTCGTCGCGGGCAGGGGACCGGTCAGCATGATCGACGGCTCGGAGCCAACCTTGGACGTTGCCACGACACGGGCGCGGGGTTTCAGGCCAAGACGCTCGCCGGCTTCCTTGGTGCCGACCAGAACCGCAGCGGCCCCGTCGCAGATCCCCGAGGAATTGCCCGCGTGGTGCACGTGGTTCACACGCTCCAGTTCCGGGTACCGCAGCAGCGAGACCGCATCGAAGCCGGGCATGTTCTCGCCGATATCCTTGAAGCTGGCCTTCAGCGAGCCGAGCGACTGCATGTCTGTGCCCGGGCGCATGTGCTCGTCATGGTCGAGGATCGGGATGCCGTTCTGATCTTTCACGGTCATCACGGATTTCGCGAACCGCTTTCCTTCCCACGCCGCCGCTGCGCGCTTTTGGCTTTCGACCGCATAGGCATCGACATCGTCGCGCGAAAAGCCCCACTTGGTTGCGATCACGTCGGCGCCGATGCCCTGAGGCACGAAATAGGTCGGAAAGGCCACCGCCGGATCGACCCCCGCCGCATAGCCGTCACTGCTCATCGGAACCCGGCTCATCATCTCGACGCCGCCCGCGACGTAGAGATCGCCGGCCCCGCCGCGCACCTGGTTGGCGGCCATGTTGAAGGCCTCGAGCCCCGAGGCGCAGAACCGGTTGATCTGCACACCCGGAACGCTCTCGTCCCATCCGGCATAGAGGACCGAGGCACGGGCGATATCCCCGCCCTGCTCGCCGATCGGCGTGACGCATCCCCAGATCACGTCCTCGACCTCGGCCGTGTCGAGATCGTTGCGGTCTTTCAGCTCGTTCAAGACCTCCGCCGACAGACGCAGCGAGGTCACCTCATGCAGGGTGCCGTCCTTCTTGCCCTTGCCGCGCGGCGTGCGCACCGTGTCGTATATATATGCGTCGGTCATCTTTCCTCCTTCGCCGCTGATGCGGACGGGTCGTCTTCGGTATTCTCAGTCTCAGATGCTCTGCGGCGTGACGATCAGGTCGCCGCGCGGGGCATCAGGTCATAGGGATGCTTCCAGCCCGGCAGCGCGGCGATGCGGTCGCGCCAGGCGGTCACGTTGGGATAGTTGGCCCAGTCGAGATCGTACTCGTCTGTGTAATACATATACCCGACGCAGCTGAAATCTGCCGTGGACAGAGCGTCGCCAACGATCCAGTCGCGTGCTGCGAGGTGCCCGTCCAGAACGTTCAATGCTCCGAGGGCGCGGCCCTTGTGGAACGCGATCACGTCCGCGTTGCGCATCTTCTCTGGCGCGAAATTCGTCAGGAACCGCCAGACCGCCAGATTGGCCGTGAGCTTGTGATTGTCCCACAGGATCCAGCGCAGGGCCTCGTGCCCATTGGCAGCGGCGTATTTGCCCAGCGTGCCCGTCAGATAGTCCAGGATCGCCCCGGTCTGGCTCATGGTCCGGCCGGCATGCTCCAGCACCGGGACCTCGCCCATCGGGTTGATCGCCTTGAAATCGTCCGAGCGCGTCGCGCCGTTGAAGAAATCGACGAAGACCGGCTCCCAGTCAGCGCCCGCCAGCTCCAGAGCCAGCGCCACCTTGTAGGCGTTGCCGGACTGTCCGAAGCAGTGAAGTCTGTAGTCTGCCATGTCTCTGCTCCTGATTGCGGGCGGGCACCCGCGTCTTCGTCGATATCGTCAGTCGGTCGGACCGAGGGCCGGTCCTATTGCAGTCGTGTCATCTTGGCGGGCGGAAACTCGACCGCCGCCAACTCGGGATAAAGGTCGGTCAGCGTCAGCAGCTCCTGCGGTTCGCTTACGCGCAGCAGATACCACGTCTCCCCCTCGAGCAGCGCAAGCGTATGCGAGGTCATCGAGTGTCGTCCGACCCCTTGCACGTTCACGATCATCTCGGTTGGCACCTGCACGTATTTCATCGCACCGCCAGCTATGTCGCATGTCAGGTTCTTGGTCTCCATGTTGAAGGCCTCGACCTCTATCCTTTGCATGCCCCGGGCCATCACCCGGGCCAACTCGTTGATCACCGCAGCGGGCGTTGCCCCCGCATCCGCGGCCATTTTTCGAATGATCCGCCGGGGGATGACCCGTTGGATCCGCTCATAGTCTCCAAGTCGCAGCGCGGTAGAGAAGTCTTTGATCGTTGCGTTCAGGACCTGTCTGTCCGCACTGGTCAGTTTGCAGCTCGCCGCCGATGCTGGCGCCACGCCAAGTGCCAATACAGCGGCAAGTGCCGCGATAGCCATTAGTCTCATGATCTGAACCCGTTCTCAGTTTCAAAACACACCCCGGTCAGATCACGTTAGAATACTCTTAAGGTTGTGCGCCAGTGATACCGGCATCGACCCCGTCGATGCCGATAACTTTCGCAATATCAGGGCCTTAGAAGGCTTCCGCCGGCAGGTCCATGACCGGATCAGCACCGCTTTCGATTCGCGCAAGGCGCAGAGCGGTCTCCGGCAGAACGCGTTTCATGTAGTAGCGCCCGGTGGCGAGCTTGTTGAGATAGAACTGCTCGTCCTCGGCCCCTGCTTCGATTGCGCGCTGGGCGGCCTTGGCCTGACGCGCCCACGAGAGCCCCATGCAGACCAGCCCGAACAGGTGCAGGAAGTCGACCGATCCGGCCAGCGCGTTGTTCGGGTTCTTCATCCCGGCCTGCATGAAATACATCGCGGCCTTCTGCAGATCCTTCGACGCTTCCTTCAGCGGCTCGAGGAAGTCGCGCGCCAGCGGCAGGTCGTCCTCGTTGTCCTTGATATAGCCCTTGATGTACTCGAAGAAGGTCATCATCGGCTTGCCCGCCTTGTGGCCCAGCTTGCGGCCCACAAGATCGAGCGCCTGGACGCCGGTTGCGCCTTCGTAGATCATGGTGATCCGGGCATCGCGCACGAACTGCGACATGCCCCATTCCTCGATATAGCCATGCCCGCCGAAGACCTGCTGCGCGTTCGAGGTCAGGCGATAGCCTTCCTCGGTCAGGAAGCCTTTGATGACAGGCGTCAGCAGACCCATCATGTCGTCGGCGCGCTCGCGCTCTTTCGGGTCGGTGTGATGCTTCGAGGCATCGAGCAGCATGGCGACCCAGTTCACGAACCCGCGGCCACCTTCCACGAAGCTTTTCTGGTCGAGCAGCAGGCGGCGCACATCGGGATGCACGATCAGCGGATCGGCCGGGCCGTCCGGGTTCTCGGTCCCGGTGACCGCACGGCCCTGCAGCCGGTCTTTCGCGTAGGCTGCCGAGTTCTGATAGGCGGCCGACGCGATCGCCAGACCCTGCATCCCGACAAGAAGGCGCGCTTCGTTCATCATGGTGAACATCGCCCGCAGACCCTTGTGCGGCTCGCCGATCAGCCAGCCCGTGGCGCCGTCATAGTTCATCACACAGGTCGAGTTCCCGTGGATGCCCATCTTCTCCTCGACCTTGCCGCAGGTCACGCCATTGCGCTCGCCCAGCGAGCCATCGTCGTTGACCAGGAATTTCGGCACGACGAACAGCGAGATCCCCTTCACCCCTTCCGGTGCGTCAGGCAGACGGGCCAGCACAAGGTGGATGATGTTCTCGGCCATGTCGTGCTCGCCGGACGAGATGAAGATCTTCTGGCCCGAGATGTGGAAGCTGTCCGCGCCGTTCGGCATGGCCTTGGTGCGCAGCATGCCGAGATCCGTGCCGCAATGCGGCTCGGTCAGGTTCATGGTGCCGGTCCACTCGCCCGAGATCAGCTTGGGCAGGTAGCGCTGCTTCTGATCCTCGGTCCCGTGGGCATGCAGGGCCGAGTAGGCGCCGTGCGTCAGGCCGGGATACATCATGAAGGCCATGTTTGCCGCGGACTGCATCGTGCCGACGCAGATGTTCAGCACCGAGGGCATGCCCTGGCCGCCATATTCGGGATCACACTCCATCGACGGCCAGCCGCCTTCGACCAGCAGCTTCCACGCGTCCTTGAACCCCTCGGGCGTGTAGACGACACCGTTCTCCAATCGGCAGCCCTGCTGGTCGCCGATCTGATTCAGAGGCGCCAGGACATCGCGGGCAATCTTGCCAGCCTCATCCAGAATCGCGCCCGTGAAGTCGTCGGTCATCTCTTCATAGCCGGCGATCGCGGTCTCGTCCTGGATCTTCAGCGCCTCGTGCAGGATGAAGCGGTAATCGCGGAGCGGGGGTTCATAATGTGGCATCCTGGCTCTCCCTAGAGTTGCGTCTCTGGCCTCTGCGGCCTCGTTGTGTTGTCAGTCCTTGCGGATCACTCGGCAGCTTTTGCAGATCCTTTTTCGGCGAGCATTTTCTCCACCACTGCCATCTGGTCTTCCATGTCGGCGATGGCCTGGTTCAGCTCATCACGCTGGCCGATCAGGTCGGCATGGTGACGGCGTGCCGCTTCAAGCGTGGCCGAAAGCTGCAGTACCTGGCCATCTCCGACACCGTAGAGATCGAGCAGGTCCTTGATCTCGGCCAGCGAGAAGCCGAAGCGCTTGCCGCGCAGGATCAGCTTCAGCCGGGCCCGGCAGGTTGGTGTGAACAAACGGCGCTGGCCATCGCGGATCGGGGCCAGAAGTTCCTTGTATTCGTAGAAGCGCAACGCGCGCGGCGTTACATCGAAGTCGGCGCACATTTGGCCGATGGAATACGTCTTGTCGGTCATTGGGTGTACCCCGGTAAATATCTGGCGACTCACTGAGCGGAACATGGCTATGGTTGACGTGCGCGTCAAGTACTGAGTTTACGTGCACGTCAATCAAAACTGTGCAATGCTTCGGGCGTCACCGGGCTTGCGTGCATAGCCTACCAAATTTCGCGCTAAGCGGGAGAACTGAATGTCCGAGCCTCGCAACGATCTGACTGCGATGACAACGAAGGCCCCTGAAGATCCGGGGCCTGGCGAGTTGATGAGCGCGTTGCCGCACTCGCGCGAAATCGGGATGCGCCTGCACAAGTCCGCGGATGGCGACACCCTTATGTCGGTGCCCTATGACGAGAAGTTGATCGGCGATCCGGTCTCAGGCGTCGTGCACGGCGGCGTGATCACGGCGCTTCTGGATACGGCCTGCGGCTCGGCAGTGATGTCGATCCGCCAGAAACTGGTGTCGGTGGCGACGCTGGATCTGCGGATCGACTACATGCGCCCCGCCACCGTTGGCGAGACGATCTACGCCCAGGCCGAATGCTATCGCATGACCCGGTCGATCGCCTTCACACGGGCCGTTGCCTATCATGATACGCCGTCCGACCCGATTGCCTCGGCTGCAGGTGCGTTCATCATCGAGCGTCCGAAGGACCAGGAGACCACGGCATGAGCCGGATCGACGCGCAGGCCAAGCTCGAGGCGGAGCGTGACGCCGCCTTGGCGGCCCTGACCGCTGTCGTGCCCTACAACCGTTTTCTCGGTGTGCGGTTCGACCGGCTGGGGGATGAGTTGACGGCGCGGCTGCCCTTCGCCGAGCCGCTGATCGGCAACCCGATCCTCCCGGCGCTGCATGGCGGGGCGACCGGCGCGTTCCTCGAGATCACCGCATTGATGCAACTGGCCTGGGACCGGGCCTGGGTGATCATGGAGGAAGGCGGCGAGGCAGCGGCAAAGGTGCTCTCCGGAAAATTCCCGCCGATGCCAAAGACGATCGACATCACCATCGACTATCTGCGGTCGGGCCGCCCGCGCGAGACATTCGCCCGTGCCGAGCTTCGCAAGTCCGGGCGCCGCGTGGTGAACCTCCATGTCTCGGCGTGGCAGGATGCGCGTGACCGACCGATCGCCATGCTCCGCGGTAACTTCCTGGTTCCGGATGGCGGCTGAACGGTCGTGAGCTTCTGGATCAGACGACGCGGGCTGCTGCGCATTGTGTTTGGGCCGCTTTTGCTGTGGCAGGGGCGGCGCGTGCGCCGCGATGTGCTGCGACTGCCCGAGGCTGACGGTCCCCGGGATGGAAGTGTGGGGCAGGGTTCGCCGCTTGCTGTCCTTATCGTCGGAGACAGCTCTGCGGCTGGGGTTGGCGCAGATCATCAGGACCGGGCGCTGTCCGGGCAACTTGCCGCGCGGTTGGCCGAGAGACGGGCAATCACCTGGCGCTTGATTGCCCAGACCGGGTGGACGACCGCAGAGGCTCTCGCGGCGCTGCCCGAGCCCGATGGATCCCGGTTCGATCTCGCGGTCATCTCCCTTGGTGTGAACGATGTCACGACCGAAGTGCGCATTCCTGATCAGCGGCGCGACTATGGCCGCCTGATCGACCGGTTGAAGCGCGACTATGGGGTTTCCACCGTGATTGCGTCAGGGTTGCCCCCGATTGGTCAGTTCCCTGCGCTTCCGCAGCCGCTGCGCTGGTATCTCGGCCTGCAGGGGCAGGCGTTCGACCAGGCCTTGAGCGCATTTGCCGAAACGCGCGATGACCTGCATCACTTTCCGCTGATCCTCGATCTGGGCGTTGACGCGATGGCCGAGGACGGGTTTCATCCCGGACCCGAGGTCTATGCCGCCTGGGCAGATCTGCTGGCCGCTTTCATCGAACCGCTCGATCTGCCCGCAGCGACTGGGGAACCGGCCTAGCGCGGCGCGCCGTTCAGGATTTCCAGAGCGGTGTTCACATACTCCGTCTTGAATGAGTGTCCGCCAGGATGAGTGCAGAACGCCAAGATCCTGCGGTCGGCGTTCGCACCGATCTTGCAGAACAGATCACCGGATGAGGTTTCGGTGACCTCGGCCTCGTAGCCACCCGCCGCCACAAGGCGATCAATGGCGATCAGCACATCGCCCTGATGGGTCTCGGCGATGGGGCGCCCGGCCAGCGGCACGATCTTGTCGGTTGTGCCATGGATGTGAACCATGTCGACGGGGTAATCCGGGCATGTCTCCGGCATCGGGGCCCAGAAGGTCCCTGCGATGGGGACAAAGGCCTTGAACGACCCGCCGCGCTGACAGGCAAGGTTCCAGACCATCATGCCGCCGGCGGAGAACCCGGTGGCGATCAGGTTTGTCCGGTCGATACCATGCCGCGCCTCCAGCGCATCGATGAGCGCGTCGAAATAGGTGAACTCCTCGTCGCCGGAGAACGACGGATCCTCCGGCACCCCCCGAATGCGCCAGTCATCGCCCGCAGATTTCGCGGCGACCAGCGCCAGCCCGTGTCGGTGTGCCAAATCGAGCAAAGCCTGGTTGCGCATCGCGCCGCGCGCCGAGCCGCGATAGCCGTGCATGTAAACAATCGCACCGGTGGCGGCCCCATCCTCGGGCATCGAGATGCGGTAGATCCGATCCCCGAGCATGCAGTCCGTTTCGACGCCGCAGGCGATTGCCGGGCTCGCCCCCATGGCAACGGCCACCAGACACACCATGAGAAATCGCATCCCTGTCTCCACTCTGTGTTGCTCAGCGTGTTGCGCGGCAAACGATAGCCAATGCCTGTCGGCGGGCAATCCGTCCGTGATCACGAACATATCACCATGCCGCACAGCGCAGAGACTTGCGTGCTGGCACGACCCGGCAAAGGACGCTAAGCCGAGCGGACACGCCCAGCGAGATGATCCCGTGACCGCGCAACCCAGCCAAGCCGAACACGCCAGCCAGGCCAAGGACGTGACCTATGTCCGCGTGGCGGCGATTGCTTTGCCCGTGGTCGTCTCGAATGCGACGGTTCCGCTTCAAAGCGCTATCGATACCGCGATTATCGGCAACCTGGGGTCCGAGATCTATCTCGCCGCAGTGACGTTGGGCGGCGCGGTCATGGCGCTTGTGCTGCAGGTCTTCAACTTCCTGCAGTTCGGCGCAGGGGCGCTGGGGGCTCAGGCGCTGGGCGCCCGGGACCACCGAAGGGTGATCAACGTGCTGGCGCGTGCGCTGATCCTGGCCGTCGGGATCGCGGTCCTGCTGATCTTGGCGCAAGGACCGCTCGCGCGTCAGGCCATGCGAATCTTCGAGGCAAGCGCCGAGGCCGAGGATCTGGCCGCTCTCTATTTCTCGATCCGCATCTGGGCCGCACCCGCAGAACTGGCGAACTTTGCGTTGATGGGCTGGTTTTCCGGACAGGAACTGACCCGCCGCCTGTTCGAGATGCAGCTTGTCGTCTCCGTCTCGAACATCGTGCTCAATCTGATCTTCGTGCTTGGTCTCGGCATGGACGTCGACGGGGTGGCCCTGGGCACACTGATCGCGGCCTATATCGGGCTTGGCTTCGGGCTTTGGCGGGCACGCGCCCGGATGGCGTGGCTGATGCCCGATTGGCGGCCAGAGCGCAAACGGCTCCTGAACAGGGCCGAGCTGATCGGGCTGATGCGGCTCAATCGCGATATCTTCATCCGGACGATGATCCTGGTCGGCTCCTTCACCTGGATGACCCGGCTCGGCTCGCTGCAGGGCGATGTGATCCTGGCGGCCAACGGGATCCTCTTTCAGATCTTTCACCTCGCATCCTACGCGCTGGACGGGTTCGCCATCGCGGTCGAATCGCTGGTTGGCCAGGCCGTGGGTGCAAAAGACCGCCGCTTTCTGCGCCGCGCCGTTGTGGTCAGCACGATCTGCGCGTTTGTCGTCTCCGGTCTTCTCGCGGCGCTGCTGCTGGCGATCCATGTGCCGCTGATCACGCTCTTCACCAATGTGGCGGATGTCCGGACCGAGACCCTGGCCTATTTCTTCTGGGCGGCGCTCTTCCCGGTGATCGGGGTGCTGGCCTTCCAGATGGACGGTATTTTCGTCGGTGCAGCCGCTGGCCCCGCCATGCGCAATGCCATGATTGTCTCGGGGGGCATCTATCTCGCGATCAGCACCTGGTCGCTCGAAGTCTGGGGCAACCACGGCGTCTGGGGGGCGATCTGGGCCTTCCTGATCCTGCGCGGGGTGACGCTGCTGGTGCAATACCCGGCGCTTGAGAGACGGATCGCTGACACCTGAAGCGGTGCGCCATGGCTGCGGGAGGCCGCGCGCGGGTGGGTGGGCAAAGTGCGCCGCCCGCGGCCCGGGCGAACGGTGACAGGGCGTGCGGCCTCCCGCACAGCCCCCAAGCGCTATTCCTGACCGCCGTCGAAGATCTTGCGCTCGTCTACCGGGGCAACGCGCAGAATGTTCGTGGTGCCCGACGTGTTGAACGGCACACCTGCGGTGACCAGGATCTTGTCTTCCTCGGTCGCGAATCCCGCCGAACGGCAGGCCCGCGAGGCCTCGACCACCGCCAGCTTGAACCGCTCCACCTCCGGCGTCAGAGCGCAGTGCAGCCCCCAACAAAGCGCCAGCCGCCGGGCCGTCGTCTTTGCCGGGGTCAGCGCAAGGATGGGCACCTGAGGACGCTCGCGCGCCGCCAGCAGAGCGGTTGAGCCCGATTGCGTGAAACAGCAAATCGCCTTGATATCGGTGGCTTCCGCCACCTCGCGCGCCGCTGCCGTGATCGCATCGGCCACGGTTTCGCGGCGGATTTTCGGCCCGGCCTCCATGGACTTCCGGAACAGCTCGTCGCCTTCGACATTGCGCGCGACATTGTCCATCATCGCGACCGCCTCGACCGGGAATTGCCCCGCAGCGCTTTCCGCAGACAGCATCACCGCATCGGCGCCGTCATAAATCGCGGTCGCAACGTCCGAGACCTCGGCCCGCGTCGGCTGCGGGCTTTCGATCATGCTCTCCAGCATCTGCGTCGCGACGATGACCGGCTTGCCCTCCTGCCGGCAGCGCCGGATCATGCGCTTCTGGATGGCCGGAACCTCCCAGCTCATCATCTCGACGCCCAGATCGCCGCGCGCGACCATGATCCCGTCGACCATGTCGAGGATCTCGTCGAACCGCTTCACGGCAGCCGGTTTCTCAACCTTGACCATGACGGCGACCTGCTCGTCGCCCAGCAGATCGAACGCCTCCTGCACATCTTCGGGTCTTTGAACGAAGCTCAGCGCCAGCCAGTCGATGCCCAGTCCCATGGCAAAGCTGAGATCCTTGCGGTCCTTCTCCGTCAGCGCGGCGAGCGGCAGCACCACGTCCGGCAGGTTGACGCCCTTGTTGTTCGATATCGTCCCGCCCACGGTCACGGTGCAATCGGCGCTTCCGGCATCGCAGGCATCGACCGTCAGGCGGATCTTGCCATCGTTCACCAAAAGCGTTGCGCCGGGCTCGAGCGCCGCGAAGATCTCGGGATGGGGCAAGGTCACGCGCGCGCCAACGCCGGGTGCCTCGGTAAGATCGAAGCGGAACTTCTGCCCGACCTCCAGTTCTTCCGAGCCGTTGGCGAATTTGCCGACCCGCAGCTTCGGACCCTGCAAGTCGACCAGAACGCCGATCGGGCGCTCCATCTCGACCTCGATCTCGCGGATCAGGCGATGGCGCTCGCGCACCTCTTCGTGGCTGCCATGGCTCATGTTCAGGCGGAACACATCGACCCCGGCGATGAACAGCTTTTTCAGCATCTCGCGGGTTGACGAGGCCGGGCCGACCGTTGCGACAATCTTGGTGTTTCGTTCTCGTCGCATGGGATGCCCCTCAAGGTTCATTTCTGCCGTTCGGTCCTATCATCGCGCCCGATCATGACCGTTTCAACACATGCGTGTTAGACGGTTGCTGCACTTGCGCCATGCAGGTGGGGCGGATATCGCTCGGGCGACGGAGTCAAGTCAATGGATCATCTCATCATGGACCCCACGACGTTCCTTCCGGTCGAGCGGGTCGCCCCGCGCCCGGGCCCCGACGCGCTGAGCGATCTTGTGCTGGTATGCGACCATGCATCGAACGCCGTGCCGCCGGATGTTGCGCCACTTGGCCTTGGTGCCGAGGATATGGGCCGGCACATCGCCTGGGATGTCGGAGCGCGTGCCGTGACGCTGGCACTGGCCGAGCACCTTGGTGCGGGTGCGGTGTTTTCGACCTGGTCGCGGCTGGTGATTGACCCGAACCGTGGCGACGATGACCCGACGCTGGTGATGAAGCTCTACGACGGCTCGATCATCCCGGGCAATCGCTCGGTCGGGCCTGAGGAAGTCGCGCGCCGCCTTGATACGCTCTATCGACCGTACCACAGCGCCATTGATGCAGCGCTCGATGACGTGATCGGCGCGGGTGAGGCGCCTGTGCTCATCTCGATCCATTCCTTCACGCCGCAGTTCAAGGGCCGGGCGCCGCGGCCCTGGCATATCAGTCTGCTCTGGGACCGGGATGACCGCCTCGTCGCACCCTTGCTCGCACGCCTTCGGGCCGAATCCGATCTGGTCGTTGGCGACAACGAACCTTACTCCGGCCGCCTCTCGGGTGATTGCATGTGGATGCACGGAACCCGGCGCGACATCCCCCATGTTCTGATCGAAATCCGGAATGACCTGATCGAGGAAGCGTCGGATCAGGCCGCCTGGGCCGCGCGCCTTGCGCCGATCCTGCGCGCGGCGATCGCCGACATGCGGCTTGCTCAGGCAGGGTGAGAGGCCATATGTGCCTCAGCGATATGGGAGACCCCGATGAGTGAAATCGACACCACCGCCATCGAAGCCGCCGTGTTCCGCCGTCTGCGCGATCACCTGCGCGAGCGGACCGATGTCCAGAACATCGACCTGATGAACCTGAGCGGGTTCTGCCGCAACTGCCTCAGCCGCTGGTATCAGGAAGCTGTGGCCGAACAGGGCGGCGATCTCGACAAGGCCGAGGCACGCGAGATCGTCTACGGCATGCCGTTCGACGAGTGGAAGGCCAAGTATCAGATCGAAGCGACGCCGCAGCAGCAAGCCGCCTTTGAGAAGGCAGCCCCGGATCACTGATCCGGCTTGGCCAGGGGCATTCGCTGCGTGCACTTTCTTGTCTTCACGCGTTGTGCAGCCGATCCGTGTTGAATATCAGGTGACAGTAATATTGGGGCCGTCCAAATCGTGGCCCTCGTGTTAAAGGTATGTTGATTACCAACCTCACTGAATAATTCGACCTGGAGAAAGCAGATGCTTCGTCCCGTCTTGCTCGCCGCCCTTGTGTTCGGCGTTGTTGTCGACGGTCATGCAAATGATCGCAGTACCGCTCCCGCAGCGACAGAAGAGCACGAACTGTCGGATCTCGTTGCCTATCTCGCGAGCGACACGATCCGGGAGACGTATCCGCTTTTGAAGATGGAACCGGCCCCCGTTCACGTTGCCGGACCGTTTCAAAATGAAAGCGTCGAGGACGGGATCAAGGCCGTCTTTCAATCCTATCCCGAGGCGGTGCCGGCCGGCATCTCGATCCTTGTGACGACATATGGCGGCTCGGGCCGCCTCTCGAGCGCGGTCTATGATTGCCCGAGCTCCGCCGCACCATGCACGTATGACCCCTCGGTTCCACTGCGCGATCCTACGGCGGCAGAGAGCAGCGCCGCCAGTTCCCACAGCACGGAGTCGCGCCGACTTGGCGCTCCCGATGTCTTTCGCATCAAGGCAGAGGGAGACTATCGGCTCGAAGGAAAAATCAGAGCAATCTACAGGGACGTGCCGCGGGAGCTGGAGCTGATCTGCTTGAACGTCGAGATCATCCGCAAGAGGTTCTTTGGCCTGAGTGAGGCGAAACCGGAGCCCTATGGCCAGGTCTGCTACGATGTAACGCTTGATCTGACCGTTACGTCGACCCTCGAGTCAACGTTCGGCTACAAGCTCGGCACCGCCGAGAAAAACCAGCTTCAGGCCGAGTTTGAAGCACTCATCGGCGTACCGGCAAACCTGAACTGACAACGCTTCGTTGCAGGCCGGATCGGCAGGCAGCGTTTGAGGCATCAAAGTCCGAACTGAGCTACTCCCCAATGCTTGGACAGTTTCCGGCGTAAATTAAGCTACTTTCTGCACCTGCTGACTGGTTTGGGTTT
>JBCBOR010000045.1:0-38417 GCA_039821125.1 Pseudomonadota bacterium
AATAGATCGGCTGGCGGTTATCATCCTCGGCATGCAGCTTGTTCAGAATGCGGGAAAATCTGTCGGTCTCGCCCTGGAAGGTCACCTCCAGTTTGCGGACCTGCCGCATCAGTTTCTTCGTCTTGGACAGCGCGCCGGACTTCTCGCGGTTCAGGCGTGTCGCCGCAACGGTAGGCTGGGCGCGGTCAATGGCCGAGGCCTGGATCAGATCGCCGACCACCGCCGAGTAGAATGTCTCGTCAGGTTGAGTTTGCCCGTCCCACTCCTGCAGCACCTCCGTCGTACGTGGCATGACCGACGAGTAGTCGCTGTTGTAGATCGCCTGAAACAGGAGCACGGCGATCGGCAGGAAGAAAAAGGCTGAGATGAACGCCAACAACGGCGCGACCAACCCGAAGGCCCGCATCCGGCTGACCCGCATGGCCCGCGCCAGACGTGCCTTCAGCGGAGTGCCGTCGGCGGCCATCAGCGGTGCGTTTTGCGTGGCGTCGGTCATGGGGCCTCTGTCATCGGGCGCGGATCTCTCGGCTGGCGTACCCTCCCCCCGTGGGGGAGGGCCAGGGAGGGGGGCTCCCCTCCGAAATCGGGCGGGCCCTACTTGGCCAGCCAGGCGTTGAAGCGTTCGTTCAACTCGTCCTGATTGTCGGCCCAGAACTCGAAGTCGTTCTGCAGCGCGTTCTTGAAGTTTTCAGGCGCGGTCGGCATTTGCGGGCCCATTTCCAGATCGGGCTTCGTCGCGTACGAGGCTACCAGCGGCGCCGAGGACTGACGGGTCGGGCCGTAAGAGATCCACGAGGCCTGATCGGCCAGACGCTGGGTGTCGGTCGAGAACGCCATGAAGTCCAGCGCGGCATCCTTGTTCGGGGCGCCTTTGGGGATGATCCAGAGATCGAGATCCCAGACCTGACCGTCCCAGACAATGCCGAACGACTTGTCCTCGGCTGCGACCGCGTTGAAGATCCGGCCGTTATAAGCCGTGGTCATCGCGACCTCGCCATCCGCCAGAAGCTGCGGCGGCTGTGCGCCCGCTTCCCACCAGACAACCTCGGACTTGATGCTGTCGAGTTTGGCGAACGCACGATCCACGCCTTCCGAGGTTGAAAGGACGTCATACACCTCGCCCGACGGAACGCCATCCGCCATCAGAGCCATTTCGAGGTTCGCCTTCGGCGACTTTCGGATGCCGCGCTTGCCCGGGAACTTCTCGAGATCGAAGAAATCGGCGATGGTTTTCGGGCCATCTGCGATTTTCGATTGGTCGTAGGCAAAAATGGTCGACCAAACGATGGTCGGAACCGCGCAATCGACGTCCAGCGTGCCGGGGATGAAATCGTCGACGGCCGGGGTGCCATCCGGCGCTGCCGGCAGAATCGACTTGTCGATAACCTCGGCGAGGCCCTCGTCACAGGCGCGTACGGCGTCCGACAGTTCCACGTCGACGATATCCCACGTCACGTTGCCGGCTTCGACCTGCGCTTTGATTTCGGCCAGGCCGCCATTGTAGTCTTCACTGACGATCTGCTTGCCGGTCTTTGCGATCCAGGGCTTGTGGTAGGCTTCGACCTGGCTCTTCGTGTAAGCGCCGCCCCACGAGACGACAGTGATCGAGTCAGCAGCGAGGGCGGCGCCAGAGAAGGCGATCGCGCTTGCCGCACCGATCAGGGCTGTTTTGAGTTTCATGTTTGTACTCTCCCTAACGTTGAACCCGTATCAAACCTCTGTCGCGCCCCCCGGGCAAGGGGCGCGAGGTCTTCTCACGCCGCGTCGAGCGCGCGGCAGTCTTCCGTCATCCATCCGATCGGCGTGGTCTCGCCGACCTGCAGGATCGCGTGTTTGGCCGAGTTCGGCACCTTGACGATGAAATCGTCGTGGCCCGCGACCTCCATCCTGCATCGGATGTGGTCGCCGAGAAAGATCAGCTCGACGACCTTTCCGTCCAGCCTGTTCGGGGCCTCGGCATCGCCGATCAGCACCCGCTCTGGCCGGATCGAAAGCATGGTTCGCTCGCCAGCTCCGCCGCAGTTCACGGCCAGCGCGTTGACCTGCGCGCCGCTGTCGATGGTGACCGCCGCAGAGCTGCCGTCGATTGCGTCCACTTTGCCGGTGATCTTGTTGTTCTCACCGATGAACTGCGCGACAAAGGCGTTGTCGGGACGTTCATAGAGATCCGCAGGCGGCGCCAGTTGCTGAATGACGCCGTCGTTGAAGACCGCGATCCGGTCCGACATGGTCAGCGCTTCGGACTGGTCGTGGGTGACATAAACCACTGTGACGCCAAGGCGTTCATGGATGTGCTTGATCTCGTACTGCATGTGCTCGCGCAGCTGTTTGTCGAGCGCACCAAGCGGCTCATCCATCAGGACGAGTTCCGGCTCGAACACCAGCGCACGCGCGAGCGCGACACGCTGTTGCTGACCGCCCGAAAGCTGCGCAGGCCGCCGCCCGGCAAACTCACCCGTTCCCATCTGCACCATATCGAGCGCGCGCTGCACCTTCTCTTCGGTGTACGCCCGGCTCATCTTTCGGACCTGCAGCGGGAAGGCAAGGTTCTCGGCAATCGTCATGTGCGGGAACAGCGCATAGTTCTGGAAGACCATGCCGATCCCGCGCTTGTGCGGCGGGATGTTGTTGATGGGACGGCCATCCAGCTTGATCTCACCGTGGGTCGCGGTCTCAAACCCGGCGAGCATCATCAGGCAGGTCGTCTTGCCCGACCCCGATGGGCCCAACATCGTGAGAAACTCTCCCTTGCCGATCGCAAGGTTCAGATCCTTCACGACCAGCGACACACCGTCATAGCTCTTCTGAACACGCTCGAACGAGACGAACGCCTCGGAAGTCTGATCAGATGCCATGCCCGTTCCCGTCGTAACTAATCCACCACTCAGGACGGAGGTAATCACAATGCTGCATCTGCACACAAGACCTGAACTGTCATATTTCTATAGGAAATAGCTGGGCCGCCCGGGGCCGTGTGCCGCACCCGGCGCCATACAGTCATATGATTTGCGATGGCTGGGGGGCTTGGAAAGACCCGGGCCGACGCAGTGGCCGGCCCGGGCAAGTGGCAGGTTTAACCGGGATCCGCGGCGCGGACCCGGAAATGAAGCCGCGGAGAACTGTCCACCTGAAGGTGGGACCCGCAATCCTGCGTGATCTGGACGAGGAATTCGGCGCGTCCCACGGTCATCCGAGGATGCACCATCACCCCAAACGCCACCTGCTCCTCGCCCGTCAGCTGCGGCAGCCTGACCAGATCGGTCGCGACCGAGTACCAACGGTTGGTGCTGTCGACCATAAAGGCCGCCAGATCCGCAGTCCGGCAATCGTCCCGATCCCAATGGACCGGGTTCAGACGGACCGTGACCGGCGCGCCAAGCACGCCGTCATCGATCCCGTGTTGCCGTCCGGGAAACGAAAGGACGGGGGACCGGTCGATCCGCCGCCTCTCGTCCACGCTGTCGAGGGCCGCAATTTCCTTTCGCAGCACCTCGATCACCTGGGATTGCGTCTGAACGCGCCCCGGCAAATGAACGAACTGCTCATAAAAATCACGGGCCCAGAACAGCGCGGTGACCGCAAACACGATCAGCACCCATTGATCCCGCAGCCGCTTGATCGTGGTCCAAAGACCCTCCGCGGCCAGTTTCCCTGCAATCTTGGCTGTCATTTTTGCCCCCTTTCTCTGACCCGGGGGCGGCCGCACCGGCCGCATGCCGGGCGTGTGCGCTTTCACGCGCGTTGGGTTTTCGCTGACCTTCGGCGCAGCCAGTCCGCCTCCGGTCGCAACCAATGTGATTGATCCTGCCGAAACATTGTCCCGGGCGGATCAGACCACGTGTTGAGAACTACAGCGGAAACTCAAAGAAACGGTGAATAGAGCTAAAGTTTTATCGATTGCCGCGTCGCCGGTCCCCGACGCCATGGACTACCTGACCCAGCGATATCCATCACCAGAGAGGCTCGCGGCTTCGATGGTCTGCACCTCTTGTGCTGGTGCAGGTCTTGCCTTGAGGGCGTCGGCAGGCCTTTCGTTGTCCCAACGGTATGTATCTTCGATGGGTGTTTCAGGATCCTCGGCCACCGGTGTCGCGTTCTTCGGCACTCTTCCGACCTGCTCTCGGTCAAAAGCAATCTGAGTGGTTTCCGGCGCCCTGTCGCGCTGGGACGACCGTGCCAACGACGGGGCACCCCCTCTCACTGCACGCTCCGCAAACTCTCGCGCGGTGGCCCCCGCCGTGGCCTGATTGAGCAGTTCCAGATTGGCCCTTGCAGCGGCATGGTAGATCGGGCTCACCTCCAGCGCACGGCGCAGCAATTTGTCCGCCGTCTCGTAGGCGCCGTTCAGGATTGCGGCATACCCTGCATTGTTGAGTGCATCTGCAGCATCCTCCGGCGAGACGCCAGAGATCGCCGCGTCATATTCGCCAAGCATCGCGCGAGCGATGCGGATGTTCGATCGTGCCGCGCTATGGCTGGCATCCCGCCTGAGCGCGCGCGCGAAATACTCGAGCGCCTGCTTGGGAGCGTTGTCGGACAGGTACACCATGCCGATATCGTTGAGCAGGGGCGCGCTGAGTGCGGCCTCGGCTTCGATCTGCGCGAGCGCGACCATCGCCGTGGATCGCTCGCCTGCAGCCAGATGCGCGCGGGCAACACCGATCCGGGACCGCCACAAACCGGGATCCTCGTCTAGGGCATCGGTCAGCAAACGAACCGCGCGATCCGAGCGCCCGAGACGCAACGCGATGAGACCACGCCCCTGAAGACTGCGCGGGATCGTACGGCCCGCATTCTTGTCCGCCATATCGAAAAGGCGTGACGCATTGGTCAGGTTGCCCTTCGCAAGCTCCCCCTCGGCCATCTCAAGGATTGACGCCGGATCGTTGGGCGCCCGCCGCAGACCGCTCGCTTGCGCGGCATCCGCACGGGCGACTGCGCCTTGCGGCAACGCGTCTTCCGCCGACAGCGATACGCTGTCCGAACCACCGCAAGCCGACAACGCCAGCGACAGGATCGCCGCATTTGCCAGTGTCCAACAGGTTTTGCTGTATCCAACCATCATCAGACCCTTCTGATCCTGTGCCCCCGCGCGAGGCGATGAAAGATGCTTAACGGTCGATAGCCGAGCATGCTTTTCATATGATTAACCCGGGTCTGCCGCCGTTCTTTGCTGACGCGTTAGGCAGATCTTAGCACCGGCCCATCATGATCCTGTCGGCTAGCGGATCGCGCAGAATGCGGGTTCGACGGGTCTGGCCAATGCCGGACCGCATGTCTCGCCGGGGAACGCCGGTCGAGGTGTGGGAGCGAGGCAGGATCGCCGATGTTTGGCCGTCGGAACTCGGACAGCGGGCAGCACAAACCTGGCCTGAACGGCGCACGGCGACGGACACCGCCACCCGGTGCATCCGCGGCGCCCTCGACCACGGTCGAGGAAAAGGCTCCAAAAGCCGCCGCGCAGTCGCAAACGACAGAAGTAGCACAGCCTGCTCACGCCGCACCACCACCGGTCACGGCGGATGCAGCACCGGCACGGCGCGAGTTGCGCGATCTCGATGCCCCGGATGCCAGCCGACAGGAAAAGATCGATGCGTTCTACAAAACGAAGGACTCGATCTACGCCGCTCTGATCGAGACGATCGACATCACCCAGCTCTCGTCCATGTCGAACGAGCAGGCACGTGCCGAGGTGATCGAAGTTGTCAAGGAAATCATGACATTACGCCGGATCTCTCTGCCGATGGTCGAGCAGGATATCCTGATGCGTCAGATCTGCGAGGATCTGCTTGGGTATGGCCCGCTCGACCCGCTACTGGCGCGTGACGACATCGCCGACATCATGGTCAACGGGACCGAGTACATCTTTATCGAGGTCGGTGGCCAGATTGAGCAGACCAAGATCCGCTTCCGCTCGCGCGAGCAACTCCTGAACGTTTGTCAGAAGATCGTCTCTCAGGTCGGCCGCCGTGTCGACGAATCCAGTCCCATCTGTGATGCGCGCCTGCTCGACGGGTCCCGGGTCAACGTGATCGCGCCGCCGCTGGCGATCGACGGCACATCGCTGACGATCCGGAAGTTCAAACGCGACAAGCTGACCCTGCAGGATCTGGTCAATTTCGGCTCCATCACGAAAGACGGTGCCGAACTCCTGCGCATCATCGGACGGGTGCGATGCAACGTCCTGATCTCGGGCGGCACCGGATCGGGAAAAACCACGCTTCTCAACTGCTTGTCGAACTTCGTTGACGACGACGAGCGTATCGTGACCTGCGAGGACTCGGCCGAGCTGCAACTCCAGCAACCCCATGTGGTTCGGCTGGAGACCCGCCCACCGAACATCGAGGGACAGGGTGAGATCACCATGCGCCAGTTGGTGAAGAACTGCCTCAGGATGCGGCCCGAACGGATCATCGTGGGCGAGGTACGCGGGCCGGAAGCCTTCGATCTGCTGCAAGCGATGAACACTGGCCATGACGGCTCGATGGGGACGCTGCACGCGAACTCACCGCGTGAAGCGATCAGCCGGATGGAGGCGATGATCACCATGGGCGGCTTCAGCCTGCCTGCGATGACGATCCGGCAGATGATCGTGTCGTCCATCGACATCATCGTCCAGGCCTCGCGGCTGCGGGACGGATCACGACGCATTACCCACATCACTGAAGTCATTGGAATGGAGGGCGAAGTTCCGATCTTGCAGGATCTTTTCGTCTACGAGATCGATGGCGAGGATCAGGACGGCAATATCCAGGGCCGGCACAAGTCGACGGGGATCGCGCGGCCCAAGATGTTCGATCGTGCGCGATATTACCGGGAAGACGCTTCGCTCGCCGTCGCTCTGGAATCGGCGGGGACGTCATGAGCTTGGAGGGGTTCTTCGCGCTCGCGCCGGTTGCGCAGGCTGCGATCATCTTCGTTCTGGTTCTTCTGGCGACGGGAGGGCTGTGCTGGGCGATCTTTGCCCCCGCGCTGTCGCATCGGGCAGCCGCGGTTCAACGCCTCGAACTGCTGGCAGGCTTTGAGCAGGCGACAACGGGTGGGCCAACCACCATGGCCGAAAGCCGTCGCAAGCAGTCGATCGAGAAGGCGCTCAGCGAAATGGCCGACCGCGAGCGCGCCAAGCAGCGGGCCAAGATGACGCTGAAGATGCGGCTGAGCCAGGCGGGCCTGGACTGGACACCTTTCAGCTTCTATATGCGCGCCGTTGGAATTGGTCTCGGGATTTTCGTGGTCGCGCTCGGCCTGATGAACATGCCGATCTATGCCGCCTTTCCTGTGGCCATCGGTGGCGGCCTGATCGGCACGAACTTTCTCATCAGACAGAAGTGCAACCAGCGGATGCGCAAGTTTCTCGAGGAGTTCCCGAACGCGATCGACGTGGTGACGCGCGGGGTCAAGACCGGCCTGCCGCTTGGCGATTGCCTCAGAGCCATCGCGAACGAGGGGCAGGAACCGGTCCGCACCGAATTTCAGCACATTGTCGAGGACCTGTCGGTCGGGTTGCCGATGCCGCAGGCGCTGCTGCGTTTCACGCACCGGGTGCCGATAATGGAGGCGAATTTCTTCGCGGTCGTCGTTGCAATCCAGGGACAGCTCGGCGGCAACCTCTCCGAAGCGTTGGGAAATCTCAGCCGGGTGCTGCGCGAGCGCAAGATGATGAAGGAGAAGATCAAGGCGTTCTCGTCCGAAGCGACAGCCTCTGGCGCCATCATCGCATCGATGCCCGTGGTCGTGTCTGGGGTTCTGTCGATCACCAGCCCCGACTACATCGCGCTGATGTTCTCCGAGACTCTGGGCAACTTCGTCCTCGTGTTCTGCGTGTTCTGGATGATCACCGGTGTGATCGTGATGCGAAACATGATTCGCTTCGATTTCTGAGGGCATTGGAATGGATCTCGCGACGCTGCCGTTTCCGCCTCAGGCTGCCGCTGCCGGTTTGGCCGCCTTTGCGGCGCTTGGCGTGTGCCTGCTGCTCGCCTGGCCGTATCTTGTCCCGGATGAGACGGCGCGTCGGCTGCGCGAGCAGCTCGACGGCAAGCGCCGAGAGAACCGTCAAGCATCGCCGGCAGAAAGCGGCGCCAAGGAAGAAGCACACCTCCAGTCAAAGCCCTCAGAAAGCCTGAACAAGCTGGTCGATGTCTTCCGGATTTCGGACAGGCTCAACGACGGCAAGATGGTCCACATGCTGCAGCAAGCGGGCTTTCGTGGGCGGGCGGCAGCGGTGAAGTACCTCGCCTTGCGGATCGTCTCGCCGATCATTTTCTTTGCGATTTCCGTTCTCTATGTCTTCGTCATCCTGAAGATTTACCAACCCTTCGCGATCAAGGCGCTGATCGTCGCCGCTGTGACGGTGTTCGGCTTTTTCCTCCCCCCCGTGCTGCTCAAGAACAAGATCGACAAGCGCAAGCTCTCGATCGGGCGGGCCTGGCCCGACGCGGTTGATCTGATGCTGATCTGTGTCGAGACCGGCATGTCCATCGAACACGCCTTCAAGAAGGTCGCGGAGGAGATGGGCGCCACATCCATCGAACTTGCCAAGGAACTCAGCCTGACAAATGCCGAGCTGAACTACCTGCAGGAACGCCGCCAAGCCTATGAAAACATGTCGAAACGGACCGACCTTGAGGCCGTGCAGGCGGTGATGGGGTGTCTGATCCAGTCGGAGAAATACGGCACGTCGCTCGGTGTCTCCCTGCGCGTCCTGGCTCAGGAAAGTCGAGAGATGCGTATGGCCGCTGCGGAGAAAAAGGCCGCCGCCCTGCCCCCGAAACTGACCGTGCCGATGATCCTGTTCTTTCTGCCGGTACTGTTTGCAGTGATCGTCACCCCTGCGGCGATCCAGATCATCAACCAGTAAGACGCTCCTGCCGACCAGTTACGGCAGTGACTCGGCAAAGCGCCACTGCATTCAATGAAAAGTTAAAATATAGTTAACTTCTCGATTCTGCCTGGTATTTTCTTTCGAATTCACAGACAGATTGGCTAAGCGCGCCTGCTCTTACCAAAATGCACGCTGTTCTTGCGTCGACTCCACTACGAAACTCGCGCTTTTCTTGACACACTTCATGGTGTGAGGCAGATCCTTGCCGAGCATCGAAACGAAAACATCAGGGCATTGGCGTGTGCCTGCAGGGATTGCCCGTCCAGCCCAGAAGTCACGAAAACCAGAAGGGTGACGCTCACGTGGCAGATCTTACGACCGCCCAGACGGAAAGCAGCAAAGTCGAGCGCCCGCTCGGAAAGGTTGACCAGAGTTTCTATCTGATCGGCGTCGGTGCATCCGCCGGAGGGTTGGACGCGATCAAGCAATTGATCAACCAGTTGCAGCCGGGCTTCACGCACAGCCTGGTGATCGTTCAGCACATCTCGCCAGACTACAAATCGCTCATGTCCGAGATTCTCGCGCGCGAAACGTCGATGCCCGTGCGGGAAGTTACCGATAACATGGCAGTCGAGGCCGGGCACATCTATCTGATCCCGCCGCGCTCGAACATCGTGATCCAGGGCACAAAGGGCGACAGCGCGGATCAGCGCAGCGTCGGAGCAAATGGAACGGAGCACACCGGCCTCCGGTTCTCACTGGTCGAACCGACGCCGCGCCCTGGTTTGAATCTGCCCATCGATGTCTTCTTCCTGTCGCTTGCAGAAGCAGTCGAGGATCGCGCCATCGCGGTCATCCTGTCGGGCAGTGGTTCCGATGGCAGCCGGGGCCTGCGCGCCATCAAGGATCACGAGGGGCTTGTCCTTGTTCAGGATCCTGCAACGGCGGCGTTTGACGGGATGCCACGATCGGCAATGGCGACCGGCATTGTCGATATTCTGCTGTCGCCCGACGCGATCGTCGGCGAGATCAACCGCTATATCGAAATGCGCGAGAAGGGTATCGACAATGTCGAGCGCATCTTCACGAAAGCGGGCAACGAATTTTCCGAGCTTCTGTCCATGGTCAGCGAGAAGGCTGAACTGGACTTCTCGCTCTACAAGGAACCAACGCTCAAGCGCCGTGTTGCGCGGCGGATGGCGCTGCGCGGCTATGGCAATCTGCGGGAATACCTCGACCACCTGAAACGCGATTCCTCCGAACTTAACGTGCTTTACCGTGAGTTCCTGGTCGGAGTGACGAACTTTTTCCGCGATCTTCCCGTATGGAGCAAGCTGCAGGAGACGGTGCTGCCGACGCTCTTCAAAGAGGGGCACACGGAGGAGCCGGTCCGGGTCTGGTCCGTCGGTTGCTCGACCGGCGAGGAGGCATACACGATTGCGATGCTGTTGGAGGAATATCGCGAGGCGCATGGCATCACGCGGGATTTCCGCGTGTTTGCAACAGATGTGAACGAGAATGCGATCACGGCGGCCAAACAGGCCATCTATCCCGACACGGTGCGTGAGGAGATCCCCGAGGTCTACCTCAACAAGGGATACCTGACTTTCCAGTCCGGTACCTTCACGATCTCACCGTCGATCCGGAACCGCGTTGTGTTCTCGGTCCAAAACGTGATCGACGATGCGCCGTTTTCGCGGACCGATCTGATCATCTGCCGGAATCTTCTGATCTATCTCAGCCCGGATGTGCAGGCAAAGATCATGACCCATTTCTCGTTCTCGCTTCGGCAGGACGGGTTCCTGCAACTTGGCGCGGCGGAGACACCGGGCCAGCACGGCGCGATGTTCGAGGCGCTGGTCCACAAATCCCGTCTCTATCGCAACACAAGGCAGATCGACCGGGCAAACCGGCGCAACCGGATTTCGCTCGATTTCCCGGCGACACAGTTCCTGCCGCGCGAGCGCAGGATGGCGGCCCGATCGCACATGCCGGGGGAGGATATCTCGGCCTTGCTGCAGTACACCCTGTCCGACAGCAAGACCTGTATCTGCATCACGGACGAAGTCGGAAAGGTGATCCGGACCTTCGGCGATCATTCCGATCTGTTGAACATTCCGACATCTGGCTTTTCCGCCAATCTGATGGAGCTGATCGACGACAGGCTGCGTTCCTCGGTGGCGCTGGTGCTGCGCCGTGCTGAGACCGAGAGCAATGCCCGGAAGGACGGGCTGCGCCTGATCGCCGATGACGCGGTCGAGGTGATCGACATCACCTGCCGCAAGATCTCGTGGGAGGGACAATCCCTCGCCTACGCCGTCACGTTCCAGCGCCGGGCGGAACAAGCGCTGAACCTGAGCAACCAGACGACCGAAGCGCCGAACATGCCGACCAAGGCCTACATCCAGCATCTTGAGAGCGAAGTGCAGTCGCTTCAGGACATGCTGAGTGCGACGGCCGAGGATCTTGGGGCCTCGAACGAGGAACTGCAGACAACCAACGAGGAACTGATCGCCTCGAACGAGGAACTGCAGGCCAACAACGAGGAAACGCAAAGCATCAACGAGGAGTTGCATACCCTCAACTCGGAGAACGCCGAGAAGATTGCCGAGTTGGAGGCTGCAACCGGCGACATCAACAACCTGCTGGCGACGGCAGATCTCGGCGTCCTCGTGTTGGATGATGATCTCTGCATCCGGCAGTTCAGCACGGGGATCAACCGGTATCTCGAGCTTGAAGCCAGCGATGTCGGGCGCCCGCTGAGCAACTTTGCGGTGAAGCTCGAGGCCGACTCGCTCACCCGCCTGATGGACGATGTTCGGCTCTCGCGTGAGCTTGGCGAAGAGAGCACACGCGAGTTGAATGCCAGCGACGGAGGTTACGCGTTCTGCCGGGTCCGTCCGTATCGCAATGTGCACGGCAACCGGAACGGCGTGGTCGTGACGCTGCAAGACGTCACCGATGTCAAAATTCTGGAGCAGGAGGTCCGCGAACAACGCGACCGGCTGGAATCGCTGCTCGAGGGTAAGAATGCCGGATACTCCGACATGAACCTCGCCGAGGACAAGGTGTTCTTCAGCCCACGTTTCCTTGCGATCCTTGGCTATGCTCAGGGTGAGTTGGGCACGACGATCGACGACATGCGCAAACTCGTGCATCCCGAGGATCAGCATCTGCTCGATATCGATGTCGGCCGTGATCCGGAACAGCGCGGACGCATCCCTGAGACCTCCGAGAAGCGCTTCATCCGGAAAGACGGGGCGGTGATCTGGATGCATTCGCGCAATCGCGTCACCGACTGGAGTGCCGACAAGCTGCCCCTGCGCAAGATGGCGCTGCACATCGATGTGACCGAAATCAAGGAGCGGGAGTTCGCCGTTCAGCGCCGGGTCGAGGATCTGCGCCGCTTCGCCTACATCGCCGCGCACGATCTGAAGCAGCCGATGAACACGGTCGAGAACTGCATCACCATGTTGCGGGAGGATCTTTCGGACGAGGTGATCGCCGCGAACGAGCAGATCATCGGTTTCCTCTCGACCTCAGTGCACCGTATGAAGGAACGGGTCGACGGCATCCTCGACTTTGCGCGCCTGCAGGATCAGGAGATAGATTTTGTTCCGGTCGACCTCAAGGAAGTTGTCGACGATTGCCTTATGGATCTGTCGGCGCAGGTCGCCGAATCGCAGGCAGAAATCGTGGTGGCTCAGAACCTTCCAACCGCCCTCGGGGCATCCAGGATGATCCTGCGGGTGATCCAGAACATCGTATCCAACGCGCTGAAATACAAAGACCCCGACCGGACCTGCCACATCACGATCGACCCTGCTCCGGCGCCCGCCGGGATGGTTGCGCTGCGTATCGCTGACAATGGGATCGGCATCCCAGAGCAATATCACCAGAAGGTTTTCCAGCTTTTTGCCCGGCTCCACACCGACTCCGAGTATTCTGGAACCGGTATCGGCCTTGCCCTGGCCCAACAGATCACCGAGCAGTTGGACGGGCACATCACGATCACTGACGGGGTCGAAGGTGGGGCTGCATTTGTGATCACGCTGAAGGCTGGGTGAGGACCGCGACATGACGAAGCGAATTCTCTATGTCGACGATTCCGATGCAGACGTCTATTTCGCACGGCGCGCGCTGCAAGCTGCCGCACCTGAATGCGAGATCCACTACTTTGAATACGCGGAAGCGGCTCTGGCGTTCCTGAACACCCCCAACCGGCCAGAGGTCGATCTTCTGCTCATCGATATCAACATGCCACGCATGACAGGCTTCGAGTTCGCCGACGCCTACAGGGACCTCGATCAAGAGAACGCAGAGGCGACACCGCTTTTCATCCTGTCGGGGTCCATCAACCCGGATGACAAAACCCTTGCGGATGGGCATCCCGTGATCACCGGCTTCATCGACAAGCCGATCACCGCAGACGCGATCAGGGCGATCCTCTAGCAAAACGGATCGCTGCTTGCTGGTCAGGGGCGTTCCGGGCCACCGGTCACGCCCGGTCTGCGCTCTCCCAATCCGCCAGGACCTCAGCGATCGTCATGTGACTCACAGGCTTCTCTGACGCGGTGGCACGCGAGAGGCGCGGGCCCGGAGCGGGATGGACGGGTGATCCGGTGAACGTGCCCCGCGCACGATTGTGTGGATGGTCGGCCGCTTCGGCCATCGTCAAAACCGGGGCCACGCAAGCATCTGTGCCGTCGAACACCGCCGCCCATTCATCCCTCGATTGCATGGCAATCCGTGCGGCCAGCGTTTGGGTCAAGGCGGGCCATTCCGACCGGTCCGCCTGATCCCAATCTGCGGCATCAAGCTCCAAACCCTGCATGAGGGCTGCAAAGAAGTGCGGCTCGATCGCGCCTACAGCCAGGTAACGACCGTCGGCGCAGGTATAGCAGCGATAGAACGGCGCCGCCCCGTCCAGCAAGTTTGCGCCGCGCTCCAGGTGCCAGGCTCCCGATGCCAGCATACCGTAGATCATCGTCATCTGGCTTGCGGCACCATCTACCATAGCCGCATCCACAACCTGTCCCTGCCCTGTGCGATGCGCATGAAGCAAGGCTGTCACCATGCCAAACGCTGCGAAAAGCCCACCGCCTCCATAATCCCCCACAAGATTGAGCGGCGGCACCGGCGGGCGACCGGGCTCACCCATTGCCGCCAGCGCTCCGGACAGAGCGATGTAGGTGAGATCATGCCCCGCAGTCCTCGCCCAAGGCCCCTCCTGTCCCCATCCCGTGATGCGGCAGATCACGAGACGCGGGTTCCGGGCCAACAATTCGTCCGGAACGAGGCCAAGCCGCTCCAGTGCACCCGGACGCAACCCCTCGACCATGCCATTCGCCCGGGCCAACAGATCCCGGGCCGCGGCGAGGCCCGCTTCCGTTTTCAGATCCAGCCTGACAACACAGCGCCCGCGGTCGATCGGATCATCGTCGCGGACCTGGATCAGCGGACCGCGATTGGCCGATGGGCGCGCAATACGCACAATCTCCGCTCCCATGTCCGCCAGCAACATGCAGCAATAGGGAGCGGGGCCGATCCCTTCGAACTCGACAATCCGCAATCCTGTTAAAGGCCCGGCCATCCCAATCTCCTGCGCTTGCAATCCACGACAGGTTTCGACGAGGCTGCGACTGTTGCAAGGGGTCTATGTGATGAGAGCAGCGTGATCGGCGTCGGGCCAAAGAACTGCATCTGCGATGTGCCGGGGATCCAAGTCGGCCAGGCCGAGGATCACGACCTGATCACCGGGGTCAGCGTGGTGGTGCCAGACCAGCCTTGCGTGGCGGCGGTCGATCATCGCGGTGGCGGGATCGGAGCGCGCGACACCGCGTTGCTTGGCCCGGGCTCGACAATCACGAAGGTCCACGCGATCTGCCTGTCCGGCGGCTCGGCCTATGGTCTCGACGCGGCTGGCGGGGTCATGCACGCGCTGCGCGCCAAGGGGCATGGCTTTCAGATCGGAGAGGCCTTGGTACCGCTCGTGCCCTCGGCCATCATCTTTGACCTTATGATCGGGGATCGGCGCGACTGGGCTCATCCGCCATGGTGGGATCTTGGGCGCCAGGCAGCAGAGGCCCTCGGCACCGAGGTCTCGCTTGGCAATGCGGGGGCCGGTCTTGGTGCCACCGCAGGTCCGCTCAAGGGCGGCGTTGGGACAGCGTCCTTTGCCGGGCCGGATTACACGATCGGCGCACTGGCCATCGCAAACCCGGTCGGTGGAACGGTGATCCGGGGGACGAGCACATTCCACGCCTGGATGCTTGAACAGAACCGTGAGTTCGGCGGGCAGACGCCGCCGACACAGCAGCCCGAGATATTCGTGGCGGACGGTGCTGGCGGCTACCCGCTGGGCAATACAACCCTGGCCGTGGTGGCAACCGATGCGGCGCTGACCAAGGATCAGGCCCAGCGCATCGCGGTCATGGCGCAGGACGGACTGGCCAAGGCCATCCGCCCGGTACACGGCCCGCTCGACGGCGACACCGTCTTTGTGCTGTCCACCGCTTCAGCAAAGGCGCCCGACGCCTGGACTGGGATCAACACACTCGGCACTCTGGCCAGCGACGCAGTCGCCCGAGCGGTCACGCGGGGCGTTTACGAAGCCACCAGTCTGGGCGGCTATCCCAGCTATCGCGACTATCACGGACCATAAGCGGTCACTCCCGGACAAGGGGTGTCCGGCTAATCTCACGACCCGAGACGGCATCGAAGACATAAAGCGCCTCGCTGCCATCCTCGGCCCGCAGCACCAAGTGCAACACGCCCGGGCCCTGCCCTGTCGCGACAATCTCGTGCGCTTCTGGCAGTATGATCTCCTCCGCCGTGATCGCTGTGGGCACCGCCACGGGCCTTTCGCCAATGCCAAAGCCCAGACGGATGACAATCGTCCCGGCAATCGCTAGGACCCCGACGATGAGCACGAAAATCAACACCATGACCAGCAGGCGCAGGCGACGCAGAAAGGGGGGTTCCTCGAACTCTTCTGGATCTGTCTGGATGTCGGCCTGAGCCATGGAAGAGCCTGTCGAAGATCAAACCGGGGCAAAAACGGTCGCTCTGACTATCCCGGATAGTGCCGAGGGGCAACGTTTGGACAAGGCTCTGGCGGCGGCGGCGGAGGCTGCGGAGGTCTCTCTCTCGCGCTCGCGGATCGGTGCATTGTTGTCTGCGGACGCTGTCCACGGACCCAACGGCGTCGCAGCCTTGCGCGACAAAGCGGCGGCAGGGGTGTCCTATACAATCGTGCTGCCTCCACCGGTCGCGGCGGATCCGGAACCCGAGGATATCCCGCTCGACATTCTGTTCGAGGACGCGCACCTGATCGTCGTGAACAAACCGGCCGGGATGGTCGTTCATCCTGCGCCCGGCGCCGAAAGCGGTACGCTGGTCAACGCACTGCTGCACCACTGCGGAGACAGCCTGACCGGCATTGCCGGCGCCCGGCGTCCCGGTATCGTCCACCGGATCGACAAGGACACCTCAGGCGTTCTGGTCTGCGCGAAGACCGAGGCGGCGCACACCCATCTCTCGGGCCTTTTTGCCGCCCACACCGTGCACAGACGGTATCTGGCAATCCTCTGGGGCGCGCCGTCCCGCGCGGATCCTCGTCTCGCCGGGCTGGAGGGTGTCAGCTTCGAGGACGCCAACATCGTGCGGATCGAGACGGAGATCGCACGCCACCCCTCCGACCGCAAACGCATGGCGGTGACCCGCAAGGGCGGACGGCGCGCGGTCACCCGACTGCGCACGATCGAGACCTTCGGCGCGGCGGAGCGCCCGTTTGCCGCGCTGGCTGAATGCTGGCTCGAAACCGGGCGCACCCATCAGATTCGGGTGCACGCCTCATACGCGGGGCATGCTCTGATCGGCGATCCGGTCTATGGACGAGCGCGCGCTGTGTCCCCGAATGACGCAACAGAGGCGCAACGTGAGCTATTGAAACATTTCCCCCGACAGGCCCTGCATGCCTCGGAATTGGGATTCTTGCACCCGGATACGAAGGAAACCCTGACTTTCACAGCCGGTCTTCCGCACGATGTTGACACGCTTTTGCAAGGACTTCGCCGGAATCCCTGACAAAAACGTTAGGAAAATGACGCGAATTTTCACTGGTACGGCCTTGCAGGCTTGCCGTGGACGTCACATTTTGAACCTCAATGCTTGGGGAAGGTAGATTTATGAGCACGACCTATTCATCACTTCCAGCGCCGTCGCCGGAACAAGGACTGAGCCGGTATCTCTCGGAGATCCGCAAGTTCCCAATGCTGGAACCCGATGAGGAATTCATGCTGGCCAAGGCATGGGCGGATCACGGCGATAGCAGAGCGGCACACAAGCTGGTCACCTCGCACCTGCGCCTCGCGGCAAAGATCGCCATGGGCTATCGCGGCTATGGCCTGCCGACGGCAGAGGTGATCTCCGAGGCCAATGTCGGTCTGATGCAGTCGGTCAAGCGTTTCGATCCCGACAAGGGTTTCAGGCTCGCCACTTACGCGATGTGGTGGATCCGCGCCGCAATCCAGGAATACATCCTGCGCTCATGGTCGCTGGTGAAGTTGGGCACGACGGCCGCACAGAAGAAGCTGTTCTTCAATCTGCGCAAGGCGAAGTCCAAGATCGGCGCACTGGAAGACGGCGACATGCGCCCCGAACATGTCGAGAAAATTGCGACCGATCTCGGTGTCACCGAGGATGAAGTGGTCTCGATGAACCGGCGCCTGTCCGGTGGCGGCGACAGCTCGCTGAACGCACCGCTCAAGGGCGATGGCGAGGGCACGTCGGAATGGCAGGACTGGCTCGCCGATGACGAGGCCGATCAGGCCACGGCCTATGCCGAGAGCCAGGAGATGGACCTGCGCCGCGAGTTGCTGATGGAAGCGTTGGAAAGCCTGGACGAACGCCAGCGCCATATCCTGACGGAGCGGCGTCTGAAGGACGATCCGGTGACGTTGGAGGACCTGTCGAAGGTCTATGATGTCAGCCGGGAGCGTATCCGGCAGATCGAGGTTCGTGCGTTTGAGAAACTGCAAAAACGCATGCGCGAACTGGCCGCCGAGAAAAAGATGATCCCCGCGGTCACGGCCTGATTGAAAAGCTGATCGAAGGCAGGGTCGAACTCGCTGTTCGTTCGACATGACGAACGAACAGCACGGTGCTAGCCTCGACAGGCCATGACACCGCGCGATCTTTCGTCCGATACCTGCCCAGACCGTGCTGCGATGCCATTTCTCGATCTGGCAGCGCCCGCTTTCTCGACGCGGTCTGCAGCGGTCCGGCAGGCACGCGCCCGGCATTGGTGCGCGCGCACCCCATACGGTCTGGCCGTGCTCCGTCACCGAGAGGTCGGACAGCTTTTGCGGGACCGGCGGCTTCGCCAGGGCAGCTATGCGTGGCCAAAGATCATGGCGCTCGAGGGCAGTTTCGCCGGTTTCTGGACCCGCAGCGTGATCTCGCAGGAAGGGCCAGCGCATCGGCGGCTCCGGGCTTTGGCGGTCCCTGCCCTTGCGCCTGAGCACATCGACGCGCTGAAGCCTGCCTTTGACCGGATCGCAGCGGATCTGGCTGAAGCGCTGCGCGATGGCGACACGTGTGAGTTCCAATCGGCCTTCGCCATCCCGTTCGCCGGTCAGGCGATTGCGGTCTTGCTCGGCCTGCCAGCATCGGATTGGCAGACCATCTCACATGATGCCTCTGCGCTCGGGCTTGCCATGGGCGTCGATGCCAAGCAGCACGAACCGATGTTCAATGCGGCATGCGATCGGCTCATGGATCTGGCGGATGACCTGGTCGCACGGGTCCGGCGTGGACGCGACCGCGAGAGCTACATCGCGCGCCTGGTTACTGGCTTCGATGCAGCGGGACTGACCGACCCTCAGGTGCTGCGCGATCTGATTGTGATCTCGATCTTTGGCGGCGTGGATACGACACGCTCACAGCTTGGTCTCGGCATGGCCCTGTTCGTAGCGCATCCCCGGCAATGGCAGGGTCTGCGCGCTGATCCAGCCCTGGTGCCGAACGCCATCGAGGAGATCATCCGCACGCGCCCCACCACGACATGGTCCACGCGGGAAGCGATAAAGGATTTCGAGTTCGGCGGTTTGATCATCCGCCGTGGCGAGACGATACACATGCTGGTCCATGCCTCCGCCCGTGATCCCGAGATTGATCAGGATCCCGCCTTCGACATCACAGCCAAGCGGCGGGTGCATTTCGGCTTCGGGGGCGGCGCGCACCACTGCCTCGGTCAATATGTGGCGCGCACTGACATGGCCTCGGCCCTGACCGCGTTGTCCCGCGTGCTGGCGCGGCTCTGGTTCGACGGCACACCCGAATGGCTGCCCGACAGTGGCAACACCAGCCCGACCCGTCTGCCACTGGGATACGAAACCCTGCCCTGACAACATTGAACCAAGTGGTTGACAACGGGCGCCAAGCCATCTTACTTAACCACATGGTAAATCAAAGTCCCATCGATACGACCTTCGCTGCGCTCGCCGACCCGACACGGCGCGCGATGGTCGAACAGCTTCTCCAGGGTGAGGCGACCGTCTCTCAGCTTGCCGAGCCGCACGACATGTCCATGCCCGCGGTAATGAAACATATCGGCAAACTGGTTGACGCCGGTCTGGTCGAACGCCGCAAGGAGGGGCGCACCGTTACCTGCTCGCTGAGGATCGACCCGATGGACGAGGCACAGCGCTGGCTGCAACGGCATCTCGAGGCCTGGAACGGCCGGCTCGATGCTCTCGACCAATACCTTGCTCAACAGAAGGATCGAAGCCGATGAACGCGCCCGTACCCGAGATGACCGGCCCGACCTCGCTGATGATCCGCCGCACCTTCGAGGCGGATATCGAAACGCTGTTTCAAGCTTTGACCGATCCCAAGGCGTGGCTCAGCTGGTTCGGTGGCGGAAAGGCCACGCCGATCAATGCGACTGCGGATCTGGTCGTCGGCGGGGACTGGCGCATCGATCTTCGCGGCGGAGATGGAACCGCGTTCGGCGTCTTCGGCGCCTTTACCGAAATCGACGCTCCGAACACGGTCAGTTTCACCTGGGCCTGGACCGGCACGCCCGAGCGGGTCAGCCAGGTGACGTATCGCCTCTCGGCGGTGGACGCGGATCGAACCACGTTGACCCTGACCCACGACCGGTTCTTCGACAGCGACGCGCGGGATGGCCACGCTGGTGGCTGGAGCGCGACGCTTGAATTGCTGGAAAGCTACCTCGAGACGGAAGGGGCAGCGTGATGTCTCATCCGATCGTCTCGCGTGAGGACTGGCTGGTCGCGCGCCGCGCGCATCTGGATGACGAGAAGGCCTTCACCCGCGCGCGCGATGCGTTGAGCGCACGTCGCCGTGCCCTCCCCTGGCTGCGGGTTGAAAAGACCTACACATTCGCCACCACCGACGGACCGCGCACCCTTTCCGCCCTGTTCGGTTCGCGTCGGCAATTGATCATCTGCCACTTCATGTTCGGCCCTGACTGGACGGAGGGCTGTCCCTCCTGCTCCTTCTGGTCCGACGGATATGACAGGATCACCGATCATCTCGCCCACAGGGACACCGCCTTTGTGGTGGTATCCAACACCGGGCTTGACCGGATCGAGGCCTATCGCACGCGCATGGGCTGGTCACTTCCCTGGGTCTCGTCGCTCGGCAGTGACTTCAACCGCGACTTCGCGGTGAGCTTCACGCCGGAGGAGATCGCGGCGAAGTCGCCGGTCTACAATCACGGGACCTCCGGCTTCCCAACCACGGAAGCGCCAGGTCTCAGCGTCTTCTTCAAACCGGACGACACAACGCTTGTGCACACCTATTCGACCTATGCGCGTGGTCTCGATATGCTGAACACCGCCTATCACCTGCTCGATCTTACGCCGAAGGGACGCGATGAGGACGACGGCATCATGCACTGGCTGCGTCGGCGGGACGAATACGACACCTGACACGAGGCGTACGCGCGACGCTCGAACACCACCACCCACAAAGGAGGAAAAGCGATGACCCACGGATCCATTCACTGGTCGGAACTGATCAGCGACGATGTTGCAGCGTCCGTTAAGTTCTTCACCGACGTGTGCGGCTGGACGGTCGATGCCATGCCGATGCCGATGGGCGACTATCACGTCTGCAAACAAGGCGAGACGCCGGTTGCGGGCATCATGGGCGTTGATCAGATCGAGAACCCGAGCCACGAGATCACACCGCACTGGATGACATACATTGCCGTTGATGACGTCGATGCGTCCGTCGAACAGGTGAAATCGGGCGGCGGTCAGGTGATCAACAGCCCATTCGATGTCCCCGGTGTCGGGCGGATCGCCATCATCATGGATCCGGGCAAGGCGGTTTGCGGAATCATGACACC
Source organism: Pseudomonadota bacterium (assembly GCA_039821125.1). GTDB lineage: Bacteria > Pseudomonadota > Alphaproteobacteria > Rhodobacterales > Rhodobacteraceae > Thermohalobaculum. The sequence goes on from JBCBOR010000045.1 coordinate 21,207, forward strand.
AGCAAGCACCTGAGACCGGCTGGATTTGCCTCTAGCCGGTGACGCGTCGGCAGCCGCGGATATCGGCCGAGTTCAGCCCGTCGAGCACGGTAAACCGCAGATCGTCGCGGTCGATCCATGTCGAGCCATCGGTCGTCTCGATCTGTCCGGCGATCTCGACCGCGGTGCCGTTCACATGGGCCTCGGTTTTGTTGACCCAAAGCCTCTCCCCGCCCTCGGCCAGCACCACAGGCGATGAGAACGGCGCTGCAAAGATCATCGAAGCCTCGAAGCGGTAGGCATCGCCTTTCGGAAAAATGCGGCATGCCATTTCGGTCAACCCGGCCTCACGCCCGATCGGCGGGACCGAGCGGTAGGCGCGCCGGATCTCGCGGCTGCCGATATCGGGGGTCTCTTGCCCGATCGTCTCGGACAAGGTCACCTGTTCCAGCACACAGAGCTCCTTGCAGACGCCGAGATCTGCGGTCAGCCCGATCGCGATCGGTGCTGCGGGGTCCGCAGGCGTCACACGCACGGGAAAGACAACACGTTCCGAGTACCCAATGGTTTGCAGACCAAAGCTCTGGAACACCTCGGGCCGTGGCCACATGATCTGAACGCTTCCGACATTCTCCGACTCGGACCAGTCGAATTGCGGTGGGATGCCCGCGCTGCCCGGATTGCGCCAATACGTCTTCCATCCCGGCTTCAGTGTCAGTCGCAGCCCCATCAGGCGCGCGCCGCCCTCCTCCCGGATACCCGGGAGCAGCCGGGCCGAGACAAACGACTCGCCCGTCGACACGATGGTCTGTGCGGGTACGCCTGTCGCGCCAGCAAGCCAGAAAGCGCCCGCGACCGCCGCGCCGGCGCAATGTGTTAACCAGTTGCTCATGATCCGGAACATAGAGACTCAGATCGGCTTTCAACAAGGCACTTCGCGTTTTCTTGATCCCGGCGGAGGAGAACGGCACAATCGCCCCATGACGGATGTCGCTGCCACGGACGATGCCTGCTTTCTGGACGGTCAGATCCTGATCGCCATGCCAGGCATGTCGGATCCCCGCTTCCAGAAATCGCTGGTGTATCTTTGCGCTCATTCATCGGACGGAGCCATGGGCCTGATCGTCAACAAGACAGCCGATGATCTGAAGTGGAGCGATTTGTTTAAGAAACTCGAAATCCCGATTGGAAAGTACAACGCCCCGCGCCCAGTGCGGTATGGAGGCCCGGTCGAGACGGGTCGCGGGTTCGTCCTGCATTCCTCTGACTACCATGTCGAGGACGCGACGATGCCCGTGGACGACACAACCTCAATGACCGCGACACTCGACATTCTTCAGGCCATCGCCATGGGACGCGGCCCGGACCAGGCGATCGTCACGCTCGGTTATGCCGGATGGGCGCCGGGACAGCTCGAATCAGAGTTGCAGATGAACGGTTGGCTGTCATGCCCGCCAGATGAAAGCCTGCTGTTCGGCGACGATCAGGAGGATAAGTGGGACGCCGCCATGGCGAAAATCGGTGTCCTGCCGGGGATGCTGAGCACCGGAGGCCACGCCTGAGACGCATGCAGGCTAGTCATCGACCCGCCCGCGCCTGTCCGTGCGCAGCGCGGCGTAAAGCACATGGTTGCGCCAGCGCCCGTCGATCTGCAGGTAGGCCTGAGCCACCCCTTCGTACTTGAAGGCGCATCGCTCGAGCAGACGCCGGGAGGCGACGTTCTCCGGCAAGCAGGCGGCTTCCAGGCGCGACAGTTCGAGATGCGTGAAGGCATGCTCTCGGACCGCCGACAGCGCCTCGGACATATACCCTTTCCGGGCATGGGCCTCGCCGATCCAGTAGCCCAGCGTCGCGGCCTGCGCCGGTTGGCGGCGGATGTTGGACAGCGTGATCCCACCGACGATCTGACCTTCGGCCCGCGTTACCAGAAACAGCGGCATCGCATCGCCCTGCCGGATCGCGCGATCGGCCCATGTCACCCGGTTGCGGAACGAGCGCGGCGTCAGGTGGTCGCGGGACCATGTCGGCTCCCACGGGGTCAGGAACGCGCGGCTGTCGCGGCGCAGATGCGCCCACCCCTCGTAGTCGCGGTGCCCCGGCGGCCGCAGGACCAGCCGGTCGGTGTCGATCTCAACCTTGGCACGCGCGCGCCGTGCAAACATGTGCGGCCTCAGGCGGCGAGCCGGTCGGCCAGTTGGCTGACGGTGCGAGCACCTTCAACGGGGCCGTAAAGCGCAAGGCTGGGCGTCGAGCCAAGGATCCGGCGGATCACGGCCCGCGCTCGCGCGGCATCGATGGCGTCGATCTTGGCAACGGTCTCCTCGAGCGGGATGATTTTGCCCCAGATCGCCAGCATTCCCGCGGCACGCTCGGCCCGGGCAAACGGGCTCTCCAAGCCCATGACCATCCCAGCCTTGGTCTGAGCCCGCGCCCGGTCAATCTCGTGATCCGAAAGATCACGCGCGGCCCGGACCAGCTCATCGGCGGTCAAATCCACAAGACCGCCCAGTTCAGCCCCGCCGGTACCTGCATAGATCGTCATCATGCCGGTATCCGCATAGGCCGCGTTCTGCGCGAAGATCGAGTAACAGAGGCCACGTTTCTCCCGCGCCTCCTGGAACAGCCGCGAAGACATACCGCCGCCAAGGGCAATCGACGCGATCTGAGCCGCGTGAAAGTCATCATCCTGATAACCGGGAGATTCGAGCGCCATGGCGAAATGCGCCTGTTCCAGCGCTTTTTCTTCGCGCCGCTCACCGCCCGCATAATGTGCCCGGTCGCCATCATTGCGCCGGGTCGACTGCATATCGCCGAAAAGGCCTTCGGCGAGTTTCAGGATCTGATCGTGATCGACCCCGCCCGCCGCCGACAGGATCATCCGCTCCGGCGCATAGTGAAGATTGATGAAGTGGCGCAGATCCGGCTGGCCGAACGCACGCACCCGCTCGGGCGGGCCGAGGATCGCACGTCCCATCGCCTGATCAGGGAACGCAGTCTCCTGCAACCAATCGAAGATGATGTCATCAGGAGTATCAAGCGTCTGCCCGATCTCCTGCAGGATCACCCCACGCTCGGTCTCGATCTCATTCTCTGCCAGGATCGGATCACGCAGAATGTCAGCCAGAAGGTCCAGCGCCAGCGGCACATCGCCCGAGAGCACACGCGCGAAATAGGCCGTCCGCTCGCGTGAGGTATAGGCGTTCAGATATCCGCCGACATCCTCGATCTCCTCGGCGATCTGCAGAGCCGACCGGCGCGAGGTCCCCTTGAAGGCCATGTGCTCGAGGAAATGGGCGATGCCATTCTGATCCGCGGTCTCATGGCGCGCGCCAACATCGACCCAGATCCCGATCGCGGCCGAGGCCAGCCCTTCCATCCGCTCGGTCACCACGCGGAACCCGTTCGCGAGAGTGTCGACCTGAACCGTCATGCGCGGCGCTCCTGTCTTATATGGGCCTCGAGGGCCGCGAGATCGTTCGGCAACGTCACCAGCCGTTCCGGGCGGTCGTAGATATCGGCCATGCGTTGCGGCAGAGCCGGATGTTGGCCACACGCCTCCGCCACCGCGTCGGGGAACTTGGCCGCATGCGCCGTCCCGAGGGTGATCATCGGCGTCGCGCGATCCCCTCGGCGCATCTGTGCCACCGCTACGCCGATCGCCGTATGCGGGTCAAGGACATATCCGTTCTCGCAGGCCATTCGCCGAATGGTGGCCATGGTCTCCTCGCGCCCGGCACGGCCCGAGGCAAACCCAGCACGCAGCGTCGTCAGAGCCCCTTGCGACAGCGCGAACTGGTGCTTCTCCTTCAGCTCCGACATGCACTGCGCGACAGCGCCGCCATCATTGTCGTACAACTCGAAAAGCAGTCGCTCGAAGTTCGAGCTGATCTGGATGTCCATTGATGGCGCAACAGTCGGTGCAACACCGTCCATGGCGTAGACCCCGGTCTCCAGCGTACGGTGCAGGATGTCGTTCTCGTTGGTCGCGATGACCAGCTTGTCGATGGGCAGGCCCATGTGGCGCGCGGCATGGCCGGCGAAGATGTCGCCGAAATTGCCCGTCGGTACGGTGAACGAGACCGCGCGGTCCGGCGCTCCGACCGCCACGGCGGCAGAGAAGTAATAGACGATCTGCGCCATGACACGCGCCCAGTTGATCGAGTTGGCGGCGGCCAGTCCAACCTCATCACGGAAGGCGAAATCGTTGAACATGTCTTTGACGCGGTTCTGGCAGTCGTCGAACGTGCCCTCCAGCGCGACGGCGTGGACGTTGGGTTCGACCGGCGTTGTCATCTGACGGCGTTGCACTTCCGAGACCCGGCCCGCGGGGTGCAGGAAGAAGACATCGACCACGTCCGAGCCGCGAAAGGCCTCCATCGCTGCGGATCCGGTATCGCCCGACGTCGCGCCAACGATCGTGACCTTTGCGCCCCGGCGTTTCAGCACCGGCTCGAACATCTGACCGATCAGCTGCAAGGCGAAATCCTTGAAAGCCAACGTCGGGCCATGATGCAGCTCGAGGATCCAGTCATTGTCCCCGCTCTGCACCATCGGCGCACGAGCGGTGTGGCCAAACCCCGCATAAGCCCGGCCGATCAGGTCCCGGAATTCATCCGCGCCAAAACAATCCCCGATGAAAGGATGCATCACGGTGAGCGCGATCTCCTCATAGGACTGCCCGCGCATCGCCCGGATCTCTGCCTCCGTCAGGCGCGGCCACTCCGCCGGAACATACAGCCCGCCATCGCGCGCGAGGCCCGTCAGCATCACCTCTTCGAACGAGAGCTCCGGCGCCTGGCCACGGGTGGAGATGTAACGCATCGAGATCAGTCCAGTTCTGGGTTGGCGGCATGGATTAGCGCAGCGCCTCGCCCGCGCAAAGGTCTAATTCCGCGATTTGCGCCGCTCGGAACGCAGCCAGACAAGGGACATCAGCACCCACACCAGAGCGAGGCCAAACCAGGTCACGGCGTATTCCAGATGCCGGTTGGGCAGATCGATGCCAGGCGGGCGCGGGAGAACGATGTCATCAAGGGGATGACGCTCGGCGATGAGCAGCACGGGGTCGGTGCCAAGTTCGGCCGCCATCGCCTCGACATCCCGGGCAAACCAGATGTTGCGGCCAAGGTCAGGACCGGGCGTGAACCAGTCGATCTCGTTCGGCCAGTGCAACCGGCCTTCGATGGACATGGCCGTATGCGAAGCCTCGGAGGCGTACCGGTCCGCACGAAGGGCGGGATCCTTCATCCGCTCCGGCACATAGCCGAGATCAACCATGATGCTTTGATGGGTGGAAGCGGCACCCGGGGTCACAACGTCCATTGGGACAACAAGGCGATAACCCGGCCCATGCGGCTTGACCGAGGTGAGGATATGCAACTCCTCCCCCCTCAGCCTGCCCTCGGCCGATACGTAGACCAGTTTGTCCGTTTCAGGATCGGGCCGCGCAGGCAAGGGTATGCGATCTGCTTCCATCCGGGCTTCGAGCTCGGCAATCAGACCTTCCTTCCAGGCGAGGCGCTGAACCTGCCAGACCCCCAACGACACAAGGATTGCCGTGCCAACCACGCCGATCACAATCGGGGCGATCGCTCTTTGGCGGATGCGGCTCATGTCTGCGTCCTTGGCACGCGGGTCTCCTCAAACGCAAACCGCCGCCCGTTTCCGGGCGGCGGTTTCGAAATGTCCTGCGGGATCAGGCCCAGACGGCGGCCGCCCAGATGTATACGCAGGCAAACAGGAACAGCCAAACCACGTCGACGAAGTGCCAGTACCAGGCCGCTGCCTCGAACCCGAGATGCTGGTTCGGTTTGAAATCGCCACGCCGCGCCCGCATGAGGCAGACGAAGAGGAAGATCGTTCCGACGATCACGTGGAACCCGTGGAAGCCCGTCGCCATGAAGAACACCGCGCCATAGCTGTCGCCCGAGAAGGCGAACGATGCATGGCTGTATTCATAGGCCTGGAACACCGTGAAGATCGCGCCAAGCAGGCAGGTCAAAAGCAGACCCATGATCAGGTTCTGGCGTTTCTTTCCCTGACCGCCTTCGATCAGTTCGTGATGCGCCCAGGTCACCGTGCAACCCGACAGCAACAGGATCATCGTGTTGATCAGCGGCAAGTCCCAGGGGTTGAACATGTAACCCTCGATCGGGCCGAATTCGCCGATCGGGCCGACCGAGGTCGGGATGTCCGATGCCTCGACCGCGACCATCGGGAAGATCGCGAACTTGAAGAAGGCCCAGAACCATGCCGCGAAGAACATGACTTCGGACATGATGAACATGATGAAGCCCATACGCAGCCCGATGCGCACGACCGGTGTGTGATCGATCCCGTTCCCCTCGGTGATCACATCGCGCCACCAGACATACATGGTGTAGAGCACGCCAATGAAGCCGATGATGAACAGCGCGGGCGTCATGTCCTTCATCCACAGGATCGCGCCCGAGAGCATCACGACCGCGCTCATGGCCCCCATGAACGGCCACGGGCTCGGGTCGATGATGTGATAGTCGTGGTTCTTTTCGTGAGCCATCGGGTCCTCCGTCTCAGCCGCCCCTCGCGGCCTTGGGGTCTGGGTCTGCAAGCCCGGCGCTTTCGTCAAGCTCGGTCTCGTAGAAGGTGTAGGAAAGCGTTATCGTGTGGGTGGCCGCGGCCTCGGCGTTCTCCAGCATGTCCGGGTCGACATAGAAGGTCACCGGCATCTGGACGCGCTCGCCCGGCTGCAGCACCTGTTCCTGAAAGCAGAAACAGTCAATCTTCACGAAGTAACCGCCAATCGCCAACGGCGTGACGTTGAACGCGGCTGTGCCCGCCACGGGTTTGTCGGTCGGGTTATACGCTTCGTAGAACGCCAGCCCGGTCTCGCCAAGCCGCACCTCCATGGTCTGGCGCTGCGGCTTGAAGACCCAAGGCATATCGCGCCCGGTTGATGCATCGAACCGCACCTGCACGGTCTGATCGAGAATCTGATCCGAGGCGGTCGCGGCGATCTGCGTGGTCCCACCATAGCCGGTGACCCGGCAGAACCAGTCATAGAGCGGCACCGCCGCCCAGGCCATGGCGCCCATGCCCAGCATCACGCCAATCAGCGGGATCAGCGTTGCGGTGTGACTTTGCTTGGCGTTCCGGTCTGTCATTCGCGCGCCCAGTTCAGAAGCGTCTCACCCCACGAGGCTCCGGCAGTCGGGTTACCCGACTGCGGGCCCATCTTGACCATTGTGACTGCAAAGAGCAGCACCGCAAGCGCAACGAGCAAACCGAGCACGCCAACATTGCGGCCCCGCCGCCGGGTGTGAAGCTCATGTTCCTTTTTCAATCCCGTCGCCATCACATCAGCACCATCAGAACAGAACAGGCCAGCCGAACGGGCCAATTGCCGAGCGCAACAGGGCATCCGCCATGAGCGCGCCGAAAATGAGGAAGAGGTAGGAGATCGAGGTCACGAAAAACCGTTTCTCGACGGCATAGTCATCCGCCGCCGCAGCCTCGGACGTCCGCGCGCGCACCTGCCATGCCTCATGCGCGAAGCGCATCGTCGCCCAGAGCGCGACCAGCAGGTAGATCGGCCCGCCGGCAGCGCTGAAGGCGGGCGCAATCGCAACCGGCAGCAGCAGCGCCGTGTATCCGAAGATCTGCCGCCGGGTGACGTCCTCCCCTGCCACAACGGGCAGCATCGGGACACCGACATCAGCGTAATCCGCCTTTCGGAACAGCGCCAGCGCCCAGAAGTGCGGCGGCGTCCAAAGGAAGATGACGAGGAACAGCAGGCACGAGGTCATTGTGATCTCACCCGTGACCGCAGCCCATCCGATCATCGGGGGGAAGGCCCCCGCAGCCCCGCCAATCACGATGTTCTGCGGCGTCCAGCGCTTCAGCCACATCGTGTAGACAACGGCGTAGAAGAAAATCGTGAACGCCAGAAGCGCCGCGGCGAGGAGATTGGCGAAGATCGACAGCATCGCAACCGACAGCAGCGACAGGCCGAGGCCGAGCGCCATCGCCTCCCCCGGCTCTACAGCGCCCGCAGCGATCGGGCGCCCCACCGTCCGCGCCATCCGGGCATCGATGTCCGCATCCCACCACATGTTGAGCGCACCAGACGCGCCTGCTCCGACGGCAATGCAGATGATACTGGCCAGGGCCACGACCGGGTGCACATCCGACGGCGCGGCAACGATCCCGGCCAGCGCCGTGAAGATCACCAGCGACATCACTCGCGGTTTCATCAACTGCACATAGTCCGAGAGACCGGCTTCGGGCCGGTCTCCTTGAAGGCTGTGACTGGAGATATCGGTCAATTCAGCGATCTCGCACTGTTGGCCCTGCCGCGCCGCTACTCGGCTGCGGCAACCTGGGTTTTCGGCTCATCCGACTGGTTCGCCGCCATTTCGAGCACCCACGTGTCGTAGTCATCCTGGCTCATGACCTCGACCACGATCGGCATGTACGAGTGATCCTTGCCGCACAGCTCCGAACATTGGCCGAAGTAGACGCCGACCTCTTCCGCGCGGAACCAGGTCTCGTTGATCCGGCCCGGCATGGCATCGATCTTCGAGCCGAACGACGGGATCGTCCACGCGTGGATTACATCAGACGCCGTGACCAGCACATGGATGTTGGCGTTCACCGGCACGACGACGCGTTCATCCGTGGCGAGCAGCCACTCGTCCTCGGTATAGCCGTACTCCTCGAGCTCGCCGCGAACCTCGTCATTCATGTTCGACTGGCTCGCGCCCAGCATGAAGGCATCGAACTCGATCCCCTCATCGGGGTACTCATAGCTCCAGTACCACTGGTTCCCGGTCACCTTGATCGTGAGATCGGGCTCCGGAACCTCCAGCTGCAGGAACAGCAGTTTCAGCGACGGGATCGCGATGATGATCAGGATCAGCACCGGCGTCAGGGTCCAGGCGACCTCCAGCGTCGTGTTGTGGGTGACGGTCGACGCTTCCGGGTTTGCCTTGCGGCTGAACTTCAGGATCACCATCGCCATCAGCGCCATGACAAAGACGACGATGATGCCGATGATCACGTGCAGGAAGTTGTCGAGCCAGACAATGTCTTCCATCACAGGCGTCACCGCCCGTTGAAAGTGATGTCCCCCGTCCACCGGTTTGCCGGCCACGCCCTCGGCCAAGGCCACGCCGTGCGCAAACAGGGCAGAGCCCGCCAGAACTGTGGAAGTCACCAACCGCATCATTACATGCCTCGCTGTTGCAGCTATGCTGTCACCCGCCCGATTGGCGTTTTCCGCGCACGGGCATTGACAGGAAATCCCTCGGGTCGTGTATCACCTTTGTGGTGTGCCTCACGCAAGTCAGGGCTTTGCGGCATTGCGCCGCTCTCGTTGTCAATTGGCGACGAAAACCGCGAAAAACATAAAGGATTTCGCATGACGGATCAGCCTTTCACGCCATTCGAGACGCAGCTCGATGAAACCGCCGCGATCTCGATTCTGCGGGACGCCGTTGCCGGGGCCGATGATGGCGAGCTGTTTCTCGAACGCCGCAGCGCCGAGGCCCTGACCTTCGACGATGGCCGGTTGCGCAATGCGTCCTTCGACACGACCGAGGGGTTCGGTCTGCGCACAGTGCTTGGTCCCGCTGCGGGCTATGCACACGGGATGGAGATCTCCGAAGCTGCCCTGCGCCGGGCGGCCGAGACGGCGCGATCTGCCGCGCGGCGCGGAGGCGGGGTCTTGGCCGATCCGCCATCTCCGACAAACCAACGGCTCTACGGCGACTTCGATCCCGTCGCCGAGCAGTCCACGGCGGACAAGATCGACGTGCTGAAGGAGATCGACGCCTATCTCCGCGCTGCCGACCCCCGCGTGGTGCAGGTCTCGGCCAGCCTGACCGCGTCGCTACAGGAGGTCGAGATCCTGCGCCCCGAGGGCACGCGCCTCGCGGATCGGCGCCCGCTGACCCGGCTCAACGTCTCGGTCATTGTCGAGAAGGACGGACGACGCGAAAGCGGGTCCTCGGGCGGCGGCGGGCGTCAAGCGCTCTCGGTCCTGATCGAGCCTGCCTATTGGCGCGCCATGGCCGACGAGGCCCTTCGCGTCGCATTGGTCAATCTCGATGCCGAGGATGCGCCTGCCGGGGTCATGGACGTCGTGCTCGGCGCAGGCTGGCCCGGCATCCTGTTGCACGAGGCGATCGGCCACGGGCTGGAGGGCGACTTCAACCGCAAGGGCTCGTCCGCCTTCACCGAACTCATGGGCAAGCCCATCGCGAGCAGAGGCGTCACCGTCGTGGACGACGGCACACTTCCCGACCGGCGCGGATCCCTCTCGATCGACGATGAAGGCACGCCGACGCGGCGGACAACCCTGATTGAGGACGGCATACTGGTAGGCTACATGCAGGACCGGCAGAACGCCCGGCTGATGGGTGTGCCCGCCACTGGCAACGGGCGGCGGCAGAGCTTCGCCCACATCCCGATGCCGCGCATGACCAACACCATCATGCTCGGCGGCGATACCGACCCCGCCTCTATCCTCGCCGATCTCGATGACGGGATCTACGCGACGAACTTCGGCGGCGGGCAGGTGGACATTGCCAACGGTAAGTTCGTTTTCTCGTGCACCGAGGCCTACCGGGTCAAAGGCGGCAAGATCCTTTATCCCGTCAAGGGCGCGACCCTGATCGGAGACGGTCCCTCGGCGTTGCACCAGATCCACGCCATCGGCAATGACATGGCGCTCGATCCCGGAATCGGCACCTGCGGCAAGAACGGCCAGGGCGTCCCGGTCGGGGTCGGCCAGCCCACCCTGATGATCGGCGGGCTCACGATTGGCGGCGCAGGTGCCTGATCTCCGCGTCCCGTCATGCCAAGCCGGATCAGACCGCTCCCCTTCATCTTGCCGAGAAATACCTCTCCCAGGGCTGACGGCAGACCGCCGCCAGCCCCTCCCGGTCCCAGATCCACCCCAAGCGCCCGCGCGCGGCACACCCCGGACGGGGTGCGCCGCGCAGTATGTCGTCTTCGGGTGCAGCGCACCCGAAGTCCGTTTGGCCCTGGCGTGACGATGCAATGACCGCAACGCCCGAGCACAGCGATGACCATCGCCGCGTGATCGGCCGCCTCGGCATCGATCAGCGACGCGCGCTTGTCGCTCAGTCCGATGGACCGGCTCTGCTCAGGATCGCGCTTCACCTCGGCGCCGTGGCCGCGACCGCCAGCTATGCGGCCCTGCAACTGCCACTCTGGCCACTGGCCGTTCTGGCCGAAGCGATCGTCCTGACGTTCCTCTTCGCCCCCCTGCACGAATGCATCCACGGCACCGCGTTCCGATCGGACCGGTTGAACCGGATCACTGCACATATCTGCGGGTTTCTCGTTCTGCTGACGCCATCGCATTTCCGCTACTTCCACTTGGCGCATCACAGGTTCACCCATGACCCGGACCGCGATCCGGAACTGGGCCATCCGAAACCCGTGACACTTGGCGCGCATATCGTCTACCTCAGCGGCCTGCCCGCCTGGTGGAGCCGCATCAAGGGCCTTGCGACCGAGGCGTGGGGACACGCACCGCCCGCCTATGTCCCAAGGCGCGGCGAGGCGCGCGTCAGGCGCGAGGCACGTGCATACCTCGCGGCCTACGCTGGCCTTCTGACCGTCAGCCTCGGTCTCGGGTCACCGCTGCTGTTGTTGATCTGGGTGCTGCCGCATCTTCTCGGCCAGCCGCTGATGCGGGCCTACCTGCTGGCCGAGCATACGGGCTGCCCGCACTCGGACAACATGCTCCTGAACACCCGCACGACCTTCACGACCGGGGCCATACAGTGGCTGGCCTGGAACATGCCCTACCATACCGAGCACCACGCCTACCCCGCCGTGCCGTTTCACCAACTGCCGAAGCTGCATGTGCTGATCCAGGATGACCTCGGCACAACGGCAGACGGCTATGTCAGATTCAACGCCCGGCACATTGCCGGTCTCGCTGCCACGACCGATACGGCGGCCAACCGCCCCCGCACCGCAGAGAACCGATAGACGGTGTCTATTTGCGCACCGCTGCCCGCAGGTTTGCCAGGGCGCGCTTCTGCTCGGGATTGTCCTCACGCTCTGCCACCGCAAGCTTATGGCCGATGTTGAAGAGGGGCAGATCTGGCTGTCCGTTATCGCCCACGAGCACCATGTGCCATTCCGGAAAGGCCCGCTCGGGCATGTGTTTGGCCCAGAGAAGCTCGACATTGCGGTGCCGCGGGTCTTTCTGGATGGTCTCGAAGAGCGAGACCACCATGTCCTCCTCGCCTTCGAGGAACTGGGCAAAGGTATCTTCATGCAACACGAGTGCACCGGTGATGTTGCGTTTGGCGTTGTTCTCATTCGCCACTGCCATGATCGACGAGACTTCCGCGCTCGCCTTGTCCACCGGGACCGCGCTCTGGCTGCGATAGAGCAGCCGGAATACTGATTTGTCTGACATTTACTCTGCACACCTCGGCATGACCTTAACCCCACGCGAGGCCCCACATAGCATGACAACACAGAAAAGACAGGACTGTGTGGGGACCCTGCGATCGATGCGCTGCATGGCCATGAAATTGGAAAAAAGTGTGCGCAATCCGCCTCTTATTTCCGCCACAAAAAAAGTGTTAAACCTAAAGTGTATTTTGCTGCTTAAATAGCACGCGGGTATCTGGGTGAGCTTGTGAGACGTTAACTGTCATGCAGCAGGACAAAACCATAGGCGCGGAACACGCCGAACAAGTGGACAAACTGCGGGACGCGTATCAGTCGCTCCGCGCGATGGCCTCGTCGGAATTCAAACCGCTGATCAGCACGGAAGAGAAGCGTCTCTCGGAATGGCGCGCCCGTGTCGCTGTCGTCGGACAGGTCAAGGCCGGCAAAAGCACCTTCCTCGGTGCCCTGATCGGTCAGCCTCGATTCCTGCCGTCCGAGGTGAACCCCTGGACATCGGTCATCACCAACCTGCACTTCGGGCATCCGGAAGATCCGAAGGCCGGAGGGGTGTTTCACTTTTTCGGCGAGGATGACTGGAACCGGATCATCGAAGGCGATCCCAGCACGCGGGAGCTGGCGGAAAAGCTGCTGCCCGGCTTCAAATCCGAGATCCTCGAGCGCCAGGTCGAGACCATGCGCGCCCGGGCCCGCAAGCGCCTTGGCCAGTTCTACAACGTCCTGCTGGGCCGCGAGCACCGGTACGATTTCATCAGCCGCGAGATCCTCGAGCGCTATGTCTGCGCCGGTGCGACGGAGGAGAACCCCGAGGATTCCAATCCGGCCAAGGCCGGCCGCTACTCGGACATCACCGAGCGGGCGGACATCTTCTTCCCCGCGGGCCGTTTCTCGGTCCCGATCATCTTCACCGACACACCGGGTGTGAACGATCCGTTCCTGGTGCGAGACGAATTCACCTGCCGCGCGCTGCTGAAATCGGACGTCTTCGTCATGACCCTGTCAGCCCATCAGGCGCTGACCGATGTCGATATCGGCCTGATCCGCATGTTGTCCGCGCACAAGGGCAAGCGGATCGTGATCTACATCAACCGCATCGATGAACTCGATGATTTCAGCGTGAACGCCGAGCGGATCCAGCAGGATGTGCGTCGGCGGATCGATGAGGCCATCGATGGCCGCGTCGTGGACGTGGTGATCGGCAGCGCCTACTGGGCAGAGCTTGCGACCTCTGATCTCGACGTACCCGCCCATGCCAAAGCGGCCGAGGAGGCCGCCGCGACGCCGGGCATGGACGCGTTTCTCATCAGCCAATGCGGCGAGGCCCCGACAGACCCGCGCCAGCGCCTGCGTGTCGCCTCCGGCCTCGTGTCGGTCGAAGATGCCATCGACGCTGCAATTGCAGAACAGGTCGGACAGTCGCTGCGCGAGGAATCCGCTGAAGCGCTCAGGACCATCTCGACGGCGGTCTCGTCTGTGATTGAACAGCGCCTGAACGATCTGCGCACCGCGGTCGAAGGCGGCGGCGACACGACCTCGCTGGCCGAGGAGGTGCGCGCCTCGCTGCTGTCCCGATCCGACGCGGCCCGCGCGATCGCGACCGAACTCAATCAGCTTTTCAAGGAAGCGGAGGCGGATAGCGAGAATGTCGTGACCAACTCCTGGGAATCGTTCCGGCGCGAACTGGACCTGATCGCGAACGATTTCATCGATCGCCAGACCGAGGCGCTGGAGGAGATCGTGACCTCGCAGTCCTCGGCCTCGTTCTCCTTCGACACGATGGAGCTTCGCGGCAAGCTGGGGGCGCAGATCAGCCAGAGCTTCGATGGCGCCCGCGAGAAGCTGGACTTCGTCATGACCCGCACGGCCGCACGGGCCAACAATCTGCTGAGCCCGCTGCTCGGTGACAGCCGCCTTGCGCTGGATACCGCGAACTTGCCGCACAGCCATATCGCGCCGATCTTCCTGACCGCGACGCAAACCATGATGCTGGAATTGACCGGGCCGCGCGGCTGGGCGTTCTGGAAAAGCAGCCGCCTGTCGCCGGAGGAAGCCATTGCCGGGCTCAAGCGGATGATCCTGGCGGAGTTCTATCCCTCGATCGAGAATCTTGCGGTTCTCTCCCACGGCGCTCTGGTCGAGCGCGCGGCGGAAGGGATGCGGCGCCTGACCTCCCTCTCCACCGTCATGGTCGACTCGATCACCGAGCGGGCGCGGGAGATCGACGACAGCCAGGAGGTGCTCGAGACCTCGGGCTCCGAAACCTCGGACACCGACGCGCTGAAGGCGCAGCTTCAGCGCGAGATCTCGGACGAAGAGAAAAAGATCGAGATGCTCCAGCGCATCTGCGAGCAGTTTCCAAAATCCCCGGAGGCTGACGGGCAATCGGACACCGAGGATCCCGCCGACCCTGTTCTCGTCAACCGCGCCGTTTGATATCGAAAAAATGTGATCCACAGCGCATCCGGGTGTGATATCGCCTGCCAAAGCACGAGAGCGCACGCGGCCCGAACGGCGTGAGACCAGAATCGGCAGGGGGCGGATAGAACGTGTCTGAAGCAGAACCCGGTCATTCCCGGCGCATTGTTGTCGCTGGCGAGTTCAGCTCCGGCAAGTCCTCGGTCGTCAATCTCCTGTTGCGCCGCCCGATCCTGCTGCCCTCGGTCGGGTTGACCGACCGGCCACAGATCCGGGTCCGCCATGGCCAGGCTCCCGGGACCATCGTCCACACACAAGACGGCGCCCGGCAAAGCGTGCCCGATCTGGACGCTGCCCTGCGCCGGACGGATGTCGCCGAAATCGAGGTTACAACGCCGATCACGACGATGACGGGCTTCGAGGTGATCGAGATGCCTGCACCGCGCAGCGACGTGCTGCCTGCGGACTGGATCGCGACGGCCTCGGCGGCGGATATGTTCATCTGGTGCACCATCGCCTCGCAGGCCTGGCGGCTGAGCGAGAAGGAGTACGTCACCCAGTTGCCGCGTACCCTGCGGGACAGAGCGGTCCTGGCCGTCACGCGCACGGATTTGCTGCGCACGCCCGCGGATCTCGACAAGATCGACAAGCGCCTCAGCCGCGACGCCGACGCGTTCTTCCAAGACATCGTTTTTGTGCGCGCTGGTGGGCAACGGGTTGCGCAACTCCATGACGACGTGGTGTGGACCAAATCCGGCGGCGAGACGTTGGTATCGCTCGCATCGACCTTCAGTGCCGCAGCACCAGCACCAGCACCAGCGCCCGCGCCTGCGCCCGCCGCCCCAACGGCTGCGGTCGTCGAGGATCCTGCCCCGCTGCCCGAGACGAAGACGCCGGACGACCCTGCACCCACTGAGATGCCTCAGGTCGAGGCTGTTGCTGCACGCCAAGAGACGCCCGCCCCGGAGGAAGCGCCCGCAGTGGCAGAGCCCCTCGCAATGCCGGAGCCTGAGGCCGCGCCAGCGGTACCTCTCCCGGAGCCTGTGCCTGATGCTGCGCCGTCACCGGCGCTGGACGACACGCCTCGGCCAGCCGAACCGGACCCCGCCGCCGATGACCCCGTCGCCGATGATCCCGCCTTCGCCGAGGCCCTCGCGCGTCTCAAGGATCTCCCCGGCTTCGTCGCCGCGTGCGCGGTCGAGACCGAAACCGCCAGCTGCATCGCCTCCGAAGGCACCGCCGATTTCAACGAGCTTTGCTCGCGCAGCGCCTTCTTCCTGCGCCTTCAGATGATGGCACTGCCCGCGGTTTCCGGCGACACCTCGATCGAGGACATCGTGGTCTCGACGCGCAAGCAGTTCCAGCTTCTGCGCGCCATCGAATCGACCCCGCGACGGCACATCGTGCTGATCGTCTCGCGCGATGGTGGAAACCTCGCACAGTCTCGCATCGCCATACGAGACGCAGGACGGAATGTCGTGAACACCGTTCAAGGGTAAAAAACCAAGCAATTTAGCGGCTTAGGCCATATTTTCACTTTGCAACTGCCCCAATCTAGCCATCATTCACGCGCACATAATGCACCGTGTTGCGAGGCTTTGATCACCAGGTGACTGATCAGGGAAGCGGAACCCGAGCTGACAGAAAGTTCAAGCGTCTCAGGGGCATATCATCAGACTCTTCAAAGGAAATCTGTTGCCTTGGCGTGCGAAACAGAGTCGATCCGAGGCGGATCCGCCTCTTGTTGAATTGCCGGAGAGATCTGGCGCGAAGAATGATCTCAAATCACGGAGTGAGTACATGTCTATGGATATCTCTGGCCTGAGCGAATTGCCCGGCTTCATCGGCGGCTGTGTCGTCGACAGTGACACCGGTCTGATGCTGGCCTCGGTCGGCGGTGGTGCGCTCGATATGGAAACCGCCGGTGCCGCGAACACCGAGGTGGTGAAGGCCAAGCTGGCTGCCATGAATGCGCTGGGTCTCGACGATGCGATCGAAGACATCCTGATCACGCTGGGCACCCAGTTTCACCTGATCCGCCCACTTCAGCAGAACCCCACCGTCTTCATGTACGTGGCGCTGCACAAGAAGCAGGCGAACCTCGGCATGGCCCGGATTCAGGTCAAGCAGGTCGAAAGCGGTCTCAAGATCTGAGCCTGTGCGGGGCGCCCGCCCCGCCATGACACGGCCCGTGCCGCTTCACATGCGGCCCGGGCAATCTAGCCGGGCGAAACGTGCACGAGCGCCCGGGGCCGCGAAACCGTGCGCCGCTCGGTTTGAGCGTCACACTCCAACGAAGTCGAAATCGTCGTCGGCCAGCAGGCCGGACTGCACGCCGGACAGCAGGATCGTGTCAGTCCCATCCGTGATCAGCGCGCCGCC
>JBCBOR010000046.1:0-38204 GCA_039821125.1 Pseudomonadota bacterium
CCTTCATCGCCTCGGCGACGGCGATCAGTTCGGGATTACCCGCCGCACGCAACCGGGCCGCAAAGGGCCAATAGGTCATGCACACCAAGGCAGGCAACGCGGAAAATCTCTCGGTCGAGATATGAAGGCGCCCGGCAAATGGCGCGGGACATCGCGACAACCGACGCCTACGTCTCATCAAGCTACGCTCGGAAGAAGGTCGAGATGTTGTTCGCCCACTTGAAGCGAATTATCGGCCTCGACCGACTGCGACTGAGGGGACCAAACGGAGCCAAAGACGAGTTCCACCTCGCCGCGACGGTGCAGAACCTACGAAAGCTCGCCAGACTACTCCCAAATCCAACCTGAACCGTCGCGGGGCCAATTCAGCCAGCATCAACCCATCGCTTAAGAGCCATCTTTTTCAACGACATCTCTCCGATCGCTGTCATTCACTTAAAGCGGTGAGTCGGTGATCAGAGTTGGTTCCATGCGATCGTACCGCGCTTGGATTGCGCGCAACGGCCTACCCCAATCGTTTTCCCGTGCTCGGATCAAACAGGTGCACCTTGTCGCCGGGTACCGCCAGGGTGATCTCGCTCCCGGCCTCGATGCGGCGCACACCGGGCAAGCTGGCGGTCAGTGCATGCTCATTCCCGCTCAGCGTGCCGTGCACCAAGGTCTCGGCCCCGAGTTGCTCGACCACCTCGACATTGATCTTCAGCACGCCCTCGCCATCTGAGGCCTCCACCATATGCTCCGGGCGGATCCCGAGCGTCAGATCGTTCAGACCGGTCGAGACCTGTGCCTCCAGCACAACCTGCAGTGTCCCCGCGATCTGCATCGTGCGCCGGTCATCCAGCAGGCTCACGGGCAGAAAGTTCATCGCCGGGCTGCCGATGAAGCCCGCAACGAAAATCGTCTCCGGGCGTTCATAAAGCTCGATCGGCGAGCCGAACTGTTCGACATTGCCTGCGTTCAGTACCATCAGCCGGTCGCCCAGCGTCATCGCCTCGACCTGATCATGGGTCACATAGATCGAGGTCGTGCCGAGCCGGCGCTGCAGCTTCTTGATCTCGAGGCGCATCTGCACCCGCAGCTTGGCATCGAGGTTCGACAAGGGCTCGTCGAACAGGAAGACCTCCGGCTCGCGCACGATCGCCCGGCCCATCGCGACGCGCTGGCGCTGCCCGCCTGACAATTGCCGGGGTTTGCGGTCGAGAAACGGCCGGATCTCGAGGATATCTGCAGCCGCCTCAACCCGCGTCTTGATCTCGTCACGGCTCAGACCCTTGATCTTCAGCCCGTAGGACATGTTCCCGAAGACGCTCATGTGCGGATAGAGCGCGTAGTTCTGGAAGACCATGGCGATGTCACGCTCGGCGGGTTCCAGCTCGTTGACCCGCCGGTCGCCGATCCGGATCTCGCCCGAGGTCACCGTCTCCAGTCCCGCCACCATGCGCAGCAGCGTGGACTTGCCGCAGCCCGAGGGGCCGACGATGACGATGAACTCGCCATCCTCGATCTCGCCGCCGATGCCGTGCAGCACCTCGGTCGGGCCATAGGATTTGCGCAAATCGCTCAGCGCGATGCCTGCCATGGCGGCCCCCTTACTTCTCGGTCTCGGTCAGCCCTTGGACGAAGAGCTTCTGCATCGCAATCACCACAACCACCGGCGGCAGCATGGCCAGGATCGCCGTCATCATGACGATGTTCCAGCGCGGCGCTTCCTCCGAGGTCTCGAGCATCTGCTTCATCGCCATGACGATGGTGTACATGTCTTGGTCCGTGGTGATCAGCAGCGGCCAGATGTACTGGTTCCAGCCATAGATGAAGAGGATCACGAAGAGCGCCGCGATATTGGTGCGGGAAAGCGGCAGCAGGATATCCCAGAAGAACCGCATGGGCCCTGCCCCGTCGACCCGGGCCGATTCCAGCAATTCATCCGGCACGGTCAGAAAAACCTGCCGGAACATGAACGTCGCGGTGGCCGAGGCGATCAGCGGGATCGACAGGCCCCAGTAACTGTTCAGCATGCCAAGGTTCGCCACCACCTCGAAGGTCGGCAGGATCCGCACCTCGACCGGCAGCATCAGGGTGATGAAGATCATCCAGAAGAACCCCATGCGGAACGGGAACTTGAAGTAGACGATGGCGAACGCGCTGAGCAGCGAGATCAGGATCTTGCCGCCGGCAATCGTCAGCGCCATCACAAGACTGTTCAGCAGCATCCGCCAGACCGGCGCGGTTTCCGATCCCGCCAGCCCCGAGCCGAACAGCGTGATCGTCAGGTTCTCCCAGAACCGGTCCCCGGGCATCAGCGGAAGCGGGACCTGCTGCATCCTGACATCGGCATGGGTCGAGGCGACGAACGTCACCCAGATCGGGAAGGCCACGATGGCGATGCCAAAGATCAGCACCAGATGGGCCAGCAGATCGAGATAGCGGCGATTTTCGACCATCAGTACTGCACCCGTCGCTCGACATAGCGGAACTGGACCACGGTCAGCGCGATCACGATGGCCATCAGAACGACCGACTGCGCGGCAGACCCGCCGAGGTCGAGGCCGACGAAGCCGTCTTTGTAGACCTTGTAGACCATGATCTCGGTCGCCTTGGCCGGCCCGCCCGAGGTCACCGCATGGACCAGCGCGAAGGTGTCGAAGAACGCGTAGACCGCGTTGACGATCAGCAGAAAAAACGTGGTTGGCGAGATCAGCGGAAAGATGATCGTCCAGAACCTCTTGACCGGGCCAGCCCCGTCAATGGCCGCGGATTCAATCACCGATTTCGGGATCGACTGCATGGCCGCGACAAAGAACAGGAAGTTGTAGGCGACCTGCTTCCACGCGGCGGCGAGGATGATCAGCAGCATCGCCTGGTTGCCGTTCAGCTTGTGGTTCCAGTCCACGCCGACCGACGAGAGCCACTGCGCCAATATCCCGATTGTCGGGTTGAACATGAAGACCCAAAGCGCACCCGCCAGCACAGGCGCGATGGCATAGGGCCAGATCAGCAGCGTGCGGTAGGCGGTGGCCCCGCGCACGATCCGGTCTGCAAAGCCGGCCAGGATCAAGGCAAACGACATCGCCAGAAGCGCAACAGCGACCGAGAAGAACGCCGTGCGTTCGATCGTGTCCACGTAGGTCGGGTCGCCAAAGAGGCTCTCGAAGTTCTCGAACCAGACGAACTCCGAGCCCAGCCCGAACGCGTCCTCGATCAGGAACGACTGGAACAGAGCCTGCCCCGCTGGCCAGATGAAGAAGACCAGGGTGATCAGGATCTGCGGAGCGACCAGCGCATAAGGCAGCCAGGACCGCGGGAAGTGGACACGCTTCAGCATGGAGGGCGCGGGGTGCGTGGATCACGCACCCCACTTGTCAGATCAGTTCACTTTCTCGAACTTGCGCAGCAGCGCATTGCCCCGCTCGGTGGCGTCATCCAGAGCGGTTTTCGCATCCTTTTCACCGGCCCAGACGGCTTCCAGCTCCTCGTTGATGATGTCGCGGATCTGGACGAAATTGCCGAAGCGCAGGCCTTTCGAGTTTGCCGTCGGCGCGTTCAGGCTCAGCTGTTTGATCGCAACGTCCGTGCCCGGATCGGTCTTGTAGAAGCCCTGCTCCTTCGACAGGTCATAGGCCGCGTTGGTGATCGGCACATAGCCTGTGCCCTGGTGCCAGGCGGCCTGCTGTTCAGGGGACGAAAGGAACCGGAAGAACTCGGCGACACCCTTGTACTCGGCGTCGTCATGGCCCGAGAGGACCCAGAGCGTTGCGCCCCCGATGATCGAGTTCTGCGGTGCGCTCGCCAGATCGGTATCGATCGGCAGCATGGCCTGACCGAATTCGAAATCCGCGATGTCTTTCTTGAAGCCGCCGTAATAGGCGGACGAGTTGACCCAGAGAATGCTCTCCTGGTTGACGAACATGCCGCGGCTGTCGCCCCGGCGTCCGCCGTAGACGAACGTGCCATCCTTGGCCATCCGTGCGAGACGGTCGATATGCTTCACCGCCGCATCCGAGTTGATCGTCAGCTCGGTATCGAGACCGGCAAACCCGTTCTCCTGCGTGCCGATCGGCTTGTCGTGCCAGGCAAGGAAGTTCTCGATCATGCTCCAGGACTGCCAGCCAAAGGACAGCGGCGCTTTCATACCCTTGTCCTTCGCAGCCTTGGCGACGCTCTCGACCTCGTCCCATGTGGTCGGGACCGTCAGGCCAAGCTCGTCCAGCTTCGTCTTGTTGTACCAGAGCACCGGGGTCGACGAGTTGAACGGCAGCGACAACAGCTTGCCATCCGTCGTAGTGTAGTACGAGATCACGGCTGGCAGATAATCCGACTGATCGAACGCGGTCCCTGTGTCCGCCATCAGCTTGTGCAGCGGATAGATCGCGCCCTTGTCACCGGCGGCCATCATGGTGGCGGTGCCGACCTCGAAGACCTGCACGATATGCGGCTGCTCGCCTGCGCGGAACGCGGCAACGGCGGCGGTCATCGTCTCGGTGTAATTCCCCTTGAAGACCGGCGTCACGACATAGTCGGACTGCGAGGCATTGAAGTCCTCGGCCATCTGATTGACGCGCTCGCCCAGCGCGCCGCCCATTGCGTGCCACCACTGGACCTCGGTCGCGGCGAGGGCTGCGCTGGTCATGCCAGCGGCAACAATCCCCGCCAAGGATGCAAGAAATCTGGTTTTCATCGGCCTCTCCCTGAATGCACGCTCAGACCGGCCGGGTCTGGCGACTGATTGGCTGGCTCACCCCGGGGCAAACCCGGGAGCCGGCAACGTGGATACAAGGCGGCGGTGACAGTTTTGAAACAGTTCTGCGCCGAGCACCCGCCCAAGCTGTATATGACAATGTCCTGACTCGCAAAGGGCGATACGATTGCGCTTGAAGGCACGCAGTCGCGTCCGCATGGTGGCCCTGAGCGGGAGGCTTCCATGACCAAGACTTCGACCATTGCAGAGATGTTCGGCGCAGCGGATGTGACCACATTCCTGGGCCTGCCGGAGTGTCGTGTCTCTGACCTCGCGGCGCGCGGCGCGCGCGGTGCGATTCTCGGTGTGCCGGGGGTGACACCCTATGCGTCGGTCGGGGCGTATTGCGCCGAAGCACCGGCGGTCATCCGCCGAGCGATCGCGGGCTATGCGGCGAATGTCGCCCATGTCGATTTCGACAGCGGTGCACCGATCTTTTCAGGGCCGCCCAATGTGTTCGACTGCGGGGATCTGCCCTTTGATCCCGATGATTTCGCCGCCAACCGGACGGGCGTGCGGGAGGCCGTCACGGCGATGCTGGCGGCAGGTGCTGTGCCGATCCTGATCGGCGGCGATGACAGCCTGCCCCAGCCAATGCTCGAGGCCTATGCGCATCATGGCCCCATCACCATCCTGCAGATCGACGCGCATATCGACTGGCGTGAGGAAGTTCAGGGCGAGACCAATGGCCTGTCATCGGGCATGCGGCGCGCCTCCGAGATGCCGCATGTCGAGCGGATCATCCAGGTCGGCATGCGCGGTATCGGCTCGGCCCGGCAAGGGGAGGTCGATGACGCCCGTGCCTGGGGCGCACATATCATCCCAGCCCGCGACGTGGTCCGCGGCGGCACCGCGGCGGCCAGCGACCTGATCCCCGAAGGCGCCCGCGTGGTTGTGTGCCTGGATGTCGACGGGCTCGATCCAGCGATCATGCCTGCTGCAATCGGGCGCGCGCCGGGCGGCCTTGGCTATTGGGACGTGATCGAACTCATCGAGGGCGCGGCCACCCGTGGACGCCTCGCAGGCTTCGAGGTTGCCGAGTTCTTCCCGCCCGCCGATTTCGACGATCAGGGCGCACTGGTCGCGGCCCGGATCATCGCTAATGTCGTGCGCCTCGTCGCACAGTCGCACATCCAGGGAGATGCCCAATGACCGACCATCACCTCTCGGCGTCGGTCGAGACCTGCCACTGGGGGTTCTTCGATCCGGACCTCTCACCTGTTCTCACCGTCGCCTCGGGTGACCAAGTGACAATTGAAACCGTGTCGGGAGGTCCCGACATCCTGCCGGATGGCGATTACCACATCCCGCCAGAGTTGCTCGATATCAACGCCCGGTCCGAGCGCGAACTGCCTGGCCATATCCTGACCGGCCCGGTGGCTGTCGAGGGGGCGGAGCCCGGCGACATGCTGGAGGTGCGGATAGACGACGTCCGCCTGCGGCAGGACTGGGGCTGGAACTTCATCCGTCCTCTCGCGGGCACCCTGCCCGAGCATTTCCACGAGCCGCATCTGACGATCATCGACCTCGATGCCGAGACAAATCTCGGGCGCCTTCCCTGGGGCATCGACCTGCCGCTGGCGCCGTTTTTCGGGGTGATGGGCGTGGCCCCGCCGACACCCTGGGGACGGATCAGTTCGATCCAGCCGCGCGCCCATGGCGGGAACATCGACAACAAGGAACTGGTGGCCGGGACCGTGCTGTACCTGCCTGTGTTCCAGCCCGGCGCAATGTTCTCCTGCGGCGACGGCCACGGTGTGCAGGGCGACGGCGAGGTCAACGTCACCGCGATCGAAACCGCGCTGAGCGGGACCTTCACCCTGACGGTCCACAAGGGCGCGGGCCTCGAGCATCCGGAGGCCGAGACACCGACACACCTGATCACCATGGACATGCACCCCGATCTCGACCGTTGTGCCGAGCAGGCGCTGCTGCGCATGATCTCCCTGATCACAGCGCGCAGCACAATGACCCGCGAACAGGCCTACACGCTTTGCTCCCTCGCTGCCGACCTGCGCATCACGCAGACGGTCAATGGCAACAAGGGCGTGCACTGTGTGCTGGCAAAGGATCTGGTCGATGGCGGATGATCTGACCGGCGGATGCTCGTGCGGCGCCGTGCGGTACCGCCTGACGCAGCCACCGATCTTCGTGCATTGCTGTCACTGCACGTGGTGCCAACGCGAGACGGGCTCGGCCTTTGTCATCAACATTCTGATCGAGGCCGATGCGGTCGAGACGGTGAAAGGCGCTCCGATCCCGATCAGCACGCCGACCGCCAGCGGCAAGCCGCAGTCGATCTCACGGTGCCCGGACTGCCATGTTGCACTCTGGAGCACTTATGGCGGATCAGGCCCGGCAATCCGCTTCGTCCGCGCCGGAACCCTCGACAACCCGTCCAGTGCACCACCGGACATCCATATCTTCACAGCCTCGAAGGTGTCGTGGGTCGACCTGCCTGAGGGCGCTACAGCGGTGCTGGAATTCTATGACTACGAGACAACGTGGCCGGCAGAAAGCTTTGCCCGGCGCGCTGCGGCCCGTGCCGGGAACGCCTCACGCGAAACCCGTTGAGAGCACGCGCGCCCCGCGATAGGCTTGGCCCGGCAAGGGAGGCGCCGCAATGCAGTGTTTTTTCGTTCATTTCAAATGTCATCTCGGGCGCGCCTATGACGTTGCCAATGCGCTGGCGGATACCGAACTGGCTTCGGAGGTTTACTCGACCTCGGGCGACTACGACCTTCTGGCCAAGTTCTATGTCGACGCGGATGTCGATATCGGCCGCTTCGTGAACGCCAACCTGCACAACATCGAGGGGATCGAGCGTACGCTCACCACCCTGACCTTCAAGGCATTCTGACGACTTTCTGACAGCGCCGCCCATCGGCGCACCAAGAACGGATTTTACCCATGGATATTCAGGCAGAACTTCAGCGCGGCATCGCTGCTCATCAGACCGGTGATATCGAAACGGCCGGCGCCGCCTACAAGGCCGTGCTGCAGGAGGACCCTGACAACCCGGATGCGCTGCATTTCGGCGGGCTCTTGAGTTATCAGGCGGGCGATCCCGAGAACGCGGTGACGATGATCCGCCGCTCGCTCGAGCTGTTCCCGGCCAACGCGGGCGCACACAACAATCTCGGCAATATCCTCAAAGCGCTCGACCGGCGGGAGGAAGCGGTCGATGCCTATCAGACCGCCGTCGGCATCGACCCGACCCTGGCCGATGCCTGGTGCAATGTCGGCGTGCTGCTGCGCAGTTCCGAGCAGTTCCAGCCGGCGATCAACACGCTGGAGCGCGCGGTCGAGCTGCAGCCCGACCATGCCGAGGCATGGCACAATCTCGGTCTGACCTTCATGCTGAATCGCCAGCTCGAGAAGGCGGCAGAGGCGTTCGAGGCCTGCGTGAACCTTGGCTTCAAACGCTGGTCGGACCCGGTCTGGCACGCCCGCGTGCTGTGCGCGCTGGGACGGCGCGAGCGGGCGGTGGCGCATCTCGAGGCGAAGCTTGCCGAGGACCCGGACAACGCCGTCACCGCCTACCAGCTGGCCGCTCTGCGCGGCGATGATCTGGACAAGGCCGACGCGACCTATGTGAAGGAGCATTTCGACAGCTTCTCCAACACGTTTGACGATGTCTTGAAGGGCCTGCAATACCGGGCGCCCGAGATCGTCGCCGAGGTGGTCGATGGCCTGATGGAAGGCCGCCCGCCAGTTCCGGATGTCGCCGATCTCGGCTGCGGCACGGGTCTGGTCGGCCCGCTGATCCGGCAACACTGCACCAAGCTGACTGGGATCGATCTCTCGCCCGGGATGCTGCGCCATGCGGCCAAGCGCGCATGCTATGACTATCTGGTCGAGGGCGAACTGGTCGCCTTCCTGAACGATGCGCCGCGCAACTGCTTCGATCTGGCGGTCTGTGTCGACACGCTCTGCTACTTCGGAACGCTGACCGAATTCATGACCGAGCTCAACGGTGCCCTGAAGCCCGGCGGCGTCATGGTCGCGACGGTCGAGCGGGTCGATGACCCGGACGGACCGGATCATGTGCTGGACGAATCCGGGCGCTACGCCCATCACGAACGCCACCTGCGCGCTGCAACCGAGGCGGCCTCGATGACCATGCACGCCTGCACGCCGGTGGTGCTCCGCCAGGAGCTTGGCTCGGATGTGCTCGGCTATGTGTTCACCGTCCAGAAAACTGCGACCTGACCCGAGAACCCACAGAATATTGTTGCGCGAAAACCCACGAAAACGATTGTCCCGAGACCGTGCACGCCTGTTTGTTCTTGATGACCTCGTTTGCTTTGTTCATGTTACGCGCCATCACAACCAACCCGGCTGGGGGCATCGGGGCAACGCAACGACGCTAAACGGGGGACACCCATGGCAGGCGAAAAAGACACCTTCGAAGTATACAAAGACAAACGCGGCGAATTCCGCTGGCGCCGCAAGGCGACCAACGGCCAGATCGTCGGCGCATCGAGCGAAGGTTACAAATCCAAAAAAGACTGCGAAGCGAACATGAAGCGCGGTCCGAAGGACAGCGACAAGTGGGAATTCTACAAGGACAAGCGCGGCGAGTTCCGCTGGCGGCGCAAGGCCTCAAACGGCAACATCATCGGGGCCTCGACCGAGGGCTACAAGTCGAAGAAAGACTGCCAGGCCAATGCCGAACGCCAAGGCTACACGGGCTGAGGGGCGCCCGGTGACACTGCTTTGGAAGGCCGTCCCGTGGGCGGCCTTTTTTCTTGGCAACGCTGTTCGGACAAGGCGCCGGGTCAGCCTTGCACGGATGTCTCGACCTGCGCGCCCGGCGCGCGGCACCGGATGTGCGGGTGACATCGCCGCAGGACGGCAAGCGGTGTGATCGATCTTTTGCCATCCGAGATCGGTGTCGTTGCAGCGGCGGCGCTGATGGCGGTGAGCTTTCTCGCCTCGCTGATTACAGCGGCCTTCGGCATCGGCGGCGGCGTGGTGATGATCGCGGTGCTGGCCAGTCTTGTGCCCCCCGCGGCGCTGATCCCTGTCCATGCGGTTGTCCAGGTCGGCTCGAACGCCGGGCGGGCGCTGATCATGCGGGCGCATATCGACTGGCCGGTCTGGAGCGTCTTCTTGATCGGCACGGTGGTCGGCATCGCCATCGGCGGGGTGATCGTGGTCGACCTGCCCCCGGCGGTGATCCAGATCGGGGTCGGGCTTTTCATCCTCTGGACGATCTTCTTCAAACCGCCGGGATTCCTGCGCCATTCAGCCTGGCTGGCAGGCGGTGTGTCCTCGATCCTGACCATGTTCTTCGGGGCGACCGGTCCCTTCGTCTCGGCGTATCTGAAGACGCGCGGCTACGACCGGATGCGCCAGGTGGCGATGCAGGGCGCCTGCATGACCGTGCAGCACCTGCTGAAAGTCGTGGCCTTTGGGGTGCTGGGCTTTGCCTTCGGTCCGTATGTCGTGCTGATCGCCGGTCTGATCGCCTTTGGCTTCCTCGGCACCATCATCGGTCGCCGGGTGTTGATGAAGATTGACGAGGCGCGTTTCAAATTCGCCCTCAACGCCATTCTGGTCGTGCTCTCGCTCAGACTGATCTGGGCCGGCGCGGTATCATATCTCTGACAGGAGGCATCGCATGACAGATCTGACAGGCAAGGGCGCGGTGGTCACCGGCGCCAGCCGCGGCATCGGAGCAGCCACCGCGCGGGTTCTGGCCGGAGCGGGCGCGCATGTGGTGCTGGCCGCGCGGACCGGCAGCGAAATCGAACAGGTGGCGGCGCAGATCCGGGACGCCGGCGGCACTGCAACGGCGGTCCCCTGCGACGTGACGGACTTTGCCGCGTTCGAGGCGGCCATGGCCGCGTGCGAGACCGAGGCTGGCCAGGTCGATATCCTGATCAACAATGCGGGCGTGATCGACCCGATCGGGCATCTGGCGGACTCGGACCCCGAGGCCTGGGTGCGTGCCGCGGCGATCAACTTCAAAAGCGTCTACTACGGCCTGCGCCTCGCGCTGCCCCGCATGACCGCCCGGGGCGCCGGGACCATCATCAATGTCTCCTCCGGCGCGGCGCACAGCCCGCTCGAGGGGTGGTCGCACTACTGCTCGGCCAAGGCGGCGGCCCACATGCTGACCCGGTGCGCTGATCAGGAATGCCGCGAGACCGGCGTGCATGTCATCGGCCTCAGCCCGGGCACGGTTGCAACCTACATGCAGGAGGCCATATCGGCCTCTGGCCTCAACCCGGTCAGCCAACTCGACTGGTCAGCACATATCCCGCCGGACTGGCCCGCCCGTGCAATCCTCTGGCTCTGCGGGCCGGACGGAGCAGCCTTCGCAGGCGAGGAGGTCAGCCTGCGCGATGCGGACATTCGTGCCCGCATCGGCCTGACGCCCTAGCACAGCACCGGCCGGGGCCGCGTGCGGGTGGGTGGGCTCTTGGTAGGGCGCCCCATCATGCCGATGTCGACAGGGAGCGCGCGGCCCCCTGCCCGGCCCGGCCACGCACCCATCTGACGATCAAGGCGGCGACAACCATCTCGACCCAGGCCAGCGGAAGCGCCACCATCAGGATGGCACCCGTCGCCAGGCCCATGTTCCAGAGCCCAAGCCACAGGATCCCGAAAACCGACATCCAGACCGCCGTCCCGGCAAAAAGAGCGACCCGCACGCCTGCGCCAAACCGGTCGAAGACGAGCCAACCGAAGCCCGTGACGGCACAGATCAGGATCGTGTCCCACACGCCCCACAACAGGAACACCGGCAGGTCCATCGGCGCGATGCCTGGCACCATACCGAACGCCTCGCGCATCATCGGCATCACGAACACGAAATAGCGAAAAATCTCGGACGCGTTGATCCAAACCGCGTTCAACGCCAGGGCGATCAGCAAGGCCTTGCGCTCAGTATGTTTATCCATGGGCCAATCTCTTGCGAAGGAGGTCAAGGATCGTCGCGGCGATGGTGCGCAGCGCGTCGGCGTCGCCGATCACGCGGGAGGCCGACCAAAGCCCCTGCGCAGATGTCAGAAGCACCAGCGCCAGGGCCTCGGCCTCTTCTGTTGAAAGCCCAGGCGCCTCATTGCGGATGGCCTTCTCGAACCCCGCCTGCAGACGCGCCCTGTGCGCCGTGATCGCCTGTTGCACGGCCTCAGTCTGGGCCGCCGGTTCCGATTGCGTGTTCCCGACAAGACAGCCCGGCCCGGGCAGCCCCGTGGCCTGCGCCAAAGAGATCTGATGGTCGAGATACGCCGCCACCGCCTCGAGGGTCGCGCCCGGCGCCTCGACAACCGCAAAGGCGGGCGAGACAACCTCGCGATCATACCGCTCAAAGACCGCCGCAAAGAGCGCATCCTTCCCGGCAAACGCCTTGTAGATCCCGTGCCGGCTGACACCTGTCGCCCGAACGAGATCATCCATCGAGGTCGCCGAGAACCCATGCGCCCAGAACTGGTCAAGGGCGGAGGCAATCAGATGGTCCTGCGAATGGGCGGCTTTGCGTGGCATCCACCCTTTATACAGAACGTTCGTTCTGCAATCAAGTCACCCAAGGTCCAGAGGCGCATCGCACCCACATGGCAGCACCGAGCAATCTCCACACCAGCCGCCCCGGACAGGCGGGCAGCGCGCGGTCCTTGTCCGATCTGCGCACATTTACAAACGGTTAGGAAAGCAGGCGCATACCGGCTCGCGCATGCCGGGGCCGGTGAGAGCCGGGACCCGAGATCGATCAAACCTTCAGGCAGACGCGGCACCTGAGACGGCTGGCTCATCACCGCCCGAGGTTCCGTGGGTTCCTGCGTGGGACCCGAAGCAGGCGGCAGCGCTGTCACTGCATAGGATGCTTTCAAGGGTCCCTTGTGGATCCCGTGGTCCCCAGCCCCACGCTCAGGGCGCCGGTCGGATCGCATGCCACGCGGCCCCTTTGTAGGGCCCTCCCGCCGCGAGACCCTCCAATCAGGCTCCGCTCATCCGCGGCGAAAGCCTTCATATCCTTTGGCAACGACGTCATCGCACTTGGCGCGATACTGCGGCATGCCGCCGATATAGGGCATGAAGCCAACCGGTTTGCCCGCAATGTTCTCGCCCGTGTACCACGACGCCGAGGACGAACGCAGGTGCGCCGCACCGACCTCGCGGTTGTGCTCCATCCATGCATCTTCCGCGTCCAGATCCGCCTCGATCTCGCGCTGCCCGGCCCCGCGCAGCGTCAGGATGCAGTCGGTGATCCACTCGACATGTTGTTCGACCGAGGGGATCATGTTGGTGAAGACCGACGGCGAGGCAGGCCCCGTCACGGTGAAGAGATTGGGGAACCCGTGGATCGCAAGGCCAAGATAGGTGCGCGGTCCATCGGCCCAGCGGTCGGACAGCCGCACACCGTCCCGGCCGCGGATATCGACCCTGAGCAGCGCTCCTGTCATTGCATCGAAACCCGTCGCATAGACGATGGTATCGACCGGATAGGTCCGGTCACCCGTCACGACACCGTCCGCCGAAATCGACACTGGGTTTTTCGAGACATCGACCAGCGAGACATGGGGCGCATTGTACGTCTCGAAATACCCGATATCGACGCAGAGCCGTTTGGCTCCGATCGTGTTGGTCGGACACAGCAGTTCAGCGGTCGCCGGGTCTTTGACGGTCTCCCGGATCTTGGAGCGCACGAACTCGGCGGCGCAGGTGTTGGTCTCGCGGTCGAACATCATGTCGGTGTAGGCTGCCATGAACATCAGCCCACCCGCCTCCCAGCGGCGCTCGTACTCGGCCCATTGCTCCGCGCGGGTGCGCTCGCTGCCCGGTCCCTGCGGCAACGGAC
Source organism: Pseudomonadota bacterium (assembly GCA_039821125.1). Classification (GTDB taxonomy): domain Bacteria; phylum Pseudomonadota; class Alphaproteobacteria; order Rhodobacterales; family Rhodobacteraceae; genus Thermohalobaculum. Next base: position 13,545 of record JBCBOR010000046.1, read on the forward strand.
CGGCAATGTTGGTGAAGCTCTCGGCCTGCTCGGCGCGCAAATCCGGGTAGCGCTCCTTGATCTCGGCCCGGTAGGCGTCATCGAGCGCACGATTCTTGGCCGGAACCGCATAGTTCGGCGTACGCTGGAACACCGTCAGTTCCTTCGCCTGCCGTGCAATCACCGGGATCGACTGGATCGCGGAAGAGCCGGTGCCGATCACTGCAACCCGCTGACCGGTAAAATCCACCTCTTCATGTGGCCATGCTCCGGTCTGGTAGGTCGGGCCGGTGAAAAGATCGCGGCCCGGAAAATCGACGACATTCGGCACCGACAGGCACCCGGTTGCCATCACGTAGAAAGGCGCCGTTACAGCCTCACCGCTGTCGCAGGTTACGGTCCAGCACGCCTCGTCCTCGTCCCAATCCGCCCGGCTCACCCGCCGCTCGAAAAAGATGTCGCGGCGCAGGTCGAGCCGGTCGGCAATCTCTTCGGCATATTTCAGGATCTCGGGCTGCGTCGCATAGCGCTCGGACCAGTCCCATTCCTGCTCCAGCTCTGGCAGGAACTTGTGGCTGTACTGCACCGATTCGATATCGCAGCGCGCGCCGGGATAGCGGTTCCAGTACCAGGTGCCGCCGACACCCTTGCCTTGCTCCAGCACCACCACATTCAGACCGTGGCCGCGCAGCAGATGCAGCAGATACATCCCGGCAAAGCCCGCACCCACCACCACGATGTCGGCACGGGACGGAACGCTGGTGCGACCGGATTGTTGAGACATGGACCTCTCCTCGACTGCTCGGGGAGAGAGTTACACGCCGATTTCGCATTGACCAGTCCGTGCCGCGCGGCGCGATGTCAGCCCATGCCATCCATCGTCAGTTTGATCCGAGCGTTGCGCGACAGATCGGGCCGGGAGCAGTCAGGCGACATCCGCCAGATCCGGCACATCAGCGCGTTCGGCAGGGACGCCAAGCGGCACGCACTCGATGCGCACCGGGGCAATGACGGTCTGGGCAATCGCCGCCGGGATCATCTGCGCCGAGACAGACGGCCAGCCGAGACCGCGCGCCTCCTCATCCGTGGCCGAGACTGCAAACTTGAACTCGGCCGGGCGGCCCGCCTCTTCCCAGCGCTGAACGATCTCGTCCGCGACATCTTCCTGCTCGGAATACAGCGCACTCAGGCGGCGCAGAACATGGGTGGGGACCGGAGCGATATTCCGGGCCCAGGCACGAACACGCCTGCGCTCCACCGCGAGAAACTGCGCCGCCTCGTCAACGGACAAACCACACAACGACAACTGCGTCCGAAAGAAATCCACGAGTACGCCTCCTGTTACTGATTGTCGTTCTGACATTTAAATTAGGCAAAAATATGGTAAACACCAAATTGAATGTCAATTTCTGAAGCCAGAGCCTGCAATCGGCGCGGCCCTGGCCAACGGCCCTTGATCTTGGCGGGCAAACCGGCTATCGACCGCGCTCTTCCGGAAGATATGTCCGCGTCGCCTCTCGTATACGGGTCCGGAAGCGTGATGCCCGTATTTTGAAGCGCGCCTGAACATCGTGAGGATACACATGCCGCTCTATGAGCATGTCTTTATCGCGCGTCAGGACCTGTCCAACGCGCAAGCCGAAGGCTTGATCGAGCACTTCGGCCAGATCCTGTCGGACAATGGTGGCACTCTGCAAGGCTCGGAATACTGGGGCCTGCGCACCATGGCGTACAAGATCAACAAGAACCGCAAAGGCCATTACGGCTTCATGAAATCGGACAGCCCCGCCGCCGCCGTGCAGGAGATGGAGCGCCTCGCCCGCCTGCATGATGACGTGATGCGGATGCTGACCATCAAGGTCGACGAGCACGAGGAAGGCCCAAGCGCCGTTGTCCTGGCCAAAAACAGCCGCGACGACCGTCGCGGGGGCCGCGGCGACCGTGACCGGGGCCCACGCCGCGACCGGGATGACCGCCCACCCCGCCGCGACGATGACCGTCCGCCCCGCCGCGAGGAGAACGCATAATGGCACGCAAACCGTTTTTCCGCCGCCGCAAGTCCTGCCCGTTCTCGGGCGCCAACGCGCCGACGATCGATTACAAGGATGTGAAACTGCTCCAGCGGTTCATCTCCGAGCGTGGCAAGATCGTGCCCTCGCGCATCACCGCCGTCTCGGCCAAGAAGCAGCGTGAACTGGCCCGTGCCATCAAGCGCGCCCGGTTCCTGGCGCTTCTGCCGTACTCGGTCCAGTAAGGGAGGCTCCGATGGAAGTAGTCCTTCTCGAAAGGATCGAAAAGCTTGGCCAGATGGGCGATGTCGTCAACGTCAAGGACGGCTACGCACGCAACTTCCTGCTGCCGCAGGAAAAAGCGCTGCGGGCGACCAAGGCCAACCTCGCCCGGTTCGAAACCGAGCGGGCGCAGCTGGAAGCCCGCAACCTCGAGCTCAAGAAAGAGGCCGAGGCCGTTGCCGGGAAGCTGGACGGTCAGCAGTTCGTCGTGATCCGTCAGGCCTCCGAAGCGGGCTCGCTCTATGGGTCCGTTGCGGCGCGTGACGTGGCCGAGGTTGCGACCGAAGGCGGGTTCACCGTCGAGCGGCGCCAGATCGTCCTGGACAAACCGGTCAAGGAACTGGGCCTGCACACCATGAAGGTTGTGCTGCACCCGGAAGTCTCGGCGGAGATCACCATCAACGTCGCCCGCTCGGAAGAAGAAGCCGAGCTTCAGGCCAGCGGCAAGTCGATCCAGGAACTGCGCGCCGAAGAGGACGCAGAAGCCGAGTTCGATATCGCCGAACTGTTCGATGATGTCGGCGGTGCCGCGCTGGACGACGACGACGGCGACGCCCCTGCCGAGGACGGCCCGGCGCCGGTCATCGACATGGACGGCGACAACGCGGACGACCCGCGCAGCTAAGCGCCGCTTCGCTGCTGGAAATCAAAGCCCCCGGCCTGTGTCGGGGGCTTTTTTTCGGTCCGGTGCGCCCGCGAGCGGCCGCACATTCCAGGATACGGTTGGCGGTATGGCTAGTCCTCGCCGGACGGGGTCGGCGCCCATTCCCGTGCGAGCTTCTGGGCCTCGGCAATCTCTTCCGCGGTCAGGCCGGTCTGAACCTGGGCTCGCCCGGCGGCGGCCTGCGGATGGCCCAGAGATGCCGCCACGTTGTAGTAGAAATGCGCCTTAACCGCGTCGATCTCGATCCCGCGCCCTTGCGCATAGATCTGGCCCAGCCAGAACAGCCCTGTCGCATCACCGGTCGCAGCCGATTTCTCGAACCAGCCGCGCGCCGCCTCGGCATCCGCCTCGATCCCGGCTCCGGCCAGCAGAGCCTGTCCGTACTGGTTCATCGCCCCGACATGCGCCTGCGCCGCCGCCTCAGCAAACCGTGCTGTTGCACCCTCGGCATCGGTCTCGCCGCCTTTGCCGGTCAGCAGCAACAGACCGCAATTGTACTGGGCCGCGTCCAGCCCGGCATCGGCGGCCCCGCAGATCAGCTCACGCGCACGCAGAAAATCCTGCAGCACTCCTGCCCCATCGAGATGCAGCATCCCAAGACGGTTCCGCGCCTTAGCGCTCCCGGCCTCCGCGGCCTCGCTGTAGGTTTTTGCAGCCACGCGGACCGAGCGCTCCAGACCGAGGCCAAGCTCCTGCATCCGCCCGATATAGAACCGTGCGTCCGGATCGCCCGCCTCCGCCGCATCGGCAAAGGCCCGGATTGCGTCGCTGTACCGCTGGGATTGCAGCGCCTCGATCCCCGCCGCCGTGTCCGCCATCGCAGGCGCCGTGGCGAGAACACCGACCAAGGCAGTTATCAAAACTCTGTTTCTCATCCTGAAACTCCCGATCTGAAGTCTGGCCTTGATATCGGCGAACCGACCCGATCGAGCAAGTAAAGCTTCGCGCGCCTGCCGCATTGTCTCATTGTGTCGCCCGGACCGGTTGCATAAGACGGGGCGCATCTGCTGACGGAGCCTTGCATGCCGCATCTGCTGACCCATAACGATCCGGCGTTCGAGACACGCCTCGCCAAGGTGCTCGACCTCAAACGCGAGGCGGATGCGAATGTCGACGGTGTCGTGGCGGAGATCCTGTCGGATGTCCGCGCCCGCGGAATTGACGCGGTGCTGGAACTGACGGCGCGCTTAGACCGGCTCGAGCTCACGCCCGAGACGGTCGCCTTCACGGACGCCGAAATTTCGTCAGCGGTTGCGACCGTACCTGCCGACCAGCGCGCCGCTCTGGAACTGGCCGCTGAACGCATCGAGGCCTATCACCGCCGCCAGATCCCCGAGGATGCGTTGTGGACCGACCCTGCGGGGGCCGAGCTTGGCTGGCGCTGGACGCCGGTCGATGCGGCCGGTCTGTACGTGCCGGGTGGGCTTGCCTCGTATCCCTCATCGGTTCTGATGAATGCGATCCCGGCGCGCGTTGCGGGGGTCGACCGTCTCGTCATGTGCGCGCCGACCCCGGATGGCGCGGTGAACCCGCTGGTCCTGCTGGCCGCGCACCTGACGGGGATCGACACGGTCTACCGGATCGGCGGCGCCCAGGCGATCGCGGCCATGGCCTATGGCGCCGCACCCATCCAGGCCGTCGACAAGATCACCGGCCCTGGCAATGCTTATGTCGCGTCGGCTAAGGGTCAGGTCTTTGGCCGCGTCGGGATCGACATGATCGCAGGCCCCTCCGAGATCCTGGTCATCGCCGACGCGGACAACGATCCGGACTGGGTCGCGATGGATCTGATGAGCCAGGCCGAGCACGATGAAAGCGCCCAGGCCATCCTGATCACCGACAATGCCGCATTCGGCCGGGCCGTCGCCGAGGCCGTGGACCGCGATCTCGATACGCTCGAGCGCCGCGCCATCGCTGCCGCGTCCTGGCGTGATTTCGGCGTTGTGATCACCGCACGGGACCTGTCTCATGCCGCCGAGATTTCGAACCGGTTCGCGCCGGAGCATCTGGAGATCCTCACAACCGACCCGGACGCGGTTGCCGCGGACATTCGCCATGCCGGCGCGATCTTCCTGGGTGCCTATACGCCCGAGGCCATCGGTGACTATATCGGCGGGCCGAACCATGTGCTGCCAACGGCACGCTCGGCGCGGTTCTCGTCCGGGCTCTCGGTACTCGATTTCATGAAACGGACCACACTGGCCCGCATGTCCCCGGCCGCACTGAAAGCCATCGGCCCAGCTGCCGAGACGCTTGCCGCTGCCGAAAGCCTCGAGGCCCACGGCCTCTCCGTCTCCCGCCGCCTGGAGCGCCTGAATTGACCGAGACACAGACAGCCGATTTCGCCCCGACCGATCGCCTCAGCGCCGTGCGTCTGATCGAGGACAAGCCCCGTGCCCGCACACCCGAGATCCAGCAGGAGCTTGATGTCGCGATCTACGATCTGACCGAAGAGAACCGCTTTCGCCCGGTTCCCCGGGAAGGCGATGCGATGCCGTCCGGTCCCTACCATCTCGGCATTGGCATGGCCGAACGCATGCTGGTGATGGATGTAACGACCGAGGCAGGCGAGCCGGCAGCAGAGCTCCATCTCTCGCTCTCGCCACTGCGCGGCATCATCAAGGACTATTTCGCCATCTGCGAAAGCTATTTCGATGCGGTCAAACGCCTGCCACCCTCGAAGATCGAGGCGATCGACATGGGCCGGCGCGGCATCCACAACGAGGGGGCCGAGACCCTGCTCGACCGGCTCGATGGCAAGATCGACACCGACAGCGAGACCGCGCGGCGGCTCTTCACCGTGATCTGCGCCCTGCAGTTTCGCGGCTGAGCGAGGATGTACCTCCTCGCACGCCAAAGCCACCGCCCGCCCCCACCCACCCCCCGGCGCGCGGCGGCTTCGTCGCGCGAGGAGGTACGGTGATGGCTCTGCCCGGCTCGGTGCTGTTCTGCTGCGATCACAATGCTGTCCGCTCGCCCATGGCCGAGGGGATCCTGAAATCGCTGCACGGCAACCGCATCTTCGTGCAGTCCGCGGGAGTCTTCGGCGAGATGGAGATCGACGGCTTCATGGTCACTGTCGCCGCCGAGGTCGGCATCGACATCTCGCGCCACCGGACCCGCAGCTTCGCCGAGATGGAGGAATGGGGCGACGACATCGACGCCTATGACCGGATCGTTGCGCTCTCACCCGGCGCGCAACGCAAGGCGCTGGAATACACCCGCGACTACCATGTCGATGTCAGCTACTGGCCGACGCTGGACCCGACCGGCATGGGCGAGCGGCGAGAGGAGCGCCTTGCGGCCTACCGCCAGACCCGCGACCAGCTGTTCGAGCGCATCCGCAGCGCCTTCCCCCGAGCCTGAGCGGATGCCGCACACACAAGACCCCCTTGCAATCGCGCGCCATCCGGCCCATGTTCCGGCCCGCTGATTAACCCCACACGGAGACACCATGGCCAAGGAAGAAACTCTCGAATTTCCCGGCGTCGTTTCCGAGCTCCTGCCGAATGCGACATTCCGAGTCAAGCTCGAGAACGGCCATGAGATCATCGCCCACACCGCCGGCAAGATGCGCAAGAACCGCATCCGCGTGCTGGCCGGTGACAAGGTCAATGTCGAGATGACCCCCTACGACCTGACCAAGGGCCGGATCACCTACCGCTTTAAGTGAGACTTGTTCTCGGCTCGGCCTCGCCCCGGCGGCGCGACCTGCTGGCGCAGATCGGCGTTGTGCCGGATGAGATCCGCGGCGCCGATATCGACGAGACACCTCTGGCGGATGAGCTACCGCGTGTCTACGTCAAACGTATGGCCCGCGAGAAAAACGCTGCGATTGATGGGGGCGGCCTGATCCTGACCGCCGATACGGTGGTCAGCGCGGGCCGGCGCATCCTCGGCAAACCGCGCGATGCCGATGAGGCGCGGGCATTCCTGTCGCTGCTGTCCGGACGGCGGCACCGGGTGACCACTGCCGTATGCGTCCGGTCAGGCGACGTCGCGCGCGAACGGGCCGTGGAGACACGCGTGAAGTTCAAACGCCTTTCAGACGAGGAGATCGCTGCCTACCTCGCGTCGGGAGAATGGCAGGGCAAGGCGGGTGGCTACGCAATCCAGGGGATCGGAGCCGCGTTCATTCCGGAGATCCACGGCTCCTACACCAATGTCGTCGGCCTGCCCCTGACCGAGACCGCGGGGCTCCTGACCGGCCTCGGCTGTCCCATCAGCTACCAAGGCACCCCGGCATGAGGGCGCAAGACCAGCCCCGCCGCCGCGTGCGGGCGGGTGGGCATGCCGAACCCCGGCCTCCTTGCACAACACCGGCCTGGGAGCGCGCGGCGGCGCGACCACACCGATGAAAGGCCGCGTCTTGTTGCTCGAAGTGATGCTTCGGACAACGCCGGGAAGCTGGCCGCTTCCTCCGACGCGCGCCGCTCTCGTTGTCGATGGCAGGCTCGACGATCTGCTGATCGACGCGCAGGGCAGCAACTGGACGCCGGGACCAGGGGACATTTGCCCGGCAAAGATCACGCGCATCATCCCCGGCGGGGCCTTTGCCAACGCACTGAACGGCATCGATGCCGAGTTCTACCTGCGCGACACCAAAGCGTTGTCCCAAGGCCAAACGGTGATCGTCCAGGTGACAGGGTATGCCGAGGCGGGCAAGGCAACTCCCGCAACGACCAGGTTGCTGCACAAGGGCCGCCACATCATCCATACACCAGGCGCTCCGGGAGTGAACATCTCCCGCCAGATCCGCGACCCCGAGGAGAAGACCCGTCTCACAGATGCACTGACCGGACTCGAGCCATCGGGTCTGATCGTGCGATCGGCGGCCATCGGAGCAGACAGCGAGATGCTCCGGCAGGAGGCCGAAATGCTCATCGAGCACGGCGAGGAATGCGCGCGCGGAACCTTCCAGCCATACCCCATTTGCCTCAACAACAGGGCTGAGCGCATCGCCCAGAAGGAGTGGACAACGCCGCCTCCGGACGTGGTCCACCTCGTCGGGGCCGAGGCGTATACTCTGGAAGACGGCCTCGCGGCAGCGCCGTTTGACGGAGATCCGTTTGATCATTTCGGCGTGCTCGACGAAATCGACCGCTTGCGCCAGCCGCGGGTGGATCTCCCATCGGGTGGGTGGATGGCGATCGAGGCGACACGCGCCATGGTGACGGTCGATGTGAACACCGGCGATCAGTTTGGCGGCGGGGCGGCGATGACCGCAAACATCGAGGCATCGCGGGAACTGCCCCGCCAGCTTCGCCTGCGCGGGCTTGGCGGGCAGGTCATCATCGATTTTGCACCACTCAAGAAGATGCACCGCAAGAAGATCGAGGAGACGCTGAAGACAGCCTTTCGCCGCGATCCGATCGACACCACGCTGGCGGGCTGGACACCTCTGGGGAACTTCGAGCTGCAACGCAAACGCGAACGCCGACCGCTGTCCGAGCTTCTTTGAAGAACGGTGCGTCACGGACGCACCCTACGCCACGTCGCGCAACACCCCGTAGGGTGCGTCCGTGACGCACCCGCGTGGCTATTCGGCGGCGACCGGGCGGGTCTCTGGCGACAAGGGCGCATCCGGTTCCGGATCGTCGGTCTCCCGCGGAGGGTTGGCCAGCCAGCGAATGTCGTCGAAGATCATGAAGAGGCATGGGATCAGGAACAGCACGATCACGGTTGCGAAGACAATCCCATAGCCCAGCGAGATCGCCATCGGCACCAGGAACTGAGCCTGCCTCGAGGTCTCGAAGATCATCGGCGCGAGCCCACAGAACGTCGTCAGTGTGGTCAGCAGGATCGGGCGGAAGCGCCGGATCCCGGCGCGCCAGATCGCCTCGAACGCCGTGGCCCCTGCCGCCTGCGCCTTGTTGGCATAGTCGATCATCACGATCCCGGCGTTGATCACCACGCCCGAGAGCGCGATCATCCCGAAGACCGAGATCAGCGACAGGCTCATGCCCATGATCAGGTGTCCAGCCACCGAACCGACAAAACCGAACGGGATCGCCAGCATGATCAGCATCGGCTGGAAATAGGACCGGAACGGGATCGCCAGCAGCCCATAGATGATGATCAGCGCAAGCGCGCCGGAGAAGTAGAAGCTCTGGAATGTCTCGCGCTGCGTCGCCTGCCGGCCCTCCAGCGAATAGCTCAGCCCCGGATAATCCTGTTGCAGTTGCGGCAGCACCGTTGCGACCAGAGCCGCCGTGACCTGGTTCGTCTCGCGCCGCGGCTCGACATTGGCCCGGACCGAGGCGATGCGCTGGCCATCCTCGCGCAGGATCATGCCATCGGCGCGCTGCCGCACCACATCGGCGATCTCATAGAGCGGCACGAGCCCGCCATCGGGGGTGCGGATGACCAGCCGTTCGACATCGGACTCGCTGCGGCGCTCGGCTTCGGGCCTGCGCACGCGCACGGTCACCTCGTTGCGCCCTTCCTGCTGCGACAGCGCTTCGACACCCTGGAACGCCGCGCGCACCTGGGCCGCGACGTCCTGCGAGGTCAGCCCGGCACTGCGCCCCGCTTCGTTCAGCCGGTAGGCAAGCTCGACATTGCCCGCCGCCGTTCCGGCATCAACATCCGTGACCGGGCCGAAATCACCAAGCGCATCGGCAAGCGCATGGGCCGCATCGTGCAGAACCTCGGTATCGCTGTGACCGAGCCGCACCTCGAGGCTGGACGTCCCTGCCCCGCCCCAGGACGATTCGAACTGAACGGATCTCGCGCCTGGCACCTCGCCCACTGCGTCGCGCCAGAGCGAGGTGTACTCCTTGGTGCCGATGGGCCGGATCTCGGGCGGCTGGAGATAGGCACGCAGCTTGACCTGATTGCCCTCGATCTCGGCGAAGACCCCGAGGCCGAGATCGTCACCGCCATTGGCCGCGGTCACCTCGTCCGCCGCTGCCACAACGTGATCCAGCGCCGCCTTCGTGACCTCGAGCGGAGTGCCCACCGGCATTGTCACCGTGGCTTTGGAGTAGTCGCGCGGCACCGGCGGGAAGAGACCAAAACCCATGCGTCCGCTGACCGGCCAGGCGATCGCAACCGTCAGGATCAGCACCATGAGCGCGACGGTCGTATAGCGCCAGTTCATGGAGAACCTGAGCACCGGGCCGTAGATATACTGCACGAACCGCTCGAGCCCGCCCGAGAAGAAGCGCTGCACCGGGCGGACCACATAGGTGTTGGGATAGTAGAACACCCGACCCGCCGCATGGGCGAGCGGCGACTTGCCCTCGCTCGCGAGGTGAGCGGGCAGGATGAACAGGGCCTCGATCCAGCTCATCAGGAAGGCAAGGCCAACGACTATCGGGATCACGAAAAACAGCTTGCCCATCCAGCCCGGGATCAGCGCGAGCGGGATGAACGCCACGATGTTGGTCATGATCGAGAACGACAGCGGCACCGAGATATCGCGCGCGCCGTTGATCGCGGCATCGAGGTGGCCCATGCCCCGTTGTCGATACTCGTAGACATTCTCGCCCGCGACGATGGCGTCATCGACCACGATCCCCAGCGCGATGATGAAGGCGAACATCGACACCAGATTGATCGAGGCATCGGTCCAGGGCAGCACGAACAATGTGCCCATGAACGCGGTCGGGATGCCGACGGCAACCCAGAACGCCAGCCGTAGCTCGAGGAACAGGCTGAGGATCAGCAGAACGAGACCAAGGCCGATCAGACCGTTGCGGGTCAACAGTTCCATCCGGTCGCGATAATACTGCGAGCGGTCGTTGAGGACGACGGCGTCGATCCCCGCCGGCAGGGTCGACAGCGCCATCGGCAGCTCGCGCCGCACCGTGTCCGCAACCCCGATCGGCGTCTCCTCGCCAACGCGGAAGACTTCTAGCTCGATCGCCGGTTTGCCATCGAAGGTCGCGATCACCTTGGCCTCGTCGAAGCCATGCCGGACGGTCGCGATATCGCCAAGGCGCAGCACCGTGCCGCGCGCGTCGGCCAGAACCGGGATTTTCGCAAATTCGACCGCGGCATCGCGCCGGTCCGCCATACGCAGCAGGATGTCGCCGCTCGACGTCTCGAGCGTGCCGCCCGCCCGGTCGAGCGCACTTTGGCGCACGGTCGCTGCCACATCTTCCAGTGTCAGATCATGGGCGCGAAGCGTCGCCTGCGGGATCTCGATCTGGATCTCGGGTGCGCGGATGCCCGCGAGATCGACCTGGCTGATCTCGTCCTGCTGCAGAAGGTGATTGCGCACATGCTCGGCCGCCATGCGCAGCGAGCGGTCCGACGTGTCGCCGTAGAGCTGCACCTCGATCACGGCCCGGCGGCGTGCATCGAGCTTGATGACCGGTTCCTCGGCATCCTCGGGCAGCGAGGTCACACGGTCCACGGCCTGCTGAATGTCGTTGTAGACGAGTTGACGCGGCCGGTCCGTGCCAAGCTCGATGGTGACCGTGGCCGAGCCTTCCGGCGAGCGCGACGAGATGTCGGCGATGCCCTGCACGCCGCTGATCTGCTCCTCCAGCGCAAGCACGATTGACTGCTCGACCTCGCCCGGTGTCGCCCCCGGCAGGGCGACGGTGATCGACACCGTGTCAGGCTCGACCGCCGGCAGATACTCCTGCTTGATCTCCAGCATCATCAGCAGGCCGCCGATGACCATGACCAGCATCAGGAGGTTGGCCGCCACCGAGTTGCGCGCCATCCAGGCAATCGGCCCGCCATCGCGCAGCCGCGTCATCATGCGCCGCTGTCCTCGCGCACGCGCAGCGCCATCCCCTCGGTGAACGACGAGAGCCGCGATGTGACAATCCGGTCGCCCGCGTTCAGCCCGCCATCAATCACCACGCTATCCGGCCCGCGCCAGGCGATCGAGACGGTGCGGATCTCGAGCGTATCTTCGGCGTTCATGACCCAGACGGTCCCGCCATCGCGCAAAAAACGCCGGTCGAGTTCGACCGCGTCATCTACTGTGCGCCCGTCGATCTTGACCGTAACAAAGCTGCCGAGCAGCAGCGGCGGGTTGCCCGCATTCTCCGGCAGGCGCGCCATGGGGTCAGGCACAGCGACAATCAGTTCGGCCATGCGCCCGACCTCCGTCAGGCCCGAACCGACGCGCAGGATCTCGCCGGCTCGCGTGCCGCCGCCATCGACGAGGATCTCGACCCTGGTCTCCGGCGAGATCTCGATGTGGCTGAGTTGCTGCGCCGGGACTGCCACCGTCACGTTGAACCTGTCGGCGGAGACAAGCTCGGCCGCTTCGGCGCCCTGGGTCAGCATCGTGCCGGGCGCGACCTGCTCGGTGACCACCAGCGCGTTGAACGGCACCTTCACCGACGTCTTCTCGATCGCGTTGCGGGCCTGTTCAAGCGCCGCCTCGGCCGCGATTCTCTCGGCGCTCAACTGCGCCATCTGAGGCTCACGCAGGACAAGCGCGCGCTGCGTATCGGTCAGGTTGCGGGAAAGCCGCGTCAGCTCGCGTTTGCCGATCTCACCCTGCCCCTGTTCGATCAGGATCCGGGCGTCGATCTCGGCAACCTCCGCCTCGGCCTGTTGGACGGCCAGTTTCAGATCGGTGTCGTCGAGACGGGCCACGACCTCGCCCTCGGGCAGATAGCCGCCCTTGCCGAGATCGGGATGCGTCCAGACGATTGTGCCTGCGATCTCCGGGCGCACGATCAGTGTCTCCGCCGCAGTGACCTCGCCCCAGGCCTCGATCCGCGGGCTGATCGGAGCGGGAGCGGCGGGCAAGACCTCGACCAGACGGGCGACCCGATCACGCGCACCGCGCTCGGCCACCGGCGCAGAGGCAAGAATGTAGTCCTGCGCCTTGTACGCCCCATAGGCGAGCAAAACCGGCAGCGCGATCTGCAACACAAGGCCGATCGTGCGGTGCCAAAGCGGCGCGCGCGCTGGCTCCGCTGGCGCATCAGCAACGGGTTTGATCTGCGGACTCAACGGCTTAGCTTCCTCGCACCATGCTCGCCAATCGAGATATAGAGCGAATATACAGCATCGCTCGGCTTTTTCCGTCGATTTATCGTGATCGGGGCGACGCGGGCGCCTATTTTGAGCCGGCAAAGCAGCAGGACAAGACGTGGCATGACCAGCGACACGACGACCTCCCGAGCCGGGATCTGCCCCATTTGCAAGGCGCCGACCGTTGTCCGGTATCGCCCGTTCTGCTCCAAGCGGTGCGCCGATATCGACCTTGGCCGATGGATGACCGGTCGCTACTCAACGCCGGTCGAGGAGGAGGACGACGCGGGCGGTGACGGCTCGCGCGCCTGATCCTTTGACCCTGTCGCCTGATCGGAACCTGGCTTGCGTGCGTGCATCCAGGTGAGCGCCGCTTCGGCCTTGCGCTCCTCCAACCGGGCCTGCTCGATATCGAGCCGCTCCGACAAGGCGGCCAGCGCCGCCTCCCGCCCGAAGGTGCGCGCAAGCTGCGCTGCCGCCTCTGCCACCGGAACCGACAGCGCCTCTCGCGCCAGATCCTCGGCATCGGCACGGCGCAGTTCTGCCCGGGCCCAGGCGTTCTGAAACCTGAGATCCGCGGCATCCGCCACCGGATGGGTTACCCGTGCCTTCGTCCGGTGCAGGTCCGCACGGGCAAGCGCCGCCTGCTCCTGGTGGCGCAGATGCGCGAGCCGGACCATGTCGGCCTGCTTTAACGCGTCGAGCACGCGGCGAAGGCGTTTCAGCTTGGCCGGGGTCATGGTGTTGCTACGCCGTGGGCAGCAGATGTCGACCGGGCCCTCATGCGTCCATCATCGCGCCGGTGCGGCGCCGCTCCCGTTCCTTTTTTGCGGATCTCGTCAGCGAAGACGATCGCGGCGGCCACGGCCTTGTAGTGATCCGGCTGGATCGGATGTCCGATCTTGACCAGAGCATGGACCGAGCGCGCGGTCGGCGCGTCCTCGTGAATCGGGACACCCGCCTGCTCGGCCTTCTGCCGGATCGTCTGGGCAATCTCATCGACACCCTTGGCGACACAGACGGGCACGCTTTGCGCCGCCCGGTCCCATTTCAGCGCAACCGCATAGTGCGTCGGGTTGGTGATGACCACATCGGCCGTCGGCACATCGAGCAGCATCCGGTTGTTGGCGATCGCCCGCGCGCGCTCCCGCCGGGACTGGCGTATATGCGGATCGCCCTCCGAGGATTTCTGCTCGTCCTTCACCTCCTGATGGGTCATGCGCATCTTCTTCATGTGCTGGGCGCGCTGCCAGACGAGGTCGATAAACGCGATCGAAACGGCGAGGATCAGCACGCCTGTCGCAACATTCCAGAATTGCCGGTCAAGCAGTGCAGGCAACAGGCGCGGGTCGATCCGGGCATAGCCGGCCAAAAGGTCGATCTCGCTCAGTACGGCAACACCCAGCACCACGGCGACGGCAGTAAGCTTTATCGCGGCCTTCAGGAACTCCATCAGCCCGTGCGGCCCGTACTTCTGCTTTGCGTTCTGGATGGGTGAGATCCTCGACAGTTTCGGCATCAACTTGGACGGCGCGACCACCACCGCCCGCTGCGAGATCAGCAGGACCAGAATCAACGCCACCGGCATCGCAAGAACAGGAGCGATGCCACCGAAGATCCGGCCCGAGACCTGCCAGGCCATGCTGGACGCGGCGGGGCTGTGGAAGAGATCGACCAGATCACCGGGGCGCGCGAGGAAGGCCATCAGCGTCTCGCCAATGAAGACCGCGCTCCAGCCGCCCACCAGAAACATGGCCGCCGCGAACCCGATATAGGCCGCTGCGGTCTGGGCGTCCTGACTGCGCGGCAGCTCCCCTTTCTTGCGCGATTGCTCGAGCTTGCGCTGCGATGGTTCGTGGGATTTCTCCTGGCTGCTCTGATTGTCGCTCACCGGATGCCTCCAAGCGGGTCAATCAGCGTCGCGGCAAGGTGACGGTCCCATTCCGCGTAGATCCCGGGCAGCACGAGATAGAGGATGATCATGCCGATCCAGACCAGAAACGGCACGCCGACCAACGCCACCAGAAGCTGCGGCATGGCCCGGTTGAGCGCACCCAGGGCGAGGTTGTAGAGGAACCCGATGGCCACGAATGGGGCTGCCAGCGTCACGCCAAGCGCGAAGGTCACCGACATCTGCATGGTCGCCCATGCGCCCAGCCCCGAGGCTCCGGGGAAAATACCAAACGGGAAGACATCGTAGAGCTCGACGAGCACCGCCACGAAGTGCACATGCAGCCCGGCCATCAGCGCCATGACGATCCCGCCGAACGAGAGCAGGGTTGCAATCGTCGGTTCGGGCTCCGGCGCGACACCCGATCCGAACATCTGCGCAACCGACAGGTGCTGGGCCGCGACCATGCCGGTGATCTGAAGCGCGAAGACCAGCAGCCGGAAGGCGAGCCCGATGATCAGCCCGACCGCGGCCTCGGCGGCCAGCATCATCAGCAGATCGACGCCGCCCTGCGGGTGAAACGGGGTCATCGCGCGGATCATCGGCATCAGAAGCACGGCCACAGCCAGCGCCGCGCCCAACCGGGTCCGCACGGACATGCTGCGCTCGCCAAGGCCCGGCAGCAACATCATCGCGGCCCCGATCCGCGTGAAGACCCCTGCCGCGACGTAGAGATGCGTGTTCACCATCTCGAAGATCCGGGTGAGCTCGCCCTCCACCGCGCGGACCTGTCAGGCCACGCCCAAGATCTGGAGCCGGGTGGTCGTGCCGATCTCGTCAAAGGACAGCACCGGGATGTCGATCCCTTTCGCCTCCAGCACCTGGCGCACGAAGCGGCGCCGCCGGGCGGAGGTTGCCAGCACCGGGCTGGCCGCCGCGGTGGCCGCCCGGGCCATCATGCCCCGCACAGACCCGGCGAGGCGATTGAACTCCTCCGGCGGCAGCGCGATATCGGGCCGCCCGCCATCGTCGGTCTCGTGTTCCGAGAACTTTGCCTCCCAATCCGGGGCGAGCTGGATCAGCGGCAGTGTTCCGTCCTTGGCGCTGAGGCGCGAGACGATGTGGAACGAGATCCGTCGGCGCACATGCTCGGCGGTTTCCTCGGTCGTCGCACCGGCGCCGCGCGCCTCGCCTGCGGCCTCGAGGATAAGCGGCAGGTTGCGCACCGACACCCGTTCCTCGAGCAGCAGACGCAGCACGGACTGGAGCACATCGATCGGCACCTTGTCCGGCACGAATTCGTCGACCAGCTTGCGGTTGGCCTCGTTGCGCGTATCGTCCGAGGTCGAGGTGAACTCGGTCAGCAGCTTGCGCAGCGCCCGCCGGGTCAGAAGCTTGCCGAAATTGGCCTGGACCATTTCGAGCAGATGCGTTGCCACGACCTCGCCCGGCGAGATCACCGGCAGACCTGCGGCAGCGGCGGTCTCATGCTCGGCCTCGTCGACCCAGCGCGCAGGCGCACCATAGACCGGCTCGGCCACATCTTCGCCCGGGACATCGAAGGGCGATTGGTCATTGACCAGGACAAGCACCTTGCCGGGGTAGAGCGCAGCGCTCGCGACCTCGACCCCCTGAACGTGGATCGTGTAAGTGTTGGGCGGGATCATCGGATCGTCGGTGAGGCGGATCTCCGGGATGACGAAGCCGAATTCGGTCGCAATGTGACGGCGCATGTTGATGATCCGGCTCTCGAGCCCGGCGCCCGGTTCCATGACCGTCCCAACGATGTCAGGCGCGAAGCGGACATGGATCTCGTCCACGTCCAGTAGATCACCGAGCGATTTGCGCGGCGCCTCCGCCGTCTCCTCCGCCATGGGCAGGTCGGTGAGCTGTTCCTCTGTCCCGAGGCGGCCGGCGAGAAGCGCAGCAATGGCCAGAACGGACGCGCCGAGGATGAACGGCAGGAACGGCAGGCCCGGCACGAAGGCGAAGAGCGCCATGAGGCCCGAGACGGTGCCGAGGGCGGCGGGGTATCCGCCGAGCTGGTCGATCATGGCGCGGTCCGCGCTGCCGCGCTCGCCGCCCTTTGACAGGAGAAGCGCCGCCGCGATCGAAGTGATCACCGATGGGATCTGGCTGACCAGCCCGTCGCCGACGGTCAGGATCGAATAGGTCTCGATCGCCGCGCCGAAGCTGAGCCCGTGGACGGCCATGCCCATGGCCAGACCCATCACGAGGTTCAGGAGCGTGATCAGAAGACCCGCGATCGCATCGCCCTTGACGAATTTCGACGCACCGTCGAGCGAGCCGAAAAAGGTCGTCTCCTCCTGCTCCAGCTTGCGGCGTGCCTTGGCCTCTTCATGGGTGATCGCGCCCGCGGCGAGATCGCTGTCGATGGCGAGCTGTTTGCCGGGCATCCCGTCGAGGGCGAAGCGCGCGCCGACCTCCGCCATCCGGCCCGCGCCCTGTGTGATCACGATGAAATTCACGATCAGAAGGACGCCGAACACCACGAGGCCGAGGAAGATGTTCCCGCCCATGATGAACATGGCGAAGCCCTCGATCACACCGCCGGCGGCAGACGGGCCGGTATGCCCCTCGCCGATAATCAGCTTGGTCGAGGAGACGTTGAGCGAGAGGCGCAGCATCAGCGCCCCGAGCAGGATCGTCGGGAAGGCCGAGAAGTCCAGCGGACGCTCGATAAACAGCGTGACGGTGAAGATCAGGATTGCCAAGGCGAACGAGACCGAGAGGCCGATGTCCAGCATCCACGACGGCATCGGCAGGACCATCATGATGATCACCGCCATCAGCGCGAGCGCCAGCATCACCGTCGGCTGATAGAGCGTGGTGACCGATACCTTGCTCATCGGCCCGCCACTGCGATCGTTGGTCTGGGCGGTCACATCAACCATCTCTGGGCCTCGGTCCTGCTGTGAGCAATCCGCCGCGTGCGCGGCGCAGGGCCCCAAGGCCGATCGCCCCGGCGCTTTGCGGTGTGGAGGTTGGCGTGCGCACGCGGGCCAGCGATTGCAGCGGCCATTCGACGGTCGTGCCCGCAACGCGCAGGACGCGCGGCTCCTCCACCGGGGTCGCGGCGAAGACCTGAGGCGGCGGCAGGTCGCGGGGCTGCGGCTCGGTCCCGTCCATCCGCGCCACGACGCGCTTGACCAGGCCCCGATACCGTGCCGCGTGTTTCGGCGTGCGCGAGTGGTAGAGCCCCGAGGCCCTGATCCAGTCGCCGGTTTCCTCGTGCAGGGATTTCACGAAGCGCGCGGCGTAGTCGCCGGACGGCCCCGGCTCGAACATCTGGTCGATCGAGGCGAAGTGCTGCCCGTGCCACCGGTAGTTCAACTGAAAGCAGCCGACATCGAACGAGGTCTGCCCCTGCGCCAGCGCGCGCTGCGCGTGCAACAGCGCCTGCGCCCGGCTGTCAAGCCAGGCGCCCTTGCCCGCGACGTTTACCGTCCAGGGCCAGGGGCCGGTCTCCCCGTCCCGTTTCGTGCGTGTCTCGACCAGAGTGATCGCAAGCATGATGTTGCGCGGCACACCGTTCCGGTCGGCTGCCGCGATCGCAGCATCCCAGCAGAGCGCCATGGTGCGTTTGGCGTCCCCGGACACGGCGGCCCAGCCCGGCCAGGCGGCACAGCAGAGCACTGCCATCAGCATCACCCGTGCGCGCATACTCTACCCCCCGGCGATCAGCGGAATGATCGTGCGTTGAAACAGCGTGATGAGACCTTGCGTTGACCAGGACATCGTCACCCAGAAGACGGCAGCGATTGCCAGCAGCTTCGGCACGAAGGTCAGCGTCAGCTCCTGAATCGAGGTCAGCGCCTGCAGCAGCCCGATCACCATGCCGACCCCGAGCGCAACGGCCAGGATCGGCGTGGAGATCAGGACGGCTGTCCAGACCCCGTCACGCATCAGCGTGATCATCTCGGCGTCGGTCATGGGCTACGCCTCAGGCGGGCCCGATCAGACTGGCATCCTCAGGATTTCCTGATAGGCCTCGACGACCTTGTCGCGCACGCTGACAGCGGTCTCCAACGCCATCTCGGTCGCAACCAGCGCTTCGACCACGCTTTGCGTATCGCCCTTGCCGGTCATCGCCTCGACCGCGGCTTTCTCCCCACGCTCGACGGTCGAGCGCATCTCGGCCAGCGCATTCTGCAGCGCATCGGCAAAGCTTTCATCATCGACCTCCGCGTTCGGCGGGAAGGCAGAATTCAGCGCCTGGGTTGTACCGTAGAGCTGATTGGCGGCGATACTCTCGATGTTCATCTGGGTTCTCCCAAAATCATGACAAAGCGAAACTCACAAAGGCCGGTCAGCGCCGGAGCAGATCCAGCACCGAGCCGTTCATCTGCCGCGCCTGATCGAAGATCGAGACGTTGGTCTGATAGGAACGCTGCGCTTCGCGCGCATCGGCGATCTCGATCAGCGGGTTGACGTTGGAATAGGTGATCAGTCCGCGCTCATCGGCGAGCGGGTGACCCGGCTCATAGCTCTGACGCAGCTCGGTTTCATCGAGACGGATCGGTCCCAGGCGCACATCCGTCGCGCCCGTCACACGATTGAACTCGCTCTCGAAGCTGACCGTCTTGCGCTGGAAGCCGGGCGTATCGACATTGGCAAGGTTCTCCCCGACCACACGCAGGCGAAACCCCTGGCTGCGCATGCCGGAGGCGGCGGTTTTCATAGCATTCACAAGATCGAACATGCCTGTACCCTTCTATCTGACGCGGCCAAGACCAAGACGCATGATGTCCCGGACGGTGGAGTAGATCGCGACGGCGCGCGCATGCTGGCCCTGCGATTCCACAGCCTTCAGCAGTTCACGCTCGATCGAGACGGAGTTGCCGTTGCCCGAGGCATCCAATGCCTGGTCATGGACGATTTCAGACCGGTACCGCACCGATGTCGGCCCCGGTGTCGAGACATGACCGGCGCGGGTCGCGCGCGGTGTAAACGGTTCGTTTACGTAAGTGGAGAACCCTTGGACATCGCGGGCGCGATAGCCGGGCGTGTCGGCATTCGCGACGTTTTCCGCAATCACACGATGTCGCGCCGAGGCGTGGCGCGCCAAGGATGAGGCCATCCGGATGACATTGAGTTCTTCAAACACGGGCGATGATTCTCATTCGCTTCGGGAGACCTGTTCTAGGCAGCAAGGTGTTAAGTCTTGGTTTGCGCCCGCCGGGATCGGGGGCCGGGCATGAGCACCGCCACCCTGCCCCGCCTGCCGACCACTGCCCGTGTCTGGGGCACTGTGACCGCCTCTGACGGGGCAACGGTGCGCATCGCCGGGCTCGCAGGTCTTGCCGCGCTTGGCGATGATATCGAGATCGGGCGCGGTACCGATGCTGTTGCGGGCGAGATCATTGCGCTCGATGACACGGCGGCCACGGCGTTTCTGATGGACATCTCAACCGGGCTTTGCGCCGGTGACCGGGCCTGGCTGCGCCCCGGCGGACGGACCTGTCCGGGAGACCACTGGCTGGGACACATGGTCGATGCCTATGGCCAGACGCCGGAGGGCGAGTTGCTGGAACCCGGACCGCGGCAAACGCCGGCTGCGCCCGTGCAACGGCCGGGTGCTCGCCGCCCGCTCGGACCGCGGCTGAAGACCGGGCTTGGCGCGCTGGACACCATGCTGCCGCTCTGCCAGGGCCAGCGCCTCGGCGTCTTTGCAGGCTCGGGCGTTGGTAAATCGCGGCTGGTGACCGATCTTGCCTGCGGCGTTGCGGCGGATGTTGTTGTGATCGGTCTGATCGGTGAGCGATCGCGCGAGGTCAGTGATCTCTACCGGGCGCTCAAGGCCGCCGGTGTCATGGGCCGCACGGTGATCGTCTCGGCCACATCGGATCAGTCAGCGCTGGTAAAGAGGCGCGCTTCGGATCTGACGCTGGCAGCGGCTGCGCATTTTCGGGATCAGGGCGCGCATGTGCTGTGTCTCTTCGATTCGGTAACCCGCTATGCCGAGGCGCATCGCGAGATTGCTTTGGCCGCGGGAGAGCCGCCGGCGCTGCGCGCCTTCCCGCCCTCGACCGCGCCTGCCATCGCGGCTCTCTGCGAACGTGCTGGGCCGGGCCGCGAGAGCGATACCGGCGGCGACATCACCGCGGTGTTTACGGTGCTGGTGGCAGGCTCTGACATGGACGAGCCGGTCGCCGATATGGTGCGCGGTGTGCTCGACGGCCATGTTGTGCTCGACCGTGCCATTGCCGAGCGCGGACGTTTTCCGGCGATCGATCTGCGCCGGTCGGTCTCGCGGTCGGCACCGGCGGCGTGGTCCGATGCGGAGCAGGCTGTCGCGGCGGAGGCGCGGCGCCTGCTCGCGGCGTATGAAGATGCCGCACCGATGATTCAGGCCGGCCTCTATGCACCGGGCGCAGACCCGCTGCTCGACCGGGCGGTCGAGCATTGGTCCGCGCTTGATGATTTCATCGGTTCGAAATCAGCCGAACGCACGGATCGAGAGAGTTTTGCTGCCCTGGCCGAGATCCTGGGGATGGACCTGACCGAGGATGAAGGCACCCCGGAGACGGATGCCGCTGTCGGCGCAACCGGGTTCCAGCCTGTGACCGAGCAGACCGCGACCAGTGGCGCCGATCCGGCCGAGGCGTTCACACCGCTGGGCGGCTCCGGGCCCGCGGGTCCGGCTGATCTCGGCAGCGCGCCATCTCCCCTCGCGGCGATGTCACAACCGACCGAGCCTGCGCCCGGTCCCGCGAGTGCGCTTGCGCCCATGGAGACACCGGACCTGCCGCCGCTTGGGGGCGATTTGCCGGATCTCGGCGGGAACCTTCCCGACCCTGGCGGAGATTTGCCGGATCTCGGCGGGCACCTTCCCGAGCTTGGCGGAGACCTGCCAAACCTTGGCGGGGATCTTTCGGGCACCGGCGAAGATCTGCCCGAGCTTGGCCGCGACCTTGCGCCGCCCGAGACCGAGCTGCCCGCACTGGGCGGCGATCTGCCAGAACTCGATGCGGGGCCATTGCCGAACTTGCCGGAGATGCCAGATCTTACGCCCCCCGGCGCTGGCGATCTGCCTGAGCTGTCCGATCAGGCGATCGGTCTGGACGCGCTGCCGGATCTTCCGGAGCCCGCAAACGCCGCAGGCACGCTCCCGCCGCTTGGTGGTAACGCCGATCCGGGCTTCAGCGTCGATGGCCTGCCGGATCTGCCGGACCCGGCCAATCATCCGGGCGCGGCGCAGGATCTGCCGGACCTGCCTCTGCCGGGCGGGGACCTTCCCGATCTCCCGGATGTTCCGGACCTTCTGGCAGGGGATGCAGGCGGGCTGCCGGATCTGTCAGATCCCCTTCCAGACTTGCCCGATCCGTTGCCAAAGCTGCCGCGAGATGATTGAGCACAGCCGTCACCCGCGGCGAGGTGGCGAGATCCTCGTGCGCCGCGATCCAGACACCGGTCGTCACCTCCGCGGCATGCTCCTGCCAGCGCCGCACATCGGGTGACGGATCGCCCAGAACGCACGGCAGCAAGGCGCGCCCTGCCCCCGCGGCGACAGCGTCCAGCATCCCGGCGAACGAGTCGGCCCGGACGACCACCTCCTCCTCTGGGACATGTGCGGTCATCCAAGCCCCCACCGGTGAACGCTCGAGGTCTCCGGACGGTCCGATCCAGCCAGGCTCACGCTCGGTCCCGGCACCGGCTGGTTCATAGACCTCGAAACGCAGATCGGCGATCCGCTGTCCTGTGAGCCCAGGCGGCAGGGTAAGCGCGGGGCGCAGCGTGATATCCGCATCCAGACGGGCCAGATCCACATGCGCGTTGGTGACCCGCAGATGCAGGTGCATCTTCGGAAAGGCGCGGTGAAACCCCGCGAGGTGCCGCGGCAGAACCGAGCGCGCAAAGGTGTCGGTCGTCGTCAGGCGGATCGTTCCCTCATAGGCCTCGCCCTGCCCGGCCAGACGCCGCTCAAGCTTGCCGATCAGGTCCCCGATCGCGGCAAGATCGGCCAGCATCGGCGCCTGATCCGCTGCGGCCCGATAACCCGCCGGAGCGCGGTCGAAGATCGTCAGGCCATGGCGTGCCTCGAACGCCTGTACCCGGCGCAGCACCGTTGCATGGTTCACGCCAAGCTCGCGCGCCGCTGCCGACAGAGACCCGTTGCGGGACACGGCGAGGATGAATTGAAGATCGGACCAGACCAGGCTGTGCATGGGCGCACACCCTTACGTGATTTATTTCCGAGTGGTCAACTTTTGCGCACGAACTATCTTCCACGCTGCAGTCACAACTTCCACTCTGCAAAACCTGAGGAGGTTTCCCATGTTTCGCCAGTTTCTGATCGGCGCTGCTGCGCTGAGTACCGTCGCCACCCTGTCCATCCTGCCGGCCGCAGCCGATGAGGCAATGGAGAAAGCCGTGAAGGCCCGCCAGGGTCTGTTCCAGGTCTACGCCTTCAACCTCGGCCAGTTGGGCGCCATGGCGAAGGGCAAGGTCGAATTCGACGCCGAGGCCGCCCAGAACGCAGCCGACAATCTGCTCGCTGCGACCAGCATGAAGGGCGGCGCCATGTGGCCGCAAGGCTCGGACAACACCGGTGCGATGAAGGGCAAGACCCGCGCCAAGGCCGAGGCCTGGACGACATGGCCCGCCATTGCGAAGAACAGCGAGGATATGGTGGTCGCCGCCAAGGCTCTCGCCGAAAATGCGGGGACGCTGGACGGGATCAAGGCCAACATCGCCGATGTCGGTCAGGCCTGCAAAGCCTGCCACGAGAAGTACCGCGCCAAGGATTTCTGAGCGGGCACTCGGGACGGACGGAACTAAGGCCCCGCCCCGGCGGGGCCTTTTGCGTCAGAGCGTCAGTGTGCCCTCCATCAGGATCACGCCGGTGCCGGCGACCTCGACGCCCGTGATCGCGTCACGGGGACCGAGGACCGACACCTCGGCCCGGCCCGGACGGCCCATCCAGTGACCCTGCTCGGCGGTGTAGGACGGGCTGTCGATCAGTCCGTGGTGCCAGAGATACGCGCCGGTACAGCCCGTGGCCGAGCCTGTGAACGCATCCTCGGCCGGGTGCGGCGGGGCGAGGAGGAGCCGGCTGAACGTCGCGCCCTGCTCGGTCACGCCGGTGGTGGTGACGAGATAGGGCTCCATGACATCGGCGTCGGGAATTGCCGAGGCGGCCCGGAACCGCTCGAGCGCTTCGGGATCCATGCGCGCCCGACGCAGAGCCTCGTGATCGCGCAGGACGGTGATACAGAAGGGCAGCCCGGTCGACACGAATTGCGGCGCTTGGGCGATATCGGCTCCGGTAAGCCCGACGACCGCGGCCACCAATTCGGGATCGGCACACTCCCCGAACTGCGGTGCCTTCTGGGTCATCCGGATCCTCGGCGTGTCGCCTGCCTCGATGGTGATGGGTATGATGCCTGCGCCGGTCTCGATGGTGATCTCGGTGCGCGGACCCGAGAGGCTGACCACGCCGCGGTTCACCATGGAGGCGACAGACGCAATGGTCGGGTGACCGGCAAACGGGATCTCGCGCGCCGCGATGAAGTAGCGGACTTTCAGATCAGCGCGGTCGGACGGCTCGAGAAAGGTACACTCAACCAGGGAGGTCTCGCGGACATACGCCTTGCACGTCTCGGCGGGAATGGCGGCGGCATCGTGCACCACGGCACAGCCGTTGCCGCCAAAAGGCACGTCCGTGAAGGCATCAACCCAGTCGAATTGGTAGGATGGCATGTAAGATCTCCCCGATTGGCCGGGGAAGGCTAGCGCAGTGCGCGGCCGGGCGGAAATCAAGATCCGAGATGGGTCTGATCACCTCTCGCACAGAGGGTGCGTCACGGACGCACCCTACGGGGTGTAGCGCAACATGGCGTAGGGTGCGTCACGGACGCACC
>JBCBOR010000047.1:0-37740 GCA_039821125.1 Pseudomonadota bacterium
CCGCCCCTTTTTTCGAAAAGTGAATCAGAGGCTTGCTCCAACATCAAGCCGCGCGCGAATTGGGTTCAGGCCCTAGTGCCGCGCGCAGCGCGTTTGACTTCCTATCGATTGCTCCCAGTACGCGTGCTGGGAACCCGAGCCTTTGCATCGCGCTCATCCTTTGGTGTTTCTGTCTGAAAGGTCTCTGCTCAAGTGTACCATCCGCCATTGGACAGGACTGAGTCGATCCGCCCATTTTCATCCGTTCTGACCGAGATCGGCCGCTTCGTGCGCCAGGCATGGTTGACATTGTGCTGACCATTAAGGGTCTTCATGATCGTAAGTTGAAGTTTCAATTCCTGGTTCGGCACCGGCACGAGCCCGCGATTTGTCTTGATGCCTGCCAGCGCATAGTGAGACAGATCCAGTCCATCGCGTCCGCCGAGGTGCCCGAACCGGTTGGCAGGCTGATCGTAAAGCTTAAACCCACGCGCTTCGCCCAGGAAACCATATGACGTATCCGCATCCCGCCATCCCCTGGCAACCCGGTCCGGCGGCGCGAAGATTAGATGACCGGGGTTCTTGGTGCCGACATTCTGGATCCCCGTGACCAGAATTTCCGCCCCGTCGGTTTCCGGGATCCCGTGAATGCGCAGGATCGGTCGACCGGCGATCCGGGAAATCTTCCACTTCGCCCGTGCAACATCCCAGAGCCCCGCATCGGTGAGCGGGTACATCGTCTGATGTTCGTACCACCCACCGAAGCCCAGACCCGCCCCGGCAAAGGGAATGCCGACGATCGCATAACTGGCCTTCTTGTCCGTGGTGAACAGGTCGCCGGTGATCGCGTTCAGCATCAACTTCGTCCCGTCCTGCGATAGCAAGGTTTTCAGCTTCGACATGTCGCTGGCACATTCCGCCAGCTTGGCGAGCGCGTCCACGAACCGCTTGCCTTTGGCCACATCCGCGAACTTCTCGCCAATATCTACGGCGAAATCCGCGCCACCTCCGGGCGTTGCATCGATCTGGTTGGCAAACCTCACGCCGTTCATCTTGCCGACGACGACAGCGCCGCCAGCATGCAATCCCAATCCGATCCGTTTGCCAAACACCAGCGTCAGCATCGTGTTGCGGGGATCGGCATCGTTCACCCACAGCATCAGGGTCTGCGCGTGACCGACAAACGTCGCCATGCCGCCAACGGAGACACCGGCACCATACCAGACACTTTGATCGACCATTGACTATCCTTCGCTGAATGAGGCTGAAGCCAGCACTGAGGATGGGTTGGGTTATTGGCAGCGCGCTTCAGCGGCCTCGGAATACGCGGTAACGCGGTCCAAAAACGCTTCGCCCTCGGCTCCCTTGGATGCCAGCGCAAATAACGCCGAGGGATTGTCGGCGATGGTGACGAACTGTTCCTGATCGGCGGTCGACAGATGCTCGTCGGCCACGGTTTGCGAACAGGTGCACTCACTGGGCGTCCCGCCTTTCGATTGACAAAACGCCTCGATGACTCCGGTTGCACGGGCCGGGACGACACTGGCAACGGCGAGCAGCGATGCCGCGATGGCAGGCAGGAGGTTTCGGAGTCGAAGCATGGTCGGGTCTTTCTATGAATGAAGTTCCAGGTCGCGACGCCGCAATCTGCG
The DNA here is from genome assembly GCA_039821125.1 of Pseudomonadota bacterium. Taxonomy (GTDB): domain Bacteria; phylum Pseudomonadota; class Alphaproteobacteria; order Rhodobacterales; family Rhodobacteraceae; genus Thermohalobaculum. Next base: position 1,632 of record JBCBOR010000047.1, read on the forward strand.
GGGCCGCCTTGGGTCGGGATCAATTGCTGCTGAAGTCTTTCGCGAGACCGCAGGACAGGTCGCCGCCGGGATAGACGTGAACCTCACCCATCTCGTCAGTGGTCAGCGTCACGACGCTGGGGGCGCGGTCCGGGCCTTCGACCAGCATCTCGCCTTGTCCTTCGACGCTGCAAACCAGGCGCGCGCTGGCGTTGTCCTCGGCGCATCGGATCTTGCCACCGGTGGCGCGCAGGACCTGTTCGCCGTACTTCATCAACAGGATGGCTTGCTCCTTGCGCGCTTGATAGAAACTTGCATCGGTGTGGATGGTGCAGCTTTCGCTGGCCACGGCCGATGCATCGGCAAAGACCGCGGTGCAAACGGCGAATGCGCAACCGCAAAGGCCGTGTTTGCATCGTTGAAAATGCTTCTGGATCATGTGGTTGCCCCTGTGTTGGATAATGGTTCAGATTGGATGGCAATCCGCTCCCGGGTTACGCTTCAGCCTCGCGCATTCTGCACTAGTGACCGAACTTCACCTCGAAGGCCTTCTTGAAGTGATGCGGGGTCGCGCGGACGCGCGCCTCGAGTTCCTTGGGTTGCGCATAGGCAGGGTTCGACCCGCGACCCAGCGTGCGATAGCCCGCGCCGCTCCAGTGCATGTACGTCACCAGCGCCGCGCAGGAGAGGTTGGGCAGATACTTCCAGTCCTTTGCCCATGCGCTGACACGTCCAGCCAGCGACGCCGCATCGCCATAGCTTTCTGCGATATAGGTCGCACCGGCCAGCGCCCCCTGCGAAGCATGACTGGCATTACCGAGCACCGCATGGATCGGCGATGTGACCACGGTACCCATCGCCTGCAGAATGACCGTTGGGTCATAGCGCACGCGGCCTTTGCTGGCTGCTTCTGCGTATTTCAGCGCAGTCAGCACGATCTTGACCCTGTCCGCCTTACCAAGCCGATGACAATGCACGCCCATCACGCGGGTCGTATCCTCGTCCCACAGAAAATCGGCCAGCGCGCCAAGTTTATAGGGCATCTCCATTGCCTGATGCTGCCCCCGGGCAGACAGTGGCCCAAGATACAGGATCGCATGCCCATAGGTTGACCACGACAGATGCCGGATGGCGCTGTTCACCAGCGTCGGATCGTCGACCAGCAGGAAGTCCCCGGGCTCCAGATGTTTGGCGAAGCCTCGAGCCTGATTGGCGCCAAACGCGCGGCGGCTGTCTCGAAATCCCATAGTCAAACTCCAAATCTAAAAACACGGCACAGGGTGATGGGCGTTCGGCATATGCGCATCCCCAAATTTTGGTATACTGCTCGCCTAGGGGGCAGCACTTCAGTAGGTTAGGACGCGGGATGAAACCGGGCGCGGCGTTTGACGTGCGGGAGGTTCTGATCGAGGCGGTTTATGACGCCGTGCTGGATCATGCACGGTTCGAGGAAGTGCTGGGCCTTGTCCTGGCTCTGGTGGAAGCCGCGGTAGAGGAACAGGGCGGGCTGGACGACACGCTCGTCACGCATTTCGAACGCGCCGAGTTCATCCTGGGGCGTATCGCGCGGCCGGAGCCTTCAAGATCATCCGACGACAGCGCTCCCGGCACGCCTTCGCACCCCATGATCATTGCCTCCCGCGATGGTCGCATCCTGTCCACGACGCCGGTTGCCGAGCAAGCGCTCGGGCTCAGGCCAGGCTCGATGCTATCGGATCTTGTAATGCACGCCGACAGCACGTCCCGGCTCGAGGCGCTGCAGAAACATGGCGACGACCAAGAACGCCTCGTCTTGCGAGCCACGCGCATTGACGACACCCGGCCAATGACTTTCTCGGCACGGTTGGTCCCGCTTGAGGATCGCAGTCAGCGCGGCGTCGCGCTGCAGGAACTCAGCATGAGGTTCAGCCCGTCGACCGTTGATCTGGTGATGCGGTCCTTCGGGCTGACCCGGGCCGAAACCGAGGTGCTCTCGCACCTTGCCGAAGGCATGACCCCCGCCGAAATTGCAGACACCCGTGCGCGGTCGATCAAAACCATCCGCACACAGATCCGCTCGCTCGTGGCAAAGACCGATGCATCGCACGTGACGGACCTGGTCGGATTGGCGCTTGGTGCGGCACAGGTTGCTCTATCAGGTATTGACACGCCGCAGGGTCCCGATGGCCCCCGCCGTCTTGTGCGGTTGCCGGATGGGCGGAATGTCGATCTGGCTGAACATGGCGATCCGCACGGGCGACCGGTCCTGTTCATCCATGGCTGCCTTGCAGGACGCCGCTTGCCAGATCCCGCAGACGCAGCGCTGCGCCAGCACGGTATTCGTTTGCTCTGCCCCGCGCGACCCTGCCACGGCGCAAGTGATCCGCTGCCCGAGGTCTCGGATCAGGCGCTCGCTGCGGATTGGTGCGCCCTGCTTGATGTGCTGGGCATCCGGGAATGCCCTGCCGTTGCGTATGATATCGGTGTCGGCATCACATGGCGTGCTGCTCTACATATGCAGGGGCGGCTCTCATCCCTGACCGGTCTTGCGACGCTGCCGCCCTTGACCGACTGGGCCGCGCTGACCGGCATGCCGATGCAGCAGCGCATCTTTCCGACGCTGGCCCGGTTGTCTCCGGCGCTGGTCGGGTATCTTGCTCGCGTCGGCGACCGTCGTCTGCGCGAGGCTGGGCGCGAAGGCTTCGCCGAGATCGTGTTCAAAGATGCACCAAAGGACATCGAGATGTGCTGCGACCCGGACCTGCTGCGGTTGTTCTGGGAGGGGCATCTCTTTCACGTGGAGAACGGCTCGGAGAGCTTTATCGGCGACGTGTTCCAGTCGGTCCTACCAGTTCCCGATTTGGGCCTGTCCGTACATCTTATTCACGGGCGTAACGATACCACCATAGCACCCCGAACGATCCAGCGATTTGCCCATCAAAAAGGGCTTTTCATCGAGTGGATCGAAGGGGCGGGGCACACGCTTCCGTTTAGCCATTGGAAAGAATGGCTTCGGAGATGTTGACTTGGGTTTAAAGGTTCTTTGACTTGCGGTTCTTCCAAAAATCAGACTTGGCTTTCCCTGATATGCGACCAGTTTACGCAAGCTTCAAAGTCTTTATTTAGCTTTGTACTGCTTCAGGAACTTAGGCGATCGACCGACAAGCCTCGCTTCTTTGATGCAAATCAAGCAACATCGGGAGTGTCTCCACTCTGCATACCATGTGTCTGGAACTTTCGCAGTTGCGGCAGATGTCTGGTTCGGCGTCCCGCGCCTGCGAAGGCAGACCTATAGGCGAATGTCCGGTCAGGGCCGCAGGTGGCGCCTTAAGCCGCGCTCATGAGATGGCTTTGCAGCAATCCATTGAACCTCTCGACGTGTTCCAAGGATGCCAGATGCCGGGCCGGGTGCAGCCATTCCAAAGATGAGTTTGGGATGCTGGCGGCGAGGCTCTAACAGACGTCTCGCGGCACCCCCGGGTCATCCGGAGCGGCAACGACCAGGGTCGGGACCCGGATCATGCCCAACTGCTGAAGCGTATCCAATTCGCACATGGCAGCCGTGACTGACGCGAAGCTGCGCCGGTCGAAGCCGCGAATGACGTTGGCGATGTAACGAGCGCCCGCGATGTCTTTTTTCAACGCGTCATCCGTAAACCAGCGGCGCATCAGGTCAATATGAATCGGTTCGATCCCGTTGGCGAGGACATTGGTTGCCCGGTCCAACCATTGGGTGCGTTGGGCTTCGGAGTATTTCGGCGTCGTGTTCACCAGTGTCAGCGAACACAGTCTTTCTGGATGCTCGATCGCCAGCGTCTGGCCGATCATTCCGCCCATCGACACACCGACATAGTGCGCCTGCGTCAAATGCAGATGGTCCATCAACCCCAGCACGTCGCCAGCGAGCTGAGACAGGGTGTAGGGACCATCGCTTCGGCCGGATGCGCCGTGGCCTCGTGTATCGAATCGAATTGCGCGACACCCTTCACAGGCAGGAAGATGGGTGTCCCAGAACCGATGGTCTGCACAGAAGCAGTGTCCCATCAGGACAGGTGCGGCGTCCATCGGGCCGCTCTCCACATAGGCGATTTCGATATCGCCCACGGGTGCTAAGCTGGTTGTCACGGCAGGCTTCCTGTTTAGTCGGTCTGAAATCGGATGTTCGGACCCATGCTGACACAGATCAACCGACGTTTTAAACTGAAGGCCCGGCCTGCCACCTTGCCAGGACCCGAGCACTTCGAGATCGAAGAGGCGCCACATCCCACACTTCAACCCGGGCAGGTTCGGGTGAAGGCACTCTATCACGCGCTTTCGCCCTGGCAGGGGCAGCGTCTGAAGGATTTCAAGAACTACACGAAGCCGTTTGAGATCGGTGAGTTGATCGACGGCGACGTGCTGGGCGAGGTGGTCGAGGCGACTGAAACTTCGGGCCCGCAACCCAGAGATCTGGTCACCGCCAGGCTGGGTTGGCAAGATTATGCGGTCGTGCAGGGAGATGCTCTGACCGTGCTTTCCGACGAGTTTGATCCAACCCTATGGCTGACCGCGCTCAGTTCTCCGGGACTGACGGCATATACCGCACTGGATCTCTTTGGCAGATGCATACCGGGGCAGAGCATGGTCGTCACATCCGCCGCGGGCTCGGTTGGGGGCTATGCCGTCCAACTCGGCAAGTTGGCTGGGATGCGTGTGGTTGGGGTTGCTGGTGGACCGGAGAAATGCCGCCATGTGGTAGAGGTGCTTGGAGCCGACACCTGTCTGGATCACACATCGCCAGAGTTCTCGACGATGCTGGCGCAAGCCTTGCCCGACGGCACGCATCAAGTCTTCGACACAACGGGTGGGCCAATCGCGGATAGCGTCTTTGACAACATCGCCAAATATGCGCGCGTCCTGATTGTCGGGCGCACCGCCTCTAACACATCCGATCGCCCGGATCTGGACCCCGTCAACATGCGCCCGCTGTGGGCGCGAGAGGCAACCATTCATGGTTTCTCGCGGTACTCTTATCCGGAACGCTGGGCCTTCGCCCAGGAACGCATGGCAGCTCTTTGTCGTGACGGTCGTCTGATCGCCAGCCACAACACGGTCGAAGGATTCGAGAAGTTGCCTTCGGCATTACGTGACATGCTGGCAGGCAATTTTATCGGAAAGGTGCTGGTCAAGGTAGGGGACCCATTGGCATGACCGTGCAGAAGGCAAAGGTCGGCGATATCGAAATCGCATACCGCTGGGACGGCCGGGAAGATGGCCCGGTCCTGATGATGGCGCATGCCATGGGCACCAGCCATCGGATCTGGGATCTGCAGCTCCAAGCGTTGGCGTCACGCTACAGCATCCTGCGCTATGACTGGCGCGGACATGGCGACACGGATGCGCCGGAAGGCCCCTACACGCTGAGCCAGTTCGAGGCTGATGCGTTCGGGCTGATGGATGCGCTGGGTCTGGTAAAGGTCAACTGGGTCGGGATTTCAACCGGGGGGATGATCGGCCAGGGCCTTGCGATCAACTATCCCCAGCGGATCGCGACGCTGACCCTGTGCAACACAACTTCGCAGTCCGGCACTTGGTATCGTAGTTGGGTGGCCGAGCGTCAAGCTGTGGTGCGTAGCGATGGCATGATACCCGTCTGGGACATGACCGAGCGCCTGTGGTTCACGGATGCCTATGTCGAGGCAGCGTCGCCCGCCTATCACGCCGTCCGTGACGTGTTTATTGCAACCAAGGTGCCGGGCTATCTTGGTGGCACCTCCGCCGTCGCGGACCTGGCCTATCGCGACCAACTGCACCGCATCAGTTGCCCAACCCGGATCATTGCCGCCGGAGCGGATCCAGTCACCCCGGTCGATCATTCCGAAGCGATCCGAGACGAGATCGAGGGTGCCAGGATGACAGTGATCGAAGGCCAGCGTCACTTCTCGAACGTCGAGGTGCCGGACGAGTTCAACAATGCGCTGCTTCAGAGTCTGGATGAGATTATCCACACGCGTACCTAGGCAGTCAGACGACGGCAATAGCTCAGACAGCACCCACTCATCCTGAGAAACTCACTAAGCGAAGCGATTGAAGGTTGCGACGTACTGCTATTGAAACGGCGTGTGCATCAGCGAATGTCGGGTGATGGGATTGACGCATCGCAACAAGACCACTGCTGAAAAATGTCTCCTATTGGCCGCCCTCATTGAGCGGCCCGTGGTCCTCAGATATCAACGGCCTTAGAGATTGCCAGCGCATCTTCGAGCTCTACACCCAGGTGACGGACAGTGCTGTCCATCTTCGTATGTCCAAGCAGAAGTTGCACCGCCCGCAAGTTCCCGGTCTTCCGATAGATCTGCGCAACCTTCGTGCGACGCATCGAATGGGTGCCAAACGCGCTCGGTTCCAAGCCGATCGACTAGACCCAGTCCCGGACTGGTCTTAATCCCTGAGACTGGTCCTATCTGACTGCGAAATTTTGGGTACATTTCTGGCGACAGAGGAGTGTACCGATGCCGAAGAAACGATTCAGCGATGAGCAAATTGCCTTTGCGCTAAGGCAGGCGGAGGCCGGGACGACGGTCGGCGAGATTTGCCGCAAGATGGGGATCGCGGAAGTGACGTTTTATCGTTGGAAGAAGATCTATGCCGGGATGGGTGTGGCCGAGATCCGGCGGCTGAAGCAGCTTGAGGACGAGAACAGCAGTTTGAAGCGCCTTGTGGCTGATCTGACGCTAGACAAGACCATGCTTCAGGATGCTCTGCGAAAAAAGTGGTGAAGCCTGTCCGCCGTCGCGAGGTTGTCCGGCACTATCAGGATGTTTTTGAAGTGTCGGAACGCCGGGCGTGCAAAGCCATGGGCTTCGGGCGGGCTTCCCACAGATACCAATCCAGGCGCGACCCGGCGGTGGAGTTACGGATGCGGCTGAAGGAGGTGGCCGAGGCCCGAGTTCGCTACGGATATCGCCGACTGCACATCCTGCTGCAAAGGGAGGGCTGGCATGTGAACCACAAGCGTCTGTATCGCCTATACTTCGAAGAAGGTCTGTCGATCCGGACCCGCAGCCCGAGGCGACGACGTGCCTGCAGGTATCGATTCGGCCGATCCGAGGCTGATGGCATGAACGATATCTGGGCGATGGACTTCATGTCGGACCGGCTGTTCAACGAGAAACCGTTCCGGATTTTGACCATTGTCGATTGCTTTACGAGAGAAGCTCTCGCGATTGCTGCGAGGACGAACTTCAGGGCTTACCAGGTCATCGACGAATTGAGTCAATTGGCGCGTATCAGGGGCAAGCCACGCAGCATTCGGGTGGACAACGGTCCGGAGTTCGCTGGTCGGCTTCTCGACCAATGGGCTTACCTGAACAAGATCGAGCTCGACTTCCCCAGGCCCGGAAAACCAACAGACAACGCTTATATCGAGGCCTTCAACAGCCGCCTGCGACAGGAATGCCTCAACGCGTCATGGTTCCTGTCGATGGATGATGCCCGCAACAGGATCAATGCCTGGAGAGCCGACTACAATGAAACCAGGCCGCATTCGTCACTCGGAAACTTGACGCCGAGCGAATTTGTGGCCCAACTGAACGAAACCCGAAAGGTCACATGAAGACCGGACCAAAAAAAGGGGTGAGCTCCATTGGCAGCACGTCGGTCGTGACGGGTGGCTCAAGTTTCGGCAGCAGAAAACAAACGGAGAAGTTGAGATTCCGTTCCGTGACCTCCCGTTGTCGTGTGGAGAACTCGCCGATGATGATTCCCAGACAATCGACGCGTTAAAAGTTGCCGAAGGCCGATTGTTGTTCCTTGAAACGGACAAAGGCGCCCAGCGAAGCGACAAGGCGATGTCGGCGTGGTTTCACCGTGCTTGCGACGCAGCAAGCTTGCCAAGTCATTGCACAATGCATGGATTGCGAAAAGCTCGCGCAGCAACGCTTGCTGAGATGGGTTGGAGCGAGCACCGAATAGGCGCGTGGACCGGCCACAGAACTCTTACCGAGATCGTGCGATATACTCGAGCTGCGAACCGGAAACGCACAATCACAGGACCGGAACAAGAACAGAACTTGGGAACGTCGCATACGCCGCGTTCCCAAAGCGGTCGAAAAACTCAATAAAATCAGAATTTCGTGCCATGCAGTGGCGGGCAGGATGGGATTCGAACCCACGAGACCCTTTTGGGGCCTACTCCCTTAGCAGGGGAGCGCCTTCGACCACTCGGCCACCTGCCCGGACCCCGTGTACCGGCCAGAACGCCCTTTATACAAGGATTTTTACAGCCACACGGCGTCGCAGTTTTTCCTGCTTTGTTCTTTTATCCGCTCGTCTTTCATTCAACTTCACGGAAGTTTGGGGGGGGCCGAACCCTGAAAATTGGCCTCCTCCCATTCGAAACCTAAACCGCGAGCCACGCCTCGGAGCGAACGGAAGCGTCGGGTCACGGGCGGTTGGCACGGACGTGGAGTGCCCGGCGCATGCGAGACTCCTTGGTTGATTGACAGCCAGATTTCTCCTGCGCATGCTCTTCTTCGCACATGCAGCAGAAACACGTCTGCACTCACATCGGAGGTTCCAAGTGTTGAAGACAATTTCACTCGCACTGATCGCGGTTGGGATCAGCCTGACCTCCGTCAACGCCGAGACCAAGGTCAGCTTTGCCCTTGACTGGAAATTCGAGGGACCATCCGCAGCCTACTTCGCCGCGGTCGACAACGGGCATTTCACGCAAGAAGGTCTCGCCGTCGAGATCTCGGCCGGCAAGGGATCCCTGGATGCGATCCCCAAGGTCGCGACCGGCGCGTTCCCTTTCGGATTTGCCGATATCAACAGCCTCATCAAGTTCCTGGATCAGAACCCCGGCGCACCCGTGACCGCGGTGATGATGGTGTATGACAAACCACCGTTCGCCGTCGTCGGACGCAAGAGCCAGGGCGTGAGTTCACCCAAAGACCTCGAGGGCCGCGTGCTCGGCGCTCCCCCGCCCGACGGCGCATGGGCGCAATTCCCCGCCTTCGCCGCGGAGAACAGCCTGGATGTGGACAAGATCACGGTCGAGCCTGTTGGCTTCCCGACCCGTGAACCGATGCTTGCCGAAGGCAAGGTCGATGCGGTCACCGGGTTTTCGTTCTCATCCTTCCTCAACCTTGTGCGCCTTGGCGTGCCGGAAGATGACATCTCGACGATCTTGATGGCAGACCACGGGCTTGCACTCTACGGCAATGCAATCATCGTCAACACGGAGTGGGCAGGCGAGAACAAGGAGAAGGTCTCGGGCTTCATCCGGGCGGTGGCCAAAGGCTGGAAAGACGTGATCGCAGATCCTGCTGCTGGCGCTGCGATGGTGGCAAAACGCAATCCGGCTGCCGATGTCGCGCTGGAGGAGCGTCGTCTCAAACTGGCCATCGATGCAAACGTGGTCACGGACTACACATCAGAAAACGGGATCGGCGGCATCGATGCGGAGCGGTTTGCCAAGGCGTTGGAGCAGTTGGCTGCGAACTACGAGTTCCAGGCCGCAGTGACGCCCGATGCGTACTTCACCGATGCCTACCTGCCGTCGGATGGAAGCCTGTCGTTGAAGTGATATCCGTCGGGCGCGGCGGACAGGCCTGATCGGTTTCCATGCTGCCAGAGATCAGCCTCGAGAACGTAAATCACGCGTTCCGGTCCGGTGACACGGCGTTGCCAGTTCTCGATGGTGTCTCGATCACCTGCGAGACCGGCAGCTTTACCGCAGTGGTTGGCCCGTCCGGGTGTGGAAAGTCGACGCTGACGCGCCTGATCTCCGGTCTACTCATCCCGGATGAGGGAACGGTCATGCTTGAAGGCGCACCAGTGCGATCACCGCGCGCAAGCGTTGGCATGGCCTTTCAGAACCCGGTCCTTCTGGAATGGCGGACCATCCTCGACAACGTGCTCCTGCCGCTTGAGATCGTCGCAAATGATCTGACGCGTCAGCAACGGCGTGACCGGGCCAAAGCCCTCCTGCACCTTGTGGGCCTGGACGGGTTCGAAGACAAGCGCCCCTCGCAGCTCTCGGGCGGGATGCGGCAACGGGCGTCGCTGTGCCGCGCTCTGGTGCATCGTCCGAAGGTCCTGATCCTCGACGAACCCTTCGGCGCGCTCGATGCCTTCACGCGCGAGGATCTTTGGCAGGTCATGACCGATCTGCGCAAAGAAGAAGCGTTCACTTGCCTCCTGATCACGCATGATCTGCGGGAGTCGGTGTTTCTCGCTGACAAGATTGTCGTGCTCTCGGCTCGGCCGGCGCGGGTGCAACAGGTCGTCGATGTAGGCCTCGGCCAAGACCGAGAGATCGACATGCTGTATCAACCGGAAGCAGTCGCGATGCTCGCGGAGCTCAGGCACCAGATTCAGATCGCTCAGGGAAGGGCATGATGCTGCGCAGTTTCGCCATCCCCACCATCGCCATGCTGCTCTTCCTGGCGTTCTGGGAATGGCTGGTCTGGGTGAACGGCTGGCCAAACTACAAGATGGCCTCGCCCTCGGATATCGGGCCGGCATTCTGGAAATTCCGCTGGCTTTTCCTTCAGTACGGATGGGAGACGCTGTGGCGCACCGTTGCCGGACTTGGACTGGCGATCGTCTTCGGCACGCTCCTTGGCATGATCATGGGGTTCTCGAAGGTTCTGCGCGAGGGTCTGTACCCCCTGCTGGTCGGCTTCAACGCGATCCCGAAGGCGACGGTTGTTCCGGTCATCGCGCTGATATTCGTTGGCCAGCACGACATGAACACAATCCTGATCGCCTTTCTGATCAGCTTCTTTCCCATCGCTGTCGCCATCTCGATCGGTCTGTCGACACTGGAACCGGAGTATCGGGATATCCTCAGAGCCCTCGGCGCAAACCGGATGCAGATCTTTCTCAAGATTGCTCTGCCCAAGACGCTGCCCGAGTTCTTCGGAGCATTGAAAGTTGCGGTGACCCTGGCCTTTATCGGGACAAACCTGATGGAGATCGTCGAGCCACATGGTCGAGGGCTTGGGCACCTGTTCGACAGCGGGAAGATCAGCGCCGACTATCCGCTGATGTTCGCGGTGCTGATCGCCTTGGCGGTTCTGGGGATCATTCTCTACTACGTGATTGTCGTTCTTGAGCGCATGTTCGCGGGGTGGGCGGAACGACCCTCGACCTAGAGCCGGATCTGAGATCAGATCGGTCAGGTGCTCTGGTCGCTGGATCGAGATTTTCAACGAGGTCCTCGTGCGCCACTGCAATGCGGCTTTACTCTTCCACATCACGGCGCATACATATCAAAGCATGAATGTGTCTGATGCCGTTTTGATGCCGAGACTGAGCGGGATGCTTTCCGGCCCGGGATCGGCATGTCCTGTCCGACGAGTGCTGCATGGCTGAGCGCAGATCCAGTATCCGTCACGCCGTCACACTAATGATGGTTTCCGCAGCGTCGATGGCGCTGGAAATCGTGGCAGGCCGGGCACTGGCGCCCTATGTCGGCATGTCGCTCTACTCGTGGACGATCATCATCGCCGTCGTGCTGGCCGGACTGTCACTCGGGCACTGGATTGGCGGGATCATCGCGGATCGCAGCAAGCGGCCGTCCCGCATGGTTGCGCTGTCACTGAGCGGGGCCGGCGCGACCAGCCTCTTCTCGCTGGCCCTGCTCCAGAACTCCGAGCCTTTCTTGGCCGGCATCGATCCCATCTCGCATGTTGCTGCGCTGGCCGTCGTTGCGTTCTTCTTGCCAAGCATGCTGGCAGGCGTTGTCAGCCCGATCCTGACGAGGCTTGCGCAGGAGGAAAGCGATCGCGCGCGGCACGGCCGTGTTCTGGGGGCGATGTTCGCCCTCGGGGCATTCGGCGCAATTCTCGGCACGCTGATCGCTGGACTGGTGTTGATCTCGTGGATTGGAACCTCTGGGTCTGTGGTGCTGATCGCTGCGATCTACTTTGCGCTCGTGCTCCTCTATGTCCGTGGACGGGGACGCGCACTGCCCGTTCTGTGCATCGCGGCTATGACAGCGGCGGCCACAGTGCTCCCGCGGGAAATAGGTCTTTCTTCGCCATGCCTGTCCGAGAGCGCTTACTTCTGCATTCGTGTGGATGCGTCGCCGCTGCTCGGACGAGACGCGCGCATGATGGCGCTTGACCATCTGGCGCATGGGGTGAACGACGCAAGCGACCCGCGGTTGCTGTTGTCACCATATATCCACGGTGTTGACGAGTTGATCGCAGCACGATCCTCTGACAACGCCATGTCCGCGTACTTTATCGGGGGCGGGGCGTACACCCTGCCCCGGGCTTGGCAGGCAAGATTCCCGGAAGGGCGGCACATGATTGCCGAGATTGACCCGGCGGTGACGCGCGTTGCCACCGATCACATGTGGTTTCAGCAATCTTCCAGAACGCAGATCCGGCATGGCGATGCCCGGCGCATTCTGCAGGAATTGCCGCAAGACCGGCGCTTTGATGTGATCTTCGGCGATGCATTTCATGACATTTCGGTTCCCGCGCACCTCGTCACGGACGCGTTTCATGCCGAGATCCATCGCAGGCTTAAGCCTGGCGGCACCTATGCTCTGAACATCGTGGACGCGCTGAGAGAACCGCGCTTCATGCTATCCTTGGCGCAGACACTGCAGCGGCGGTTTTCTCATGTTGAGCTTTGGCTCGATATCGAGGCTGTGCAACCCTTTGAAAGCCGCACAACATGGATCGTTCTGGCGTCAGACCGGGCAAGCGCGTTCGACAGACTGGAAGCGTCCTACGGCTATGGCCGGACCTGGGTGCAGGTGCCGCTTGATCAGATGATCGAAGCCGTAGGGGCGGACGAACTGGTTTTCCTGACCGATGATTTTGCACCGGTCGATCGTTTGCTCAGCCCAGTGCTTTTGAACGCCGAGATGGCCGGTTCACACTGATACCGCCTACCCGCCGGCCACGCCGGGGACGTTGACATAGAGCGCGTAGACGGATTGCGACGCAGCCATGAAGAGCCGACTGTTCGCCCGTCCACCAAAGCAGACGTTCGCACACCGCTCGGGCAGTGCGATCCGACCGATCGCCTTGCCGTCCGTGTTGAAGATCATGACGCCGTCAAGGTCCGGGTCGCCCATGCCCCAGCCGCACCAGAGGTTTCCATCAATGTCGACGCGAAACCCATCGGGCGTGCCTGGGCCAGCATCGATGAACACCCGCCTGTTCGACAATGTTCGTCCATCCGCGCCGACATCGTATGCGAGGATCTTTCGGCTCGGCACGCCGCGCGACTCGACGATGTAAAGGATGCTCTCATCTGGCGAGAACGCGAGCCCGTTCGGGCCGAGGATATCATCCGCAACTGAGATCGCTTCGCCCGTTTCGGGATCGACGCAGTAGACCGCCTCCGGCACCTCGGACGGCGAGCGGTGACCCTCATAGTTGCCGAGGATCCCGAACGGCGGATCGGTGAACCAGACCGAACCATCGGACTTGACGACGACATCGTTCGGTGAGTTCAGACGTTTGCCCTCGAAGCTGTCCATGATCACCGTGATCGTGCCGTCATACTCGGTCCGAGTGATGCGCCGCCCGCCATGCTCGCAACTGAGAAGGCGACCTTGCCGATCACGCGTATGGCCATTCGCGAAATTCGACGGTTTGCGGAACTCGCTGACATGGCCGCTTGTCTCGTCCCAGCGCATGATCCGCTGGTTCGGAATATCGCTCCAGAGGAGATACCGCCCATCGCCGAACCAGACCGGGCCTTCGCACCAGCGGTGACCCGTGGAGAGGCGTTCGACACCGGCCAGCGGCAGCCGGTTCTTGTCGAAGCTGGGATCGAGCGAGATGACCGCAGGATCGGGATAGCGGGTGGTCTGACGCCAGCCATCGGGGAAAAGATCGCTCATGCTTGCTCCACTTTCATGCCGACGCCGCCTAGAGCAGCACTGTCACGATGTTCGGCCAGATTAGCAACACGGACAAGGCGAGCAATTGGATCATGATGAACGGCAGGAAGCCCTTGAAGATATCGGTCAGCGAGATGTGCGGTGGTGCAACCGATTTCAGATAGAACGCTGCCGGTCCGAAGGGCGGTGACAGGAAGCTGACCTGCATGTTCATGCAGAAGAGCACCCCGAACCAGACCGCGATCCATTTCGGCTCGAGTGTCCCGATCAGGCCGATCTCCTCGATCGGCAAGGCGCGCACGATCGGCAGGAACACCGGAATGATCAGCAAAACGATACCAACCCAGTCCATGAACGCGCCCATGAACAGCAGGATCAGCATCATGGTCAGCAGCACCATCATCGTGGGCAACTCCGAGCCGACGATCTCCTTGGCGATGAAAGTCGGACCGCCCGCAAGGGTGTAGGCGCCGGACAGGGCCGCAGCCCCAATCGTCACCCAGATGATCGTTCCAGTCGAGCGCAACGTCCGCATCAGGCTGTCCCACAGCAGGCTGATCATCGGCACACCGCGGGCAACGGCAATGATGAAGACCGCCAAGGCGCCCATCCCCGCAGCCTCGGTGATGCCGGAAATCCCGCCATAGATCGACCCCATCACGACCCCGATCACGGTGAAAGGCGCGACGAGGCCCTTGCCCATCGACCATCCCTTGGCGCATCGCTCACGCCCGAAGCCCAGCACGGCCAGCAAGGCCAGAGCCGCCAGCGACGCGCCGAGATAGGGCAGATGGTGCGCCATGCCAAGGACAATCGGCTCGATGTTGTCTGCTTCGGCGATGACGTTCTGGCCGGTCGCAGTGAAGTATCCCGCGCGCAGCAGCAGGATCATCGCCAGGCCCAGGCCCGCCACCGTCAGGAAAGCCAGGAACAGCTGACCCTTGGGCGAGAACGCCGCAAATGCGATGGACACAGCAAACGCAACGCCTGCGACGCCAAGAATGATCGCAGCTGACTCAGTATCCGTCGTGAACAGGGAATAGAGGAACTGCACTGTGACCAACGCAGCCAGGGCCGGAAACACGATCTTGGGCACGATGCCCGTCCCATAGGGGCTGTAATCGACCGGGTTCTCCGGCAGCGGCGCATCAGCGGGCCGGAGCTGCGTGCGCAGGACGATGTAGAGAATGATCATCGAGGCAAGCATGAACCCGGGCACAAACGCCGCGGTGAAGAGCGCCTTGATCGACGTCTCGGTGATCAGACCGAAGATAATCAGCACGATGGACGGCGGGATCATTGTGCCCAGCGAACCCGAGGCGCAGATCGTCCCGATCGCGAGGTTCTGATTGTAGCCAAGCCGCAGCATCTGCGGCAGCGCGATCAGGCCAAGCAACACGACCTCGCCGCCGATGATCCCGGACATGGCCGCCATGATCACCGCCATGATCGAGGTGACAATCGCGATCCCGCCGCGTGTGCGGTCAAGCCAGACACTGAGCGAGTCATACATCTCCTTCGCGACGCCCGAACGTTCCAGGAGCGCCGCCATAAAGATGAAGAGGGGGACCGAGATCAGCACGTACTCGGTCATCAGATCGAAGATCTTCTGCGTTAAGATATATAACGGCCCCGTTCCCGGCCGGCCGGTCAAGAGCCCCTCCCCAAAGCTCAGAGGGTCTGTGATCAGGGTGGGCTCGAACTTCATGATCATGACGACAAGCGCCAAGACCGCGGAGGCAAAACCGAGCGGCATGCCGATGGCGAGCAGGAAGATCAGCCCGCAGACAAGCACAATCGTGATAGTGCCGACATCCTGGAGCGCAGCGGGATCCATCAGTTTGCCCCCACGCTTTTCTTGATCGCGGCGAGTTCGTCCTCGTCGATGTCGTCCGCGACACTGTGAGTCTCGGGCTCGAGGTTCCAGTCGCTGATCACGTTGATCACGGCCTGAATGGCCACCAGTGTGATGATGATCAGGATCGCGGGTTGGACGGTTGCCGGGATCGGTGGATCGAACGCGGTCCCGAACATCTCCCATCGATAGAACTTGGTGTAGAAGACCTGCTTGTAGCTGCCGTAGATCATGAAGAACGCGAAGATCACCAACAGGGATGCGGATAGGATATCGCATGCCTTCTGGAGCCAGCGCGGAAACAGATCATAGAGAATGAAGATCCGGATGTGGCTACGCTGCTGCATGCCATAGAGACCGGCGCAGAGGAACACGAACCCCGCGATCCACAGCGTCAACTCGTTGGCCCAGAGCGTCGGAGCCTCGAGCGCGTAGCGCAGGAACACCTCGTACAGCATCACGCAGGTCATCGAGATGATCATGATCATCGTCACGCGCCCGAAGAACAGCGCGACGCGATCGATCGTCCGCCAACTCTGAAACTCCATGGAATAGACGCGAAGGCCCATGGCTCCGAGCACGAACAGCACCGGGATCGAGACGAGCGCCAACCAGTCGATTGGATCGGCGAAGCCGCCGAACAGACCAGCCATTTCAGGCGTCACGTCCTTGCGCAGGTGTAACGCCGACATCTGGTCGACCAGGCCCTGGTTCTCTGGCGGAATGAAATCGAGGATATAGGCCGGTGTATGCCAGACCGCCCAGCCCATGCAGATCAGGAACAGAGCGGGGATCAGCCACTCCCAAAGCCCTCCGGCTTTTTCTTCCACCGCTAACCTCCCATTTCTTGACGGATCATGCGGGTGACGGTCGATTTATCGACCGGTCGGGGTCGCCCATAGTCGAAAACAGCAACGGGGCCGCTTGGGCCCCGTTCTATCTCGTCAAAGTTAACGGGCGATCACTCCATCGCGCCGATGCCGCGCAGGAAATCGAGGTGGCTGTTCAGCAATTCCTTGGCTTCCGGTGTGGTTGCGAAATCAACCCACGCGGCCTGCACCGCGTTGCGGTACTTCTCGAGCTCTTCGGGCGACCACTCGTACATGTTCAGACCTTCGGAGGCCAGTTTGACCGAGTTCTTGGCATTCTGAACTTCATTGATCGTGGTGTTCTTCAGCGCCAGCGCCTGCATGCCGGTCTTCAGGATCGCCTGATGGTGCGAGGGCATCCCGTCCCAGACGTCCTTGCGGCAGGCAAGATGATCTGCCGGCATCGAGTGGAAGCCCGGATAGTTGGTGTGCTTCGCGATATCATAGAGGCCAAGACCAATGTTGTTGGTCAGGTTCGCGGCATCGGCACCGTCGATGATCCCGGTCTCGAGCGCTGTGAAGATCTCGTTGAAATCCATCACGATCGGCGAGGCGCCAAGGTTCTTGAAGATCTCGGTAATGATCCCCGGAGGCGAACGGAACTTCCAGTTCTTGAAATCATCGACGCCGCGGATCGGGCGGGTCGACGAGAGCGACTCCGGACCCGGGATCCACCAGCCAATGAACTCCATACTATGCTCGTTATAGAGCTTGTTGAGCGCGTCATACCCGCCGCCGTGCAGCAGCCATGCCATCTGTTGGTAGGGGTTCTGGTATCCGCCGTTCAGATCGCCGGTGAACTGGAAGGCCGGGTTTTTTCCGGTCTGATAGGACCCACCCGTCATGTCGCAGTCGAGGATCCCCGTGGCCGCTGCGTCGAACGTCTCGGCCGACTTCACGACCGATGACGCATAGAACATCTCGACTTCAATCTCGCCATTCGACATTGCAGTGATGTCTTCGATGAACTCGGCTGCCATCTGACCCGACAGAGTCTCGGGCGAGAAGTGGGTCTGGATGCGCAGCTTGGTGGTTTCGGCTGAAGCAGCGCCCGCGGCGATTGCCAATGCGCTCACAGCAGACGCGATCAGAGTCGAAAGTTTCACGATTTTTCCTCCCAGAAACTTTTGAACAGGCCGTTTGTTGGTCACGGCTTTGTTGCCAGGGCAGGACCGTATCAACGCCTGCCAAACCCGACAACCGATTTCGGTGGCAGCAACACGCCATGACCCGCTATTCACATCGCGCGCGCCTCGCTTTCACGTAAGATGGCACAGCCATCCCGGTTCGGAGTTCCCAATGCCTGCCATAAAAGCCGTCACCCCGCGTCTCTTCCATGTGCCTCTGGACGAGGTGCTTGTGGACGCAAAACACGGAGATCACACACATTTCGAGCTGATCACCGCCAGCGTCGAGCTTGACGACGGCGCAGTCGGAACCGGCTATACATATACGGGTGGCAAGGGCGGGCACGCGATCTATGCGATGATTGCGCACGATCTCGCGCCAATGCTGCTGGGACGAGACGCGGCTGCGGTCGAGGACCTGTACGACGCCATGCAATGGCACATTCACTATGTCGGGCGGGGCGGCGTCGCATCGTTCTCAATCTCGGCTGTAGACATCGCGCTGTGGGATCTTCGTGGCAAGGCGTCCGGGCAATCGCTGGTCGAGATGGCAGGCGGTGCATCGGACAGGTGTCGTGCCTATTGCGGCGGGATCGATCTGGGGTTCGAGCAACCGAAGCTGCTCGACAGTGTTCGCGGCTATCTGGAACGCGGCTTCACTGGCGTGAAGATCAAGGTCGGGCGACTTCAGGGCGACGACGCAGACAGGGTTGCGGCTGTCAGGGATCTGATCGGGCCGGATGTGGCGTTCATGGTAGATGCCAACTATGCCCTGTCCGAGGCCGAAGCGATTGCCGCCGCAAATGCGTTTGCACCCTATGATCTGGTCTGGTTCGAAGAGCCGATCATCCCGGACAATTACGCCGGCTATGCCCGCGTCGCCGACGCGACGGGCATGCCGCTGGCGATGGGGGAGAACCTGCACACGATCCATGAGTTCGAGTACGCGGTCGAGCAATCCAAGCTTGCTTATCTGCAACCGGATGCCTCGAACTGCGGTGGCATCACGGGTTGGCTGGCTGCGGCCCGGCTGGCCGAAAAACATGGGATCGCGGCCTGCAGCCATGGGATGCAGGAACTGCATGTCAGCCTTGCCGCCGGTCTCGGCATCCGCGGCATGATCGAAGTGCATTCATTCCCGATCGACCGCTACACGCAGCGCCCGCTGCAAGTCGCGGACGGCCTTGCGATCGCCCCGGACACGCCCGGCACCGGTGTGATCTTCGATTGGGACCGCCTGGCGCCCTACGAGGTCCGGTTATAAATTTTCATGCCGATCCGCCCGGCAAAGAGGCCGTGAAGCGCCTGATTTGCATCGGATCGAACAAAACGCCGTGGTGATGCGGCAGGTCGGGTGCAGCAGCCAGCTTTGTCTCCAAATGCTCGGCCAGATCCAGCAGATCCGAGCGCAGTGCAGCCAGTTGGGCCAGATCTGACGCGTGCCCCCTGGCCGCATAGAAGGTTGCTTTTGTCGCCAGTTCAAACTGCCGTGCAAAGGCCGGGAGCCACGAAAACGCGGCGAACTGCGTGGCGAGTTTCTCTGGCAGTTGCCGGAGGATGCCCTCGGCGTCCTTCGCCAAAGACCGGGCCAGCGCCACCGCCGCCGCTTTTTCATCGAACAATCGAACGCGCGCTGTCTCGGACAGCGAGGGATCTTCGGGGTCTATTGAGAGATCACGGTCCCGACGCCCCATGCCACTGGTCTCCATCGACAGCCACCCTTCTTGCCACGTCGATGGCAAACAGGAGTGGCGCGGAAAAACGCGGCCGTTCCAATACGCGGCTGCGGGAATGTGCCAGCTTCGCAGCAGAAGATCCGCAACCGTTCCCGCCAGATCACCGGTCAGACCGTGCGTCTCGTCAAGCCAGCCGCAAATCACCTCAGCCGGGTCACCATCGCGCAAGATCATCTTGGGCAAGGCATAGACATTCACGGCACTCAGCGAGTCCATGGCATTCACGCCGGTGATCGCCTCCCAACTTGTGCGCATCAGAACGCCGTTGGCACCGTACCTGCGATATCCGTCCATGCGGTCGCGAAACTCGGCCACGCGGCAATTGGGGATGACGCCCCACCCCATATGCTCTCCGAGCGCCTCGAACTCGAAAATCAGCGGTCCATCGACCTGTCGCGCAGCAGGGTTCTCTGGAAACTCGGGGAAGTAGTCATGCGCCGTAATCTTCACGCTCGCACCGACCGCGCCCTTGCAGCGAGCCACCGCCGTCAGAACATCCGACTGCATGTCCGCCGTATAGGAAAAGTCGCGAATGTAGAGAGTCTTGCCCGCTGCTGCCAAAGGCTCGTGAAACGCCGCGATCATGCGGTCGAACCACGCTCCAGTGTCAATCTCGTCTCGATCGGCCAGAAAGTCCGGCAAGGAGACACGGGATTCCGGTGATGCCAGTGTCACGATCAGACCGCCGATATTCGGCACCCGCTCCAAAAGGTCGGCAACCTTGGCGCGGCAAAACGTTGCCCAAACCGGCTGTCGCGGATCTGTTTGCCCGTCCGGCCCTAACAGATCGGGGTAAAGCTCGACTGCATAATCGTGGAACGAAGGCTCCTTGATCTCGAGATACAGTTCCGCACCGATCCGGCTGAGACGCCGTGTCAAACGGTCAAGCCATGCCGCGTTGTTGCGCACTTTCTTAAGCCTGAGATCGGCAACGCCATAATTCGCCGTCAAACCAAGCTGCGTGCAGCAATCCAGCAGATCGTTCTGGTGCAGGACAAGCGCATTGTAGCCCCAGTCCTTGATCGTTCGCTCCAAAGGCAAAACCCTGGCCGGATCCCATAGCGACGCATCGTGGATCTCAAGCGCGATGAAAGGTTTGGACATCGTCTAAGGTCTTTCTGAAGGCGTGCCGCCGATCGGGGATTTACGCGCTGGCGACGCTGATCTTCCACACTCGGCCAGCGGCGTCCAGAGCACGGGCGGCAAGCCAGGATTGCGCGACCAAACGGTGTGTCCGGACCCGCTTTGCGAACATGCCAAGCCAATTCGCGCAAAGGTGCATAGGAACAGCAGCGTTTTAGCGGTAAGATTGTGTCGTATTGATTTGATTTGGGGATGATTGTTGTCGTGGAAGAGATTTCGAAGGACCCGCCCTGGCCTCCCGCACCAAACAGCCGACGCACATGGCCGCTGAAATCCTGGCTTCGCTTCGACAGCCACAATCCGGACCATGGACGCCCCTCGCGCCTAGCGGCGCATCCGTCCGTCCCCTTTGTAAAAGATCTGCGAGTTGATGAGATCAAAGACGAACGTCGGATCCAGGCAGTCGCCTTCCGGTATCTTTCTGATCTCAACGCCCTGCTGAAGCGTGAGCATCGCCGGGGGCTGGATCTGCCAAAGGGCTGGCTGGAGGCGTTGCACCCAGACAAAGAAACCCCGCCGAACGAGCTGGGTTGGCTACCGATCTGGCCTTCTCTCCCATCGGAGGACGACGCCAAGGACCAGACGCGTGCGCCCAACCCGACGCTTGCCTCGTGGAACCTGTCACGCAATCCGGGCCACGCCCTGCCAGCCCCAGTCGTGCTGGTGGCGGCCGAGACCTATACGCAAGACCAGCCGCGCCTCTCGCATGGGCTCGGGCTTCGGGTTCCAATGCAGATCGAGCGGACCCGCGCGGGCTTCAGGGTCATCATCCGCTCGTTCACAGCCGAACTGCCGCGTGTCGGAGAGGTGGCGCTGACCGACTATGTCCAGCAATTGAACCCGAAGCAGCGCCAGGTCTTTCGCGAGGAGATCCAGAATTACCTCGATTTCGTTGCGAACTCGGATGTCGCTCAGCTGACGACCGCGACATCCGCTCAGATCGATCCCTCGAGCTATCTGGTCGAAGAATTCCGCTTCGCTGGCGGCAAGACAGGGGATGGCAGACCCCGGTTCCAGTTCAAGGCCGTTGGCAAGGCCAGGCGCAGTGCGCGCCTACCCCGCAGCGAAAGCGTGCATGTCACCAGCTCCTACACATTCGAGGTCTCGCGCGATGGACAGATCATCGGCATCGAGCTTGGGCTGGAGGAAGCGCAAACCGAGACCGAGTCGCTGATCACCCACGCCGCACCGGGAGCCGCTGACGTTTTCAATCGGCCGCCGCCCGACTGGTTCGATGCGGGCGATCCGACGGCAGCCTACGATTACGCGATGCGGCGCCCAACGCGCGAAGACCCGGTCCTCGAACGTTATCGCGATGAAGAGTTTATCGGCACACCCGTCCCGCCGGATGGCCGCGTCGCGCTGGAAGCGCCGGGATTCCGTGTCCGGCTCTGCCCGGACATCGTACAGGCGGACCGGGATCAACCGGGCGATGTCAAGACCGTGCCGCTGCCCGGCGGGCCAGCGCCCAGCCCGCGACGCGACGACTTGTCGGCCATCAATGCGTTCTCAAACAGCCGCCAGTTCTTCGATATGCTGTCTGCGTTCGGCATTGACCCCAGCCTTTTCGCCGTGCGGGCTCAGACGGATGTGCAGATCTTCTATCGCTCGGGCATTCGTCCCGGAGGCGGCGGCGACGGTCGCACCGTCAACGCGCAGGTCACCTTTGACTGCAAATCCAGCAATTCGCTGCCGGATATCAACATGCGTCTTGCACTGGCCGAGTTGTCCCGATGGGACCGCGATCTCACGCTGCCCCGCGATCAGCGCTGGGCCGAACCGCTGAGCATCGGCACCAGCGGACGCTGGATGCTGCACGAGTTCGGGCACTACATGCTCGCCGCGCGGATCGGGCAGCTTGAGTTCAAATTCGCCCACAGTGCTGGCGATGCGATGGCCGCGGTCTACTTCGATCCCATCTCGCGCCTTGCCGACCCGCGGGGCGACGCCTCGCCGAACTTCCGCGGCTACACCTATCCCTTCGTGTTCGCGACGCGGCGCCATGACCGCAATCCACTGATGGGCTGGGCATGGTACGGCGCCTTGAACCGCTCGGCGCTGGAGGCCGATCATGGGGCGTGCGACCACAACAAGGCTTATCTGACCGAGCAGATCCTCTCGACCACGATTTTCCAGATCTACCTCGCGCTTGGCGGCGATACGATGATCGGACCTGCCCCTGACCGCTATACGCGCGGGCGCGCCTCGCACATGACGTTGTTTCTGCTGACCAAGGCGATCGAGAGCTTTGCCGCACCCCCGTCCGAGGCCGAAGCGCTGGAACTGGCGATGGAGGATGCCGGGTTAAGCATGAGCACACCCCTTTTGATCGAGGGCGGTCCGGATGCCTGGCAACCGGGGCTGACCCACAAGGTCGTGCGCTGGGGGTTCGAGGCTCAGGGCATGTTCCCGGACGACCCGGCGACGGTGCTGAACGGGCCTGGCCAGGCGCCGCCCGTTGACCTTTATGTGCGCAATCAGCGTCCTCTGAAGGTGCAGACGACCGCAGGGCCGC
Organism: Pseudomonadota bacterium; assembly: GCA_039821125.1. GTDB lineage: Bacteria > Pseudomonadota > Alphaproteobacteria > Rhodobacterales > Rhodobacteraceae > Thermohalobaculum. The sequence continues at coordinate 24,690 of JBCBOR010000047.1, forward strand.
TCGCCTACGGGCCGGGTGCCTATGTGCCGGTCTCTCTGGACTGGGGCGAGAACGCGCGCTGGTTGATGGATCCGGACGCTGCCATCGTGCTGGGCAATCGCGGATCAGATCCAGCGCCGTCGATCACCGTTCGCGCCTGGATTGGCGTCGTATCCGGCACACCGGGTGATCCTGGATGGGATCTCGGCAAGAACATCACCTGGAAGGCGGCACTGCCAGACCGCAGGATCCGGCAAATCGACGCCGAGACCGTGCGCAAGGTCAACCACCTGAACAAGGTTGTCAACGAGCTGAAGCGGTCTCGGGACAGTGCAGTGCTGTTGATCGAGATCAGCAATCCGGATGACCGGGCCAACACCGATCCTGCCGCCGCTTTGCCAGCGATGGTAGCCGATGGTGCTGCAGGTTTGTCGGATCTGCCCACGATCCCGCGTCAGCTGACAGATCTGGTTGCCTGCGACAACAATCTTGGTCTGATGCTGATCCGCTAGCAGGATCCCGTCCGGACAAGCCTGCACACGCCAGCGCACAGCGCTTGGTCAGACATTCATCGTCTCAGGCCGGGAAGGTCCAGTTCGCTGGCCATTCCGGCTTGGACTGTTCCAGCAGCGTCAGCAGCGTCGGGCAGTGGATCGGATCGGCACCGCTGGCGGTTGTCCCACCCGGCGGTGTCATCAGTGCATCCCAGAGACCGGCGGCCAGGTGACGGCTGGCACTTGAATCCGACGGATAGTGAACCCCGATGTATTCGCGTACGACGGCGATCCGCTGTGCGACCTGCAACAGCGGCGACGGTATAGGCGCCGTGCCGTTCAGATCGGTCCAGACAGGCTTGGTCAGGATCGCTCCGTCCAACGGCGATGCGCTGCGCGAGACACCGAACCGCGCCGCAATCCCGGGTATCTCGAGCAGCAGAAGCGAGATGAAATGCGCCAGGAACGAGTGCCCGCTCGGGAAGGCCGGGTGCGCAGGCGGGCCGAACGGTACGGTCAATCCGGGGCGCAGGATCGACGGGCGCACCCGCCGGTAGAACGCCTTGTAGGCCATGTAGGCGACGTTGCCCATTGCCAACCCCATGTCGATCAGCTTGAGCGTATAGGGGTGATCGAACGCGTTCGCGCCGAGGAAATGGATCATGTATGCGGGCAGACCATCGGCCTGCACGTCCGCCTCCAGCAGATAGGACCGGCGATTGTCCTCCATATAGATCTTGAGGATCTCAAGCTCGGTTCTGATCTCGTCAAAGGCTGGGCCGACATTTCCGACGGGTTCGCCCGCTGTATAGCGCCACGTCAGATCATCGGCGGTCACCCAGCCAACCGCCGTCGGGTTGATCTGTGTCGGGTGCCATTTCTCCCACTGACCGGCAAGCTCCAGCGCAGCCAGCGTCGATGGCTCGGCCCGGTCGGCAGCGCGCAGCCACTCGGTCAGATGAGGATCGAATGGCAGCGTCCAGAAACGCAAGACGGGATCCCAGTCTTCGGTTGTCCACTCAAGCAAGCGAACATCCGAGCCATCCACCTGATAGGGGCTGATGATGTAGTCGAGCGGAAAGGGTTCATTGCCGGCATTGTCCGGCGTGAAGTTCAGCGTCCAGGGGATCAGGCGCAGCTCGATCGGGGTCGCGTAATAGCTGCGGAGCAGCCCGATATAGGCATCAGCGCCGGCCATGTTCTCCATGACTGGCGAGCCAGCGTTGCCAAGCCCAAGATCATAGGCAGCGCCCAGACCCAAACCGTTGCCAAGACCAAGCCCGTTGCCCAAGCCAAGGCCCAGACCAAGGCCGTTTCCAAGACCGAGCCCATTGCCAAGACCCAAACCGTTGCCGAGCCCTAGGCCATTACCAAGGCCCAGTCCGTTGCCAAGGCCCAGGCCATTCCCCAGCCCAAGGCCGAACCCATTGCCAAGACCAAGCCCCAAGCCAAGGCCCAGACCATTGCTGGCGCCACCACCGCTGACCGAGGCGGCTCCGCCTCTGCTTTGACCACGTGCCATGAAATCCCCCCTGACCAAAACAACCGGCCATTCAGGCCGCTTTAAAATACCTCAATCTCTCAGGCCGGTCGGGGCGAAACTGGAACCTGCTTACTTCGGCAAGCCCGCAGCCCCGAGACCCAGGATCAAACGCTCGCGGGTATCCGCGTCTTGCAAAGGATACCATGACATAAACGCTGTGGTTGAAAAACCTGGCTCACGCTCGATCATTTCTTGTGCAACCTGCTGGGCTTGCTCGGTATCCCCGCGCAGGGCAAGGGCCGGAGCCAGCAGACGAAGACACGCCATGAAGCCCGGCTTGGCATGGCGCGCGCGCTGCAAAAAGTGGATCGCGTCGTCATACTCGCCAGCGACGAACTCGGCCAGCCCCCCGGCAGTCCAGTAGAAGAAGTTCAACGGGTCGTACGGCGTCAACCGCCAGACGTTCAGAAGACGTTCCCGGGCCTCCTTGCCGTTGCCAAGATAGGCGTGGTTTGTGGCGCTGAGACTCCATGCCAGCGGCAGATTCTCGTTCACGGTCAGCGCCTCGTCCAACAGTTCGAGCGCCTGGTGCATCTCGCCTTCATGCAAGCCCAGGATGTGCGAGCGGACGGCAAGGGTCACAGCATCGTCGGGATCCAACTCAACAGCCTTGCGAGAATGTTCAATCGCACGGGCGACATCGGTGCCCGGATCGGTCGATATCTGCTCGGCAATCCAGAAGTTCAGACACCATGCGAGATACGCATGGGCCTGCGCATAACCGGGGTCCAGGGCGACGGCCTTCTCCAGCAATTCAAGTGCGCTGCGATAGCTGCTGGTTTCAAGACGATAAAGATCCGCCAGCGCACGCAGGACGCAGTCATAGGCATCGAGGCTGTCCGTCGGCCGCGTTCCGATCCGAGCGGCCTCGGCGCTCAGGACCTTCGGCTCGAGCGCGGCGACGATACTGGCAACGATCTGGTCCTGAAATTCAAAGACATCCGCCGCCGCCCCGTCGAAACGCTCGGCCCAGACGATGGTATCGTTGTCGACATCCATCAACTCGGTGGTGATGCGCAGCCGATGGTTGGCCCGCCGGAGCAATCCGGACAGCAGATATTTCACACCCAGTGCACTGGCGATCTCTTTTGGCGAGGCCTTGTCATCGTTGAACTGGAGGGTCGAGTTCCGGGCGACGACAAACATCGCCCGGCTGCGGGAGATCCCGGCAATGATGTCCTCGGTGATGCCTTCGCCAAAATACGTGGATTCGTCCGGCTTGCCCTGCGTTCGGAACGGCAGCACAGCAATGGTCGGGCGCGAGGACCAGCTCAGGTGCGGCCGCACGATCTCGGGCGCAACTGTCTTCTCTTCGACCACGTAAAGACGCACCGGATGGTCAATGTTCTTCAACGTGGGTGCACCGATATCGCGGAAGCTCACACCACTGCGGCTCCGGACAATCTCGCGAATGATCTGCGTGACGACCACTTCACCCGGTGCGGCATGCCCTTGGATCCGGGCGGCTATGTTCACCCCGTCGGACCTCAGATCCCGTCCATCCTCGAACACATCGCCTGCATTGATCGCAATGCGGACCTGCATCGGGCGCTCGGACCAGCGCAAGGCCCGGATCGCAGCCTGTGATTCCAGAGCCCACTCGACCGCATCGGTCGCGCTTTGGAACTCGACAAACAGCTGGTCGCCTGCCGTGTTCACCAAACGTCCGCCCCGGTCTTCAAGAACAGGCAGAAGAATCTCGCTGCAGATATGCGACCATTGGCGGATCGTCGCGATGTTGTCCTCGGCCATCAGCCGCGAGTAACTAACGACATCGACGAACGCCACCGTGGTAAGACGCAGGCTTATCGGGCGCGATTCCACCAAAAAATCATTCCCACCGAAGTTTTTCATTGGCGTTCCCGACAAATGGACTGATCCGTCCATAGCCGCGCCTGAAACAGTGGACGTGGGCAAAACCCACAAAACTCAGAAAAATTAAGCACGCTGTGATGACAGCCTTTCGCAACCGCGCCGATCAGTCAATCAATTGCACAAGCAAAGCGTGCAGCGGTGCCATGGGCGCTGCGCTTTTCCGCCCGTGAGGATGATGGCCAGCGATTACGCTGAGAGATGCGGTCAGACCGCCGACAGGGCGTGGTCGAGATCTTCTTTCAGATCCTCCGGGTCTTCCAGGCCAACCGAGATTCGCACCAGACCGGGCGTAATCCCGAGGTGAGCGCGCGCCTCTTCGGACAGCCTTTGATGTGTCGTCGTCGTTGGATGGGTCACCAGCGACTTCGCATCACCCAGATTGTTCGAGATCCTGAGCAGGCGCAGCGCATTCAGGAACCGGAAGGCGCCGGGTTGGCCACCTGTGATTTCAAGCGCCATCATGGTCCCGGGCCGCTCCATCTGCGTTGCGGCAAGATTGTGCTGAGGGTGGCTGGCAAGGCCGGGATAGATCGTGCGAGCCACCTTCTCGTGGCCGTTCACCCAGCGCGCGATATCTTCAGCACCATCGGTCTGGGCATTGGCGCGCAGCGCTAGCGTCTCCAACCCCTTCAACATCACCCAGGCGTTGAACGGGCTGAGCGCCGGGCCGGTGTGTTTGACGTAGGGCTCGACCTCATCGCGGATGAACCGCTCGGAGCCGAGGATCACCCCGCCGAGGCACCGGCCCTGCCCGTCGATATGCTTGGTGGCGGAGTAGACGACCACATCGGCGCCCAGCTCCAGCGGTCGTTGGAACATCGGCGTGGCGAAAACGTTATCGATAACAAGACGCGCGCCGACCTCGTGAGAGATCCCGGCGACCGCTTTGATATCGATAACTTCCAGCGTCGGGTTGGAGGGTGTCTCAAGGAAGGTCAGCTTGGTCTCGGGCCGCATCGCGTCCCGCCATTGATCGAGATCCGTGCCGTCGACCAAGGTGATGTCGATCCCAAAGCGCGGGCACAGTGTCTCGACGATGTAGAGGCAGGACCCGAACAGCGCCCGCGCCGCAACCACGTGGTCGCCTGCGCGAAGTTGGCACATCAGGGCCGCGTGCACCGCGGCCATACCCGATGCCGTGGCGAAGGCTGCCTCGGCTCCTTCCAGCGCGGCGATCCTGTCCTCGAACATCGCGACGGTCGGGTTGCCGTAGCGGGCGTAGATGAAGCCTTCCTCGCCCTCGGGCGCCTCGCCCTTGAACCGTGCCTCCGCCGCCTCGGCATCCGGGTAGACAAACCCTTGCGTCAGGTAGAGCGCCTCGGACGTCTCTCCGTACGCACTGCGGCGCTGTCCTGCGTGGACCAGTCGGGTACGAGGGCGATGCGAGGTGTCGGTCATGGCGTTCGGGCCTCCAGATTCGGACCGGAACGGACGGCCGGATCAAATCCGACGCAACCTCTTTAGCGGGTTATTTTACGTGGCCCGCAAGCCGGTCCGACAAATCGCCACGTCCGCCCGATTAAACGCGCGGCGGGACGGCGTCAATCTTCGCTTGCAGCACAAACCGGTGAGCGCGCGCTGGTCACCCAAGCGCGCTACCGTTCCGATCCCTAGCCGAGACACCACCGCAGGATGCCCTTCTGCACGTGCAAGCGGTTCTCGGCTTCGTCAAAGACCACCGATTGCGGGCCGTCGAACACCTCGGAGGTGACTTCCTCCTCGCGGTGCGCGGGCAGGCAGTGCATGAAGAGCGCATCCTCGCGGGCGCGGCCCATCACATCAGTTGTCACCTGATACGGTTTGAGCTGGTTATGGCGCCGGTCTCGGGACGAGATATCGTCGTGCATCGAGAGCCACGTGTCTGCCAGCACCAGCGCGGCACCATCCACGGCCCGATCGACGTCACGCTCGATGGATAGGTGCGGCCCGGCATAGGCAACGACCTCAGGGTCCGGGTCGAGCGTTTCAGGCCCCGAGAACACCAGTTCGAAATCGAACGCCACAGCGGCATGGGCGAACGACGCAAAGACGTTGTTGCCATCGCCGGTCCAGACGACCTTCTGGCCCTTGATCGGGCCGCGGTGTTCCTCGAACGTCATCACGTCCGCCATGATCTGGCAGGGGTGCGAGGTATTGGTCAGCCCGTTGATCACGGGGACGGTCGCGGCCTCGGCCATCTCGTCCAGCGTTGCCTGCTGGAAAGTGCGGATCATGATCGCATCGACATAGCGCGAGAGCACGCGGGCGGTGTCGCCCACGGTCTCGCCATGCCCAAGCTGAAGCTCGGAGCCGGACAGCACCATGGTCTGCCCGCCCATCTGGCGCACGCCGACATCGAAGGAGACACGCGTCCGGGTCGAGGGTTTCTCGAAGATCAGTGCAACAATGCGGTCCTTGAAGGGTTGCTCTGCATCGGGTGTCAGTTTCGGCTGACCCGCGCGGGCCGCCTTGACCGCTGCTGCGTCGTCAAGAATGCGCCGAAGATCCTCCGGCGCGATCTTGTGAAGATCCAGAAAGTGCCGCATCGCTAAGCCGCTTTCACCGCAGTGACGGCTGCTGACAGGCGCGACACCGCTTCCGTCAGATCGTCGTCCGAGACATTCAGCGGGGGCAGCATCCGCATGGTGTTCTCGGCCGCAGGCACGGTCAGCATATTTTGTGCATAAGCGGCGTTGACGACGTCGCCCACGGGCGTGCCCTCGTGAAAACGGATGCCGATCATCAGGCCTTCGCCGCGGATCTCCGCGATCTCGTCCGGGTGATCATCGGCAAGTTCGGCCAGACGCTGTCGCAGATGGGTGGCCTTGCGTTTGACCTCGGCCAGGAACGCCGAATCGGACACCTCGTCCAGCACGGCCTTGCCCACGGCACAACCCAGCGGGTTGCCGCCATAGGTTGAGCCGTGCGTGCCGGGCACCATACCGCAAGCCGCATCCTCGGTCGCAAGGCACGCCCCGATCGGGAAGCCCCCACCGATGCCCTTGGCGATGCCCATGATGTCAGGGGTCACGCCCGCCTGTTCATGGGCGAACAGCGTTCCAGTCCGGGCGACGCCGCACTGGATCTCGTCAAAGATCAGCAGAATGCCATGCTCGTCGCACAGCTCACGGAGGCCCCGCAGGCATTGCCATGGCACGGGACGGATCCCGCCCTCACCCTGCACCGGCTCGATCATGATCGCAGCAGTCTCCGGCCCGATAGCGGCCTTCACCGCATCATGGTCGCCGAACGGGACGACATCAAAGCCCGGCAGCAACGGGCCAAACCCGTCAACCAGCTTGGGGTTCGAATGCGCCGCCGAGATCGTGCCCAGCGTCCGGCCATGGAACGCACCTTCGAAGGTGATGATCCGGTGGCGTTCCGGCTGGCCCTTGGCGGTCCAGTACTTACGGGCCATCTTTATGGCGAGTTCCATCGCCTCGGCGCCAGAGTTTCCGAAGAACACGGTGTCGGCAAAGGTCTTCTCGACCAGTGCTTCGGCCAGCGCCTGCTGGGCCGGGATCTGGTAGAGGTTGGAGACATGCCATACTCGTCGCGCCTGCGTCTCCAAAGCCTCGACAAGCTTCGGATGGGCATGGCCAAGGCAATTCACGGCGATCCCCGCGCCGAAGTCGAGATACTTCTCGCCTTCCGCGGTGAATAGCCAGGATCCTTCGCCCCGCTCGAATTCGAGCGGTGCCCGTGCATAAGTTGGCATAACGGGCGCGATCACGGGTCTGTCTCCTGTGTCTGTCGGCATTTCGCCGGGTCCAAAAAGAAAAGACGCCCCGTCGGCGATGTGCCCGGAGCGTCTGTACATTGTAGGTTTTTCCGGCGATCGAAGTCAATCACGACACGCCAAAGACGAAAGCCGTATCTCAGGCATAGCTGACGACTTCGATCTCGATCCCGTCCTCGTTGTCGAAGTAAAAGCGGCGCCCGGGCTCGTAGTCAGCGTGGTTCGTTGTCGTGTACCCCGCCGCCTTGACCCGGTCTTCAGTCGCATCGAGATCGTCGACAACGACGCCAAGATGGTTCAGCCCACCGCGGATGCGATAGGTTGAGTATTCCGGGATCTCCTGGCGCTGGCCAGACTGTGCATAGACGGCCAGATAGGTGTCGTCCCCGCCGACATGGACGGTGTAGCCGTTGTCCTTCGCGTCGCCTTCCCAGCGGATGTGCCAACCAAAAAGCTCGCAGAGCCGCTGCGCCGTAGCCTTGGGGTCGCTGACCGTGATGTTTGCGTGTTCCAATCGTGCGTGAGCCATCGTGGCCTCCATTTTCATTGCAATGAATCAGGTGCCCATGGACTATCGGACCTCAATCAATGTTGAGGTCAAGGCGGAAATCACCATGCCCGTGATCGCGTTGAAAAAGACGAAAATACAGAACCTTACGATCGGGCAGCTGGCCGAGAGAACGGGTCTCTCTGTGTCCGCAATCCGGTTTTACGAGTCGCGGGGACTGGTCTCTCCGGGGCGCAACGCCGGTGGTCAGCGCCGCTTTGCCCGCGCCGATCTGCGGCGATTGTCGTTCGTTATGGTGCTGCAGCAACTTGGCTACACGATCGCCGAGATCCGCAGCTGTCTCGAAGATCTGCCGGAAGGGCGCACGCCGACAAAGCGCGACTGGACCCGGATCAGCCGGGCCATGCGTGCAGATCTGGATCGCAGGATCGAGACAATGATCCGCCTGCGCGACCGTCTGGATGGGTGTATCGGGTGCGGGTGTTTGTCCCTGAAATCCTGTGCCCTCTACAATCCGCAGGATCGGGCGGAGACCCTGGGCACCGGGGCGCAATTCGTGCTGGGCGACAACCCTTACATGGAAGACCCCGAGGCTAAGGCTTCAGCCGATACCCCGACGAAAGCCACCGCCACGCAACGCCCGCAAGCGCCGCAGTGATCGCCAACGTCACCACGAAGCCGACCCAGGGGTTGGAATCTCCAATCCCGAGCGCGCCATACCGCACCCCATCGATAAGGTAGAAGAATGGGTTCAGGTGGCTCGCGGTCTGAAACGCGCCGGGCAGCGATGCGATCGAATAGAACGTGCCCGACAGGAAACTGAGAGGGGTGATCACGAAATTCGTAATCAGCGACATCTGGTCGAACTTGTCCGCATAGATCGCCGCCAGCACTCCCAGCAGCGACAGCATGACCGAAGCGGACAGCACGAACCACAGCATCCAAAGCGGATGCGCTGGCCAGATCCCGGCCCATGGGTACACCACGACCATCACGGCAGACGCACAGGCAATGCCCCGGATCGCACCGCCCGCGACATAGCCGACCAGAATCTCGCCCGCGCTGAGCGGGGGCATAAGCGTGTCGACAATGTTCCCCTGGATCTTGGCGATCATGATCGAGGACGAGGTGTTCGCGAATGCGTTCTGGATCACCGTCATCATCAGGATACCGGGCGCAAGAAACTCGGTGAACGAGACCCCGGCCACGTCGCCCCGGCGCGCGCCGAAGGCAAGCGTGAACACCGTCATGAACAGCACCGCCGTGATCACCGGCGCCATGACGGTCTGGGTCCAGACGTTGAGGAAACGCTGCACCTCACGCTGCACCAGTGTCTGCAATCCGAGCCAGTTGATTCGCCCGAATTGGCGCTGGCCCATGGCACGCACACCGGGTGGGGATGCGTCGGTCATATCACACCTCGCGGCTGTCACAGGGCTGCGCAGCGTCTGGACCTTGTATCAGCGCGCGCGACCGTTAAGATAGGGTTCAACTTATTTCACCACATACGCTTGTGTCTTTCGCCTGTGAAGGGGCAGGACCGACCGGTGTTGCGAGGAGATGGACATGTCCTGGACCGAAGAACGCGTCGAAAAACTGAAAGAGCTTTGGAACGAGGGTATGAGCGCCAGCCAGATCGCCAAAGTCCTGGGCGGTGTGACGCGCAATGCGGTGATCGGCAAGGTGCACCGCCTTGGTCTGTCGAACCGCGGCACATCGGCGCCGGGCGGGGAGGCAGAAGCAAAAACGGCCGAGCCTGCGAAACCCAAGACCAGCAAGGCGACAAAACCCGCGGCGCCGCCGAAGGCAGCGACACCTCCGGCAGCAGAGCAACCGGCCCAGCCACCCGCGGCCCCAGCCACCACGCGGCGTACCGCGCCTGTCATCCGGGATGCGACGCAGCCCCGTGCCCCCGGCGCTCCGACACCGGAGGAGGAAGCCGCCCGTGCCACGCTCGCCGAGATCGAGAAGTTTGCCCGCCGCGTCTCGCTGCTGGATTTGACCGAACGGACGTGCAAGTGGCCGATCGGCGATCCGACCGATGAGAATTTCGCATTCTGCGGACTGCCCTGCGTGCCGGGCAAGCCCTATTGCGAGAATCACGTGGCCGTGGCGTTCCAGCCTATGTCGAGCCGGCGCGATCGCGCGCGCGCCAGCCGCTAGGCCGTCCGGTTCAGCCGGTGCGCGGCACCTGAATGCGAAGACTGCGCACCGTTTGGACACCGCTCTCCGGTGTTGTCTTCGCAGTGTTCGGTGGTCTTTGTCTGCTCGTGGGCGCGAACACGTCCTATGCTCATGACCACGCGCTCAATGGACAACCGATCCCGGCACCGCGGCCTGCCTCAATCAAGGCGGGCCCCGATCTCATCTGCTCGCTGATCTCGAAAGCAGCCGAGGAATACGGTCTGCCGAAGGACTACTTCGCGCGGCTCATCTACAAGGAAAGTCGGTTCGATGTCCGTGCGGTCAGCCCGGTCGGTGCTCAGGGCGTCGCACAGTTCATGCCGCAAACGGCGAAGATCAGGGGGTTGAAGGATCCGTTCGACCCGCGCCAGGCAATCCCGGCCTCGGCCAGTTTTCTCGCCGACCTCAAAGCACGGTTCGGAAACTTTGGCCTTGCCGCTGCGGCCTATAATGGCGGCCCCGACCGTGTTGCAAAATGGATCGCAAAGGGCGGTGGCTGGCTCCCCTCCGAAACCGAGGACTATGTGCTTTCGATCACGTTCAGGCCAGCCGACTGGTTCCGCGTGAAAGGACGCGAGGTTGAGCCACGCCCGCTGGAGAAGGGAACAGATTTCGATACCGCCTGTCGCAAGTTCAAAGTCATCGCAACGCGCGCCTTTGGCGCATCGGCCCGGGCACCATGGGGCGTCCAGATCGCGGGCGGGATCAGCCGCCGTGCAGCCCTGAAGGCATTCAGCCGGGCACGGCGCCGATATGCTTCGGTCATCGGTGGGCGTGGTCCGATCGTCGTGCGCTCAAAGCGCGGCGTGCGCCGCTATTCGGCTCGGGTCGGCGCACCCAGCCGCAAGGCTGCCCGGGTGCTCTGCGCCAAGATTCGCCGGATCGGCGGCAGTTGCATTGTGCGCCGCAACTGAGGGTTGCCGCGGCGCAGCACGCTGCTAAGGTCGCCGCGACCAACGCTGCTTCGGGGGCCTCCATGACCGACACACTCTCGCATCTGCTCTGCCGTGGTCTGACACGAGTGGGCGTAGACAGCCTCTACTGTCTGCCAGGCGTGCAGAACGATGACTTCTTCAACGTCCTGTTTGATTTCCCCGAGATCCGGCCCATCGTCGCGCGGCACGAGCAGGCCACGTCCTACATGGCCACAGGTGCGGCGCTGGCCACAGGCAATCCGCAGGCCTATTGCACCGTTCCTGGTCAGGGCATGCTGAACGCAGCGGCGGGGCATTCGACCGCCTTCTCGGCGGCCGCACGAGTCTTTGCCCTGGTCGGACAGAACCGCTCGGATCTTGTCGGTCAGATGCACGGCCTGTTGCACGAGATCCCGGACCAGATGGCGGTGCTTGGCCAGATCTCGAAACAGTCCGAGGCTCTGCGTGATCCATCTGCGGCCTCCGGGCAGATTGCCTCTGCCTTCAATGTCCTGATCAGTGGGCACCCCGCACCTGTGACGGTCGAATGCCCCGTCGATCTCTGGAGCGCTGAGGGCAAGGACGCTGCCATCGCTGAACCGGCATTTCCGGACGTAGACCTCGACAGGATCCATGAGGCCGCTGATCTGCTCGCCAGTGCAAAGAGACCATTGGTGATGCTGGGCGGCGGCGCCCAGGACGCCGCTGAGTCCATCGCGGCGTTGGCAGAGATGCTCGGTGCACCGGTCTCGGCGCTGCGTCAGGGCAAGGGCGCCTATGACGAGCGTCGACCGCTCGCCGTCCCGGGCCCCGTTGCGCATCAGTACTGGGCCGAAGCGGATGTGGTCCTTGGCATCGGAACCCGATTTCAGTGGCAGGAGATGACCTGGGGCACCGATGACGAGTTGAAGCTGATCCAGATCACAGCGGACCCGGGCGAACTCAATCGCCGCGGCAACATCGCCGTCTCGATCCACGCCATGACGGAACATGCCGTGCCGAAGCTGGTCGATGCGCTCGCGACACGGCTACCGACACGGCCTGACCGCACCGACGATATCGCAGCACGCAAGGCCGCGTTCAACGCCGATCTCGCTGAATTGCAGCCTACCGTTGGAGATCTCGCAGTTATCGCGGACGTGCTGGGTGAAGACGGGGTCTTCGTCGATGATCTGACGCAGGTCGCCTATGCGGCGCGCTTTGCCTATCCGGTCCCGCGTCCCCGGGGCTATGTTTGCGCCGGCTATGCCGGGACTTTGGGCTGGGGCGTACCCGCCGGTCTCGGCGTTGCCAATGCGATGCTAGGACGCCCGGTCCTGACGGTGCAAGGCGATGGCGGCTTTCTCTACGGCGCAAACGAACTTGCCACTGCAGTGAAGTATAAGATCCCGCTGGTAACCTTGGTCTATAACGACAGCGCATACGGGAACGTACAGCGCATTCAGGAACAACGTTTCGGCCACAACCGCACCATTGCAACCGATCTCGTGAACCCCGACATGGTCAAGTTCGCCGAAAGCTTCGGCGCCTTGGGCGTGCGCGCCGGACCGGGGCCGGAGGGTCTGCGCACCGCACTCGAAACAGCGTTTGCCTCGGGCGGCCCGGCGGTGGTTGAAGTGCCAGTGACCGAGCGCTACCCAAGCCCCTGGAAGAACATCTTCCTTCCGACCGTGCGGGGCGAACAGCAAACCCCGCTCCTTGCGGCACCAAACGCGGCCCAACCGCGATAGAGGGGTTTCGCACGGCCTGCGCTGCCCTGCGGGCATCGCACCCCTCTCGACCAGGCCCCGCCCCCACCCCCCGCGACCACCATATGGATCTGCTGCGCAGATCCAT
>JBCBOR010000048.1:0-36653 GCA_039821125.1 Pseudomonadota bacterium
AAAGATGAAACGCAACTTCCTTTCCATGCTCCACATCTTCGCAATCAGATGCTGGCTGAATTGAGTCCAAACCCTAGTATGTGGACCCATCCCGGCTTGTTCGCATGCCAACCTTCGTTCGTTCGGGATCCCAGCAATCGATCCGCTTGCGGATCGTTGTCAGCGAATAGCCAAGCTCGCGAAGTTCGCGCTGATGGCGCTCATCCCAGATCGGGTCGACTTCGCAAAAATCGCAAAGATCAGGATCGAGTGATTGGACGGCAGCGCGGAGTTTGGGGCCGAAGGCTGGACAGTCACCAACTATGACCGAAAACGAGCCGATAACATCCGGCAACTTACGCGTTTTCGGGTTGATCAGCATGGTCATTTTGGAGATCCCGACGCGCGAACGTTCCGTGAATCGGCCATCTTCTGTGAACTCCATGTCCCGGAATTCGTTCCAGATGTCGTTCGGGTATGGCGATAAGCGCTCGCGTCCAGGGTATAACTGCCCGTTGATTGAGCGATGATCAGCATAATCAGTGACTAGTCTGTAACAGTTCATGGCTGTTTCTCTTCTCTGCGGAGGCGATTGCAATCGAATAGTGGTGAAATCTGCAGCGAACAGCGCGGGCCTGCGCTGTTATCCCGCACACAATGCCGCCCAACAAAGAGCTGCTCTTCATTTCCGCTCATGGTTTTTCCCCTCGTCGAATACGGACGTTGGCATCGACCTCGCCAATGATAAAACCTGCTTCTTGGCTAAAATGGTCGAAATGCGCTTGGGACAGTGGTTCCACCGCACAGCCGCATCGACTACCAGTCCGATAGCCGCCATTCAGCCAAAAGCGGGATTGTCCCGTTAGTCGACGTTCACCCTGTTCGACCCAGCGCCAGAGTTCGCTCGCGTTTCAAGCTCCGGGTACGGGTCATATATCATCAAAGATCAAGGGCGATCTGCTGGGCGAGGAATTTCGAGTAGATCCGGCATTGCGAGAAGGCGCCTGCCGTGAACCAGAGGCCGGGTTGCCCGGTCCGGGTCCACATGTTCGCCATCTCTTGGGCGTCGTTGAAGCCCCAGACCTGGCCTGCGCGGTCGGCGACGGCGTCGCCGAAGAGCTTGCGGACAAGCGCGCCCTGGTTCTCGTACCCCGTCGACATCACGACCAGGTCCGCCGGTCGGTGGGTCCCGTCGGACATCTGCACGCCATCGGCCACGAACCGGTCGATATCGTGGTACTGGATCAGATCGATCTCGCGCTCGATGATCAGCTCGGACGCGCCGATGTTGAAATAGTACCCGCCGCCGCGCGTGCGGTAGAGCATCGGCCAGCCCATGTCGTCCTCGCCCCATGACAGGCGGAACCCGGTATCGGAGAGCTTGCCATAGAACTCGGCTTCGTCGTCGCGCACCTGGCGGGTCAGGATCTGGTGGCTGCGTTTGATCAGGTCGAGCGGGAAGGAGATATTCACCAGATCGCGCACCGCGACCGGCGGTCCGTCGCCGAGATAGAGGCCGTCATAACGCTGCGCCGTCGGCTCGACATTGACGACCATGGTGGGCGAGCGCTGGACCATGGTCACATGCGCCCCGTGCGCGTGGAGATGCTGGCAGATGTCGTGGCTGGACGTGCCGGTTCCCAGCACCATGACCGGGCGCCCGGCCCACTCGGATCCGATCTCGAACTCCTCCGAGTGCTGTTTGACCCCGTCGAAGGCGCTGAGGCTCTCGATATCCGGGCGCTTGGGCACGGCGGAGGTACTGCACGCCATGACGATATGCCGAGGCCGCATGGTGCGGGTCTCGCCATTCCGTGTCACACGCGCCGACCAGACTTGAGACTCCTCGTCCCACTCGGCCCCGTCGAAAGAGGTCTCGAGCCAGAAATTGATCTCCATCGCCTCGGCATAGATCTCGAGCCAGTTGGCGACCTGATCCTTCGGGATATAGCGGGGATAGGTCGGTGGGAACGGCATGAACGGCATATGGTTCACGCCGATCTGGTTGTGGAGCGCAAGGTTGTGGTAGCGCAGGCGCCAGTTGTCGCCGATCCGTTTTTCCCGGTCGACGACCAGTGTGTCTATCCCCATGGACCCGAGATAGGCCGCGATGGACAGGCCCGCGTGCCCGCCGCCGACCACCAGCACCGCGGGATCGCGATCGGCATAGGCCCGTGCAGCCATGCGGTGATCGAGCCAGTTCGGTGCGCGGACGTCCTTGGCATAGACCTGGGCGGGTTTCTTTTCGAACCCGTCCAGCGATGCCTGTGCGGTGTTGAGTGTCCATGCCTTGTAGTCACCGCCGTCGAGACGGAGACGGATCAGCCCCTCGCACGGCCCCAGCGGCGTTCGGAACGTGTAAAGCGCTTCGATCACGTCATGCCCGGCACGCTCGGTCTCGGCAGGCGGCAACCGGAGGGTATCGATGGCGAACCCCGTCGCTCCGCGTTCCGCCAAGGCCGTGTGCAGAGCGGTCACGCCATCGGTGCCGGACGTGGTGCGCAGCGCTCCGGTCAATGCAACCAGATCGCGCCAATGGCAGTCAGCGGTGAAGAGCGCGGCCATGGCCTCCGCCGGGCCCGTCATTGCCTCGACAAACTCAGCGAGCCAGTCCCGGGCGATAGCCACCGCATCGATGTCCGCGGTGTTTGGGGTCGTGCGCTCGAGCATGGCGTCCTCCTCTCGCCGCAAGGGTGCGTCACGGACGCACCCAACAGGGTGTTGCGCGACATGGCGTAGGGTGCGTCCGTGACGCACCCTTCCGGACAGGACGCTAACGCCGGGTGAGCCGCGCTGCAATCACCCCGCAGATATCCGCGGCCAACGCAGCAGGCGCCCGTCGATCACCGCCAGGCCGAGCGCGATCAGAGCGAACCCGGCAAACGCCTCAGGCGGCAGACGCTCGTCCAGGAATGCCCACCCCAACAGGATCGCGACAGGCGGGATCAGGAGCGTGCAGAGCATCAGGTTTCCGGCCCCGGCCATCCCGAGCACACGGTAGTAGAGCAGATAGGCAAGCGCCGTCGAGCATAGCGCATAGTAAGCGATCGCACCCCATGTGGCAGCCGACAGCACGAGGCTCGGCACCCCCTCGGTCATGAGGGTCATCGGGATCATCACCAGCGTCGAGCCGGTCAGCATCCCTGCCGCGGCCACCAGCGGATGCACGCCTGATATGGTCATCTTCGCCCAGGTGCTGGCGAACGCGTAGGACAAGGCCCCGGCCAGCACGGCCCACTGCCCCAGCGCCCGCAGATCCAGCGCCCCCAGGCGGTCGATGCCGATGATCACGACGACCCCAGCAAAGCCCAGCGCAACCCCGGCCATGCGGCGGCCCGACAGCGGCTCGTCGCTCAGCAGCAGCGCCGCCACCAGCACGCCGAGTGGCGCGGTCATCGCATTGAAGATCGAGGTCAGCCCGCTCTCGATATGCAACTGCCCCCAGCTCATCAGGGTGAACGGGATCACGTTGTTCAGGCATCCCATCACCAGGAACGCCCCCCACAGCGACCAGTTCCGCGGGACCGGCAGCCCGCGCGCCAGCACAATGATCCAAAGGATCAGCGCTGCCCAGCCGACCCGGTGCAGGACGACCGTGATCGGCCCGATCTCGGCCAGCGCGATCGCAACCGAGAAAAACGTGCCGCCCCACAGAAACGACAGCAGCGCCAGTTCTGCCCAGGCGCGGGGGCTCATCTCGGTTCCAGTGCGGGCCATGGCGGGGTCCTTTGATCTCGGGCTCTGACAACAGACGGCGCGATCTTCGCAAGACCCCGGCATCGCAGCCACCCGGAACATGCGGCTTGGTGCCCGGTTCACGCAACCGGCACTGCCGCATAGGTTGGATGCAAGGGACTGGCGCGAAGACAAGGACGGTATGGTATGGACAGGGCAGGTGACGACAGCGATCAGGACGCGGAGATGACCGAGCAGGAGTTCGACTGGACCGATGAGGCTTCGACCTTCGGGGACCGGCTTGCGCTGGCCCGGCAGTACCAGCAGATGGATCAAGCGACGCTGGCCCGGCGGATCGGCGTGAAGGTCGAGACCGTGAAGAACTGGGAATACGACCGGTCCGAGCCACGCGCCAATCGGTTGCAGATGCTCTCGGGGCTGCTGAACGTCTCGATCATCTGGCTGATGACCGGCGAGGGCGATGGCGCTCCGACGCCCGAGGAGTTAACCACGACAGATGCTGCGACCGACACGCGGGCGCTGCTGCTGGAACTGCGCGAGCTTCGGATCGCGCAATCACGGCTGGCCGACCGCACCGGCCGGATCGAGAAAAAACTGCGCGCCCTGCTCGGCAGCGGCTGAGCCACCGGCGCACCGTGGTTCTCGCAATCCGCCGGACCTGACGCATATGACCATCCCTCGGACTGACCTTCTGGCATGACAGCGCTGCGCTTCGGGATCGACCTTGGTGGCACCAAGATCGAAGCTGTGGCGCTGGATGGTGCTGCCAGCCTGCAGGGGCGGCACCGCGTCGCCACGCCGGATGCCAGCTATGAGGACACAATCGACGCGATTGCCGATGCGCTCACCGAGGTCGCGCACCAGGCCGGCGCAACACCCGGGCGGGTCGGTCTCTGCATGCCGGGCGCGCTCTCGCCGATCACAGGGCTGATCTGCAATGCCCACGCAACATGCCTGAACGGGCACGCACTCGATCATGATCTCGAGACACGGCTCGGCATCCCGACCCGGCTTGAGAACGATGCCAACTGCTTTGCCCTGGCCGAGACACAAGCGGGCGCTGCCCAAGGGGCCGAGATCGTCGCCGGGCTGATCATCGGCACCGGCATTGGTGCCGGGCTGATCGCCCATGGCCGCGTCCTGGCCGGGCGCAACCGGATCGCGGGCGAATGGGGGCACAACCCGCTTCCGAACCCGCGCCTCGACGAGGTTCCCGGCCCGCAATGCAAGTGCGGACGGTATGGCTGTATCGAGGCTTGGTGCGCCGGCCCCGGTCTCGCTGCAGACCATGCGCGGGAGACGGGCATGTTCGTCGAACCGGCCGAGATTGCTATGGCGGCAGCGGCAGGCGATGCTGCAGCGATCGACACACTGGACCGTCATGCTGGGCGACTGGGGCGTGCAATGGCCGGTCTGGTCAACATCCTCGACCCGGACATCATCGTGCTGGGCGGTGGGCTGTCGAACCTGCCGGGGCTGGCGGACCGCCTGGCCACCGCGATGCGCCCGCACATCTATTCCGATAGCGTGCTGACCGAGATCAGGCTAAACGCGCTTGGGGACAGCGCGGGCGTGATCGGAGCCGCATGGCTCTGGCCCGAGGAGGAGACGAGATGACCGATGCACCCGCCTCTGCGGAACCGCACGAGATCCGGCTGAAACGCCTGCGCATGCGGTCGTGGCGGCGCGGCACGCGCGAGATGGATCTGCTGCTGGGCGGATATGCCGATGGTGCGCTCGCCGGGTTGGACGCGGCAGCGCTCGACGCCTATGAGCAGCTACTGGAGGAGCCCGATCAGGAACTGTATCTCTGGGTTTCCGGCGCGCGCGATCCGGACCCGGCGCATGTGCCGACGATCACGGCAATCCAGAGCTTTCACAACATCGCCTGACCAAACGGGCGCAGGAACGACAAGGGGGAGTGACATGGCAAGGATCGGCTTTATCGGGCTCGGCAATATGGGCCTGCCGATGGCGAAGAACCTGATCGCGGCAGGGCACACGGTGGCGGGCTTCGATCTCGATACCGGGATCTTGTCCGCGTTGACCGAGGCAGGCGGGAGCGCCGCAGGCTCGGCGGCCGACGCCGTGGCGGAGGTTGAGGCCGTGGTCACCGCCCTGCCCGCCGCACGCCATGTCAAAGCCGTCTATTCCGGGCAGGGCGGCATTCTGGACGCCGCGCCCAAGGGCACGCTGTTCATCGATTGCTCCACCATCGATGTGGACAGCGCCCGTGCCGTGGAAGCAGAGGCCGAAGAACGTGGCCAGCAGATGATCGACTGCCCGATGTCCGGCGGCATCGGCGGCGCGACCGCAGGCACGCTGACCTTCATGGTGGGCGGGACGGACGATGCCTTTGCGCGGGCCAAGCCGATCCTCGACGCGATGGGCAAGAACATCTTCCATGCAGGCGGGCCCGGTGCAGGCGCGGCAGCCAAGATCTGCAACAACATGATGCTGGCGATCCAGATGATCTCGGTCGCCGAGGGGTTCAGCCTCGCCGAACGGCTGGGGCTGGATGCGCAGAAGCTTTATGACATCTCTTCTACGGCAACGGCCCGGTGCTGGTCGCTGAACGATTATTGCCCGGCACCCGGTCCCGTGCCAGCCGCTCCCTCGAACCGCGACTATCAGCCGGGGTTCGCCGCAGCCCTGATGCTCAAGGATCTGCGCATCGCAATGGAGGCCGCGCAAAGCGCCGGCGCGGCCACGCCGCTGGGCGCCCACGCGACGCAGATCTACGCGATGATGGATCTGGCCGGGCAGGCGGACAAGGATTTCTCGGGCGTGATCGAATTCCTGACGGGCGGGCGCTGACACAACGCCTGAGCGGTCGTCTTTGAACCAGTTGCCGCACAAATCAGGGCGTAATTTGTGGAAACTTTCGCAAGATTAACGTCCTGTTCTCATTTAACGGCGCACTCTCCGGGCGTCGAGTAATCGTTCACCCGGAGTACAGTATGAGTACAACAATCGCCCTCGCCCCGTCGTATGAAGATGAAACCGGACATGATTTGCTGTCCGGGTATCTCGAAGCCCTGGCCCTGATCGAACGCCTGCACCGGTTGCTGCTGGATGTGATCAAGGACGAGTTCGAACGCGTCGGCAAGTTCGACGTCAACTCGGTCCAGGCGCTGCTTCTCTTCAACATCGGCTCCAAGGTCATGACCGCAGGCGAGTTGAAGAACCGCGGCTACTACCAAGGGTCCAACGTCTCCTACAATCTGAAGAAACTTGTCGAGCTTGGCTATATCGACCACCAGCGCTGTGATCTCGATCGTCGTTCGGTTCGCGTGCGCCTGACCGACAAGGGCATGGAAGTGCACCAGATGGTCGCCGACCTCTTCCAGCGCCATGCGGAGGAACTGGCCAATTCCGAGCGGCTGCGCGCCGACGGGATTGATGGCATGAACAATGATCTGCGCTCGGTCGAGCGGTACTGGACCGAGGAGATCCGCTACATCTACTGATGTGGTAACTCCGGGGTGATGTGACGGGCCACGGGGGCGGCCCATACAGGCACGAAGCCGGGACCAAACGTGGCATCAGACAAGTAAGGGCAGTCTGATGTCCACGCGTCCGGCTCAGTCAGCTAGCTGGCGTTCGACCGCTCGGGCGTCAGGAACGGGATGAACCCGGGCACCCGCGCCCGGTAGGCTGCATAGCCGGGCCGTGTCTCGGACAGACGCTCATCCAGCAGCGGCGCACCAGAAACCTTCGTCAGGAACAGCGTGATCAGCACGGGCGAGAGCAGCCCGAGCCAGACGCCGCCATCGACAAGGATCAGCGCGACACCGATCCAAAAGATGATCTCACCGGTGTAGTTCGGGTGCCGCATGTGCGCGCGCAGGCCCGAGGTCATGAGCGCTCCGGGTTGCGCGGTTCGCTTGAACGTATCGAGTTGTCGATCAGCCACGGCCTCGAGCGCCAGGCCGCCCAGCGCGGTCGCGACACCGATCCAGGCCAGTGCACCCAGCGCCTGGGGCTCCGCCGCCAGCCCGGCAATCGGGCCGACAACGATGAGCCACTGCAGGAAGGCCTGCAGGGCGAAGACAATGAAGATGCTCTTCCACCAGAAGGCAGGACCCCAGCTTTCGCGGATCGAGGTGTAGCGCGGGTCCTCGTGCCCCTCGCGGAACCGGCGCGCACCCAGTGTCCACGCCAGACGCGCCGACCAGATGCCGACCACGGCCAGCACCATCTGTCCACGCAGATCCAGCGCGCCTGCAACAAGCGCCGCCGCGCACAGCTGGACGAAGAAACCAGGCCCCCAGGCCAGATCAACCAGACTGACATCGCGGCGCACCACGCTGGCGGGCCAGATGATCACAAAGCCCACCAACGCGACGCCAAGCGGCACCAAATAGATCTCAAGCATGCTGTTTTCCGCCGATCTGACGACCGTCCCACGCGCGTGTGTCAAACGCAGTCGTCTCGAGGTATAGGGCGCAGCGGCCAAGCATCAATGGCGCACCGCTCACAGCGCGCCCCCATTCCGTAAACCAGAATTTAGCATATCTCTGCCACAAAGCGGCCTCGTTCACTCAGTACGGGAATCCCCCGTACGGATCACCCGTAGAACGCCGAAATGGCGTTGGATTGTGAGAAAAATCTGCTAACCGTCAGTTATCAACATTGAATTACCCTACCGCTTACGCGATAGTCTTGCTAAGCGGAGGGGCAAGGTCGGTAACGACTGCGTTAGGCAAGGTTCTGAGCAGGAGCCACCCGAATGGAGCTTCGGGGTTTTGACTCGTATACGATCACGCTCGGCGATGAAATGCGCGGAGAGCGCGCCTCTTTGGGGAAAAGCCTGGAGGACGTCGAGCAGGATCTGAAAATCAAGATTCGCATGCTGACGGCGATCGAAGCATGCGATCTGACCGGATTCCCGAACCAGAGCGTCATCGCCGGCTATGTCCGCTCGTACGCACGCTATCTCGGGCTGGACGCCGAGGATTGCTACCAACGGTTCTGTGATGAGAGCGGCTATCGCTCGCCCGCAGCTGTGCTGGTCGAGAGCGGCGCTGATCCGGGCCTGGGCGCGCAAGTGGCCGGCCATGCCATGGCAGCGGCCGGTCTCGGTGCACAGCTTGCCTCCTCTCGGTTCGCCGCGCCGCTGTCGCGCAATCGGTTCCAGGCCCGCTTCTCCATGGGCGCGCTGACCTCGTCTGCCGCGCTGATCGCGCTTGTGGCCGGGCTCGGCTATGGCGGCTATGCCCTGCTGCAGGATATTCAGCGGGTCGGGTTCGCGCCCCTGCCCGAAGCGCCCGTGGTCGTGGCCGACGCGCCGCTGATCTCGGCGCCCGAGATTTCCGGCGGGCAGGTGACGCGTCCCGCAGCGAATGATTACGCCGATGGTGGGTTGCTCGCCGCAGTGGCGCTGCCGACGGATCTTCCGCCACTCGAGTTTTCCCGTCGCGACGGGCCGATCTCGGCCATCGACCCCAATGAGTCGGGCATCTTCGCGTATCGCCAGGACCCGGCGGTCGAGGGGTTTGACTCCGCCGACGATGTGATTGCTGCAGCGGAGGCGATGGCAGCCCGCCGCGCCGCCGAGCAGAAGGCCTCGGATCAGGTGGCCGAGGCCGCGCCCGAACCGGTCGAAAAGGGCGTGGCCCTGATCGCTGCCGAGAAAACCTGGATCCGCGTCCGGGATGGCGACCGCTCGATCCTGTTCGAGGGGACGCTGAACGTCGGCGAGCGTTTCGCA
This sequence comes from Pseudomonadota bacterium, assembly GCA_039821125.1. GTDB lineage: Bacteria > Pseudomonadota > Alphaproteobacteria > Rhodobacterales > Rhodobacteraceae > Thermohalobaculum. Next base: position 9,389 of record JBCBOR010000048.1, read on the forward strand.
CTGCCGCCACGCGCCGATGCCCCGGTGCTGCGGACCGGCAATGCAGGCGGCATCTTCGTGGTTGTCGATGGTGTCCGCTACGGTCCGGTTGGACGGCGCGGCGCGGTTCTGCGCGACGTCTCGCTTGCCGCCGCTTCGGTCCGCGAGACGATGCCGGAGACCGCTGTGACCGTCGTCACGACCACGGATGGACGCGGCTCGGAGGATCGGGCCGAAGCGGCTCTGCGCTCGCGTCCCTGATCAGACCCGCGCGCCAGCGGGGGCCCGCAATCCGAGACCGACATAAGACTGTGACCACAACACACTCGACACGCCTCGTCCGGGCGCCTATTTCATGGCGTGACCGCGACAACCGGACGGGGACCGCGCCATGAACCACATCAGACCGTGGAGAAACATCGACCGCCGCAAGAGTCGGCAAATCCATGTCGGCAGCGTGCCGGTGGGGGGCGATGCGCCGATCTCGGTGCAGACGATGACCAATACACTGACGACGGACGCCAAGGCGACGATCGCACAGATCAACCGCTGCGCCGAGGCAGGGGCAGACATTGTCCGCGTCTCGGTGCCCGATCCCGAGAGCGCCGCGGCGATGCCCGAGATCTGCAAACAGGCCGACGTGCCGATCGTTGCGGACATCCACTTCCACTATAAAATGGCGATCGAGAGCGCGAAGGCGGGGGCCGCCTGCCTGCGCATCAACCCCGGCAACATCGGCAGCGAGGAGCGCGTGAAGGAGGTCATCAAGGCCGCCCGTGACCATGGCTGTGCGATCCGGATCGGCGTGAATGGCGGCAGCCTCGAGAAGGATCTGCTCGAGAAGTATGGCGAGCCCTGTCCCGATGCGATGGTGGAATCGGGCCTCGATCACATCAAGATCCTGCAGGATCACGATTTCCACGAGTTCAAGATTTCGGTGAAGGCGTCGGACGTCTTCATGGCCTCGGCCGCCTATATCGATCTGGCAGAGCAGACCGATGCGCCGATTCATCTCGGCATCACCGAGGCGGGCGGGCGGACCACCGGCACGATCAAATCGGCGATCGGGTTGGGGCAACTGCTCTGGATGGGCATCGGCGACACAATGCGCGTCTCGCTGTCGGCAGATCCTGAAGAAGAGGTCAAGGTCGGGTTCGAGATCCTGAAATCGCTCGGCCTGCGCCACCGCGGTGTGAACATCATCTCGTGCCCGTCCTGCGCACGTCAGGGGTTCGACGTGATCAAGACGGTCGAGACGCTGGAAGAACGGCTCGAGCACATCAAGACGCCCATGAGCCTCAGCATCATCGGCTGCGTCGTGAACGGCCCGGGCGAGGCGCTGATGACCGATGTCGGCTGGACCGGCGGCGGCGCGGGCTATGGCATGGTCTATCTCGGCGGTTCGAAATCGCACCGCATGGACAATGACGCCATGGTCGACCACATCGTCGAGCAGGTCGAGAAGAAGGCCGCCGAGCTTGAGGCAGAACGCGCAGCGGCGGCCCAGGCGGCTGAATGAAGCGCTACTCCATCTGGATCGCGGCAGCCGTTCTTCTGGTCGTCGGCGCGATGGCCGTTTTCATGCGTGTGGTCGGTGACGACCCGGCGGTCTGGCATGTGGATCCGGCCACAGCCGAGCGGTCGGGCAAGCCGAACGACTACATGGTGGCGCCGGACGGAGCGATCGCAGCCCAAGCGGACCAGTCAACGACCGTGCGCGATCTGCCGGCGAAGGAGCACCTTTTTCTCTTCGACGCGGTCGCGATGAATGCGCCGCGAACCGAAATCATCGGCGGTTCGCTGGACGAGGGCTGGATCACCTACGTCCAGCGCTCGATGCTGTTCGGATATCCTGACTACATCACGGTGAAAGCGGTCGAAGTCGAGGGCGGCTCGGCCCTGATCGTCTGGTCACGGGCGCGCTACGGCTATGGCGACATGGGCGTGAACCGTGATCGCGTGGAACGCTGGCTGGCGCAAATCGGTGAAGGGCAGAGCTGACTGTCGGCAAAGACACTCCTAGCACACCCGCCGACAGGCCACACGACACCCCGTAGGGTGCGTCCGTGACGCACCCTTGCCGACGGTCAGACCGACGGGCATCCTTCCTGCAAGCGCCGCCATGTTGGGTTGTTCAAGGACATGGAGCACCGCGCCAGCACCTGTTGCGAGCCGATCTGCAGGCACGTCGTCTGGCCCATTTCGATCCGCTTTCCCGCACTGTCGGTGCAAAAGCACTCAGGATAGCGGAACCCTTCTTTCGGCTTGGGCGGATTGTACCCGCCCTGGGCCGGAATGGCAGGGGTGTATTGCGGTGACACCGGGTCAGCCAGAGCCGGTGCGTCCATCGCGGCCAGAAAGACCGCCGCAGCGAGCATTAGTGGCACATATTTCATAGGAAGAGAGTACGCGCACCCCGCCTGGAACTCAATCACTCTGCTTGACGCCATCGTGTCGCAGCGCATAACGAACGCCATGATCCCGACAGCCCGCCTTCAGGAAATTCTCGACCGGTTCGCCTTTGTCGAGGCGAAAATGACCGCGGTCTCGGATCCCGGCGAGATCGCACAGCTTGGCCGCGAATACGCCGAATTGCGCGACGTGGTCGCTGTGATCACCGAATGGCAACAGGCGACCACGGATCTCGCGGATGCGCAGGAGATGCTGTCCGACCCCGATATGGCCGAGCTCGCAGGCGATGAGATCGCCGCGCTCGAGGCCAAGTTGCCGGATCTGGAGGAGGCGCTGCGCATCGCCTTGCTGCCCAAGGATGCCGCCGATGACCGGCCCGCGATTGTCGAGATCCGGCCCGGCACAGGCGGCGATGAAGCCGCGCTGTTTGCCGGCGATCTCTTCCGCATGTACCAGCGCTATGCCGAGGCGCAGGGCTGGCGGGTCGAGATCATCGAGGAAAGCCCCGCCGATCTGGGCGGGTTCAAGGAAATCGTCGCGGCGATCCGCGGCGAAGGCGTCTTTGCCCGGCTCAAGTTCGAGAGCGGGGTGCACCGGGTCCAGCGCGTGCCGGAGACCGAATCCCAGGGCCGCATCCATACCTCTGCTGCAACCGTCGCAGTCCTGCCGGAAGCCGAGGAGATCGACATCGACATCCCCGCCACCGATATCCGGATCGACACGATGCGCGCCTCGGGTGCGGGCGGCCAGCACGTGAACACCACCGATTCGGCGGTTCGGATCACCCACATCCCGACCGGGATCGTCGTGACCTCGTCCGAGAAGTCCCAGCACCAGAACCGCGCCATTGCGATGCAGGTGCTGCGCACGCGGCTTTTCGATGCCAAACGGCAGGAGGCCGATGCCGCCCGCGCCGCCGAGCGCAAGGGCCAGGTCGGTTCGGGCGACCGCTCGGAACGCATCCGCACGTATAATTTTCCGCAGAGCCGCGTGACGGATCACCGGATCAACCTGACGCTCTACAAGCTGGACCAGGTCATCCAGGGCGATCTGACCGAGATTGTCGATGCGCTCGTCGCCGCCGATCAGGCCGAACGTCTGGCCGAGATGTCCGCGTGAGCCACCCAACCCGCGCGGCACTGCTGCGCCAGGCGACCGAGGCACTGGCCGCCGCCGATGTGCCTGACCCGGCCCGTGATGCCCGCCTGCTGCTGAGATGGGCCTCCGGGCTGGAGGCGGCAGCGCTGTCCGCGGATCTTGAAACACCGCCGAACGATCTGGAAGCACACCGGTTCGCCAAGGCCATCGGGCGGCGGGCCGCACGCACGCCTGTAAGCCATATAACCGGGACCCGGGCCTTCTGGGGGCGGGACTTCAGGGTCACGCCGGAGGTGCTCGACCCGCGGCCCGAGACGGAAACCCTGATCGCCGAGGCGCTGCATCGCGGTCCGTTCCGGCATGTGCTCGATCTCGGGACCGGATCGGGGTGCATCCTGCTGACCCTGCTGGCCGAGTGGCCGGAGGCGACCGGGCTTGGCACCGATACATCCGATGCAGCCCTTGCCGTCGCGACCTCCAACGCCGACACGCTCGGCATCGACCGGGTCACGTTTGCGAACCACGACTGGTGGGACGGGATCGACGGCGCGTTTGATCTGATCGTCTCCAACCCGCCCTACATCGCAGCCGATGAGATCCCGGCGCTCTCCCCCGAAGTGCGCGAGCACGAACCGCGCGCGGCCCTGACCCCCGGTGGCGACGGGCTCGCAGCTTATCGGGCGATTGCGACCGGTGCTGTCAGCCACCTTGCGCCGGGCGGATTGCTGATGGTCGAGATCGGCCCGACTCAGTACTACGATGTCTCGGCCATCCTCGCCGGGGCCAGGTTGCTCGTGCATGCGGAAATCCCCGATCTCGACCAACGCTCCCGCGTCATTGTTGCAGGGTGCTGACCTGCACAGCGATCACTTTGCTAATAAAATCGCAGGAGTCGCCAAGTTACAGGTTGAGTGGCTGCGAAAACCCGGTTATCCAAAATCATCTCCGGTTTAGTTGCAGGCCATATCGGCGTTTTGCCAGGGGCAGCCGGAGTTTGTTTAAGCAGCGCTGTACTGCACGGACATGCACGGGGCTTAGGCCTTAATCTATGGCCTGATGACGCTCGCGATGCGGGAATGAAATCAGCAGAGACCAAAGCGGTATGAGATCAGCACAGAAGTCCAACAGGTCGCGCGGGCGCGGCAATCGCAAAGGCGGCGGCGGGAACAACCTGAACCGCGTCTATGACAGCGCCGGGCCCGAGGGCAAGGTCCGCGGTACCCCGCAACAGATCATCGACAAGTATCTGACCCTTGCCCGGGATGCCCAGACATCCGGCGACCGGGTCACGGCGGAGAACTTCCTCCAGCACGCCGAGCACTATCAGCGCATCCTGATCCAGGCGACGGCGCAGCAGCAGGAGCAGTCCAAGCGCGACGCGCCGGACCAGCAACCCTCGGAGCAACAGGCCCGCCAGCCGCAGGACGCAGGCGACGCGCCGCAACCTTCGATGGACACCGACACACAGGCACCGGCCCCAGCCGCAGCCGAGAGTGCCGCACCGACCGAAAGCATCGGTGGCATGACCATGATCGATGCCGAACCGACGCAGGACACTCTGCTGGTCGACTCCGACGAGATGGCAAAGACTCCGCCACGCCGGAACGGCGCGGGGCGCCGTCGCGGGCCGAAGAAGGACACTGCCGAGGCGAAACCGGCCGAGCCACAAGCCGAAGCGGCCGAACCCCAGCCCGAAGCCTGATCCCAGCCCCGGGTCTGGCCTCAGGCCCGGCCTGACATCCAGGACCCGCAGACGTCCAGCGCCGAGAAGGGCTCGCGGATGAGCGACAAAGCAGGACAGGTCTATCCCGTGATCATGTGCGGGGGCAGCGGTACCCGCCTCTGGCCCCTGTCGCGCCGGTCCTATCCCAAGCAGTTCAGCGCCTTGTTCCCCGGTGGCTCGCTGTTTGAACGCACGCTCGGGCGGCTCGACGGGCTTGGCTGGGCCGATCCGGTCCTGATGACCAATCAGGAGTTTCGGTTCGTCGCGGCAGAGCAGCTCTCTAACGCCGGGCACAAGGCCACGCGAATCGTGATCGAGCCCGCTGCGCGCAACACCGCGCCTGCCATCTGCGCCGCGGCCGAGATCCTTGCCGCCACGGACCCCGATGCGGTGATGCTGGTCCTGCCATCCGACCATCTGATGGGCGATGTCGATGCGTTTCACGTCGCCGCCCGCCATGCGGTCGACGCGGCGCGGGACGGACATCTCGTGACATTCGGGATCAAGCCGGATCGCCCGGAGACGGGCTATGGCTATGTGGAACTGGCCGAGGCGCCGGGCCAGACCCCCCTGCCGTTTGTGCGATTCGTCGAAAAACCGGATCAGGCGCGGGCCGAGGAGATGCTCGCCTCCGGCCGGTTCCTCTGGAATGCCGGCATGTTCGCGTTCTCGGTCCGGGCAATCCTTGACGCCTTCGATGCCCACGCATCGGAGGTGCGCACGGCCTGCGCCGCCTCGGTTGCAACAGGCGCGGAGGATCTCTGCTTCTTCCGTCTGGGCGAGGCCACCTATGCGACAAGCCCCGACATCTCGATCGATTATGCGATCATGGAGCAGGTGCAGGGCATGATCGTGCCGGTCGACTGCGGCTGGAACGATCTCGGCTCGTGGCGCACCGTCTGGCAGGAAAGCGCGCAGGACGACAGCGCCGTTGCCACCGAAGGGGGCGCGGTCGCCATCGACTGCCAGGACAGCCTCCTGCGATCGGAACATCCCGATATGCGCGTGGTCGGGATCGGGCTGCAAAACACCGTCGCCGTGGCCATGCGCGATGCGGTTCTGATCGCCGACATGGACCGGGCGCAGGATGTGCGCATTGCTGTCGAGACCCTGCGCGCCACGGGTGCAGCGCAAGCGACCGAGTTTCCCCGCGTCCATCGGCCCTGGGGCTGGTACGAAACGGTGGCACTGGGCGAGCGGTTCCAGGTCAAGCAGATCATGGTGCTGCCGGGCGGGCAGCTTTCGCTGCAATCCCATGTGCACCGGTCCGAGCACTGGGTCGTGGTCGCCGGGTCCGCCCGGGTGACGGTCGATGAGGATGTGCGCCTGCTGACCGAGAACGAATCCATCTATATCCCGCTTGGCGCCGTGCACCGGTTGGAGAATCCGGGCAAGCTCGAGCTGCACCTGATCGAGGTACAGTCCGGCGCCTATCTCGGCGAGGACGACATCATTCGCTACGAAGACGTCTACGCCCGGACATGACGGGGTGTTGCCCGGTCTTCCGGGCGGCAAGGTGGTGCGATCGACGGGCGCCGGGCTCGCCACCCCACCCGGATCACGGACGCGACCCTCAGCAGTTTCAGGTATTTTTGGCAAGATGAAGCAGAGCGACGTGTGGATTGACGGCGCGCAGTGATCGACCGGGCTTTTCATCATCGCCGCCAAGGGCTACATCAGACCAAACCGCAGCTACGCTAGGATAACCCATGCCGCTTCCGGTGACCGGCATTTTTGCCGGGCTGCTCGCACTCTGGCTGATTTTCCTCCAGGTCCGGGTCGTGCGTTTTCGGCGCGGCCAGAGGGTCTCGCTTGGTCATGCCGGCGATGAGATGGGCGAGCGGCTGATCCGTGCCCACGGCAACGCCAGCGAGAACATTCCGATATTCCTGATCATGCTCGGCCTCTCCGAGGGTCTGGGAACGCCGGCCTGGGTTCTGGGTCTGATCGGGGTGCTGTTCACGGCGGGCCGTGTGTTGCACGGGGTGCACTTCTTCGAGATCCGCGAGGGCTTTGCGTTGCGTATGGCCGGGATGGCCATGACCTTTGCCGCGCTCATCATCACCGCGATCGGCCTGATCGGCCACGCGCTTGGTGCGCTGTGACCGCGCCCATGCTGGACGATCCGAAGATGAAGACCGATACGGACCTCTCGGCGCAGTTGCTCGAGATCGCCGCACGCGCGGGCGCCGATGCCGCGGATGTGGTGATTGTGACGGACCGCTCTGTCTCGATCGGCGTTGCCGAGGGCGCGCTTGAGGAGGCCGAGAGCGCCGAGGGCCGAGAGGCCGGGCTGCGCGTTCTGATCGGCCAACGGCAGGCGTGCGTCTCGTCGTCCCGGCTGGGGTCCGATGCGCTGGAAGCGATGGCCGAGCGGGCCGTGGCCATGGCGCGCGAAGCCCCCGACGATCCCCATTGCGGTCTGGCCGATCCGGCGCTGTTGACGGCCCCACCAGACGGCGCGGCGCTGGACATGGTCGATGCCGAGCCAGCCCCGGATGCGGCCATGCTGGAAGACTGGGCGCTGTCGGCAGAAGCCGCGGCGCTTGGCGTCAAGGGCGTCGGTCAGGTCGAGCAGGCGCATGCCCAGACAACCCGCGTCGACATCACGCTTGCCGCCAGCAACGGGTTCGCAGGCCACTACAGCCGCACCACGACAGGGATCGGTGCCTCGGCGATCGCGGGCGAAGGGCTGGGGCGTGAGCGCGACTACAAGAGCGAGGCACGCCTTCACCGCGCTGATCTGCCAAGCCCTGCCGCGATCGGACAAACCGCAGGCGAGCGTGCTGTTGCACGGCTTGGCCCGCGCAAACCGCCTGGCGGCGCGGTGCCTGTTCTGTTTGACGAGCGGGTCGCCTCCGGTCTCGTCAGCCATGTTCTTGTCGCGGTCAACGGCTCCTCCGTCGCGCGCGGGTCAAGCTGGCTGCGCGATGCGATGGACGCGCAGGTGCTGCCTGCGGGTCTGAGCATCACCGAGGATCCGCTGAAGGTGCGCGGCATGAATTCGCGCCCCTTCGATGCCGAGGGGATCGCCGCGCGCCCCCAGCCGATTGTCGAGGATGGCCGGTTGGTACGCTGGGTGCTGGACAGCGCCACGGCGCGCAAGCTGGGCCTGACCACGACCGGGAATGCCCGGCGCGGCACGACAAATCCGCCCAGCCCGGGCACATCCAACATCGCGCTGACGCAGGGGCGCGAGAGCCGGGCGGATCTGATTGCTGCCATGGGCACGGGCCTTCTGGTCACCTCGCTCATCGGCGCGTCGATCAATCCGACCACCGGCGCCTATTCGCGCGGCGCTTCGGGCTTCTGGGTCGAGGGCGGCGAGATCGCCTATCCGGTCAACGAGATCACGATCGCCGGCATGCTGCCCGAGATGATGCTGTCGCTGCGCCCGGCCAATGACGCGGACCTCTTTCGCAGTATCTCGGTCCCGTCCTGCCTCGTCGAGGGGCTGACCGTCGGTGCCTGAGGCGGCCGTACCGGATCTGGACGCCGAGGCGGACCGCGCGCTGTTGATTGCCGCGGCCGAGGCGGCCGGTCCCATCGCCATGAAGTTCTGGCGGACCGAGATCGAAGCCATGCACAAGCCCGGTGATCTCGGCCCGGTCACCGAGGCGGATCTGGCGATCAACCGGATGCTCGAGGCCGAGCTTGGCTCCGCCCGCCCCGGCTATGGCTGGCTGTCCGAGGAGAGCGAGGACAATCCGAAGCGGCTGGAGGCCGAGCGGATCTTCATCATCGATCCGATCGACGGCACGCGGTCCTTCATCGCGGGGGAACAGGGGTTTTCGGTCGCGCTCGCCATCGCGCACCGGGGTGTCGTCACGGCCGCCGCCGTGCACCTGCCCGCGCGGATGGAGACCTTCAGTGCAGCGCTGGGGGGTGGAGCGCACAAGAACGGCTTTCCCATCGCCGCGTCCGAGCGTGCGGAGCTGTCAGACGCAACCGTGTTGACGGCCCGCAAACAGCTCGATGACATGCACTGGCCCGGCGGCGTCCCGCCGCTGAAACGGCACTTCCGCTCGTCGCTGGCGTGGCGACTGTGCCTTGTGGCCGAGGGGCGGTTCGACACCATGCTGACCTTCCGCCAAGCGTTCGAGTGGGACATCGCCGCCGGAGCCCTGATCGCGGCAGAGGCCGGCGCCAATGTCACCGATGGCGATGGCGGACGGCTGGTGTTCAACGCCCCGGACGCGCTGCATCCCGGGATTATCGCGGCCCCCGATGCGCTGCACGGTGCCATCCTCGCGCATCGCCAGCCGGACCAAGTCTGACGGAGGAGTTCTGCATCGGCGCCGCACAAGGCGCACTACTCCGGGATCACGTCCTTAAGTTTCCCAGATACCGGCGTGCACAGATCTAACCTTAGCACCCAACAACGGAACGACACATTAATGTCCGGAATGAGCCCAAAGTGACCGTCTTAAAGGCCGTATCGCAATTCGATTTCGTCGCGAATTCGAATACCCTCTGATCCCTCTTCGGGGATTTCGGGTTTCAACGTCTTTCGCGCGCGATCAACGGCTCCCGTACGTAGTTCATAGAGCGCAAACCCATACCGTTGGTAGAAGCGGAGAGCGATCAAGTTGTCGTTGGTTGTCGTCACCGAAATGTAGACCTTACCAAGGCGTTCGCTGTCGTTTCTAAGACGATCCAATAGCGCTCGACCGATGCCACGACCCGAAACAAGTGCTTCGATAGCAACGATTTCCACGCCGTTTTCCGAGTGGTCACGAAACACGAGCAAGCCTAGTTGTGGCCGCGCGACCAGAGCTTGCTGTTTCGATGCGTCAATGATCTCACCATTCACAACAATCAGCGGGCTACCCCACGAATTGGTCAACTCCTCAGTTATCCAATGGGTGTCGTCGAGTCCTGCTCTGCCGATTTCATAGTCCTCGTTCACGCGACCTCCACATTCAGCTTTGCGAAGAGGCTAGGGCGCGAACATAAAATCTTTGCGAAAGTCCGCTTAGTCCCCGAAACAACCTTAGCACCGAGCCACAATCGATGAGGAAAAACGCGCCGGATTGACCTTGCAGCCCGCGCCGCTATGGTCGGCGCCGAACGGGCCAACCCACGGGAGATCCCCATGACCACACGCCTGCATCTCGTCTTTGGCGGCGAGCTTGTCGACCCGCAGCGCAACGAGTTCCGCGATCCGGATAACCTCGACGTCGTCGGGATTTTCCCAAGCTATGCAAAGGCTTATGAGGCTTGGAAGGGTGCGGCCCAGCGTACGGTCGACAATGCCCATGCACGCTATTTCATCGCCCACCTGCATCGTCTGCGCGACGAGGAGCAGGAGGAGAGCGCCGAGACGGCCGCGATCGAGACCTGACACCGGATGACCCTGCCGCGATGACCTTTTCGCTCGATGGGCTGGGGCGCTGGCTGCGCCATTCCCCGACCGGGCGGCAGATCGGCGGGCGGCTGGGGGCGTTCTATATCCGTATCGTCACCTGGACCGTGCGCTGGCAGGTCGAGGGGCAGGAGAACCTCGATGCCGTGCTTGCGCGCGGCTGCGGGTTCATCCCCTCGATCTGGCACGGGCGGCTTTTCATGTCGGCGACCTTCGCGCCGCCGCGGCGGCGGACCGTGGCCATGATCTCGAACAACCGCGACGGCGATCTGATCAGTGCGATTGTCTGGCGGTTCGGCGTCTTCTCGGTGCGCGGCTCGACCTATGACCACGCCAAGCAGCGCGACAAGGGCGGGCGGGAGGCGTTCTCCGGCGCGTATGAGGAACTGACCGAGCGGGCCGCCGTGGTCGCGATCACGCCGGACGGTCCTCGGGGCCCGCGCATGCGGGCGCAGGCCGGAGCCGCGGCGCTGTCGATCGCCACGCGCTGCCCGGTGCTGCCAGTCACGTTCTCGGTCCGGCGCGGGAAGGTCATGCGATCCTGGGACCGGTTCTTGGTGCCCTGGCCGTTCGGGCGCGGCGTCGTGATCTATGGCCCGGTCATGGACCCGCCCGAGCCGGGCAACGATGCCGCCATGATGGATTTTCGCGCACGGATCGAGGCCGTGACGACCGAGATCACCGCCCGCGCCGATGCGCTGTGCGACCGGGCACCGGTCGAGCCCGGCCCGGTGCTGGACGGGATCTAGACATGGCGCTGGCGCTTCGGGCGTATCTTGCGGCCTCCCGGCTGGCGGGGATGATTGCACCGCTGGTGCTGCGCCGTCGACTGGCCCGCGGCAAGGAGGACCCGGCCCGGCTCGGCGAGCGGCTGGGACATGCCGGGGTGCCCCGCCCGAACGGTGATCTGATCTGGCTGCATGGCGCCAGCGTGGGCGAGGCGATGTCGATGCTGCCTCTGATCGATGCGCTGCTTGCGGCGCGGCCCCAGGCCCGTGTGCTGGTGACCACCGGGACGGTGACATCGGCGCGCCGCCTCGCGCCGCTGCTGCCGGAGCGCGCGGTGCACCAGTTCGTGCCGGTCGATACCGCGGGCGCGGTGGCCCGGTTCCTCGACCATTGGCGGCCCGATCTCGGCATCTGGATCGAGAGCGAACTTTGGCCCCGGCTGGTGCTGGAGACTGCGCGGCGCGGCGTGCCCATGGCGATGGTCAACGCCCGGATCTCGGAGAAAAGCGCCGCGGGCTGGGCCCGGGTGCCCGGGATGGCCCGGCAAGTGTTGGGGGCGTTCCGGCTGATCCTGACGCAGGACGCACCAACCGTGGAGCGCCTGTCGGCCTTTGTGGACGGGGCCATATGCGCGGGAAACCTGAAGGCGCTGGTCGCGGCAGAACCGGTCGCGGATCTGGCGGCGTGGCGCGCGGCGATCGACGGGCGACCGGTCTGGCTGGCGGCATCGACCCATGCGGGCGAGGAGGAGATCGTGCTGGCGGCCCATGCGATGGTATGTCGGGCGATGCCCGAGGCTCTGCTGATCCTGGCGCCGCGCCATCCCGAGCGCGGGGAGGCGGTGGCCGCGCTTTGCAAGGATGCCGGGATGGAGGCAGACCGCCGCTCTCTCGACACGCGGGTGCGTCACGGACGCACCCTACGGGGCGCTGTTCTGTTGGCGGATACGCTGGGCGAGATGGGGCTGTGGTATTCTCTGGCACCGGTGACCTTCGTCGGCGGCTCGCTGGTTGCCAAGGGCGGTCATACGCCGTTCGAGCCCATCGCGGCAGGGTCGGCGGTGCTGCACGGGTCTCACGTGGAGAACTTCGCGCCAGCCTATCGGGCTCTGGGCGGCGCGGAGGCCGTGCGGGATGTGAGCGATGCGGGCACGCTGGCGGCGGCGGTCGTGGACCTGCTGGGCAACGAGACGGCGCGCGCGGCAATGACGGCGCAGGCCACCATCGTCCACAAGGACATCGCACCGGATGTGGACCGGATTGCCGAGCGTGTCCTGGCCCTGATGGAGTCCGCGCAATGAAGGCGCCCCGGTTCTGGTCCAACCCGCCGGGCAGGCCCGGGCTTGCGGCGCATCTGCTTGCCTCGGGATCCGTGTTCTGGCGCTTTGGCGCCGCGCTGCGCGCGATCTGGAGCAAGCCGAAAACCGCGCCGGTCCCGGTCCTGTGCGTTGGCAATCTGGTGGCGGGCGGCGCCGGCAAGACCCCGATGGTCGCGGCGCTGGCAGGCCGGTTGGCAGCAAAGGGGTGCTCGCCCGCCATCGTGACCCGCGGCCATGGTGGGCGGATCACCGGTCCGCACCGTGTGGATCTGGCCCACGATACTTTTGCCGATGTCGGCGACGAGCCGCTGGTGCTGGCTGCAACGACACCGGTCTGGGTGTCCCGCGATCGCGCCGCCGGGGCCGTGGCGGCAGCAGAAGACGGCGCGGACATTGTCCTGCTGGATGACGGGTTCCAGAACCCCGGCCTGGTCAAGGATGCAAGCCTTCTGATGATCGATGCTGCCACCGGGTTCGGCAATGGTCGCGTGATCCCGGCAGGACCACTGCGCGAGCCTGTCCGGGACGGCCTCGCCCGAGCCGATGCGGCGGTGCTGGTGGGTGCGCAAAGCGCCGCCGACCGGACGCTTGCGCTCTGGCCGGATCTGAAAGCACTGCCGCTGATCCGTGCACGGATGCAGCCTGTCCAGACCGGTCTGAGCCTGAGCCATGAGCCTGTCGTCGCCTTTGCCGGGATCGGGCGGCCCGAAAAGTTCTTCACGACCTTGCGCGAGATGGGGGCCGATCTGGTCGAGACCCACGGGTTCCCCGATCACCACGTCTATCCCGCGGCGATCCTGAAACGGCTGATCCATACGGCGCGGCAGCGCGATGCGATGCTGGTGACAACCGAGAAGGACGCCGTGCGCCTGCCGCCCGCCTTCCGGCGCGAGGTGATGGTGGTTCAGGTGACCCTTGAGCTGGACGACTGGACGGGGGTCGACGCCATCCTTGACCGGCTCTGCCGAATTTCGCCCTGATCCCGGCATGATGTCGCCATGACGCGGGGGCAGATTGATCAGACTAGTCCCTCGGCAAATCATGGTCCTTGCCGATACCTTGGGTGCCCGCTCCCGGGCACCCTTTTTTCGTGGCGGGGCCGCTGCGCCGGGCCGGGCCCGGACGGATCACTCCACCCTGTTCCCCTCGGGCGGGAAGAACGCCGCGTCCTGCAGCTCGAGCGTGGCCGAGTGGCAATCGTGGCAGAACACCATCTTCTCGGACGCGTTGCCGCCGGTGCGCTGGAATTTTCCGTTCGGGAACAGGCGGGTGTACACCCAGCCGTCCGGTGCCGCGTCGTCGGCGACCTTCTCCATAAGGAACAGCGGCCCGCGCTTGACCTCGCCCTTCTTGGTCACGCGGAAACTTTCCTTGGCGAAGATGGTACCGACCGCGAATTTGGCGCCGTTCATGTCCTCCCACCGTGTGTAGAGGTCCTTCGCGCCCGGGCTGACAAAGTGGTTCACGAACATGCCGCCATGGGTCGAGGAGACAGATGGCGCCGTCGTGACAAGCGGCCAGTTGCGGTAGTCACCAACGCCCGGCACATCGCCGGCCTTGGAGTACCCCTCGATCAGGCTGTCCGCGATGCAGTCATAGAGCGCCTGGGCCTCCGCAGGCGACAGCGCATCACGCGCCTTGTCCGTCGTGCATGCACCGGCATGGGCTGGCTTGGGCGATGTCAGCGACGGCACGCCGAAAGACAAGGCAAGGGCCACAGCTGCTCCGGCCAGGCCAATTTTCAGAATGTTCATCAATCACGTCCCCAGATCTGTGACTTACAAAGCGCAAGTGCGCTGTCGAAAAGCAGTATTTGCCCGGCGGCGCCGACTCCAGTAACCCCTTCACAAATGCACGTGAGAGACTGATCAGAGGCGGCACACGGGCCGATTCGGGACCAGCAGATGACAACGCAAGCGCCTGCGACGGCAGCGATTTTTCACCACCCCGACGTGGTTGAGTCCGCCGACAAGCCCCTGGCCGGACGGCGGACGGCGGGCCAGTCCTTTCTGGCCGGATACACCCGCCACATGGTGGGCGACCGGCTATCGGTGGCGGCGGCAACGCAGGCGCATCTCGATCATTTCTGCGATCTCGCCAAGGCCAATGGCTGGCGCGGCAAGGTCGACCGGATGCTCACCAGCAACACCACGGGCCTGGGTCGGGCAGGCGTGTTGATGCTGCCCGGTCCGACGGTGGGCAAATACGCCTGGGTCCGGCGGCGGGGCGGCCAGCGGCTTTACTCGATCTGCGGTATCACGCACACCGTCTCGACCCGCCGGATCATGGAAGGGCTGTTGGACAGCGCCGTCGCTCCGGTCGAGGAGTGGGACGCCATCATCTGCACCAGCCGCGCCGTGCAGCAGGTGATCGCCACCGAGCTTGACGAGGCCGAGACCTATCTGCGTCGTCGCTTTGCCGCGGGACGGGTGCCGCGGCCGCAACTGCCGGTGATCCCGCTGGGCATCGACACCGCCGCCTTCGCACGGGACGGCGCGGCGCGGGCACACTGGCGGAAGACGCATGGCATCGGCGAGAACGATCTGGCGGTGATGTCGATGGGGCGGCTCTCGGTCTTCGAGAAGATGCACCCGGCGCCGCTCTATATTGCGCTCCAGCGCGCGGCGGAGGAGACCGGCGCCACCCTCCACCTGATGATGGTCGGCTGGTTCGCCAATGACAGCGCGGAGGCGCTGCACCGCGACGCCGCAGCGGCGCTTGCGCCGTCGGTCACAGTGCATTTTCCGGACGGTAAGGACGAGGCTCTGCGCTATCAGATCTGGTCCGCGGCGGATATCTTCGCCCTGCCGGTCGACAATATTCAGGAGACGTTCGGTCTTGCCCCGGTCGAGGCGATGGCCGCCGGTCTACCGGTCGTCTGCTCGGACTGGAATGGCTTTCGCGATACGGTCGACCATGGCGTCACCGGCTTTCGCGTGCGCACGCTGATGTCGCGCCCGGGCTATGGTCAGCGCATCGCCGCCCGGTTCGAGGACAATGCCGACGGCTATCACCAGTATCTCGGTTTCGTGCATCAACGCACGACCGTCGATGTGCCTGAGATGGCCGAGGCGTTTGCAGCGCTGATCCGCGATCCCGGGAAACGCGCGGCCATGGGTGCCGCGGGCCGCACGCGCGCGCGGCAACTCTATGATTGGGCCGCGGTGATCCCGCAATACCAGGCGCTGTGGGCCGATCTGAACGCCCGCCGGGACAGGGGTCTGCCGACCTCCGGGCGCGAGCAGGAGGACGCTGCGAACCCTGCCGCGATGGACCCCTTCACGCTCTATCGCGGTTATCCGACGGGGGTCCTGCCGGTGACAGCGCTTTTGTCGGCGGAACGCACGGTGACCGAGGCAGAGATCGACCAGTTGATCACGCTGACAGGCGGCAAGGCGATCCATCGGATCGTCGCCAAGGCGCCCCACATTGCAGATCTGCTGGCCCTGATCCACGCCCAGGGGCAGATCCGCCTCGATGCGGTGCAGGACGCAACCGAGCTTGACCCCGCCACGGCGGAAGGTGTCGTGCTCTGGCTTGCCAAATACGATCTGATCCGGGTGGAGATGTAGCGATGATCATCCTCAACGCCGGGGTGCCGCGATCCGGGACCGTTCTGGTGAATGCGATCCTGCGCGAGCTGCTGCGCGAGAACCGGGTTCCCGTCACCCAGGCCAATCCGCACGGACCACAGTTGGCCCGGGTGCTCACGACCCTCCGTATGAACGGGCAGTACCTGCACAAGACGGTTCTGGTGCATACCCATTCCTGGGACGATCAGGCAGCACGCGAGATCGCCGAGATGCCCGGCACGATCGTCTTCGGCAATTTCCGCGACCCGCGCGATGTCTGTGTCTCGCTGATGCGGCTGCACGATCATGACTACGAGACGGCGATGCGGCTGGTGGCAGGCAGCTTCAACGCGCTCGACAACATGTGCACGGCAGTGCCGGTGATGACGATCCCGTATGAGCTGCTGGTGGCGGAGAAGCGGGCGCATATCTTCCAGATCGCCCGGCGCATCGGCCTCTGGCCCCGGCTTGATCAGGTCGGTCGGGTCGATGCCGCAACTTCGGTCGATCGTCACAAGCAGGTGATGGAGCAGGTCAACGCGGGCGAGATCGACGGGCTGACCCGGCGCTCGAACACCAACCGGGTGCTGGTCGAGGATCCGAAGACCCTGATCAATGATCGCCACATCCAGTCCGGCGTGTCGGGCCGCTGGCGGGCCGAGCTGACCGAGGCGCAGCAGGCGGACGCGACCGAACGGCTGGCGCCGCTGCTCGCCCGGTTCGGCTATCCCGATGCGCCTGGGGAGGCACCATGACGGACGCTGTACCAGCGCCCGTTGCGCACCTGATGGCGTCCGCCACGGAACTGCTGCGGGCCAAGGCTGACCTTCTGGACCTGACCGAGGCGGATCTTGCGTCCATCCGGCCGGGGGAGGCACCGCCGCCCACGCACTTCCCTGCGCTCGCGTTGTTCGATGCGATGCGGGATCAGGCTGAGCCCGAGACGCTGGCGGTCGTCGAGGCGGTGCTGACCGCGCGCCCGTACCTGCACTGGCGTCAGACCTACAGCGAGGAGGACGGGTTCGACCGGTCCTATCTCGACCGGTACTGCTGGTGCGATCTGGCGGGACCGCAAGGTCCGTACCGGGCGCAAGGCATCCGCATCATGATCGGGTATTGGGGTCAGGGGCTGGTCTATCCCGATCACAGTCACCCGCCCGAGGAACATTATCTGATCCTCTCCGGTGCCGCGTGGATCGGTCTCGGCCGAGACCCGCTGCGCCGACACGGACCGGGGGACGTGTTTCACACGCCGCCCGGCGCGGTCCATTCGGCCGAGATGCGCGAGGCGCCCCTTCTGGCGCTGGCGATCTGGCGTGGGGCCGATCTGGGTGTGCGCATTCACCTGCCAGGCAGCGACGGGATCGTCAGCATGGCCTGACGTTTGGGGCCGGGCCGCACATCGCCGCCGCAGCTTGCGTCCCCCGGCGTTGCGCCCTAGGCTCGTGCCATGATCGGGCGGTGGACATATGCCCTGGCAGCAACGGCGCTGCTGATCGTGACCGAGACGGCCCTCGCGGCGGATGACTACGCGCCGGGCGAGAAGCTGACGCTGCTCCATTGCGGGCGCTGCCATGTGATCTCGGACCGAAACAAGTATGGCGGGATCGGCTCGACACCGTCCTTTGGCGCCCTGCGCACCCTTGCCGACTGGGAGGACCGGTTCCAGGTCTTCTGGACCCTGAACCCGCACCCCGCCTTCACCCAGGTTGACGGGATGACCGAGCCGTTCCCAGCTCACCGCCCCTCGCCGATCCATCCGGTGGAACTGACCCTGGACGAGATCGACCAGATCATCGGCTACGCCCGGACAATCCCACCGAAGGATCTCGGCAACGAGGTGCGTTAGATCTCGCCTCAAGGGTGCGTCACGGACGCACCCTACGGGGTGTTGCGCGACATGGCGTCGGGTGCGTCACGGGTGACGCACCCTTGCCGATGTAAATCTGCGGCGGCGTCAACGTCATCGAGCGGATCGATCATCGCAACCGGCACCGGCCCCGCCGACCGTTGCGTATCGGCAAGGGCGTGTTCAGTCGACCAGCGCACGTCCCGGAAGAGCGTCCTGGGCAGCACATGCGCGCCGCGGCAGCCAACAAACCAGTAGCCGCCATCGCTGGCCGGGCCGAACACCAGATCGGCCCGCCCGAGCGCCGAGAACGCGCGCGCGACATGCGCTGCCGTGATCCCCGGAACATCCGCGCCCACGATCGCCACCGGGCCTGGCCCCAGCGCGCGCAGCGCACGGCCCATCCGGTCCCCGAGGTCGCCCTGTCCCTGAGGCCAGCGCGGCAGGCCCGCAGGCAGCGCCCGGCTCGCCAAGCCTTCGTGATCCGGCGCCACCGCCAGCACGGTCCGCCAGCGCCGGTCGTGCCCAACCCGCCGGATCAGCCGGGCCACCTGATGGCGGAACCACCACGCGGCGGTTGTCATGCCGATCTCGCGCCCAAGCCGCGTCTTGACCCGCCCGGCGCGTGGCACCTTGACGAAGATCACCAGTGTCGGCCGGCCCGAAGCGCGCATCATCGGCGGTACCGCTCGTCCAGCCGCGCGGGCGCCGTGCCGCCGAGATACAGTGCCAGCGTCGTCAGGTTGCGCGTCCCCTGGCGGATCCAGCCACGCCGTTCATACCGTGCAGCGGAGGTCGAGGCGACAGCATCAATCCCGCGAAGCCGCCCACGCAGGCGCCGCGCGATCGCGACATCCTCCATGAGCGGGATCTCGGGATAGCCTTCGACCTCGGCGTAGAGCGCCCGGTGGATCAGCAGACCCTGATCGCCATAGGGCAGACCGAGGAGGCGCGCGCGCAGGTTGGCCCAGCCCGCGACCAGTTCTGCCATCGCCGCATCCGACCGGAAAGCCAAGCGGAAGTACCCCGCCCGGTCACGGCCCCTGGCCATATGCGCGGCAACTGCCGATGCCCAGCCCTCGCTCAGCACGGTGTCCGCATGGAGGAACAGGTACCACTCGCCCTTTGCCGCCGTGGCCCCTGCGGCAAGCTGCGAGCCGCGCCCCCGGGGCGCTGTCACCAGACGGGCCCCCGTCTCCTCGGCCACATCGGCAATCGCATCGTCGGACCCGCCATCGGCGAAGATCACTTCGCGGATCACACCCTCCAGCAGCGCCGCCCCGAGCGCGCCGAGGCAGGGGCCGATCTCCGCCGCCGCGTTCAGCGTCGGGATGATGACCGAGACGGGCGCGCTCACGCGGGCGCCCCCGGCTCCTCCGGTCGCCGGTCCGCGGCAAAGATGAAGACCATCGAGGCGAAGCCAAGAACCGCATAACCAAAGAACAGCGGCACCAGCGTGCCGTCCAGCTCGCGCGCGATCAGCCAGCCCAGCGGCACCGCGCCCAGCATCGAGATCGACATGATCGCCGCCGACGCAGTCCCGGCAATATGCCCGAGCGGCTCGAGCGCCAGCGCTGTCAGATTGGCGAACATCACCGCCGAGCCGAGGAAGACCGGCACCATCACCGCCATGAACACCCAGGCCGGCGGCACCGGACCCAGGGGCGACAGCCCGATGGCCAGCGCGATCAGGCTTGTCACCGTCACGACCACGCCGGAGATCCGGCAAAGCCGCCGCATGCCCATGGTCATCACCAGCCGCGAATTGGTGAACTGCGCAATCGCAAAACAGAGCGCCAGGGTGGCAAATGCCAGCGGAAAGAGATCGCCAAGGCCCAGCATCTCCTCGAAGATCTGCTGGGCCGAGGAGAGAATCGCGGCAAACGCGCCGAAGATCGTGGTGCTGGCAAAGGTGTAGAGCATCGCTGTGCGGTTCCGCAGCACCTCGCCAAAGGCCGCCAGCAGCGGCCAGAAACTGAGCGGACGGGTGTTCTCGGGCGCCAGGGTCTCGGGGATTCGCGCCAGATGCCAGGTCGCGCAGACCAGAGCCAGCGCGAGATAGACCCCGAAGATCGCACGCCAGCCCGCCAGCGTCTCGATGATCTGGCCGATCAGCGGCGCGAACATCGGCACCAGCATGAAGACCGTCATGATCAGCGAGATGATCCGCGCCATCGGTCGCCCGGCATAGAGATCGCGCACGATGGCGGTCGCGACCACCCGCGGCCCGGCAGCGCCGATCCCCTGCAGCAGCCGCCCGGCCAGCATCGCCTCGAGCCCCGGGGCGAACATGGCGACAAGCGTGCCGATGCAGTAAAGCACCCAGCCCGCCAGTGCAGACCGGCGCCGCCCGATGGCATCCGACAGCGGCCCGAAGATCGGCTGACCCAGCCCGATCCCGACGAACACCGCGAGGATGATCAGTTTGCGATCATCCGGATCGGCAAAGCCCAGATCGTCCGAAATCCCGTCCAGCGCCGGCAACACGGCATCAATCGTCATCGCGATGACCGAGGTCATCAGCGCCAGGAAGATCAGAAACGGCAAAGAGGCACGCCCGGCCTCGCGTGCCGCCTGGTCGGGGAGGGTCATGTTTACCTCGAATGCGGAAGAGGCAACCATAACGCTGGCCCGCCGCCGCCGCCATGCCTATATCCGGCAGACAGAGTTGCGGAAAGGGCATGGCATGACCGGGCTGATGGGCTTTGTCGACGAACGCCGGGCGCTGCTGGCGATGACGGGCGCAGATGCGCGCGCAGTGCTGCAGGGCGTTGTAACCAACGATGTCGATCAGGTGGCCCCGGGCCGGGCGGTCTATGCCGCGCTGCTGACCCCGCAGGGCAAGTATCTGTTCGATTTCTTCCTGCTCGATGGCGGAGATGGCGGCGTGCTGATCGATGTCGCCGCGAACCGGGCGGACGCTTTGGCAGGGCGGCTGAAGATGTACTGCCTGCGCCGGGATGCGGCGATCGCCCCTGTCGCTCAGATGGGCGTCGGACTGGTCTGGGCCGCGTCGCAGGACGGTGCCGCACCCCCCCGCGATGCGGCGGCAACGCTTGTCCCTGATCCGCGCCACCCCGCCCTCGGCTGGCGGCTCTACGCCGGCGATCCCGCCGGGGTCCTGGATGCACTCACGGCGCGGGCAGCCACCCATGCCGACTACGATGCGCTGCGCGTTGCCCATATCGTCCCCGAAGGTGGGGCCGAGCTGGTCCCCGAGGACAGCTTCATCCTCGAGATGGGCTTCGAGCGCCTCTCCGGTGTCGACTTCCGCAAGGGCTGTTATGTCGGGCAGGAGGTCACCGCCCGCATGAAACACAAGACCGACCTGCGCAAGGGCCTCGTGCAGGTCGCGGTCTCAGGCGCCGCAGCGCCCGGGACCGAGATCCGCGCCGGCGGCAAACCGGCCGGTACCCTGTTCACCACGTCCGGCGACACCGGTCTCGCGCACCTGCGCTACGATCGTGCCGGGGCAGGCATGCAAGCGGACACGGCAACCGTCGACTACACCAGCCCGGAAGGACCCCGGCCCTGACCGGCCGCGCGCGGGTGGGTGGGCTCTTGGGCCGCCCGACGCCGGCACGAGACCGGCCAGGGGCGTGCGGCCGGTCAGGGCCTCAGGCCCGCTCGCGCGCCAGCAGATCGGCAAGCCCGGCCCGGTAATCGGGGTACCGCAGCACAACCCCCAACTCGCGCAGCATGCGCGCGTTCGAGACCCGCTTCGATTCGGCATAGAAGCTGCGCGCCATGGGCGACATCTCGGCCTGCTCGATGGGCACCTCGGGCGGCAACGCAACCCCCAGCAGATCTGCCGCATGGGACAGCACATCCTGGGGCTGCGCCGCCTCACTGTCGCAGACATTGTAGATCGCGCCGGGATTGGGCCGGTCGATCGATGCGCTCAAGACCGCGGCAATATCCTCCACGTGGATGCGGCTGAACACCTGCCCCGGCTTGATGATGCGCCGTGCGGTTCCAGCGCGCACTTTCGAGAACGGCCCGCGTCCCGGGCCATAGATCCCGGCCAAACGGAAGATGTGCAGCGGCAGGCCGTCAATGCCCTGCCACGCCTCCTCCGCCGCCAACCGCCACTGTCCGCGGCGCGTCGAGGGACGGCATTCCGATGCCTCATCAACCCAGCCGCCTGCGCGGTCGCCGTAGACCCCGGTGGTCGAGAGGTATCCGGCCCATGTGATCTTGTCCGCCCGCGCCCGGATCGCATCGCCGCATGCCGCCAGAACCGGATCGCCGTCCTCCCCCGGCCCGGCGGAGATCAGGATATGCGTGGCCCGCCCGACCAGGGCCTCGGCATCGGCAGGGGGCCAAAGCGCAGGCTCGACCCCGGTGGCCGCGATCGCCTCGGCCTTCTCCGCGCTGCGGGTCGTGCCGATCACAGACCAGCCCCGTGCCAGCAGCAGCGGTGCAAGGGCACGCGCCGAATAGCCGTGGCCAAAACTGAGCAGAACGGGAGCCTGGGTCATGGTGTCCTCTGAGAAGGCAGGATAGAACTGCCCCCAACACTAGCCCAGGAGCGCCCGGATGCGAGCCCAGACCCTGTCCTGTCTTGCGACTGCCCTTGTGCTGGCAGTGGGTGCGGCTGGACCGGCCCGCGCCGTCGAGGATTACGACACCTGCCTGACGCTGATCGGTTTTGACCCTGCGCAGGCCGAGCTCGAGGCCGGCGAGTGGGCCCGATTCGGCGGTGGGGCGCCCGCGCGCCATTGCTATGCGCTGGCGTTGATCGAGAACGGAGCACCGGGCCGCGCCATTGACGAGCTGCTCGATATCGTGGCCGAGGAAGGCTTGCTCGCCGATCAGGCCCGTGCCGAAATCCTCGTGCAGGCGGGTGAGCTTCTCGTCGAGGAAGGCGATCTTGTCACCGCCGGCGTGGTTGCGGCGCAGGCGATCTCGCTGGATGGCGGCACGCCGGGGGCCGCTGGGCTGCGCGCATCGATCCGGCTGCGCCAGAACAATCCGCGCGGCGCGCTCGAGGATCTGAACACCGCGCTTGCGGGCGGCACCAGCAATCCGCGGTTGCTGATCCTGCGCGCATCGGCGTATCGGGCGATCGACCAGTTCATCGCGGCCCGGGACGATGCGGTTTTCGCGACCGAACTGGCGCCTGATTTCGCCGAGGCCTGGCTCGAGCGCGGGCGGGTCGAGGCCAGGCTGCGCGACAAGCGATCGGCGCGAGACTCGCTGCTTCGGGCGATCGACCTCGACCGCGGTGGCCGGATCGGTCTTGCCGCGCAAAACGCCCTGCAAAGAATGGAAGCGGGGATCGACTAGCGCCGCACCTCCGTCGCGGCGTACTCAGGCCTGCCCAAGCGCGTGGCGCCATTCCTCGGCAACCGCGGGATCGGCATCCTCCCTCGCGTGCTCTGCAATCCTGTCCGGACCCGCAAGGCGTGCCAACGCCCAGATTGCCGCGCCGCGCACCAGGGGGTCGGTGTCCCGGGTCAGAGCGGCAACCCGGTCCACGAATCCGGCCTCGCCGGAATTGCCCATCGCGATCAACACGTTGCGCACAAACCGCGCCCGGCCGATGCGTTTGATCGGCGAGCCGCGGAACCGCTCGCGGAACCCAGCGTCATCCAGCGCGGCCAGGTCCGCCAGAGGTGGATCATCGGTTTCAGGCCTTGCAGCATAGGCCTCCGCGCCGTCGCGGGCGAACTTGTTCCACGGACACACCGCAAGACAATCGTCGCAGCCATAGATCCGGTTGCCGATGGCGGCGCGCATCTCGCGTGGAATCGGGCCTTTCATCTCGATCGTCAGGTAGGAAATGCAGCGCCGGGCGTCCAACCGATAGGGCGCTGGAAAGGCCGCGGTCGGGCACACATCCAGACACCGGCGGCAGGCCCCGCAACGATCGCTCTCGGTCTCGTCCGGCGCCAGATCGATCGTGGTGAAGATCGCCCCGAGAAAAAACCACGAGCCGAGCCGCCGCGATACAAGGTTCGTATGCTTGCCCTGCCAGCCCAGCCCGGCCTCGGCCCCGAGCGGTTTTTCCATCACAGGAGCCGTATCGACGAAGACCTTGATCTCGGCGGTTGCGCCGCCTGCCGAGGCCCGGTCGATCAGCCAGCGCCCCAGCCGTTTCAGCCGCTTCTTGACCACATCGTGGTAGTCGCGCTGCTTGGCGTAGACGCTGATCGCCGCCGTGTCCCTGTGCATCAGGCTGTCCAACGGATCATGCTCCGGCGCATAGCTTTCCGCCAGCATGATCACCGAGCGCGCCGCCGGCCAGAGCGCAGCAGGATCCGCGCGCCACGCCATCCGGTCGGCCATCCATGCCATGTCGCCGTGATGACCCGCCGAGACCCAGTCGCCAAGCCGAACGCCCGCCGGACCGATATGCGGTCGGGCGATTCCGATATCGGCGAAGCCGAGCGCCGCGGCCTCGGCAATCAGAGCGTCTCGCAGATCCTCTGCCATGGGGTTGGTATAGGCGAGACAACAGCACGTGTAAGCCCCCGGTCACGCAGGCGGGCGGGCGTATGCTGGATCTCGTGAACTCTGCCTCCGGTCACCGCTGCATCCGTGCGATCATATCGCTGCAGTACGCCAACAGGCTGATGCGCCATCGCGCCGGCCCTATAGGTACCGCGAGGCCCGGGGGATCGCGTCCCCCTGCCTCGCGGAACCCCGATACGCCGGGATGCCATCCCCTGCGCCAAACGGAATTCCGCTTGCATCGTCGTGTCATGTCAGCTGACCGGCGACACCCTGTGCAAGAACGCTGAAAATTTGATTAAAATGCCACCCACCGCGCGCTGCGGCCGACTAGAAATCAAGATCCGCATAGTGCGGCGGCGGTGAGGGGAAGCCGGGCAGGTGATCGGCCAGCAGGCCCCGGAACCCGGGCCGCGATTTCATCACCGCGTACCAGTGGCGCACGGTCGGGTACTCCTCCCACGGCACATCACCAAGGTAGTCGAGGCACGAGATGTGCGAGGCCGCGGTCAGGTCCGCAATCGTCATCCGGTTGCCCGCCAGCCAGTTGTGCCCCTCGAGCAGGAACGTCATGTAGTCCAGATGCACCCGGACGTTCTTGGAGCCGGCCTTCAGGCACTGCCCGTCGGGATAGCCCGTCCGCGACAGCCGCTTGGTGACCCGTTCGTGGAGCAGGTTCTCGGTCACCTCGCGGTTGAACTTGTCATCAAACCAGGCAACGAGACGGCGCACCTCGGCCCGGGCCAGCGGATCGGTCGGCATCAGCGGCGGCTCGGGGCAGGTATCCTCGAGATAGCCGATGATGGCACGGCTTTCGGAGAGAACGCTGCCGCCCGAGGTCACCAGCACCGGCACCATGCCAGCGGGGTTCATCCGCAGGAAATCGAGACGCCGCTCCCACGGGCGTTCCTCGACCAGATCGACCTCGACCTTCTTCTCGGCCAGAACCAGCCGCACCTTGCGGCAGAACGGCGACAGAGGCAGGTGATAGAGGCGATTCATGCGCAGAGAACCCTCGGGAGTCGGAGCTTCTCTCTGCCCAATGCCCCGCCCGGTTGCAAGCCCCGTTTGCCTGTCGTCGATCGACCCCGTGCACAGGGGGCACGACAACCCGCCCTGATACCACCATAATCGGACGGCAATGAGAGCCCGACGCCGCGCAGCGTTTCGCGGGGCCGGGACGACCCGTCGGGAGGGATCCATGGGAAAGACATTCGTGCTTCTGCACGGCGCCTGGCATGGCGGGTGGTGCTGGGCCGAGGTTGCCGAGATCCTGAGGGCACGCGGGCACCGAGTGACGACACCGACGCAGACCGGGCTGGGCGAGCGGCGCCATCTGATCTCGCGTGATGTCACCGTCGAGACCTTCATCGACGATCTGGCCAATCACATCCTGGCCGAGGATCTCCGGGACGTCACCCTGGTCGGACACAGCTTTGGCGGAATGGCGACCTCGGGCACGGCGGAGCGGATGCCGGAGCGGCTCAGCGAGGTCGTCTATCTCGACTGCACGATGGTGCGGGGCGGCGAGTGCATGGCGGACAATCTGCCAGCCAGCACCGTGACCGAGCGGATCCGAGCGGCCAAGGCGTCGGACGGCGTCTCGGTGCCACCACCCCCGGTGTCGGTCTTCGGTGTGACCGAGCCTGAGGTGGCCGCGCGCCTGCAGGCCCGACTGACGCCGCACCCGCTGAACACCATGCTGACGCCGCTGCCGATCACCGGACTGCCGGGCAACGGTCTGCCGGCGCGCTATATCCGGGCTGCCGATCCCGCCTATCATACCCGTGAGCGGGTCGAGGGCTGGTGTGCCGAGTTCGGCTTCACGCTCCAGGAAATCGCCGCGTGCCACGATGCCATGGTGACGGCGCCCAAAGCGCTTGCGGACCTGCTCGAGACATGAGCTTTGCGACAATCGACCATGCCGCGGGCCTGCTCGCGGATCTGCGACTGAAGCTCGGCGGGTTTGCCGTGATCGACGAGTTGCCGCCGCAATGCCGCCCCGAGACGCTGTTCGATGCCTATGAGGTTCAAAGCCGTGTGCGCGAGTTGTTGTCGCGTCGCCACCCCGGTCGCCAGATCGGGCGCACGATCGATTGTATCTCGTCGGTAATGCAGGGCTATCTCAAGGTGCCGCATCCCTGTGCCGGCACGCTCTACGAGAACACGACCTACCGCGATCATGCGGTGCTGCAGGCGGACCGCTATGCGCGCTTCGGTCTGAACTGCGAGATCGGGGTCGAACTGTCGTCCGATCTGACCGAGCGCCGGGATCTCTACACCGCCGAGACCGTGGCGCCCGCCGTGGGCAGCGTGATGACCGTGATCGGCATCGTAGAGCACCGGTTCCGCGATTTTCGCCAGACCCGGCTGACCTCGCTTGTCGCGGACGACTTCCTGTCCGCAGGCTGCGTCCTCGGCGCACCGGTCAAGGCACAGGACGTGGCGGATCTGCAGACGCTGATCGGAAGCCTGACACTGG
Organism: Pseudomonadota bacterium; assembly: GCA_039821125.1. Classification (GTDB taxonomy): domain Bacteria; phylum Pseudomonadota; class Alphaproteobacteria; order Rhodobacterales; family Rhodobacteraceae; genus Thermohalobaculum. The sequence continues at coordinate 36,372 of JBCBOR010000048.1, forward strand.
ATGGGCGTGTTACGGCAGCCTCGAGTTATGGCGCTGCAGCACCGATGCCTGTGCTGTCGGCGCTCGCCTGGCTGGCCCAGCATTGTATCGGGTTGGGCGAGCCGTTGCAGGCAGGTCAGATCGTGACCCTCGGCAGCATCGTGAAACCGGTCTACCCAAAGCCTGGCCAGCGGATCGAGGCGGCATTCGACGGACTGCCTCCAGCCTCGATCGAAGTGACCTGAGAGAAGGGTGCGTCACGGACGCACCCTACGGGGTGTAGCGCGACGTGGCGTAGGGTGC
>JBCBOR010000049.1:0-33405 GCA_039821125.1 Pseudomonadota bacterium
CTGGACCAACAGATGACATCCCGGTTCCGATCCTGATCGGAGCGAACGCTTTGCAGCGCAAGAAGGTTGGAGACCGCAATGCTTTTGCAGAGTTTTTGCGGAATGCCGGAGACGCTTACATTCTCGGCTCATTAAATCGGCATCGACGTGTGGTCCAATCCGGAGAGCCTCTCCTATGCGATGGTGAGGTGTCTTCATTGGTTGCTGGCAGGCCAATCGATGCGAAGTACTCTGTGCTGATTTTGCCAGTGCATACCATCAAGGGTGAGCAGCTGTTGATGACCTCCACATGCGAGAGGCACATTCACTAGACATCGACATCCGCGAGATGAGCCCACTGCGGACCTCTGTCGAGTTTGGAGAAGCTCTAAAGGTCTGGTGCCGAAAACAAACCTGCTACCGGCTCGGATAAGCCGAAGGTCCGGTTGCATTGCAAAAAGGGTTAAGATGATCGACTGAAAGTCAGTAGAAATCGCCTCTAGGCAAGAGTCTCCGTGTGACCATCAATGGCAAGGACCTGCCCGGAGATCTTCTGGCCTGCATCTGACGCGAGGAAGAATATGCTGCTGGCAATGTCCTCGGCTTGAACCCATGTCTTCATCGACACGCCAGTTACATACGATTGGCGTACAGTTTCTTCGCTCTCACCCCGAGCATTTGCTTCGTTGGCGATGACTCTGTCCATTCTGGGCCCTTCAACGGCTCCCGGACAAACAGCGTTCACGCGAATACCAAACGGCCCGAGTTCCATGGCGAGTGTTTTTGTCATCCCCACAACAGCCCATTTTGCTGCCGCATATGGCGCGCGTAGGGGATATCCCATGATTCCTGCCGTGGAAGAGGTCATCACGATCAGACCATTTCCTTGAGATTTCATGAGCTTCGCCGCCCAGCGGCAGGTCAAGAAAGTACCATGCACGTTAGTCGCAACGCAGCGTCGCCAGTCTTCATAAGTTAGGTCTTCAATTGGTCCTGCGGGTCCACCTGTTCCTGCGTTTGCGCAAACCACATCCACGCCACCCAAGGCTGCTTCGACATCCTCAAAAAAAGCCGCCATCTCTTGTTCTGAGGTTACATCTGCGGTTGCGCAAATCGCATCAGGGAACTCAATCGCGAATGCTTCAACCGCACCGCGATCTGCATCGCAGATGGCGACAAGGGCACCGTCTGCGAGAAACTTGACTGCTATGGCTCGACCGATCCCGGCCGCTCCTCCGGTCACTACTACCCGTTTTCTCCAATGGGTCATTCTTCCCCCAAGCATTTGTCTGATAGACATGTTGCATAGAGGTCGCTGTCGTCATGCCGTGGAACGCCGTTTCCGAATCTAAAGCCGACGCTCGTTCGCAGTGCAGCATCAAACACTTTGGGCTCGAAGCTGACCTTGGTGTTTCAGAGATTATCCGTTCACACAAATATGGGTTTCGCTTTTAGACGTTTCTCACGTGTTGTCTGGCGAACGCTCTTCCTTCGTTGCACGGATGACCATCTCGAACGCCCATTGGTACTCGTCACGGCTCAGCGTCAGCAGGCAGTCATCATTTCTACGATTTGGAGGTCTAACTCGCCATCGAATTGCGTATGGCCACGCACGAACCACACTGTATCTGACAGCGACGCCGAGCTTTGCGTGGCGCATCTGGAAAAACCCATAGATCCAATCAGGGTCCCACTCTAGAGCCGCAAGTCCGAAACCGAGGATTGTGAGGTCACCTGCGAGGTCTAGTCGCTCTAACGCCCCGCGTTTTCTTTCCGACCTAGAGCCGAGGCGAGACTGTGGCTCAACGAAAACGTCGCTGACGGTAGCGACCCGTCCGCGGATGTTTCGTGCAATCGATGGTAGGCTGTCTGGATCGATTGCATCCTGTCCATCACCGTAGATCCGTCTGTAGCGTCTCGCTAAGTGATCAGGCAATGCCCGCTCGCCTAAATGGTGAAGCCGGACACAGCAAAAGCCGTCAAGCGGTCCGTCTGTTTGATCATCCGTTGGTTCACCGCGAATGGTGATGAATACCGTATCCCCGTCGTTCAAATCGGTGATTGCCGGATCGGTGTCTTTGTTCAGGCTCTTCCCAATCGCCCGCAGCTCAGCGGCGATCTCTTCGAAGCGTGTCGTCGGAACGACCCGTCGCCCGTGCGTTTCCAGCCGGTCGCGGACGATCGCGACTGCTTGCGCAATGTCGAGCTTGTTCAAAGCCCCGCCCCATCGGTTCTCCGATCGGTTGGTTAACCATAAAAGTTGCGATCTGCAAACAGATACGCACAAGATGTGCTCCTCAATAGGTGTTGCATCGACTGCGGCGGACCCCGGAAATTGCGTCCAAGTTCGCAGTGCTGATCGCTACGACCATGGGAGAGCTAAAGACCTGCGTTCCTTGGATTATTCTCGTTCTGCGTCGCGCAAAACAGAACTTGGTCGAAAGCGTCCAAGTTTGGCGCCCTCAAAACCCGCCTCAGTGCATCATTAAATCCTTGTAAATTAGGGCTTTGCAGCTGGTACCAGTTGAAGCTTCTATATTCAGTTGTCACCGGCTCGCGTCGGTCCAGTGCAGGTTTCTGTGTCACAGCCAGGTTGCCGCCCACACACGTCCATCCCGTTGTTTTAAAAGGCCCTTCCGGGTTCTTCCGGGATGGCCCGCGCTCTTCCGGTTACTGCAGGTTTCTCTGTCAACACACATTTGGGCGAGGGCCGAGATTTTTTAACACTCCGATGTCACCGAGATTTCGGATGCAGGTGGAGCGGCAAGCGATCAAGTGCGTGAATGGCGTTGTTCGGCCGCCACACGGGTTCGCCCGCCAAGGCGATCCGATCAACGCGCTCGGCAACGGCCTGCAAGACCGCCTGGCCCTCGGCCCTGGCGATGTTCTGGCCAACGCAGACATGGATCCCCGCGCCCAGCGCCAGATGTCCCACCGTCCGGCGGGAGATATCGAAACGATCCGGATCCTCCCAATGGTCGGGATCAAGATTGGCGGCCCCGAGCACGCAAAGAATCTTGCTGCCTTCCTCGATCGGGATACCGGCAACCTCGGTGTCTTCAGCGGCTGTTCTGAAGAATGCCTGCACGGGAGAAGTATAGCGCAACGTCTCCTCGAAGGCGGGTAGCGCCAAACACGCCGGGTCGGCTTTCAGTTTCTCGTACTCGGCGGGGTTGGTCGCGAGACACCAAAGCGCGTTGCCGAGCGCAGTCACCGTAGTGTCGACCCCGGCAGACAGCAGCGATCGGACAAGCATGCCCGCCTCCGCCTCTGTGATCTCTCCCTCATCGGCCGCGGCATAGAACGCAGCGCCAATCCCATCCGGCGTCAAAGCATCCCGAGCACAGCGCTCCATGATCCACGGCATCACGTTGGCGTTCTGCGCCAACGCTGCCTTGCGCAGCGCATTGTCTGGCCCGATGGCGTTGAAGACGATGGCTCCGAAAGCGATCAGCATCGCAGGGTCCGGGTCCCGGATGCCAACCGCCTTGGGAAAGACCTCGGTCGGGAAGGCTTCGGCGATTGCGGACACCGCATCGATCTCACCCGTTGTGATCACGGTGTCGATCAACCGCTCCGCATCGGACCTGAATGCAGATCGCAGGTCGGCGACCACTTTCGGCGAGAGCCCGCGCATGATCACGCGCCGGGTCTTTGTGTGGTACGGGGGATCAACCTCGAGCACGATTGACGCCGGGCGCCACGGTTCCTCCAGTCCGAAATCCGAAAGCCCGACCCCGCGCGAGGAGACAAAGCGCGTGTGGTCCGAGAAAACCTCCCGCGTTACCGCGTAACCACCGCAGGCGAGTACGCCGTGCTTCGACAAGTAGGCGAACGGGCCCGCAGCCCGCAGTTCGGCAAAGAAGGCATGTGGCGCCGCCAGAACGGCCGAATCGTAGGGATCGATATCCAGAACCGGAACGCCCGGCGGTGGGTCTATCGGCTTGTGTCCATGGACGAGGTTGTGTGCTGTCATTCCGTGTCCCCCTCGATGCCAAGGCTACACGCAAATCGGCAGCCGAGAGAAGACGGCACAGCCCGTCATGGCGAGTCTGTTGACGCCCCGCTTCGTTCATACCATCGTGCGCCGGTGATGGGTGGACGCTGCGCGCCGCGGCAATCAGAGAACGCTGGCGATCGGGCTCCGCGCCAAAGGGAGGAAAACATGTTCAAGAAACTATTGGCAGGTGCTGCAGCAGCACTGATTGCCTCGACTGCAACGGCTTCGGCTGAAGACAAGATCACCGCAGCGAGTTGTTGGTCCGAGGGCTCGTTCTTCTCGAAACGGCTGGAGGCGCTGATCAACACCGTGAACGAGAAAGGCGCGGGCAAGATCAAGATTGACTATGTCGGCGGCGCACCGGCGATCGGCAGCCCGTTCACGGTGGTTCAGAAAACGGCGCAGGGCGTCTACGATCTCGTGGTTTGCACGGGGGCGTACTACGCCAACGTCGTGCCCGAGGCTGATGCCTACAAGCTTATGGAAAAAACCCCGGCAGAAACCCGCTCAAACGGCGGCTGGGACATGATGGTTGATGTGCACCGCAAGAAGAACCTGATGCCGGTGGCCCGGATTCACCACGGGGTGCAGTTCCACCTGTTCCTGGCAGACGGGCACAAGATCGATGCACCGGATCTCAGCGGCAAGCACCTGCGCGTCGTGCCGATCTACACCAATTTCTTCAAGTCGCTGGGGGCAACGACCCAGAACTCGAGCGGGGCTCAGATCTTCACGTTGATGGAGAACGGCACGGTCAATGGGTATGGGTGGCCGGTGATCGGTCACCAACCGGGCTGGGAGACCGTGACAAAATACCGGGTCGATCCGGGTTTCTATGACGTCGATCTGCAGATCATCGCCAACGCTCGCGTCTGGGACGGCCTGTCCGATGAGTCGCGGGCGCTGATCGAGAGCGAGGCCATGGCGATCGAAGCCTCGGCAACCGAAGGCGACCCGCAAATGGCCGCAAAGGTTGCCGCGAAGCAGGCTGCGGAGAACTTCGAGATCATCACCTTCGAAGGCGCCGAGGCCGATGCCTATATCGGCAAGGCCCGCGATGCAGGATGGAACGGTCTGTCGGAGATCGACGCGGATCTGGCGGAGAAACTCCGCCCGCTGTTCTCGAACTGACCTCACTGTCAAAAGCGCCCGGGGTGGAGCCTGCTCCGGGCGTTTTTCTGTTCAGCCGTTTGGATCTGATCGCATGACGCGCCGATGCTGACGACGTTAAGGAACCTCGATGCCGCGTTCGGGCGGTTCTACGAATGGGTTGGCACGCTTGTCGGTCTGTCCATCGGCGGGTTCGTGATCGCCATCTCGTTGGATCTGTTCCTGCGGCTGTTCGGCCTGGGTAATCTCGCAGGCATGCAAGAGATCATCGAGTACCTTTTGTTCGCCGGTGTGTTCCTGACAGCCCCCTGGCTGCTGCGCCTCGGCGCTCATGTTCGGGTCGATCTGATCCTGGGCGCGCTGCCGCCGCGTGCGCTGATCGGGCTCGAACGTGTGATCGACATTCTCGGCTGTATCATCTGCTCTGGCATGGCGTGGTTCAGCTGGGTGAACCTCTCGAACAGCGTCATGTTCGACGCGATGCTGATGAAGTACTTCAACGTGCCGGAATGGTGGCTGCTCAGCATCGTGTTTTGCAGCTTCACACTGCTCGCCATCGAATTCGTCTTTCGCTTCTTCCGCGCCGATCACGTGGCCGAAGAGCTGGAAGATCCGCAGGGGGGCATGTAAGCGATGGAGTGGTATTGGGCCCTGTCCATGCTGCTTGGCTGTGTGCTGATCCTGATGGCCCTTGGCACGCCGGTCGCCGTAGCCTTCATCGCGGCAAACATTGTCGGCACGTTCATGTTCCTGCGCGGCGAGGTCGGGCTGAGCCTGATGCCGATGGAATATGTCTTCTCCATCTCGAAGTACTCGCTGATCCCGGTGGCGCTGTTCATCCTGATGGGGGAGATCCTGTTCCAGACGGGCGTCGCCTTCCGAAGTATCAGCGCAATCGACAGACTGATCTCAGGTGTGCCGGGGCGGCTCTGCATGGTGTCGGTCGCGGGGGGGACGGTGTTCTCGTCGCTGTCCGGCTCGACCATCGCGAACACGGCCATCCTGGGAAACCTGCTGCTGCCCGACATGATGAAGCGCGGTTATGACGCGAAACTGGCGATGGGGCCGATCATGGCGGTCGGCGGCATCGCGATGCTGATCCCGCCCTCGGCGCTTGCAGTTCTGTTGGCCAGTCTGGCCGAGCGGTCAATCTCGGAACTGCTGATCGCCGGCATTCTTCCTGGGTTGGTGATGGCGGCGCTGTTCGTGTTGTACATTTATGTCTGTTGCCGGATGAACCCCGCGCTGGTCCCGCCACCGGAACCGGTCGAGACCGGCGGGTGGGAGCGCTGGAAGCCCTTCGTCTTCGACGTCCTGCCACTGTTCACGATCTTCGTTGTCGTCGTCGGTTCGATCTTCGCCCGCATCGCCGCACCGGAAGAGGCCGCTGCCCTCGGGTGCATCGCCGCTGTGATCATCAGCGCGATCTACGGCTCCCTCACCCGGGCCAACCTGATGAAGGCCTTGAAGGAGACCGCCAAGGTCAACGGCATGCTGCTCTTCATCATCGCAGGCTCGCTGACCTTCGCGCAGGTGCTGCAGGTTTCAGGCGCAACCAGCGGCGTCCTGCAGGCGCTTGCTGCGATCGAGTTCGACGTGGTCACGGCCATGCTGATGATGATGCTGGTCCTGCTGCTGCTTGGCTGCTTCATGGATCAAATCTCGATGATCCTGCTGACGCTGCCGTTTTTCCTGCCGCTGTCCGAGAGCCTGGGCATCCACCCGACATGGCTGATGGTGATGATGCTGATCGCGATGGAGATCAGCCTTCTGACACCGCCGTTTGGTCTGTTGCTGTTCGTGATGCGCGGGGTTGCCCCCAGCCATATCGGAATCGGCCAGATCTACGCCGCAGCAATGCCTTTCGTGATGATCGAACTGGCCGTCATGATCGCGCTGGCGGTGTTCCCGGCAGCGGCGCTTTGGTTACCAAGTCTGCTGAGATAGGCCTGTCTACAGCGCCATCGCATCCTGCAGCGCCGGGCGTGCGTTTAGCCGATCCACATAAGCGGCGACATTCGGCATGCCCGAAAGATCCACCCCGAACCTCGCGCACATCATGCACGCATGCCCTGTTATCGTATCGGCGGCGGTAAACTCCGTGGCCAGATAATCGCGCCCCTCAAGATGGTGATCGACCGCCTGCAATACACGGCTCATCAGCTTCAGCGCACGCTTGGCGTGTTCCTCCGACCGGCGCTCTGGGGGCAACAGGATCGTCTCAACCACATAGTTGCCCATTGGCCCCATGATCATCCCTTCGCCATAGTTCAGCCATTGGAGATAGACCGGGAATTCCGGGCTCTCGACCGCAGGGGCAAAACGGCCATCGCCATACCGCGCCACCAGGTACTGCGCGATCGCCGTGCTTTCCGAGATTCGAACGTCGCCGTCGTCCAGCACCGGCACGCGACCGTTCGGGCTGATCGCCGTGAACTCCGGCGCACGCATGGCCTTGTCGCCGAGTTGGTAGCGCTCGAGGTCATAGTCCAGGCCAAGTTCGTTCAGCAGCCACGCGGTCCGCACCGCGCGCGTGTTTGGCGCAAAATAGAGTTTCATGGGGTCCCTTTGCGTTGTGGCGGGTCTGCGGCGCGCGACCACGCCGCCACCACCGTCGCTGCTATCAGGCAGATGTCAATTCTTGGCCACACCGGAGCGCCATATCAGGCTGCGTCGATCGCTTCCCGCATCCAGCGTTGCAGATGCATCACCGGGTGTTCGGAGTTCACACCGCCTGCCGGATCGACCACCAGCGGTCCCGGAACGTACCCACGCGACCTGAGCCCGCGCTGCACGGATTCGACCAGTCGGATGTCCTCCTCGACCGTGGTCGCCCTGTCCTGCTGTGCCAGTTTTCGGACGGTCTCGTTGTCGACCCCGCCGACGGAGTACCAGCCCCGCCAGACGACCACGTGGTTCGGATCGACGGCACGCCAGTGATAGGTGTTGAGCACATTGCCCGGGTAGACCTGAAAGCTGAACATCGGCCAGAGAAACCAGCTTGAATACTCGTGCTGGTGCGCAAATCCCGAATCTACATGGTAGGTCATCTGCTCCAGCGCCTGACATTCCGTGGTGTGACGCAGGCACATACCATGGGGCTGGACGTCATAGGTCTCGGGCTTCACCACGCCGTTCGCGAACGTCGGATGGCAGAGCGCGCAGTGATAACACTCGGAGTAGTTCTCGACCGAAACCTTCCAGTTGCAGCGTTCCGGGATCTCGACCCATTCCAGTGGGCGCAGATCCGCCCAGTTCGGCACCCATTCGGCCAGTTCACCTCGCGCGCCGGGGAACCAGGCATCCATCGGTGCAGCCGCAGGGTCGAGATTGACGAAGACGAAACCAAGGAATTCCTCGACCCGAACACCGGTGAGGCAGATGCTTGATTTGTCAAAACCTTCGACCGCCTTGATGTTCGGCCCGGCGCGCAGCTCACCCGTCAGCTCATAAGTCCAGGCGTGATACGGACAGACAACAACACGCGTCTTCCCCGACCCCTCGACCAACTGGTGTGCGCGATGCTGGCACACGTTGTAGAAAGCCCGGATCTGCCCATCGCGTCCACGAATGGCGAAGAGGTTCTCCCCGGCAATCTCGAAGGTCGTGTAGTCACCGGTCTCAGGAATGTCAGACACATGGCAGGCGAACTGCCATGTCTGTGCCAACAGCCCGTTGCACTCGATCTCGAACACTGCCGGATCGGTATAATACCGCGCCTCGAGCGATCTGAGAGGACTGGATGCCATCTTACTCCGGCTCCTCCGTATAAATCCCAAGCTGGTGGCGGCGCTCGTGAAACTTGTCGACCCGATCGACGATCTCGTCGCTGGCAACGGCAATCACAAAGCTGAGCAGTGTCTCGAGCAATGCGATGGTCGCGACGGATGAGGGGAAGAACTGCGGCGTGTCCGCGGCGATGACGAAGCCATGATCGGCGCCCATCACGACAGGGCTTGCGGCACTGTCCGAGATGCCGATGATCTGCACGCCCTGTTGCCGTGCGAGGTGCACCGCTTCGACAACCTCGCTGCGATAGGGACGGCAGGTGATCGCGATCAGAACATCTTGGTCATCGGCCCATGCCAGATCGTCGACCGGCGTTGATCCGGGGCGCGGGATCGCATGGAACTGCTTCATGCCGGTCGAGGCAAGGTAGGTGAAGTTCCGCGCATTCGCGTTGTTCACGCCGACGCCCAGAGTAAAGACCTGCCTGCTGGACCACACTGCTTCCGCCGCTGTCTTCAGCGCTTCCGCGTCAATGCCTGCAAAAGTGGCCTCGACATTGCGCAAGGTCGCCTCGGCCATATCAGCGTAGAGGCCGCCGAGATCGCCTGATTTGCGGATCTCCTGCAGCCAACGTGCCCGGTCGGGGAAACTGGCGGTGCCCTGCCGGATCGCCTCGCGGAAGGGCGCACGGAAGTCCTCGTAACCTTCGAAACCAACCTGCCGAGCCATGCGAACAAAGGTGTTCGGCTTGACGTTCGCGGCCTCGGCGATCTCGCGCACGGTTGAAACCCCGACATCCGCCGGGTTCTCCAGCACATAGCGCGCGGCCTTCTGCGCCTCGGGCGTCAGGGTGTCCCATTCGTCTGCAAGACGGTCGAGAACCTCGGATGATACATTTGTGCCATTCATGATTGACAGTGATACATATGTGCCCTTAGCTCGTCCACCAGTTTTGCACCGCCGGCCCAAAGGATGTTCGCAATGTCAGAGACTGCACTTCCCGCCCACGCCCGTGTCGTCATCGTCGGTGGCGGGATCATGGGCGTCGGCCTGGCTTACCATCTCGGGCACGAGGGGTGGGGCTCGGACACCGTGCTGCTGGAGAAGGCCGAGTTGACCTCCGGCAGCACCTGGCACGCGGCGGGTCAGATCACGCATTCGACCTCCAGCTTCAGTCTCGGCAAATGCGTCGATTACAACATCGGACTCTACTCAGGCGCGCTGGAAGCAGAGACCGGGCAGCCGGTTACCTGGCATGGCTGCGGGTCGTTCCGGCTTGCCTACACCGAGGATGAGATGGACTGGTTGCGCCATACACTGTCGGTGGGGAGAGCGCTGGGGTTCACCATCGATCTCGTCGGGCTGGAGCAGGTGGCAGAACTGCATCCATTCTATAACCTCGATGGTGTTCTTGGTGCGCTTCACACGCCGGATGACGGTCACGTCGATCCAACCAACGTGACCATGGCCATGGCAGCGGGAGCCCGAGCCAAGGGCGTCCGGTTCATCCGGCAATGCCGCGCAACAAACATCACGCAGGCCGCATCAGGTGAATGGGTGGTCGAGACCGAGACGGGCACGATTAACTGCGAACACGTGGTCAACGCAGGCGGCACCTATGCGCGCCAGATGGGCGAATGGTCCGGCCTGCAACTGCCGATGACGTCGATGACGCACCACTACTTTGTCACCGAGCCGGTGCCGGAGTTCGAAGATCTGGCAACCGAACTTCCCGTGATTCGCGATGACAAGAAGGTCTCGGGCTATATCCGCATGGAACAAAAGCGCGGGCTGATCGGGATCTATGAGAAGGAGAATCCCAACTCGGTCTGGCACGACACCTGCCCCTGGGAATACGAGAACTGGCTGTTCGATCCAGACTACGACCGGGTGATGCCCTGGCTGGAAGAAAGCCTCAACCGCATGCCCGTACTGGCCGAGCGCGGCATCACACGAGAAGTGCACGGTGCGATCAGCCACCCGCCAGATGGGAATCCGCTGATTGGTCCCGCACCGGGGGTTCGCAACTACTGGTGCTGTTGCGGCACGCAAATCGGTATCGGCTGGGGGCCGGGCCTGACCCGAGAACTTGCCCGCTGGATGGTGCACGGAGCAGCCGACATTTCGATGCGCGACTACGACCCACGCCGCTTCGGCGACTACGCGACCAAGGACTGGCAGGTGATCAAGGCAGAGGAAGACTATTGCCTGCGTCACGAGATCCCGTTCCCGCATTTCAACCGTCTGGCGGGGCGACCGGTCAAACCCTCGCCGCTGCATGATCTGTTGAAGGCAAAGGGTGCGGTCCATGAGGAGGTCTACGGCTTCGAACGCCCACGCTGGTTTGCACGAGACGGGGTGGCTGCCCAGGACCACTACAGCTTTCGGCGCAACGCGGTGCACGACATCGTTGGCACCGAGGTACGGGCGGTGCGCGAGGCTGCCGGCATAATGGATGTCACCGCCTTCACGAAGGTGATGGTCGAGGGGCCCGACGCCTTTGCGCTGCTGGATCGGCTGACCGCGAACCGGATGCCGCAGAAGGTCGGGTCCATCACCCTTACGCACATGTTGAACCGGCGCGGACGGATTGAACTTGAAACCACCATGGTGCGTATGGGTGAGGATCGGTTCTACCTGGTCTGCGCCGCGTTCTTCGAACAGCGCCTGCTGGATCATCTCACGCAGAACCGGGGCGACCATGATGTGGCGATAAAGGCGGTGTCGTCGGACTGGTCGGCCCTGGCACTCAATGGCCCGCGGTCTCGCGATATCCTGGGCGCCTGCACCAATGCGCGACTGGACAACGCCGCGTTTCGCTGGCTGTCCGCGCAGGAGATCACCATCGCCGATCATCGCATCTGGGCGTTGCGCATGTCCTATGCAGGCGAGTTGGGCTGGGAGTTCCACATGCCCAACGCAGCTTGCGTCGATGTCTACAGCGCACTCTGGCAGGCAGGCGCGCCGCTTGGCCTGACCGACTACGGCTCGTTCGCAATGAACGTCATGCGCATGGAGAAAGGCTTCAAGGGCGCGGGCGAATTGACCAACGAGGTCACGCTCGCCGAAGCTGATGTGTTGCGCTTCGCACGGCGGGACAAGAACTTCCTCGGCGCCGACAAAACATTCAATACCGACCTGCCTTGGATCTGTGCCTATCTCGAGATCGAGTCCGGTGGCGAGATCGACGGTCACGGGGGAGAGGCGGTCCTTTCAGGTGGCCATGTCATCGGCTCGACCGCATCAGTCGCCTATGGGCACACGGTCGGCAAAATCCTCGCCTTTGCATACATCAAACCAGAGGCAGCAGCGCCCGGGACGGCGCTGGACGTGATTGTTGCGGGACAGCGGCGCGCGGCCCGCGTCCTCGGCACCCCGGCCTATGACCCTGACAGCGTTCTGCCGAGGACCGATGCCGTGGCGGTCCCCGCACAGTGAAGATCACGCGGATCTCGATCTACAAGACTGGCCTTCCTTATGTCGGTGGTACGTATGCATGGGGGGCCGGGAATGCGATCGAGGTCGCACAGGCGAGTGTCGTTGTCATCGAAACCGATGCCGGCTTGACAGGATGCGGCGAGTTCACACCGTGCGGTGAGAACTACATGATCGCCCATAGCGAAGGGGTTGAAGCGCTGGCGCGCTTGGCGGCCCCGGCGCTGCTTGGCGAGGACCCCCGGCAAGTCGCCCAGATCGAGCGTATTCTCGACCATGCGGTGCAAGGCCATGGGTATGCAAAGGCACCCTTCGATGCTGCATGCTGGGACATTCTGGGGCAGGCTTGCGAGCAGCCGGTTTGGATGCTCCTTGGCGGGAAGCTGACCAACGGCGCTCCGATGTATCGGGTCGCGCCACAGAGGAAGACTGACGAGACCGTCGCAGAGATGGAGCGTTATCGCGCTCAGGGCTATCGGCAGTTCCAGATCAAGGTCGGTGGCGACTGGGCCAGCGACATCGAGAGAATTCGATCGACGATCCCGTTGCTGAAGCCCGGCGAAAAGGCGATGGCCGATGCGAACCAGGGCTGGCGTGTTGATGAGGCAATCCGGGTCGCTCGGGCAACGCAGGAACTGGATTTCATTCTCGAGCAGCCCTGCCGGACCTATGACGAATGCCAACAGGTCCGCCGCGTCGCACAGCAACCAATGAAGCTGGACGAATGCATCACCGGCCTCGCCGCGGCTCAGCGCATCGTGCACGACCGTGGGGCCGAGATCTGCTGCCTCAAGATCTCGAACCTTGGCGGGCTGTCCAAGGCGCGCCGGGTCCGGGATTTCCTGATCGAAAATCGTATCCCCGTGGTTGCCGAAGACACCTGGGGCGGCGAGATCACAACGGCCGCCGTCGCTCATTTCGCAGCGTCGACACCGAGCGAGTTCCTCGTCAATTCGACGGATCTGATGGCCTACAACACTCGCTCGACCGGCATTGGCGGGGCGTGGGCTGAAGACGGCAAGCTTTATGCCCCTGACGCTTCGGGCCTGGGCGTCGTTCCGGATAACGAAAGCCTTGGTGCACCGGTCGCAGTCTACGGGGCTTCCGCATGACCAACACCATCGAGACACTCGTCCGGCGGTTTTGCACTGAGCTTCGGGAGTGCGGTGAGGAGCAGATGGTCCCCGACATCCTGCACCGCGACCTCGTGTTCCGGGGCTCACTCGGTCACGATAAGCCCAGGATCGAAGGCTCCCTCAGCTACCTGCGCATGGTCCGATCTGCATTGGCGGACTATCGCTGCGATATCCTGTCATTGATCTGCCAGGGAACTCAGGCCGCGGCTTTTCGAAATGCGCAAGAACCGTCTGGCAGAGATTTGGGTCTTGGGCGGCGTGGATAGCATGCGCGCGCAACTGGCGAGTTCATGATGAAGATCACTAGGCTTTCCCTCTGGCATGTACCGCTGACCAGCCACGAGACGTACTACATGGCCGACGGCAAGGCCTGCGCGACAGTCGAGACGGTTGTTCTGCGCGTTGACACAGACGAGGGCATTGTCGGCTGGGGGGAGGTCTGCCCCATCCCGCATTATCTGCCAGCCTATGCGCGGGGTGTGGGACCGGCGCTGACGGATCTCGCCCCCGTTGTTCTTGGGGGCGATCCGTTGGGGGCAGAGGCCTTGATGGCGCGTGCGGATGCCTATTTGCATGGGCATGTCTATGCGAAGTCGGCTCTGGACATCGCATTGTGGGACATCACAGGGAAGGCTGCAGGCTTGCCGCTCTTCGCCTTGCTCGGCGGGCGTCAGAACGAGCGTTTGCCTCTTTACCACTCAATCACCTGCATCGATCCGGATGAGATGGCGCGCATAGCGCGCGATGCACAGGCAACAGGGATTACCCAGTTTCAGGCAAAACTCGGGGCTTCGGGCGATTGGTCCACCGACGTCGAGCGCCTGATCAAGGTTCGCGAAGCGGTCGGTCCCGGCCCCTTGGTCTATGGCGATTGGAACTGCGGTGCGACCTCGCTGGATGCAAGCCGAGTGGCCCGGGCCGTCGTCCATCTCGACATCATGATCGAGCAGCCATGTCCAACGATTGATGACTGCGCACGCGTAAAGTCCGCAAGCGGTCATCCGATGAAATTGGATGAGGTCGCGCATGATACGCCATCCCTGCTCGAGGCGCATGAGAAGGGCTGCATGGATGCGGTGGCGTTGAAGCTCTCGAAGTTTGGCGGGTTGTCAGCAACCCGTCGAGCGCGCGATCTCTGCTACCATCTTGGCGCGAAGATGTGTGTCGAGGACACTTGGGGCGGCGACATCACAACAGCGGCTCTGCTGCACCTTGCATCATCGACGTCGCCCAAGCAGCTTCTGAACACGTGCGACCTGTCGGGATATGTTGCTCCACGCCTCGCACCGGATTGTCCGGTCCGCGATCATGGGTCGATTCTTCCGCCCGAGGGTCCGGGTCTGGGCATCACGCCAGATCTGGAACTGCTGGGAGCGCCGGATCTCATTTTGGACTGAGACCGCCAGGATCAGGCTAGGACACTCGTAGCGGTTCACGCCATTGACCGATCAACTTGCTTTTCTGATCGCCTTCCAGAACGATACAACTGAGCCGGTTGCCAAACACGGCGCCTGTGTCGATCCCGATCCGGTTTCGACGCACCTCGACATCCCGCCTCGGTGTGTGGCCATGTACGATCACGGCCTCGAACTCCTGATCACTTCCCAGGAACGGCTCCCGCATCCACAAGAGCGATTCTCGGGTCTGCGCCGAAAGCGGCACGTCCGGTTCTATCCCGGCGTGGACGAACGCATAGTCGCCATACTGAACCAGAAGATCGAGCCCGCGCAGAAAAGCGACATGGCTCTCCGGCACTTCGGGCAGCGTTGGCACCCGATCGCGAAAACGATCTGCAAAGACATCGACGCCGACCCTGTACCCAGCCAGGGTCTCCTCACCGCCATTGGCGAGCCACACGCGGGACAGATGCGGATCACCGTTAATTCCGGCCAGGAACATCTCGTCATGGTTTCCCATGATGAAGTGCATCCTCGGATCTTCTTCGACACAGCGTGTGAGATATTGGATGACGCCGCGATTGTCCTCGCCGCGGTCGACATAGTCGCCGACATGGATGATGCGCCAATCATCGACAGGATTGCTGTCGAGATCAGCAGCAATCGCTGCATGGACATCCTGCAGCGCTGTCAGACACCCGTGCACGTCGCCGATCGCGTATAGACGCAATCCGGCGGGTGTGCGTGCTGTGTCCAGCGTGGTCATGATACCGTCGCTCTTATTTGACCTCAGTACACAAGAAACCCCCGCAGCCTCGGCTCCGGGGGGTCGAACGCTGGGCGTCCTGGTCCTGACGACCGGATCGCTATCGGGTGAGAGTCAGAGAAGCCCTTCGCGTTGCGCTTTTTTCCGCGCCAGCTTACGCGCCCGGCGGATCGCCTCGGCTTTTTCCCGCGCGCGTTTCACCGAGGGCTTTTCATAATGCTGCCTCAGCTTCATTTCGCGGAAAATGCCTTCACGCTGCATCTTCTTTTTCAGGGCCCGAAGCGCCTGATCGACATTATTGTCACGAACCAGTACCTGCACCTACGTCACCACCTTTCCGTGATTACAGGATTTCGGAGAGAGCGCTATATACCCATGCAACCACATGCTGTCCAGTGCCTTGGCCAAGGGAAAATCCGATGTTTGCAACAACTGCAAAGACCGAAGATGACCATCTTACCGAAGCTCGCACGGCATTGATCGAGGCTGCGCTGCCTCACGTCGCGTTCGACGGGTGGTCGAGGATCAGCCTGACGCAAGCAATCGCGGACAGCGATGTCGATGCCGGACTGGCCCGGCTTGCCTTTCCAAGAGGCGGCGTGGACATGGCGATCGCTTTTCATCGATTGATGGATCAGCGGCTGACAGAGGATCTGAAGGCAGAAGATCTTGGTGCGATGAGAATCCGGGATCGCGTCACCCATTGTGTGCGGCGCCGGATCGAGCTTGTCGGCCCCCACCGCGAACCTGTCCGTCGGGGCGCTGCGCTGTTCGCCCTGCCAATCTACACGCCAGAAGGTGCGCGGCTGATGTGGGAGACCGCTGATCTCATCTGGACCCAGTGCGGCGATACGGCGACGGACTATAACTGGTACACCAAACGCGCAATCTTGAGTTCGGTCTATTCAGCTACGGTCCTGTACTGGCTGGGCGATCAGGATCCCAACTACACATCGACCTGGAACTTCCTCGACCGGCGGATCGAGAATGTCATGCAGTTCGAAAAGACCAAGGCACAGTTGCGCGACAATCCTCTGGCGCGGGCAGCGCTGTGGGCGCCGAAGCAGATGCTTGGCCTGATCAAAGCCCCCGCGATGCGTTGACGCTTCGGCGCTGCGCGATCTTCGATGTGTCGAGGTCCATCCGGACACCGTCTCGATCAAAAGGTGCCTTGAGGTCGAAGGCCGTGGCTTGTGGGCCGTTGTCGGCGAGGTCATGGAACCGTTTCACACCCTCGACCCAATCCGGCCGTGTGCCGTCTGCGATCCACCAGATCACGAATGGCGGCCATGGACCGTCAACGAACCACTGACGTCCCATGCGCACGGCCTCGCCATGGAAACCTGAGTAGGCATAGGCGGCGATTGCCTCCAGATCTTCCCAGACCGACAGGGTTGCGGGCGACCAGCCATCGCCAAGCTCGACATACCAGCGCGGCCAGACCTGCGGCCCCCATTCAGGCGGGTCGCCATCCTCGTCGTCATAGCCCGCGCGCGCCACAAAGCCGTCGGCTTGGGCGACCGAGGCCAGAATGGGATCGTTCCGACGATGAAACTCGGCGTTGACCTCCGACTCGGCACGTTCGCGAAAAATGCCAAAGGTGTAGAGAGCCGCAAACATCAGCTGCGCGCTGAAAGCCTGGTGACGTGTCCCATCTTGCGGCCCGGTCGGCTCTCGGCCTTGCCGTAGAGATGCAGCCCTCCGTCTTTCGCCAAAGCCTGCCATTCATCAGCGTCGGCACCGATCAGATTGGTCATCACCGCGTCTGAGTGCCGCGTGCCGTCGCCCAGCGGCCATCCCGCAACCGCCCGGATATGCTGTTGGAACTGGTCGATCACACAGCCCTCGATGGTCCAATGACCCGAGTTGTGAACCCTGGGGGCGATCTCGTTAACCAAAAGACCACTCGGCGTGACGAACATCTCAACCCCCATCACTCCGATATAGTCGAGCGCGTTCACAATCTTGCCTGCCAGCAGCACCGCATCCATCCTGAGGCTCGGCGGGACTGTGGCGGGTACCGTGGTGGTGTGGAGAATGCCATCCCGATGGACGTTTTCGCCGGGATCAAAGCAGATGACCTGGCCATCGGCACCGCGCGCGACAATGACCGAAACCTCTTTGCTGAAGTCGACAAAGCCCTCCAACACGCAGGCCGCGCCGTTGACCGAGGCCATGGCATCTTCCGCCTGAGCCGGATCGGTGATCCGAACCTGCCCTTTGCCGTCATAGCCAAGCGTCCGGGTCTTCAAAATCGACGGTGTGCCAACAGAGGCAAGGGCGGCGTGGAGCCCCTCGAGATCATCAACACGCGACCACGACGCAACCCCGATACCCAAATCGGCCATGAAGTCCTTTTCTGTTGCGCGATCCTGACTGACGGCAAGGGCACGCCGCCCGGGCCTGATCTCGACCTGCCCCTCGATCAGATCGAGTGCTGCCGCAGGGACGTTCTCGAACTCATAGGTCACGACATCGACAGATCGGGCAAAAGCCGCCAGCGCCTCGTGATCATCATAGCCAGCAGTGGTCGTCACCGCGGCCACATCACCGGCGGGCGGGGCTGCACCCGGCTCAAAAATGTGGCACCTCAGACCAAGCCGCGATGCCGCGACTGAGAGCATCCGTCCGAGTTGCCCACCCCCCAAAATCCCAATCGTGCCGCCCGGAGGCAGAGGCTTAGTCACGGTCCGGCTCCTCGGCGACAGCGGCAGTGCGGGCCGCGCGCCATGCGTCGAGGCGCACCGCCAGATCCAGATCGGTCGTTGCAATCTGCGCGGCAGCCGAGAGGGCAGCATTCATTGCGCCGGCCTCACCAATGGCAAAGGTTGCCACCGGGATTCCTTTCGGCATCTGCACAATCGAATAGAGACTGTCCTGCCCATCAAGGGCCCAGCCCCGAACGGGTACGCCCATGATGGGCACCCGGGTCTTTGCGGCAAGCATCCCGGGCAGGTGCGCGGCACCGCCGGCCCCTGCAACGATGGCCCGAAGGCCCCGGCCCGCCGCAGCTTCGGCATAGGCAAACATACGGTCCGGCGTTCGATGGGCCGAGAGAATGCGCACCTCATAGGGTACCTGCAACTCGTCCAGCACGTCGGCTGACCACTTCATGGTGGGCCAGTCCGATTGGCTACCCATCACGATCCCGACCAAAGGCTCCGACATAACGCCCATCCATCCCGCGGAAAGCGCGCACTATACCCAGTAGCGGTCGGTGCACAAGGCTGCACAAAGTGCAACCGATCGCCGATCACGCGATGATATCGGGGTAGAGTTGATCTTCGATCCGACCGATCTGGTCTTTCAGCATCAACTTGCGCTTTTTCAGGCGACGAATGGTCAGTTGATCCGTCCGCTGTTCGGTCTCCAGAAGCTCGATTTCTGAATCAAGCTCACGGTGTTCGCTCCGAAGCGTCGCAAGTTTTGCCTTGAGTTCCGTTTCATTGTCCATGGAACCGGTCGCTTACCCCAAGCACGGCTGAACCGAACGCGCACAATCGCTACCCGGCGCGGGGAAAATGGCACAGATCCGGAGTCGCCGCCAGTGCCCGCCGGTTCTCGAGTGTTGAAGCACCCTCTTCGCGCTGGGCAGCCACAAACCGGAAATGCATGAACCAGTGCGTGCGAGATGGATTGCCACCGCGCGCCTCGGACACTAGGTTCCCGGCGGGGAAGAGCGTGCCGGGGAAAGGAACAAGATGCTGGTCAAGATTGCCCTGATCCTCGCGGCACTTGGCGCGCTTGTCGTCATGCTCCGCGGGAAAAGCGGCAACCGGGGCGGGAAAACAGAGGCGAAGCCCGGATCATCCAAGACACTGTCCTCGACCAAATGTGAAACTTGCGGCATCTACCTGCCCGCCGGCCAGTCTTGTGACTGCGCCGATCGTTCCTAGCTAGCGTCCATCGTGCACCTCAGCATGATCTCGGGCCTCTCGCGCAATCATCAGGGATAGCGACCGCACGATGGATCTCTTCTATCTGATCTTCGGACTTGCGCTTCTGGTTGGTGCCGGAGATGCATTGGTCCGCGGTGCGGTCGCTATGAGTCTTCGGTTCGAGATTCCGGCGATTATCATCAGCGCCACGGTGATCGCCTTCGGGACCTCGGCCCCGGAGCTGCTGATCTCGGTCGAGGCCGCGCTGGAAGGGGCGTCGGGCATTGCGCTTGGCAACGTCGTTGGCTCAAACATTGCAAACGTGCTTCTTGTGCTCGGCGTTCCCGCGATCATGGCCCCGCTGGCGGCCTGCGGTACCGAGGCGCACCGCAATCTGTTCTTCATGATCGGTGCGACCGTTGTCTTCACGCTGCTCGCCGTTCTGAACGGATTCGCCTTCTTGGGCGGATTGCTGCTCTTCGTCATCACATGTGGGATGATCTGGGATTCCCTGCGCGAAGGACTGAAGGCCCGTGCAGCTGGGCAGGACATCGATGAAGATCTCGAGGATCTGGAGGACGTCGACCCGAACATGGCGCCGTGGAAGATCGGACTGCTGGTGCTGGCGGGCCTTGTTGGCCTGCCAATCGGGGCCGATTTCCTGATCGATGGGGCACGCGGGATCGCGTTGTCCATCGGTGTGAGCGAAGCCGTGATCGGATTGACTCTGGTGGCGATCGGCACCTCGCTGCCCGAACTCGCGACGACTGTCGTCGCGGCGATGCGCCGCCAGACGGACGTGGCCATCGGCAATGTCATCGGCTCGAACATCTTTAACATCACTGCGATCATTGGTGTCGCCGCCATGGTCGCACCGCTGCCTGTTCCCGCAGAGATCCTGAGCCGCGATCTCTGGATCATGGTTGGCGCGTCTGCACTGCTCGTGCCCTTTGTGCTGCTGTGCAAACCCATGGGCCGCATCGCTGGCGCTGTTTTCCTCGGACTCTATATCCTGTATCTCTATGTTGCGTTTTCATGATGTCTCCGACTTCGCGATGACATCGACCAGAGAACAGGATCCGCACAATGACTGACAGGCCCCGCGCTCTGATCACTGGCTCTGCCATTCGCGTCGGTCGCGCGATGGCCCTGGACCTCGCCGGATCTGGCTGGGATGTCGCCATCCACTATCGCGGGTCTTCTGACGAAGCGGAAGCCACAGCAGCGGATGCCCGGGCGCTCGGCGCTGCCGCGGCAACAGTGCAGGCCGACCTTTTGCTCGAGGCGGAGGTCGCGGCTGTCGTTCCATCGGCGGTCGACGCCTTGGGTGGGCCACTCAGCCTGCTGATCAACAACGCCTCACTTTTCGAGAATGACGAGATCGGTACGATCACCCGACAGAGCTGGGACAGGTCTATCGAGTCGAATTTGCGCGCGCCGGTGCACCTGACACAGGCCTTTGCCGAACAGGCGCCAGAAGCCGAGCTCGATACCAGGGGAGAGCCAATTGCCCAGTCCGTGGTGATCAACCTGATTGATCAACGCGTTCTGAAGCCGACACCAATGTTCGCATCCTATTTCGCGGCGAAATCCGGTCTCCACGCCTTCACGCGCGCCGCGGCGCAGGCACTTGCCCCGGAGATCCGCGTTGCGGCAATCGGACCGGGACCGACCTTGCCAGCGATCAGGCAATCCGACGAGCACTTTGCCCGGCAACGTGCGGCCTGTATCCTGCGCAGAGGGTCTGACCCCGACGACATCGTGCATGCAATGCGCTTCATTATCGGCAACAAGGCGTTCACCGGCCAGATGTTGGCGATCGACGGCGGACAGCATCTGGCGTGGGAGACCCCGGATATCATAGGGTTAGAGCACTAACCTTCATTTTCGGGGTCTTCGTGCGAGAGACAGTCGAGTTGTCCACTCCATGGGCAGTCCGCAACGGCGCTGTTAAGAATCTGTTAATTTTTTCAGAGGCTTGAAAGATGTATGTTTTTTATTTCATGAAATCAAAGGCTTACAGGTCTGCTCAATTTTTCGCCAAACTGACTGACGTCATTGAGTCAAAACGAAAAATCCGAGTGAACCGCATTTTACCGACAGAGTTATCCACACCTTTCGGGGACATGTTTTGGGTTGAAATCAGAGGGGGATCTGGACTAGCCGACCATCGAATCTGCGAAAGGCCCGAGACGGCATGGTAGATACAGCCGACAGCACAGATCAGCGAAACGAGACGCCAACCGGCCCCGATGTAATCAAGAGCTACATCGCGACTCTCGATGATCGGCCTGGGGTGTACCGCATGATCGGAGCAGACGCCTCGGTGCTCTATGTCGGCAAGGCCCGCAGCCTGCGCAAGCGGGTCGCTTCCTACACCAAGTATGGCGGCCACACGAACCGGATCGCACGCATGATCCAGGCGACCGCGTCGATGGAATTCATCACAACGGAAACCGAGACCGAGGCCCTGCTGCTCGAAAGCAACCTGATCAAGCAACTGAAACCCCGGTTCAACGTGCTGCTGCGCGATGACAAGTCTTTCCCACATATTCTGATCGAGGCAGGTGACTGGCCGCTGATGCGCAAGCATCGCGGCGCTCGGCGAGACAAGGGCAAGTACTTTGGGCCATTCGCATCGGCCGGTGCCGTGAACCGAACGCTCAATCAGATGCAGAAGGCCTTCCTGCTGCGCACCTGCTCCGACAGCGTGTTTGCAAATCGGACCCGGCCCTGCCTGTTGCACCAGATCAAGCGATGTTGCGCGCCTTGTGTCGACGCCGTCAGCCCGGAGGAGTATGGCGCTCTTGTCGACGATGCCACACGATTTCTCGAAGGCCGGACCACGAAAGTTCAGGCGGATCTCGCAGAAAAGATGGCAGAGGCGTCCGAAGCCATGGAGTTTGAACGCGCCGCGATCTACCGCGACCGCATTCGCGCGCTGACCCATATTCAGGGGCACCAAGGCATAAACCCGCAGGTAACCGCCGAGGCCGACGTCGTCGCACTGCATCGCGAAGGCGGGCAAGCCTGCGTCCAAGTGTTTTTCTTCCGCTCTCACCAGAACTGGGGCAACCGCGCTTACTTCCCCCGCGTGACCGCGGACATGGAGGATGGCGAGATCCTCGAGGCCTTCCTCGGCCAGTTCTATGCAGATCGCCCCCCTGCACGCATGGTGCTGCTGTCAACACCAATCGACGGGGCCGCGCTTCTGGCGGACGCACTCTCGACCGTGGCCGGTCGCCGCATTATTGTCGCGATGCCGCAGCGCGGTGAAAAGCGAGACTTGATCGATCATGCCCACCAGAACGCGCGGGAAGGTCTGGCGCGCAAGATGGCCGAATCAGCATCACAGGCGAAGCTGCTGACAGCCCTCGCAGAGGCGTTTGACCTCGAGACCACGCCTCAGCGGATCGAGGTCTACGATAACTCCCACATCCAAGGTGCGCATGCTGTCGGCGCGATGATTGTTGCGGGACCGGAGGGGTTCGAGAAATCACAGTACCGCAAGTTCAACATCAAATCCGACAGCCTGACGCCAGGTGATGACTTTGGCATGATGAAGGAGGTACTAACCCGGCGCTTTGCCCGCCTGCTCAAGGAAGACCCGGACCGCACCCAAGGCCTATGGCCTGATCTGGTTTTGATCGACGGCGGCGCAGGGCAGATCTCCGCATCGGTCGACGTGCTGGCGGAGCTTGGCATCGAGGACGTCGCGCTGTTTGGCGTCGCAAAAGGTACCGATCGCGATGCAGGCAAGGAGGAGTTCTATGCCCCCAACCAGCGCGCCTTCGCTCTGCCCTTCCGGTCACCCGCCCTTTACTTCGTCCAGCGCATGCGGGACGAGGCGCATAGATTCGCGATCGGGGCTCACCGGGCAAAACGCGCCAAGGCCGTTGGTGCCACGCCGCTGGATGAAATCCCGGGTATCGGTCCCGGCCGAAAGCGCGCTCTGCTGGCCCACTTCGGATCAGCCAAGGCCGTCAGCCGCGCGGGGCTCGCCGATCTGAAATCAGCCGATGGCATTTCTGCCGCCATGGCAGAGACGATCTATGCGTTCTTCCATGGCGATCGCTGAGGACATCGATCCTATCCGGGCCGCTGCGCGCGGGAGGGTGGGCGGGCCGGGGGCCGCAACCGGCACCAATCTTGCCGGGGAGCGCGCAGCGGGCCCTTGCCCAGCGCGATCCGATCGGCCATGAACACCCCATGATCTGGACCATTCCGAACATCCTGACCATCGGCAGACTTGCGGCTGCCCCCTTTATCGCTCTGGTGTTCGTGATCGTCGAACGCCCGATCGCCGACAACATCGCCATCGCTCTTTTTCTGATTGCGGCAGTCACTGACTTTCTCGACGGTTGGCTTGCACGGCGCTTCAATCAGGTCTCCGAACTCGGCAAGATGCTCGATCCCATTGCGGACAAGGTCATGGTGCTCGTTGGACTGATACTGGTCCTCGGCTACATGCAGGCACTTGGCCCTGACGCCAGAGTTCTGCTGAACCTTATGTTCGTGCCTGCGGCACTCATCGCAACACGCGAAGTGCTGATCAGCGGCGTGCGCGAGTATCTTGGCGCCATAAAGCTTCCCGTCACACTTGTCGCAAAATGGAAGACCACCGTACAACTCGTCGCAATCGGCGTCGGTTTGGTGGCCCTCCGGATCGACCATGACGCCAGCGCGGTTTGGAGCCGGCCGCTCGGACAAGACGGGTTGGTGACCTTGGTCGCTCCGCAGGAGGCCTTTTTTGTATGGCTCGGCACCGCCATGCTCGCCGCAACCCTTTTGCTGACGACTGTTGCAGCCCTTTTGACGGTGATCAGCGGCATCGGCTACATGCGCCAGGCGATCGCACATATCCAAACACGGGAAGCACTCTGATGGAGATCCGGTATTTCTCCTGGCTGCGGGAACGCGTCGGCGCAGGATCAGAACAGATCGAGACATCAGCCACGACAGCGCGGGATCTGTTGCGGGAACTCACGGCAAAGTCCGAAGCGCATGCAGCCGCGTTCGCAGACCTCTCCGCCATCCGGGTCGCCATCGATCAGGAAATGGGAGACCTCGACACCGACATTTCGGCTGCGAAAGAAGTTGCGTTCTTTCCGCCGGTGACAGGCGGCTGATGTCCGTCTCCGTCCAGACAGAGGATTTCGACATCGGCGCCGAGATCGATATCCTTACGGCTGAGGATCGCAACGTGGGTGCCGTTGTCAGCTTCACCGGCCTTGTGCGGGAAATGACGGGGGATGGCGCCATCGATACGATGGAGCTCGAGCACTATCCGGGCATGACCGAACGCTCCCTGGAGGAGATCGCGGCCCAGGCTCAAGACCGTTGGCCTCTGCAAGGCATCAGGATCATCCACCGCTATGGGCCGCTCTCGCCCGGGGACCGCATCGTTCTTGTCCTGACAGCATCTCGCCATCGCCACGCTGCCTTCGAAGCCGCCGCGTTCCTCATGGACTATCTCAAGACGCGAGCGCCCTTCTGGAAGAAGGAAAGCGGTTCAACTGGCGGCCGCTGGGTTGACGCCCGCGAGACGGATACCGAAGCAGCAGATCGCTGGAAGAACAAGTCTGCGACCTAGCCCAAAGATGTATCGCTCGCTGGCCTGCACCGCGGGGTGGGTGGGCAAAGTACAGCCGCGTCGCGAGCGAGACATCAGCCAGGGAGCGGTGCAGGCCAGCGGCCAATGTCATCCGCTCAGTCGCTCGATTTCACCCTCAAGTTCCATGATCCGCGAGCGCGCCGAGCGCAGGCCGTCCATCGAGGCCTCTGCATCCGCCTTCGCCTCGCGCAACTCACGGGCCAGGTCCGCTTCGCGCCCTTCGATGGCCCCATCGAGACGCGCCTGCATCGCCGCCATACGGTTTTCCATCTCGGCCTCTCGCGAGGCCAAAAGGTTCTCAGCAAGCTCCCGCGCATCCTCTGCGGCCTCACGGGCACGGTCGGCCTCGTGCAGACGGTTGATCATTTCGGTGATGCGCGCGGTGTCCGTGATCGCCGCATTCGACAACCGCACCCACAACCAATGCAGGATCCACCCGACAGCCACCGCACCGATCAGGACGGCAGAGATTGCAGTTGCGAGTTGCGCTCCGGTCAACATGGGTCAGTTCTCGCGGCTTTCGCTTGGGCTGCTCTGATCGCCATGCGCTGCGACCGCTGGAGACATCGCATCGGTCGCATTGAATTCGATCCGACGGTTCCGGGCGCGTCCTGCATCAGTCTGGTTGTCGGCAATCGGCTTGCTCTCGCCAAAGCCACGCGCGACCAAGCCATCCCGGGAAACACCGCGTTCAGCGAGTGCCTCCAGAACCGCCTCTGCCCTCGCTTTGCTCAGACGGGCGTTCAATTCGGTCGATCCACGCGCATCGGTATGCCCTGCGATCTCGACAGAGGTCGAGACGCACCGCCGCAGACAGTCCGCGAGTTCATTCAGCACGGCGTTGCTGCTGTCTGAAATCACAGCGCTTCCAGCATCGAAATCAATCGGAGATCGTTCGATGATCTCGCGCAAGGCTGCGGTGCAGCGTGGCCCTGGAAGAGGGATGCCAGCCAGAACAGATGGCAGCCCAACAGTCACCCGCGTCTCGATCTCGAAACCAGAAACGGCGTCTTCTGCCTCTGTCTGCACGACGCGGGCCTCCGCGGGTTCCGCGGCGGTCAGATCCATCGTGATACGGTAGCCTGCCAGTCGAACCTCGCCCGATGGATACCGCGCCAGCGTGCCGATGGCGTGCGCCGCCGCACTTTGCCATCCCCGTGGTGGCGGCGCGCCCGATACGGTCAGCGCGGAGTTTGATCGACCAACCCCGAACAACGCCAGCGCATAGGTCTCCAGCGCAACCTTGGCAGCAAGATCGTGAACCTGTCCGGAAAGCGTAAGCTTGTGATCGTGGCGGGTCAGTTGCATCCAGTACTGCTCGCGCGCAATCGAGGTTCGGGTTGCCACATCATCCGAGTGCAACGCGGCAGCCCCTTGATAGGCAGCGGGCAAACTCTCAAGAAAGCCCGTGCGGACACGGTCGAACGCTTTGGGTGTCGTCGGCGCGTATCCACGAAGACGGGCGTGCGTGTACTCGATGTCGAAACGCCCCGCGGGCAGGTGATGCAACGCGGTGAGGCCAGCAACGACCGCGTCCGGCCAGGCTCCCCGCGGACCACCAAGCCCAACCGGGCAGGCCTGCTCGGGCGATTCCGCACCAACCCGCGTCAACGCGCCGAGGATCGCCGATTGTTCGGTCACATCGCGCGCAGCGCAGCGCTCTACCCGAATGCCGCCCCCCGCATCCTTGTAGACCGAGAACGCAAACGGTGCGATGACCTCGTCCGGGATACCGATCCGCAGGATCAGGGTTACGCGATCCAACGCGCGTAGGAGCAGTTCGCTGGTCAACGCGTCGCGTTCCTCGACTGTCGAGACCTGACCCTCGATCGTGACTTCTCCCGGCTGCATCACAACAAAAGCGTTTGGAAGACGGCTCGCGGCAAGGCTCGCGACCTCGATCTCCGGACCCCAAGTTCTCGGAGGTGACTTTGCCTGAATGCCAGTCAGATCGAAGGCCGGGACATCGGGGCCGTCCCGGGCGATCGATTCGCTCAGACGTTGCCGCATCTCCCGGCTCGAGAGCTGGCCGGTCATGGTGATCCCACGAGCATCCCGGTAAAGCTCGACCCGAATGGGATCACGGCTTGGCGGCGCTGCAAGTGTGACACTACTGTAGTCGGTGATGCTCGCCATCGGAGCCGTCGCACGCGCCGATTCCAACGCCAGATCACGCGCAAACGGATCGGGAGCGTGGCCGCGCAATTCCAGCTTTAGTCCATCGGCGCTGAGTTTCGCCCAGGTCAATTCCAGAACGTCGAGACCATCCGTTACGCGGCTGACCAGCATGCGCTCATAGGCGCGTGCACCCCTCTGCCCGAGTTCGTAACAGACGAATGCGATCGCCGCCAAAAGGACCGTGAAAACAAGGTGGCGCTTCAAGGCGCGATGGCTCCGTTGTTGATCCGGGACTACCCGAGAGGGTTCGCACAATCGCAGTGGCGAGCGCAAGTCATGCGCGGCGTATCAACGCTCGCAACACTGAAAATTGCGTGGCACAAAGCCAGCGGATGTGATGGAGAGCGAAATGTCCGGAAAACCGAATTGCACCGATCCGGGCCTCGTGATTGCACATCGTGGCGCGAGCGAGTTTGCCCCGGAGAACACGCTGGCAGCCTTCCGACTGGCCGCTGAACAAGGCACACGATGGATCGAATTCGATGTCTCACTGCTCGGCGACGGCACCCCCGTTGTTATTCACGATGCGACTTTGAACAGATGCAGTGACTGGACGGGGCCACTGTCCGAGCTAAGCGTGTACGACCTCTCCGGAATAGACGCTGGCAGTTGGAAACACCCGGATTTCACAGGTGAGCCTCTGCCGACGCTCGAGGCAGCGCTTCAGGAGATCGAAGCCCTTGGTCTCTATGCCAATCTCGAGCTGAAGCCACATGATGGAGAAACCGGTGCGCTCGCAGCGGCCGTGGCTCCTGTGCTGGCCAGTCTGGACTGGACGGATGAGAGGATCATCACCTCCAGTTTTGTGCTTCCGGAACTGGCTGCTTTTCGCACGGCAATGCCTAGCGCGCCGGTCGCCGTTCTCTACAATGATCCACCCGATACTTGGCACCGCGATCTCTGCGAGCTGAACGCAGCCGCGATGCATATGAATTGGCGTTTTCTTCGTCAGAGCCTGCTGACCGATGTCACCACGCGCGGGTTCGATCTGCGGGTCTTCACAATCAACGATCCGGAGGTGGTCGAGCCGTTCAGGGACCATGGACTGACCAGCGTTATCACAGACCACCCGCCGCTCTATCTGGAACGTCCCGACTGGCAGGTCTGGATCTCACGCTAGGCGCATCGAAACCAAGAGGGTCACAGCGCCGCTGCGGCTGGTCTAGATCAGCGACTGGACCACGTGGACGCTCATGTAGAGGACAACTGTCATCGCAAAGATCAGACCCATGGGAAACACGCGCTCCCGCGGTGGTTTGTGTAGCTGATCGACAGCCATCCAGCCGGTTGTCTCATGCCGCGCAAAGTGTTGAACGATGCGCAGAATTGCCATCAGGAACAGTGTCATGACGGCATAGAGCGCGAGAAACGGCAGAACCTCGACCGGCACGACGAACGGTGCGAGCGCTGCGGCCATCTTTGCATCTCCGCCGCCAATGCCACCGGCCGCGAAGATCAAAAACCCGATGACCAGCACGATCGCGCCTTGCGCGAGCCGCCACCCGAAAGTCTCCAGCGGCAGACCCCACAAACCACACACGAGAAAGACAGCCAAAACAGCCAGAACCAGCCAGTTGGGGATCTTCAGTACCTTCAGATCCGACCACGCCATGACCGCCATGAGCGGCAGCATCGCTGCCAGCGCGACCCAAAGCGCAGGTGTTTCCAACATACGATCAGTTCTCGACGACGGATTCGAGAGCGGCCAGTCGGTCGGCGGCTTCGCGATAGTGTTGTGGGTGAATGTCGACGGCTGCCGCGAACAGGCCTTTGGCGATCCGCCGTTCATTTTTGCGCATCGCGATGAGACCAAGATTGTTGAGGATGATCGCCTTCTCGGTCTCGGTCATGGGCACCACAGGAAGCTGGAAATTGCCCTGCAAGCCTCTGGCAATGGCCAGGTTGTTCTTGGCATTGAACAGCCGCGAGTTGAATGAGAGCGCACGCTCGAATGTCGAGGCCGCCGCTGGGAAATCCCCCCGCGACATGAGTGAAACACCCCAGTTGTTCAGTATGTTGGCGGGGTTCGTCGTCAGGTTCTCGGCCCGCGCGTAAGCGGCGTCAGCCTCCGCCCAATTCTTCTTGTGGTCGGCCAGCATACCTTCGGCCATATGGCGTCGGGCCGAGTTGAAACCGGTTGGCAGTTGCGCAATGAGTGACTCGGCATCAGTCCACTTGTCGAGCCGTGCAGACACCAAGGCATATTCAAGATTGTCCGCCGGTTCCGCCTGACTGAGCGCGATCATCTCCTGATACACGCGGGCAGATTCCGGGTATCGCTTGGCGCGCGCCAGAGAGACCGCAAGACCACGGCGGAAATCTGCTCGGTCCGGTTCGTTCGCCAAGGCAGACTGGAAATAGCTAACCGCTTCTTCCGGGTCACCGGCAGTCAGCAAGAGATCGGTCAACTCAGCCGCATCGATCACGCTTTTGGGGATCGACTTTTCACGTTCTTCAATCGTCTGCGTGCACCCGGCAATTGCTGCGACAAGTGCCAGCGCCGCCACTGCATGTAATCTTCTCGACATGTGCCCCTCCGATCAACCGTCAGACTTCTGCGTCTTCTTCTCAGTGGTCTCACGTAATGTGTACTCGCCCGACCCAAGTCTTTGCAATGTTGCCGGGTCTGCGGTCTCGTTTGCCAACTGGCTGTACTCGCGCCGGATCGCCTGTTGTGTGATCGCCAGATTGCGCGCCGCAACCGCGTTTTCACCGCTTGATAGGGCGAAAGCGGACTGGAACGCCTGCTTTGCCAGGAAGTAGTTGCCCATCTTGTAGAGGACGGCGCCAAGATTGTTGTGTGCAATGACCGAATTAGGCTGCGCTGCAACCGCGAGATCGAAGTAGCGGCGCGCTTCGTTCAACACGCCCTGTTTTTCCGCAGCAACCCCCGCACCTGACAAGGCCGCAGCGGTTTGACCTTCGGTTCTGAGCGAGCGAATGAACGCATCCTGAGCGCTTTCATAGTCACCGCGCTTCAGAAGTGTGCGCCCACGATCAAGATGCGTCCCCGTTGCCGCGGGCTGCTCGGGTGCCAAAGATTGCGGCTCGAGAAATGCGAGGGGAGCTTTCAGATTGCAGGCGGTCATCTGCATCAGAACCAGCACGGCAACCATCATCTTGGCGGCCCGGCGCATCGACCCTAGCCGCCAGCACCGATCCCGGCGAGTGACCGGATGATCTGGATGAAGGACGGACCGACAAGGATCAGGATCAGCGGCGGCACAGTGAAGGCCATCGTGCCGAGCGTGAGTTTCGTCGGCAGAACGTTCGCCTTCTCCTCAGCTCGCATCAGGCGTTTGTCACGCATCTCAGCCGCATATACCCGCAATGCGGCGCTGATCGATGTACCGAAAGCAGAGGACTGGATCAGCACGGTCACAAAACTGGAAATGTCATTGACCGAACATCTGTCAGCGAGATCACGCAGCACAGTTGCGCGATCCTTACCGGCGCGGAATTCATGGCTTACGATCTGCAACTCTTCGGACAGCGGGGTGTCAGCGCTCTGCAGTTCCTCACCGACCCGGGCCATCGCTTGATCGAGAGATTGGCCACCCTCGATACAAACAAGCATCATGTCCATTGCATCGGGAAAAGCGTTCTGGATCGCCTCACGCCGCGCAGCGATCTGGCGTTTGATCCAGTAGGCCGGAAGGAAGTATCCAGCGAGACCAAGAACCGCAGAGATCGCCATGGCGAACACGACATCCGGCTCGCTCGGGATCAGCAAGGTCGTGACAATGCCGAACAACAGGAAGCCGATACCAAGGATCGCGCGCGCAAAGTAGTACGTGCGGATAGCAGAGGCACCCTTGTAGCCGGCGGCTTTTAAGTGTCGACGCGTTTCGCTCGCTTCATCCTTGTTGGTGGGCTCAAGGATAGGCGCAAGGCCCCGCAGGTTACCGTCGTCGGTATTGGTACGGAGTTTGACCAGATCGTCATCCAGACGCTCATCCCGGAACGAAAACCGCTCAAACGGGTCTTTCTTGCGCTTCAGAGCAAATGGCGTTGCGATCAGGGCGATTACCATGCCCAGTGCAGCCATCGCATAGAACGGGCCTGCCGGACCGTACGAATCCTGAAGCGAGACCCAGAGTTGCTGGAACAGACTTGCGGCGCCGCCAGCGGTTTCAGCGGCCTCGGTGGCCTGCGCAATGAACATGAGGATCATCGACGTTGAACCCTACACTTTGATGTCGACGAGAATACGCATGAAGATGATGTTCGCGATCAGCAGAATGAACGTCAGGATCGCCCCAGGCACAAACAGCGGGTGATCCGAAACCCGATCATAGTAGTCGGGCTGCACAACCTGAACGAGCAACAGGGCCACAACCGGGAACACGGACAGGAACCAGCCTGACCAGCGTGCTTCGGCCGTGATCGCCTTCACCTTGCGGAACAGTTTGAACCGGGAACGGATCACCTTTGAGAGACCGTCCAGGATCTCCGCAAGGTTACCGCCCGATTGCGCCTGAATGTTCACTGCGATTGCGAGGAACCTGAGATCCGGCACCGGAACGCGTGCCGCCATGCGGTCTAGCGCTTCATTCACATTCATACCATAGGTCGCTTCGTCCGCGATCAGGCCGAACTCCGTACCGATCGGGTCGGGCATCTCACGCGCCACGATCGACACAGCGGCGTTGATCGGGTGACCGACGCGAAGCGAGCGGACCATCAGGTCGAGAGCGTCCGGAAGTTGCTCTTCGAACAGGTAAATCCGCTTCTTCGCCTTAGACCGAAGCCAGAGATAGAGGGTCGCATAACCCATGATCACCGCGACAACAGCCTGAATGTGCACTGCAGCAGAGGTAAAGATTCCCAGGAGCAGGAACGAAATCCCGATCATGACGATCAGGGTCAACGTCAGCGCCCGTGGGCTGATCACGATGTTGGCATGGCGCGCCTGCTCGGTCAGGATTCCAATGATCGGAATGCCGCGGACCTTGCTACCGCCCTCGCGCTCCTGGCGCAGGATCGAGAGAACTTCTTCTGTGTCCCGCCCCTCCTGCAGCAGTGCGAGACGGCGGTTGACCCGCTTTTCACGCTTTAGCGTCTTGCCGAAGACGATCAGATACAGACCCTCGACGATCACCAGGACGCTGATGAAGATCAGACCGTATATGATCGGTTGGAACAGCATGGCAGATACTCTTTCCCGTTCTCAGCGCCAGAACATCAAATGTCCGGGCGGAAGATGCTGGCCGGCAGTTCGTACCCCCACTGCGCAAAGCGGTCCGCGAATCGCGACCGAATCCCCGTGGCAACATAGCGGCCGTGAATCTTGCCCGAGCTTTCCGTACCGTAGCGTTCAAACTTGAACACTTCCTGCATGGTGATCACTTCGCCTTCAATACCGACCACCTCCTGCACCGAGGTCATACGCCGTTTCCCGTCAGTCATGCGGCTCACCTGAACGATGAGATTGATGGCCGAGGCGATCATCGTATTCAGCGCTGACGGGGTCACATCAACGCCGGACATCCCGACCATGTTCTCAAGGCGCGACAGCGCATCCCGGCAACTGTTGGCGTGCAGCGTGGTCATCGAACCTTCGTGACCCGTGTTCATGGCCTGCAGCATGTCGATGACTTCTTCACCGCGGGTCTCCCCGACGATGATCCGGTCAGGCCGCATCCTGAGCGCGTTCTTCAGAAGATCGCGCTGCGTGATGGCGCCTGTGCCTTCAATATTCGCAGGGCGGCTTTCCATACGACCGACATGGTCCTGCTGAAGCTGAAGTTCCGCCGTATCCTCGATAGTGACGATACGATTGTCGTCCGGGATGAAGCTCGACAGAGCATTGAGCGTGGTGGTTTTCCCCGAGCCGGTACCGCCCGAGACCAGGACGTTCAACTTGCAACAGACGGCTGCGTGCAGATAGAGCGCGATCTCCTCCGAGAACGCGCCGCTCTGGATCAGCTTGTCAACCGTGAACGGGATCTTCGAGAACTTACGAATCGACAGGAGCGGCCCATCAACCGCACAGGGCGGCACGAGCGCGTTGACACGGCTGCCATCCGCAAGACGCGCGTCGACCCATGGCTGGCTTTCATCGACCCGTCGCCCGACGGCGCTGACAATCTTGTTGATGACGCGCATCAGGTGCGCTTCGTCCTTGAACTGGACATCCGTGCGCACGAGCTTTCCCTGCCGCTCGACATAGCACTGTTCGTG
>JBCBOR010000050.1:0-32780 GCA_039821125.1 Pseudomonadota bacterium
GTGACGGCGTGCGATGGCAAGGAGGCCGGGAACCGGCACGCCATCCTCGGCCCGGACGGTGATCGGCTCCATCTCCAGGATCGCAAACCCGGCCCCGTTTAGCATCTGGCGCAGATACTCCGGCGCATGTGCGAACCTGTGGCGGGGACCCACCGTGTACCCGGCGCCCGAGAACTGGTCGACAGGCAGCGTCTCGCATGAAAGCGCCGCAACTCCGCCCACAGAAACGCACCGCGTCAGACCAGCCTGAAACGCCGCAAGATCGCCGATATAGGGCAGCACATCAGTCGCGGTCAGGAGATCCCACGGCACATCCTCGGCTTCCTCCATGAAGGCAACCGCTTCGCCGATATAGAGATGATCATAGACGCCGCGCTCATCGGCTTCGGCGACCATGCCCTCGGCAAGATCGATCCCCGTCACCTCGGTCGCCAGATCGCTGAGCGCCACTCCGGCTAACCCCGTGCCGCAGCCAAGATCGAGCATGCGCCGATAGGGACCGGGCGCGATTTCGCCCAACCGTTGACGCACCAGCATCGGCACAGCGTATCCAAGCTGGTCGACAAGGATATCGTCAAACTCGGCGGCGCATTGATCGAACAGCGTTGCAACATAGGCATCCGGCGCTTTTTCCGGCGCGGTCGCCAGGCCCATCGCCGCCAGGCGTACGCTGACGCCGCCGTGATCCGCAGGGTCAAGCGCCAACACCTCGGCATAGGCCGCCGCTGCCCCGGTCACATCTCCGGATTTCTCGAGATCAAGGCCGCGATTGTAGGCCGCGGCCAGCGGATCATGGTCGTCGAGATCGGGTGTGTCGTGATTGTCAGACGTCATGCCCGGCGCATACAGACCACCATGGCGATCAGCAAGGCCACGAGGACGATCATCATGCCCATGCCCTCACGCGCGGTCTCGGTTTCCCACCATACCTCCTGCGCCCACCAGCGATCGGTGGTCGGATAGAAGTGGACAACCCCGTAGAGCGCCGCGGCCGCACAAAGGCCCAGCGTGACGCGCGCCGGTGTCCACTGGATCGTCCCGGGTGAGAGCGCCGCGAACCCTGTCCAGAGCGCACCGATCCCGTAGACCGGCCCCCAGAAACCGAAGTCTGGGTCATTGTACTGCACCGCTGCGAACACAATCAGGATCACACAGACGATACCGTTCAGAACGCGCATGGCCGCTCTCCCCACAATTGCATCCTGCATTTACGATCCGTTTACCCGAGTCTATTCTGCGGTCAAAGAAATGATGCCGGTCCCACGCGGATTGGCCGGGGAGGAGACGATGTCGACCATACGGGATACCGCCGTGACGGCGGATGTTGCCTGGCAGCGGTTCAGCGTTCCCTATGAATTTCCAGTTGCGTTCACGCGAGGGCTCTTCGATCCAGGCAACCCGCTGTTGGCGGACATGCTCGCCCGGCGCGAAGCTGACAAGCAGCACGTCTGCCTGATCTACTGTGACGACAACGTGCTGGCGGCACGACCAGATCTGACCACCGAAATCGAGACTTACATCGCTGCACACTCCAGCCGGATCCGACTTGCGGCTCCGATCCAGACCGTACCGGGGGGTGAGAAGATCAAGACCGAACTGACCTGGATCGAGGGGATCCAGGATGCGATCCATCAGCACGGGATTGACCGGCATTCCTATGTGATCGCGATCGGCGGCGGCGCTGTGCTGGATGCGGTGGGTCTGGCCGCGGCAACCGCGCATCGGGGCGTCCGTCATGTCCGGATCCCGACCACCGTGCTCAGCCAGAACGACTCGGGCGTGGG
Organism: Pseudomonadota bacterium; assembly: GCA_039821125.1. Classification (GTDB taxonomy): domain Bacteria; phylum Pseudomonadota; class Alphaproteobacteria; order Rhodobacterales; family Rhodobacteraceae; genus Thermohalobaculum. The sequence goes on from JBCBOR010000050.1 coordinate 1,785, forward strand.
CGTGAAGAACGCGGTAAACCTGAAGGGCTACAAGAACTTCGTCGGAACCTTCGCACCGCCCTGGGCCGTCCTGAACGATTTCGACTTTCTCGAAGCTCTTCCGCGGCGTGAACGAATCGCGGGGATCGCCGAGGCCGTGAAGGTCGCGCTGATCCGCGACGGCGCGTTTTTTGCCTGGCTCGAAACCAATGTAGATGCGCTGGTCGCTTTTGACCGACAGGCCGAAGAGCATATGATCCGTCGCTGTGCCGAACTGCACATGCGTCAGATCGGCACCGGCGGCGATCCGTTCGAGATGGGCTCGGCCCGGCCGCTCGATTTCGGGCACTGGTCCGCACACAAGCTAGAGGCCCTGACGCGGCACCATTTGCGTCACGGCGAGGCGGTGGCGATCGGCATTGCGCTGGATGCGCGGTATTCGGTACTTGCCGGGCTGCTGGCGCCCGGGTCTGACGAACGCATCGCGGTGCTTCTGGAACATCTTGGCTTCCGGATCTGGCATCCGGCGCTGACCCGGCAGGACGCGTCGGGCAAGGCTGCAATCCTGCGCGGCTTGACCGAATTCCGTGAGCATCTCGGCGGTGAATTGACGGTGACGCTTCTAACGGATATCGGCGTTGGCCACGAGGTGCACGAGATCGACGCCGATCTGATGATGCAGGCCGCCGACTGGTTGCAAGCCCGCGAGAGCGGCGCGTGAAGCTGCCCGGTGCGCTCGGGCATCTGACCTATTGCCTGAACACTCACCCGGCGGAGGACTGGGCCGCCTGCCGCGACGCCCTGACCGGACCAGTGGCAGCAGTCAAGCAGGCCGTCTGCCCAGATCTGACATTCGACGTCGGGCTCAGGTTTTCGGCAGTCGCCCTGGAGGCCCTCGAGGACCCGGCGGCGCGCGAGGCGCTGAAATCGATCCTCGACGCACAAGACTATCGCGCGCTGACCGTCAACGGCTTCCCGTATGGCCCGTTTCACGGCACGCGGGTTAAGGAGGATGTCTATCAGCCGGACTGGCGGACCGAGGAGCGGCTCGCCTACACGACTGGCCTGATCGCCCTGATGGCCGAGATCGGGCCGGAACGTCAGCCCATAAGTCTTTCGACCGTACCGGGCACGTTCAAGCCGCTCGGTGCGGGCGCCGAGGCCGAGATGGCCGATCGGATGCTCCGTGCCGTCGCCTTCGCCGTGGAGACCCGCGAGGATACCGGGCGCACGGTGGCGCTGGCCATCGAGCCTGAGCCCTATTGCTTCCTCGAGACCATCGCCGAGTCCGTCGCGTTCTTCGACAAGCATCTCTTCGTTGAAGAGGCGGTGGCCAAGATCGCGCGCTGGACCGGGCTGACCACAGGCGAAGCCGCCGCCGCCCTGCCCCGTCATCTCGGCCTTTGCTACGATGTCTGCCACGCGGCGGTTGAATTCGAGGATGCAGCAGGCTCGATCACAGCCCTGCGCCGCGCAGAAATCCCTGTGCATAAACTCCAGCTTTCCGCCGCGCTGCGGGTCCCTTCGGTCAATGCCGCTGCCCGGGATGCGCTCGCAGCCTTCGACGAGCCGACCTATCTCCATCAGGTCGTCAGCCGCCGCGGCGAGACGCTCGCTTACACGTCAGACCTGCCCGAAGCTCTGGCTTCCGCCGACAGCGATGGCGAGGAATGGCGCATTCACTTCCACGTGCCGATCTTTGTCGATGAGATCCCGCCGTTCTCCTCGACGCAAGGCTTCCTCCGCGAGATCCTCGCGCTGCACCGGGCCGACCCGATCTCGCCCCATCTCGAGGTCGAGACCTATACCTGGGGCGTCCTGCCCGATACGCTGCGCGGCAATACGATCGAAGAGGACATCGCGCGCGAGTTGCGCTGGGTGCAAGATCAACTGGTATGAACCGTCCAGCGCGACGAGGGTGAAATGATGTTGAGAACGCTGCTTGTGCTCGGCAGGGTCTCGAACCTGCCGACCGTGTGGACCAACGCACTGGCGGGCGCTGTGCTGAGCCAGGCGGTGCCGGGCCTTGGGACCACAGAGTTGATCCTCGTGATGGTCGCCCTGTCGCTCTTCTACATCGGTGGCATGTACCTGAACGATGCTTTCGATGCCGAGATCGATGCGGCCGAGCGTTCAGTGCGCCCCATCCCATCCGGTCAGATCTCACGCGGCGCCGTCTTCGCCATCGGCTACGGATGTCTCGCGGTCGGTATTGCGCTTGGTTTCTGGTTCAATATCGCAACCGGATTGGCCGGTATTGCGCTGGCGGTTGCGGTGTTCCTCTACGACTGGCTGCACAAGAAAACAGCGCTGGCCCCGCTCTTCATGGGCGCGTGCCGCGCGCTCAGCTATGCGATGGCGGCATTGGCCGCGGGCGACATTACCACTGCGCTTTGGATCGGCGCCGCCGGGCTCTTCGCTCATGTGGTCGGCTTGACCTATGCCGCCAAACAGGAAGCCTACGACCGGATCGGCGCGGTCTGGCCACTGGCCGTTCTGGCGTTGCCTGCGATCGCCGCCTCCTGGCTTATCCACAACCCCTACTTCGTGAACATGATCGGCTGGGGTCTCCTGGCGGTCTATGGAGCGTGGACCCTCTGGGCCCTGCGGTTTCTGTTCCGGCGCCGCCCCGGCGACGTGCCGCGCGCCGTGATCAGCCTGATCGCCGGGATCGCGCTATTCGATGCGGTCATGATCGCAGCCATGGGGGCCACGGTCCTAGCCGTTTTTGCGATCGTCGGCTTTGGCCTCACGCTCGCCCTGCAAAGGGTGGTTCCGGGCACCTAGCCTGTCAGGGCTTCGGCAGTCGAGGCCGCCAACCGGGGCAGCCACTCCGCCTCGCGCGCGGCAAGATCGTCCTTGGCAGGTCCGATGTAATCCCGGGTCAAAGGCACCGCATCGCGCTCCCGCCCGAGCTGGATCTGGAAGACGTGGCTGGCCCCATGCGAGAACACGCACTCGCACGAACTGAGATAAATCTCCCACATGCGCACGAACCGCTCGTCGTACATTTCAATGACATCGGCACGCACCACCTCGAACCGGCGCCGCCACTCGGCCAGTGTCCGGGCATAGTGCACACGCCAGATCTCGCAATCCAATGTCCAAAGTCCCGATTTCTCGATCGCTTCAAAGGTCTCGGACAAACTGGGAGAGTATCCCCCGGGGAAGATGTACTTGCGCAGGAAAGGGCCGGTCACACCAGGCGGGGCCTTCGAACTGATCGCATGGACCAGAGCCACGCCCTCAGGCGCAAGCCGGTCGCGCACATTCAGAAAGTACTCGGTCAGGTGGCCAACCCCGACATGCTCGAGCATGCCCACCGAGACAACCCGATCAAAGCTCTCGGTCACGTGGCGATAGTCCTGGAGGCGAAACGCGACGCTGTCGGACAGACCCAGTATCTCGGCCCGGCGACGCGCCACTGCCAGTTGCTCCTCGGCCAGCGTGACACCGACAACCTCGACCTCTGCCACCGCGGCGAGATAGAGCGCCATGCCTCCCCAGCCGCACCCGATATCCAGAACACGGTGCCCCGGTGCCAAAGCCAGCTTGCCCGCGATATGACGCTTCTTGGCGGTCTGCGCCGCCTCCAGCGTCTCCACCCCGCTCTCCCAATAGCCGCAAGAATACTGCAGATCTGTGTCCAGCCACTTGGCATAGAACGCATTCCCGAGGTCGTAGTGATGCGCCACGTTCTTGCGTGCCCGGGCAATCGGGTTGTGCTGCATGGCGCGGCGGGTCTTGCGCGCCAGGCCGCGCCAGAAAATCTGGCTCGGCGTCAGATCGAAATGGCGCTTGTTGTGGAAGAACAGCGCGATGAACTCGTGGATCGTCCCACGCTCGATCTGCAAGCCGCCGTTCATGTACGCTTCGGCCGCCTTGAGTTCCGGGTTCAGAAAGATCTGCCAGTCCAGCGCCGGATCAGTGATCTTGATCGCGACATCAGGCCCTGGCCCGCCATGCCCGAACACTTCTGAGTATCCACCAGGACCGGCCATCTCCAGCCGCCCCGCCTTGATCGCGGCCCGGAAGATCCTCGGCAGAAAACGCATGACATCGCCCCTGGGTGCCCGCGGCGCCCGCAGCCCGGAGGGCGAGGACGCCAGGTCTCACGCATGGCGGGCCATCGGCCCGCCATTCCGCTCAGCTATTCAGGACAGCTCGCGGACATCCGTCAGGCGTCCCGTCACCGCGGCAGCCGCGGCCATACCGGGCGAGACCAGATGCGTGCGCCCACCCTTGCCCTGACGCCCTTCGAAGTTGCGGTTCGAGGTCGAGGCACAGCGCTCACCTGCCGCCAACTGGTCCGGGTTCATGCCAAGACACATCGAGCACCCGGCCAGGCGGAAGTCGAACCCCGCCTCGGTCAGCTTGGCGAGCAGACCTTCCTCCTCGGCCTGTTTGCGCACCAGGCCTGAGCCCGGCACGATCATCGCACGCAGCCCATCCTTCACGCGGCGGCCTTCCATCACCCTTGCGACCTCGCGCAGATCTTCGATCCGCCCGTTTGTACAGGACCCGATGAAGACCGTGTCGACCTCGATCTCGCTGAGCGGCGTGCCCGGTGTCAGTCCCATGTACTCCAGCGAGCGTGCCGCCGCGGCCTGCTTGCCACCGTCGAAATCGCCCGGACTGGGCACAAGGGACGTGATCGGCAGAACGTCCTCTGGCGACGTCCCCCAGGTCACGACAGGCGCAATGTCGCTCGCGTTCATGGTGATCACCTTGTCGAAGTGCGCGCCTTCGTCGGTAAACAAGGTCTTCCAATAGGCGACGGCCTGGTCCCAATGGGCCTCGGACGGGGCATGCGGCCGGCCTCGGAGGTAAGCGAACGTGGTCTCGTCGGGCGCCACCAGACCAGCGCGGGCCCCACCTTCGATCGCCATGTTGCAGACGGTCATACGCCCTTCCATCGAGAGCCCCCGGATCGCCTCGCCGCAATATTCGATCACGTGGCCTGTGCCGCCCGCGGTCCCTGTCTCGCCGATGATCGACAGCGTGATGTCCTTCGCCGTCACTCCGGGCGCAAGCGTTCCCGTCACCTCGACCTTCATGTTCTTGGATTTTTTCTGGATCAGCGTCTGGGTGGCCAGCACGTGCTCGACTTCGGAGGTTCCGATCCCGTGCGCCAGCGCGCCAAACGCCCCGTGGGTCGCCGTGTGGCTGTCACCGCAGACGATGGTCATGCCGGGCTGGGTCAGCCCCTGCTCGGGCCCGATGATATGCACGATCCCCTGGCGGATGTCGTCGACATCGTACATCTCGACACCGAAATCGGCGCAGTTCTTGCGCAGCGCTTCGACCTGAATGCGGGACTGCTCGTCCTTGATCCCCTCAAGCCGGTCGAGCGTCGTTGCAATGTTGTGATCCGGCACCGCGATCGTCGCCTCCGGTGCCCGCACTTTCCGACCCGCCATACGCAGGCCTTCGAAAGCCTGCGGGCTGGTCACCTCGTGCACGAGATGACGGTCGATGTAGAGAAGGCAGGTGCCATCATCGGCCTCGTGGGCAACATGGGCATCCCAGATCTTGTCGTAGAGTGTTTTGGCGCACATTAGCTTGGTCTCCTGGAGTGGCTGGGGCATGGGGCGAGCAAGTCGTTATCCCCCGGCCAAAACCGAACCGGCTCGGCGCGCATGAAACCGCCATGGCAGGCGCGCGCGGTCCGTCAGGTCAACACAGATGTTTTGCGATCTCGTCATGGCGCGGGACCCTAGCGCCGTGGCGCGCGCCGGGCAAGCGATGCGCACGCATGTGCCCCCCGGACAGTCCTCACAATCGACAATGCAGCCGCCCCAAGCTAGGACAGCGCAAAAGAGTGCCGAGCCGAGACATGGATCACCCGACCATCGCGCATTTTGCCAAGGCCAAACCCCGCCTTCCCAATGGCGTGGTGACGGTGTTGCTGTGCGAATCCGCCCTGCATCTGCGCGCGACCGCAGATCATGCAGTCCGGCACGGCACCAAGGCGATCGTTGCGATCGGCACCGCCTCGGTCGCGCTGGGTGATCCCGGCGTGCCGGTTATCCGGATCGGGGAAGACCCTGGCGACCGCAATGCGCCCGCGCTGATCTCGGCTGCAATGGAGGCGCTTGAAGGGCGCTGGGTTCTGTGGCTCTGGAACGGCGAGTTCTTCCACTTCCCGTTCTGCGAGACACGCGCACTCGGGGATCTGACGGAATTTCTGGAATCCGAGCGGCGCAAGCTGATCTACACCTATACGCTCGACCTCTATGCCGATCCGATGCCGGGAGCCGAGAGCGCACCCCAGAACGTCCCGATGCACTTTGACCGCATCGGGTATTATGCATTTCCCGAACAGGATCAGACGCTGCGGGTTTATGGATCGCTCTGCTGGCGGTTCGAGGAGATCGCACCGAAATGGATGCGGCAGATTGGCCGCGCGAGCCTGGTCAAGGCCGAGCGGGACATGCGCCTCGGTCCGGATCTGCATTTCGACGATCCGGCCTTTGCCTCGGTATCCTGCCCCTGGCACCGAAGCCCGACCGCCGCGATGATGAGTTTGCGCAGCGCCCGCCGGATCACCTCACATCCTGATTTTGCGATGCGCCGCGACAGCCTGATCTGGCATGGCTCGGTCCCGTTCGAATGGACATCGCGCCAACTGCTAGACCTCGGGATGATCGAACCCGGCCAGTGGTTCTAGCGACGAGGGTGCGTCACGGACGCACCCTACGGGGCAGAGCGCGGCGGCAGATCTTTCGCCAGGACAAGCGCATCCATCCGGCTGCCATCGGGGCGAAGATAATACGCCTTGCGCCGGCCAGCCTCCTGATAATCGAGACTGCCATAGAGCGCCCGCGCGGCCGCATTGTCGACCGCGACCTCGAGCACCAACCGCCGGCAGCCGAGGTCGCAGGCCAATGCCTCCCCCGCCTGCATCAGATCGCGCGCAAGACCGGTGCGGCGCACTGCGGGAACTGTGCCGAGATCGATAATCTCGCCTTCATCGGCGGCGAACTGCAGCACGAGGAGGCCATGCGCCACATCATTGTCGGCCAGGATTGCACCCCGTGGCGGACAGATCGCCATGAAGCCTTCGACCGACCTGCGCGTCTGGCGTCCCGCAAACGCCGCCTGCTCGATTTCGCAGAGGCGGGCAGCGGCGTCTGCGTTCGGGACAATCACACGCACCATCGCTGGCTCGATCAGTCCAGCATCACGGGCGGGCCGTCTCGCGGTGGATCAGCGTCAGGGCCACGCAAGTAGAGCGGTGCCGGAAGGGCGGATGACGGGTCCCGCGCGTCAGCGAGTTCTGCCAGGACAAACAAATCAGGCCATACGGCTTCTTCGGAATGCAAAGGGATGCCGTCGCCAATGGTTTTGCCGTCCGGCAGACCGGTTGCAATGAACGGCGCGCCCTTCGGTCGACCATCATTGAACTGCTGCAGGTAGAGTTGATCGGCCCGGCCCCGGAGGACCACATGCCCGGTCAGGCCGTGCCCAACCGCTTCGAGCCGTGAGATGCCAACCGCAGGAACCCCGAGGCCAAGGGCCAGTCCTCGCGCCGCCGCGACCCCGGCACGAATACCGGTGAATGATCCCGGGCCGGTGCACACGGCGATGCGGGTGAGATCGCCATAAGAGGCCCCGGTTTCAGCCAACACCGCATCAATCATCGGAAACAACGCCTCAGCGTGGCCTCGCGTCATTCGTTCTGCGCGCACTACAGGGCGTCGGCCGCCGACCAGTGCGACCGCGCACTGCCCCGCCGACGTATCAATCGCGAGGATCAGGCCTAGTAGCCGAGTTCGACGCCAACCGGGCGCACCTCGGTCACCTCGGGGATGTAGTGGCGCAGCAGGTTCTCGATCCCATGCTTCAGCGTCATAGTCGAGGACGGGCAGCCCGCACAGGCGCCTTTCATCGCGAGATAGACAACACCGCGATCAAAGCCGTGAAAGGTGATGTCGCCACCATCCTGAGCCACCGCGGGGCGCACACGGGTGTCGAGCAGCTCTTTGATCTGTCCCACGATCTCGCCATCTGGACCGTCATGTTCCGCGTGTCCGCTGGCATCGCCCTCGCCTGAGATCACAGGCTCGCCCGACTGGAAGTGCTCCATGATCGAGCCGAGGATCGCGGGCTTGATATGGGCCCAGTCGACCGTGTCGTTCTTCGACACCGACACAAAATCTGTGCCGAGGAAGACACCCACTACGCCCTGCACCCCGAAGATGCGCGCCGCCAGAGGCGAGGAACCCGCCGCATCAGCGCTCGGGAAATCGGCAGAACCGGACTGCATAACAGTCTGTCCGGGCAGAAACTTCAGGGTCGCGGGGTTCGGCGTGGCTTCGGTCTGAATGAACATCGGTGCCTCCATCTTGGCGTACTAGATGGACCCAGACGCCAGATAAATCAAGAATCATTCTAAATTGGAGCAGCGCAAAGATCCGATACATGCGCAAGGCAATTCACCGTGACCCAGATTCGGCTGAACTGGACATGGCCCTGATTCTAATTCATCGTTTTCATTGGTATTTTATGTCCTTGATCAAAGTTTGGGGGTGGCTTTCATGAAACGGTATGTTGCGAGCAAGAGTCTGGCGACCGCATCCGAGCTTCTGGTCGTCGGCAATATGCGCCGCGAATTGGTGCCGCACCGGTTTACGATGACCTATGCGACCAGGCTCAGTCTTCTTCTGAAAACGTTCCATGAAATCCGCAAACGCGGCCTCGAAACTTATGAAGGCGGTCTTTATTCCGGACCGATTGACCTGCTTCAGACGCTCTATTTCTTTCAGTGGACGGTTTTTGACGAAGGACAGCGGATGCTTCTGGCGGTCAAGTTCGACCGCCCGTTCGAGACTTACTTTCGGCGGCTGGTGGATATTGGCGGCCCGGTGCTGGATGCGATCCTGTGCCATTGCGAGGAATTCGAGGGTCATTCCTGTTGGGAAGGCTATGACGGTTTCGCCGCCTGGGGGCGCAAGCATCAGGTCGAATCGCATCTCTTCGCGGGCGCGCAACCGGATCTGACCGTTGACGATATCCGCTACCTCAAGGCGATGGAGGAGCTGCAGCGCCAGGCGCCAGATCCGGCAGTGCTCGAGGAGCAGATGCGCCGCCTGATGACCGAGGATGTCGAGAAACGCGCGGCAGAAGCGGCGAAGCGCGAACCGCAACGCGCCCGGGAACAGGCGCTGCGGGTCATCGACGCGATGTTCGCGCTGAGCCCGTTCTTCCCCGAAGGCAAGGACCCGTCTGATGCCGATAGCCGCGACCGGTTCTTCCTGCACCGGCTGACAAAGTCTCTGGTGAAGACCTTCGAGCCGACCTCCGTAACCGCCAAAGAGCGCGCTGATCACGCCATGGCGCTTGCCTGGTTCGAAGAGGAGGTCGAATGGAAGCCACTGGCCTGCCTGCCAACGCCGCGGCCAGCCCCGAAGAAGGGCACGATTCAGGCCGGCATCCTGTCGCCGTACCGCGACGTCACCCATGGCCGGATCGCGCTGGTCCGCTTCACGGCACCGGGATCTGGCAATGCTCTGCTCAAGAAGATGCTCGCGAAGAAGCTGATCACCCTGAACGCGCGTGCAGTCGACCCGAAGGGTACGAAACCATCGACCGAGAACAAGCAGGGCGAGGTCGTGACCAACATGTCCCTGTCCGTCAGCGGGCTCAGAGCGCTTGGCCTGTCCGAGACCGAGATGCGCCACTTCCCGTCCGAGTTCCGCGAAGGGATGGCTCAGCGCGCGGGCCCGCTGGGTGATCTCGGCCCGAACAACCCAAAGAACTGGTCGCTGCCGAAAGACCCCGCGGGGCACGAGATCCAGCTCACCTCGATCGATATGATCGTCACCATGCGCATCGCGGCAGAGTGGCCGGCGAAGCGGCGCCCTCATGTGCAGAAAGCACTGGATGATGCCGCCGGGACCATCGACGCTGCGATGCTTGCGTTCACCAAACTTGCGGCGTCCTGCAAGGTCGAGGTCATGGCGGTTGAGGAGGTGCACCACAATCGCGGCGACGGTGGACAGGTGCAGGAGCATTTCGGCTTTGCGGACGGGATAAGCCAACCGGCGCTGGAGCCGCGGGCCGATGGGACACCGAACTACGACCGGGACAGCGTGCGCCTGGGCGAGGCTTTGATCGGCTATGCCAATGAACGGCTCGATCCGGACAAGCCCCCGCGGCCAGAGGTCGAGATGGATGCGATCCTTGATTGCGGGACGTTTCAGGTCATCCGCAAGTTGCGTCAGGATGTCGATGGGTTCCATCGCTTTGTCACGCAGACCAATGGGCGCATCGATCGCGACGTGATCGAAGCCAAGGTCATGGGCCGCAGCCGCAATGGTATGCCGTTGGTGCATGATCATGAGGTGCCGCACACCGGCCCCGACTACAATGATTTCGATTATGCCAGTGATCCGCATGGGGACATCTGCCCGCTGTCGGCACACACGCGACGCACGAACCCGCGGGAGCCGCGCAAGAAAATGGGCGAAAACCGTTATGGCAAGCACGAGGTGCTGCCGACTGCCCGCATCATCCGGCGCGGCTTTTCCTACGGTCCGCCCTACACACCTCAGACCCGCGACGCCGAGCGTGGCCTGTTCTTCACCTGTTTCAACGCGTCGATCGCCGAGCAGTTCGAAGTCGTGCAGCGCTGGATCTCGGGCGGAAACATCACCAAGATCTACTCCAAGCACGATGACCCGCTGATGGGGCTGCCTGAGCCGGGAGAGAAGCGCTTCTTCCGCTTCCAGCACAACGGCAAGACCGAGAACCTGCCCCTGCCTGATGCCCCGCTGGTCAAGCTGGAATGGGGCATCTACCTCTTCACGCCATCGGTTGCAGCGATAAAGGCGCTGGCCGGGCGCAATCCGATGCAGCGCTATGCGGGCGACGTGCCGGCCAATGTCCAGCGCGGGATGGAGGCGATCGCGAAGCTGAACATGTACGAGACCTATGTCCGGTACAAGGCCTCGCTGCCCACCCACCCGGGTGAGCCGAAGATCGATCCGGATGAACGCGCCTGCTATGCTTGGAAAGCCGCGCTCGAGGATCTGGGCGCGAAGACCCAAGATCTCAGCGACGATATCTGGGCTGCGGTGAATGCTTATCACGACGGAGTTCTCAGAACGCCGTTCGGTGTTCTGGTCGGCTCGGCGAAACATGTGACGACCGTTTTCGAGGACAAGGGTCAGACCTTTTCGGTCCGCTCGAACTGGGAACGGATGCGCCACGCGCTTGGCGAACTTTATCTCGGCATGGATCCGAAACCCGGCGACATGCAAAGCTCGGGCGACAAGAAGGACGAAAAACTGCACGCCCAGTTCCGCACGAAGATCGCGGCGGATCAGTACCAGCAAGATTCGAAGATCCCGAACGCGTGGATGTACAGCGCCGTGGACCGCAAGCGCGCCTTCACGGACAGTCGCGCCGCCGCGCAAGCCTGGCTGGACAAACATGTGCCGAGCGGTGAAGACGGGACGGTCGTCGATCTGCGCGAGTTCATCAACGACGTGATGGGCCAGCTTGCGGTCGATTGGTTCGGCTTGCCGACGGATGGTTCCATCGATGTCGGCGGCGTGCCGGGCGATAAGCCGAACGTCCCGGATGATCTGGTGCCGGTCTCGCTTTACTTCTTCGGACCAAAGCCTGCCGATGTTGTGGCGGAGGAAGCAAAACGCCGCGGCAATGCGCTGACCGATGCTGTCAAGACGTGGACCAAGAAAGTCTGGGACAACCCGCCCAAGGACACGCTGCTGTCCCACCTGATAGCCTCCGGCGAGTTCGACGTCGAGCGAACCGCTGTCACGGTCGCAGGCACCACCAGCGGCTTTGTCGGACCCACGGGCGGCATGCTGACCCGCGCTCTGGTTGGCTGGAAGCAGCGTGTGACCAATGGTGAGCGCGAGGGCGAGGAACTCTGGCACGTGCAGCGCAATCTCGCCGTCGCTGTCGCTCAGAACAAGGGTGTTTTCGATCTCGCAGCCGCCGAGGCGGCGATCTACCAGACGCTGGCATTCACCATGAAAAGCGCACCAGCGCCGGACCTGTTGCACCGGGTTGCTATCCGCAAAGCCAAGCTTGGCAAGTTCGAGATCAAACCCGGCGATCGCATCGTGCTTGGGATCGGATCGGCAGCGCGCGACGATCCCGGCAGCGAACGTTTGCTGTTCGGCGGCGATTTCAAGGGGGCGAAGACGGCAACCGCACATGCCTGCCCCGGGCAGGAACTGGCATGGGGCGTGATGCTTGGGATGATCGCGACTTTGCTGTTTCAGACAAAGATCGAGCCAGAAACCGGTCGCTTCAACCTGCGCCTGACGATCTGAGCGGACCACGGTCAAGGGTGTCCATGATCGTGGCCGCCTCATTCATGTGCCAGGCCATGGCCATCCGCCGGAGCGCCGGGAGAACCTCTGTCATGATCGCGCAGGCGTCATCGTACTGGCCCGATGCTGTCAGGATCCGCGCATGCTCGAGACGGGTTCCCGCAAGATCGTGGGCCGATCCACGCGTTTCGGCCGACGCAATCGCTTCCTTCAGGCAGGTCTCCACTGGCATGTCGAGCGCATCGCGGGCGGCCAGCCTCATCCTCACGCGCCATGCCATGGTGCAGCCCATCTGATCGCGCTCGGCGGCGCGTTCGATCGTCTTGGTGGCATAGATCCGCGCGTCCTCGTCATGGCCCGCGCGCTCCAGCGCGTCGGTCAGCCACCCCCATGCCAGCGAGGCAAAAAGGTACGTGTTGTTGTCGTCCAGCCATTCCGCCGCCATGCGCAATCGCTCGAGTGCCGTGTCCTCACGGTGCTCCATCCATGTGCCATAGGCGACCTGAGCCGAGGTCATCGTGAAAATATAGGGCCCGCTGACGCGGACCCCAACCTCGCGCCCCTGCCGGGCCGTTGCGACAGCTTCCGCCCAGCGGCCCTGCCACAACAGGATCGTACACTTGCAGCCCAGACAGGACCCCTCGATCTCGTGCCCCGCTCCGCGAACACTTTCCAGCGCCTCTTCGACATCTTCGTGGGCCGCTTCGAACTCGCCACGATCGCCGATCGCCAGCGACCGGCTGGCAAGCGCATAGGCCGTTCCCACCGGCAGGCGGGTGCGCGAGGGGTTCTTGCGTTTGGCGTTGATCGCATGATCCAGACAGGCGATGCCCCGGTCATAGTCCGACGCGGCGACATAGGCCTGACCCAGCGTGTTGCGAACCTGTGCCACCATGCCCGGGCTGCCGTATTGCTGCGCCAGGTCAAGCGCGCGTTCGATATGCCCGAGCGCAGTGTCAAGATTGCCCATGCTGTAGTGAAGATACCCAATCCAGTAAATCGCCTGGATCAGGCCCTGCGCATCGCTGGTCTGCTCTGCATAGGCAACGGTCCGCTCCATGATGTCGAGATGCTCGGGTGCCGGGCTGTAGACGCAGGGCATGGCCCATTTGTTCGAGATGCCGATCCAACGCGCGCGGATATCCTCGTATGCCGTCAACCCGTCGAGCGCGGTCAGCGAAGACCGGAAGTGCTCGCGCGCGAGATCCAACGAGGACCGGCTCATCGCCTTCTCCCCGGCCAACTCAGCAAAGTGCGCGGCATTCTTGTAATCGTTCGCCCGCGAGAAGTGATAGGCAAGGCTTTCGAGATGTTCGTCACGCGCACCATCGGCGGTCAGACCGTTCAGCGTCTCGCCGATCTCGCGATGCAGCCGCCGGCGCTCGCGCAGGCTGATCATCTCGTAGATTGCCTCACGGGTCACACCGTGCTTGAATTTTTTCGTCCCTGGCACCTGGCCATCGTAGAGGATGTCCTGCTCGGCGAGCGCTGACAGGTTCGCCGACGTTGCCACAGCTCCGCAGATCTTTCCGAGCAGCCAGACCGGCACGACATTGCCGATGACCGAAGCAACGCGTGCCAGGGTCGCCTGATCTTCGGGCAACCGCTCGACACGGTTCGAGATCAGGCCATAGAGCGTCGGCGGCAGCTTGCCAGCCTGTGCACCCGAGCCGTCACCATCGCTGATCGCACGCGGGGCGAGGCAAAGCTCCTCGATGTAGAGAGGATTGCCGCCCGCATGCTCGTGGATCCGCTCGGCATAGCGCCAGTCCTGCGTATCCGGCAGAAGCGCCGCGATGGCTTTCGACGAATCCTCCGGGCTGAAGGGCTCGAGAGCGATCACGTCCGCACTGCCGGCGATGGGATCGACAGGATCGAGGCCGCGCGCTGCTGCGAGGACAAGTACCCGGTTCGTCCGCAAGGCACGCAGCAACACACTGACCATTGTGCGCGATGCGTCATCGGCCCATTGCCAATCGTCAAAGGCCAGGATCAGGGGGCGGTCGCGGCACAGCGCCTCGATAACATTCATCAGCGCGGTGGCGCTGCGCTGGTCCGGTGGCACGCCGCTCCCGCCACCCGAGCCGACCGACAACAAATCCAGCAGTTGCGGCAGTTGCAACGACAGCGCCGGATCGAGACCGGCCAGGGCCTGGGCAACCTGCGCTCGGATCTCATGCGGCTCGGTCTGACCGGTAATCCCAAGTGCCTCACGCAGCATCTGGACAAAGGGCTGGAGCGGCGATGTCTCGCCGTAGTTTTCGCAAAACCCGCGCAGGATGAGGGCCTCGTCCGGTGCAACCGTGCCAAGGAACTCCTCGACCAGACGGGTCTTGCCAAGACCCGCCGCCCCGGTCACGGCCAGAACGCTCAGTTTACCGCTCAGCGCGCGCTCCCACGCACTGCCGATCCGAGCCAGTTCAGGTCCACGCCCGGCAAACAGTGTCAGTCCCCGCTTGCGACTTGCATCGAAGCGCGTCTCGGCACCGGATCGCCTGATGACCCGTACGGCGGGCACCGTCTCTTCGACACCCTTCAGCGCGACGGGATCGGCGATTTCCGTATCAAAGAACGCCGAGGCACCGCGGATCGTCTCGGCACTCACAAGGATCTCATCCGCTTCGGCGGCGCTGCACAGGCCGGCGGCGGTATTGGCCGCTTCCCCGATCAACTCGTACCGGCCATCTGTGATCGTTGTGTCGCCGATGAACAGCAAGCCGGAGTGGACGCCGGAATGCATCCGGATCAGGTGGCCTGGCGGCACGATGTCCGAGAAATCATAGGCGGCGATTGCCGCGTGATAAGCCAGAGCCGCCTCGACGGCACGGCGCACATCGTCCTCATAGGGTGTCGGGTGCCCGAACACGGCCCGGACACCATCGCCTTGGAATTGCGAGATCACACCACCGCGGGATGTGATGGCGGCATCCGCCTCGGTCTTCAGGACCTGAACAACTTCGGCCAGATCCTCCGGGTCCAACTGCGCACCGAGCGCTGTCGATCCGCTGAGATCCGAGAATAAAATGGTGACGTGCCGCCGCTGCGACGCCTTGCGCTCGCGCAATGGTGGTTGGTCGGACGACGGCATCGACCTGTGATCCCCCGGGGTTCGCTCCAACACTCGCCCCATGGGCACGACACTCACAGCACTCTGAACGCCGCACCCATGGGTGAAAACCCGTTAGTCGCTATTTTATTACCACGATTTTTCGAGACGTCCACGGGGATGGTGTCCGGGCCACCGGGACGGTGCCAGAGGCGGGCACCACAAGCGCATCCCGTTCAGCGCCATTGACAGCAGCCATCGCAGCGGTCGAACTCGACAGACAGTCACAGAGCCGAGGAGCCGCCATGCCTGCCACCACCGATCTGCCGTTCTCGCGCAGAGAATATGCCGACCGCCTCGCCAAGGTGCGCCGTGCGATGGACGAGGCCGGGATCGACACACTGATCACGGTCGATCCATCGAACATGGCATGGCTGACCGGATATGATGGATGGAGCTTCTACGTCCACCAGGCGGTTGTTGTCGGAGCTTCGGGCGATCCGGTGTTCTGGGGCCGCAAGATGGACGCGATGGGAGCGCTCCGCACCTGCTACATGGCCGAGGATGACATCGTCGCCTATCCCGACCACTACGTCATGACGACCGAGCGGCACCCCATGGACCATCTCGCCGCGCTGCTGGCCGAACGCGGATGGGCCACCGGGTGCGTCGGGGTGGAAATGGAGAATTACTACTACTCGGCCCGGGCCCATCAGGTGCTCGGCGCCGCGCTGCCCGACGCCACTCTGACCGACGCAACAGCGCTCGTGAACTGGCAGCGCGCGGTGAAATCCGAGGCCGAGATCCTCTTCATGCGCCGGGCCGCGCAGATCGCCGAGCGGATGCACGCCACCGCGCTCGACCTGATCGCACCGGGCGCGCGCAAGAACGAGGTCGTCGCAGAAATCCAGCGCGTCGCGATTCTCGGCGGTCAGGACAAGGATGGCCTGTTCGGGGGCGACTACGCCGCGATCGTGCCGCTGGTTCCGACGGGCAAAGATGCGACCGCGGCGCACCTCACATGGAACGACAAACCCTTCGAAACAGGCGCTGGGACCTTTTTCGAGATGGCCGGGTGCTATCGGCGCTATCATGCGCCGCTCTGCCGGACGGTCTTTCTCGGCTCCCCACCGGACGAGATGCGCCGGGCTGAGGCGGCGCTTCTCGAAGGCATTGCAGACGGAATTGCAGCCGCCCGCCCGGGCAACACGGCAGGCGATGTGGCCCGGGCCTTCGGCTCGGCCCTGACCCGGCAAGGTGTCCATCGCGAAGGACGGGCGGGCTATCCAATCGGTCTCAGCTATCCGCCGGACTGGGGCGAGCGAACCTTCTCGATCCGTCCGGAAGACGAGACCGAGCTTCAACCCGACATGACCTTTCACTTCATGCCTGGCCTCTGGATGGAGGACTGGGGCCTGGAGATCACCGAACCGCTGCTTGTCAAGTCCAACGGCCCCGCCGAGTGTCTTACCGACTATCCCCGCCAACTCTTCGTCAAACCCTGATGACGGCGTGGCTCGGCGCAGCGCACACGGCCCGGCGCCGCGGGTGGGTGGGCTCTTGGAACATCGCGGCACGTGCCCCATCAAAAGGGGAGCGGTGCCGGGCCGTGTGCCTTATGGCACCGGCGTGACCAACGGCCGCCCTGCGAAATACGCCGCCAGATTGCGCACCACCAGATCGCCCATATCGTAGCGCGTCTTGTCCGTGGCAGACCCCTGGTGCGGCGACAGCACGACGTTGTCCAATCCAAACAGCGCCTCGGGCACGGAGGGCTCGGCCTCGAACACATCCAGCGCCGCGCCCGCAATCCCGCCGGTCTGCAGCATTTCGACCAGAACTGGCTCATCCACCAGCGAGCCGCGGGCGACATTCAACAGGCGGCCCTCCGGTCCCAGCGCCTCGAGCACCTGCCGGTTCACGATATGCCGGGTGCCGGCCCCGCCCGGCGCAATCAGGATCAGCCAGTCGCTTTCCCGCGCCATCTCGGTCAGATCTGCGAAGTACGGGTATGGCTGGTGCGTCTGCTCGGACCGGCCATGGTAGACGACCTGCATCTTCATCGCCTGGCAGCGCACAGCGATCTCCTTGCCGATCCGGCCAAGACCGACGATCCCGGCCGTACGCCCGGTCAGCTCGCTCGCAAAAGGATGCGCGCCCTCGGCCACCCAGCGTCCGGCGCGCACATAGCGATCAGCCTCGACGATCCGGCGCGACAGCGCCAGCATCATGCCGAGGGTCAACTCGGCGACCGCATCGTTCAGCACGTCAGGGGTATAGCCGACCTGAATCCCACGCGCCCGGCACGCGTCGATATCGATCCCGTCATAACCAACCCCAAGGCTCGCCACGACCCCCAGCTGCGGCGCGGCTGCCATCACATCCGCCGGCACGCCATGATGACCGTCGGTCGCCACGGCACGCAGGTTTGGGCCGATCTGCGCCAGCAGCGCAGCCTTGTCCTCTGTCTGCCAGTACCGGTGCACGCGATAGTCCCGCTCCAGTGCCGTCATGCAGGATTTCAGCAAAGGGCAGATCACCAGCACATCTTCTGTCATATCGCAAATCCTCAGGATTGTTCAGTGAGCTTGCGCTCACGCCACCAGATGTAGAAGCCGCTCGCAACCACAATCGGAGCACCGGCCAGAATCCATACGCTCGGCGGCTGGCTGAAGATGAACCAGCTCGACGCCGTCATGAAAATCAGCTGCACATAGATGAACGGCGACAGGAACGAGGCCGGCGCATAGCGGTGCGCGATTGTCAGCATCTGATGCCCGAGCCAACCGAAGACACCCATGGCAATGAACAATGCCCAGGCGAGGCTACCTTCGGGCGATGTCCAGTTGAAAAAGGCCATCGGAGCCACGCCAAGGGTCGCGATCAACCCGGCGTAGAGCTGCTGCGTGTTCGTCGTATCCACCCCCGCCAGCCTGCGTGTCAGGATCTGATAAAGCGAGCCACCCAGCGCCGCGCCCAGCGCGACGATCATTGCCCAGTGAAAGGCCCCGGTCCAGGGCCGCGTCACCACCAGGATGCCGACAAAGCCGATCGCAATCGCCACCCAGCGGCGCCACCCGACCCGCTCTCCAAGCATGGGGATCGAGAGCATCGTCACGAAGATCGGCATGGTGAAGAAGATCGTCGCCGTCAGCGTCAGCGGCAGATACTGCACCGCCGTGAAGTTACACAGCGTTGAGAAAAGCAGGAAAACCGCCCTCAGGATCTCCGTCCTTGGAGACCGGCTCGACAGACTGGACATTCCACTGACTGGCAGGATCAGCATGGCCACAATCGCCAGGTGCACGGCGTAGCGTGCAAAAACCGCCGCCCAGGGCGACATACCGGATGTCACCAGCAGCTTGGCCGAACTGTCGAGCCCGGTGAAACAGGCAAAGGCCAGCAGCATCAGCAGAACCGCGAGGCCGCGCCGATCCTCGCGCGCCTCGACCGTTGCCGCGTGAACCGCCGGATTGCGCCACGTCGCCATGAGGTCAGCCCGTCATCCCGGACGAACGGGATGAGATGCTCCGACATGATGGATCGACGATCACCTCAGGCACCCGGTCGCTGAATATCGTCTTCCAGGAAGTAGCGGATCGAGTCCTCGAAACTGTCATCCTTGGTGAACCCCAGACGCAGCGCTTTCTCCGGAATGACGGCGGAGGTGAACTGTCGCACGATGCCCTCGATCCACTCGTCTTTCTCCCAGGTGATCCGCGTCTCGGCCTCGGGCCCGGCCACGCGGGTCATCGCGTCAATCATCTCGCCGATCGTGCTGGTGTTACCAGGGGTGGCGAGACAGCGGTTCTGCCCCCAATCCGCCGCCGGGATCTCGGCCGCATGTACCAGGTTGCGCACCATGGTCCGGGGCGAGCAGTGCCAGATCGGGAAATCGCGCCCAACCGGGCAGTTTGACGGCTGACCCTGCAGGGGCTCACGAAAGATCGACGACATGAACCCGGTCGAGGCCTTGTTCGGCTTGCCCGGGCGCACGGTGATGGTCGGCAACCGCAGACCGCGCCCGTCAACAAAGCCCTTGCGCGACATATCCGTCAGGATCAGTTCTGCCGCTGCCTTTTGTGCGCCATAGGAGGTCTGCGGGTTCAACTCGACACCATCACGGATCGGGTCCGGCACCTCACCGCCATAGACAGCGCATGAGGATGTGTAGACCAGCACCGGACAGGTCCCCAAGGCCCGCGCCGCCTGGAAGACGTTCAGCGAGCCGATCAGATTGATCTCGAGCCCGAGATCGAACTCGGCTTCCGCCTGTGCCGAGACGATCGCCGCGAGATGGTAGATCACGTCTGCTCCCACGACGACCCGGTCAACCGCCGACCGGTCAGTGATGTCCATCTGAACCGTCTCGACCGGGAACCCGGCCTCAATCGGCTGCGGTGCCACCACGTCCGCCAGGGTCATCGCTGTGATCCCGGTGCCAGACAATGCGCCTTTCGCCACCAGTGCCTTGGCAAGTTTCTGGCCGAGGAAGCCGCCGCCCCCGATGATCGTGACCTTCATGTCTCTCTCCCTCATCTTTGCAAGGCGCCGCGTCAACGCTGCGCTCCTGGCTGTCGATACACCCGCGGCGCGCGGCCAGACCTGCGCTTTTGTCAGCGTGGCCCGTGTCTGGCCGCGGTGTCATTCGTACAGGTATCGCCATGCGCCGGGCGCGGGACAGGGACATCCGTGCCGCGTTGACCCGGCGCCTTAACCGGTCAGTGATTGTCGCGCTCCATGCCTTCGGACGTACGGCGGTAACGCGTGGCGAACTCGAGGCACCCCCCTTGCGCAAACTGCCCGACAAAGGCGCGCTGCATTTCCTGCCAGGGCGTGTTGTGCACCAGATCGGGCGCCGTCCAGGCGTCCTTGCGGGCCTGCCACTCGTCGACCGGCACGAGCGCGTTCAGCGTGCCATTTGGAATGTCCAGCCGCACCATGTCGCCGGTCTTGAGATACGCCAGCCCGCCACCGACAACGGCTTCAGGCGATGCGTTCAGGATCGACGGACTTTCCGATGTGCCGGACTGGCGCCCGTCGCCGATGGTCGGCAGGTGCTGGATGCCGCTCGCAATCAACTGATCGGGCGGCTGCATGTTCACAACCTCGGCCCCGCCGGGATAACCCACGGGCCCGACCCCGCGAATGAACAGCATGCAACCCTCGTCGATCTCGAGATCCGGATTGTTGATGTTGTCGTGGTAGTCCTCCGGGCCTTCGAAGACAATGGCCCGCGCCTCGCAAACCCCCTCCGATCCTGGCCGGGAGAGGAACTTCTCCTGAAACTGCGCCGAGATCACGGAGGTTTTCATCAATGCCGAGTCGAACAGGTTGCCCGAGACCACGAGAAAACCCGCCTTCTCGCGCATCGGCGCGTCCGGCGTCTTGATCACATCATGGTTCTCGGACCGGGCATCCGCGTAGCACTCGGCCACCGTCCGACCCGAAACCGTAAGCGGCGCCCCATCCAAGACCCCTGTGGCCAGCAGTTCGCCCATGACGGCGGCGGTCGCGCCCGCGCGCTGATAATCCTCGCCGAGATACGCACCCGCAGGCTGCATGTTCACCAGAAGCGGCAGGTCATAGCCGATATCCTGCCATTCCATGACGTCGAGATCGACGCCGGCGTGACGGGCGATCGCGGCGAAGTGGATCGGGGCGTTGGTCGAGCCGCCAATGGCGGTGTTGACCCGGATCACATTGTGCAGCGCGGCCTTGGTGATGATCTGGCTGGGACAGAGATCCTCATGCGCCATCTCGACAATGCGCTTGCCCGTCTCGTAGGCCGCTTCCATCCGGGCGCGCCATGGCGCCGGTATGTTGCCCGTGCCCGGCAGCATCATGCCCAGCGCCTCGGTCAGCGCGTTCATCGTGCTCGCGGTGCCCATCGTGTTGCAATGGCCGAGCGACGGCGCCGATGAGCAGATCCGGCTGAGGAACTCGTCATAGTCAATCTCGCCCGCCGCAAGCAGACGCCGCGACTCCCAGACGATCATGCCCGAGCCTGCGCGCTGGCCCTTCCACCAGCCGTCCAGCATCGGGCCGCCATTCAGCGCGATCGCCGGAATGTCCACCGTCGCCGCGCCCATCAGCATCGCAGGCGTGGTCTTGTCGCAGCCGGTCGTCAGAACCACGGCATCAAGCGGGTACCCCTGGAGCACCTCGACGAGGCTGAGATATGCAAGGTTCCGGTCCAGCGCCGCCGTTGGACGCCTGCCGGTCTCCTGGATCGGGTGCACCGGGAACTCAAGCGGAATGCCGCCTGCATCGCGAATCCCCGCTTTGACCCGGTCAATCAGAAAGACGTGGATCTTGTTGCATGGGCTGAGATCACTGCCGGTCTGCGCGATCCCGATGATCGGGCGACCCGACTGCAGTTCCTCCAGCGTGAATGCCTGGTTCTGATAGCGTTCCAGATACAGCGCCGTCATCGACGGGTTGTCGGGGTTGTCGAACCACTGACGGCTACGGAACCTGCCCTTGTGCATGGACGTCATGGCGCCTCTCCCTGATAGATGTTTCCTGCCGTTAGACCGGAAAACGATCCGCTGTGCAATCAGGGGGATGCTTATCGCCGTGATTTGTCACGGCGCGTCGATTGTTCAGGCGGCGGCGTGTCGTTCGGCGTCCAGGATCACGGTGATACACTCGACCGCAGAGATCGCTTCCGAGACGGGTCCCGCAAGTTCCCGGTCCACCAGCGCCACATCGATGAACTCCAGCGTCATCAGAACCGTCTGCAGCTTATCCCGCAGCATGTTCTGAACATCGACATTGGACATTGGCATGCTGTGCCGCGGCGGAAACTGGTCATCGCAGACCAGCGACCCGATCGAGGCCAATTGCGTGACATCGACCCAGACACCCAGCGTGCCGCCGATCTCGTCCTTGCGCTCCTGCACCAGAAACGTCCGGCCATTGGTCAACGAACGCAGCGCCGTGTGCCCGTACTTGCGCGCGGCAAGACGTGCTTTCAGCCAGTCGTCGACATCGCCGCGGATATCGATCTGCTTCGCCGCAACCAGTGCGGCCAGCAGTTCCTGAAACTGCACGCCGGTCCGTATGAGATCCCGGATCCGGAAATTCAGCCGACGATAGGCGTCATTCCAGAACAGCAACTTGTCTGCCGAGTCGAAATACGAAAACGCGACCTCAGACTTGTTGAGCGTTGCGTTCATCCTCTCGGCTTCACGTGAGACGATTCCCATAATCCACTCCGCGAAGGCGCCCACAAAGGAGAGCAGAACAACCTTAGCTTGCATTAGGGTTCGTTAAGACAAGGTTAACTGGAGTGCTTGCGGAAAACACCATTCACCGCGGCAAAGGCACCGAACCGGCTTTTCAGAACGCGCTCAGACGATTAACGAGAACAGAGGCGTCGAGCTCGCAAAAACGGCAGGCGATTGGCACGAGGGGAGAATACCATGAATACCTATGATCTGGCAGGACGAAGAGCTGTTGTTACCGGCGGCGCGCAGGGAATCGGTCGGGCAATCGTCGAGCGGTTTCTCGCCTCAGGTGCACAGGTCACGATCTGGGATGCAGACCGCTCCCTCGGCGAGCAGTGCGTGGCCGAGTTGGCCGACAAGGGACAGGTGAATTGCATCGACGTGGATGTGGCGGACTGGGACCGGGTGAGTTCCGCAACCGCGCGCACCGTGGCCGAGATGGGCGGGGTCGATATCCTCTGCGCCAATGCGGGGATCGCCGGCGCAAACGCGACCATCATCGACACGGACCCGGCGGAATGGCGCCGCGTCGTCGATATCGACCTGAACGGCGTCTTCTACTGCTGCAAGGCCATCGCCCCGCACATGGTCGAGGGCGGCTACGGCCGGATCGTCAACACCGCATCCATCGCGGGCAAAGAGGGGAACCCGAACGCTGCCCACTATTCCGCTGCGAAGGCCGGCGTGATCGCGCTCACCAAGTCGCTCGGCAAGGAACTCGCCGCCCACGACATCGCGGTCAATTGCATCACGCCCGCTGCTGCGCGGACCGCGATCTTCGATCAGGTCGAGCAGTTCCACATCGACTACATGCTCTCGAAGATCCCACGCGGGCGCTTCGTGACGGTCGAGGAGATCGCCAACATGGTCACATGGCTGGCCTCCGAAGAGAACAGCTTCACCACCGGCGGGGTGTTCGACCTCTCTGGCGGGCGGGCAACCTACTAACTCCTCCAGCCCTCGTGAGGGCCCACGAAAGGATGGTCTATGGCACTGGACCTCTGGCTCGCCTTCGTTGCGGCCTCGACCGTACTCCTGATGATCCCTGGGCCGACCGTTCTGCTCGTGCTCAGCTATGCGCTGACCCAAGGGCGGCGCGTGGCTTTGGCCACGGTCGCAGGTGTCGCGCTTGGTGATTTCATCGCGATGTCCGCTTCACTTGCAGGGCTTGGCGCTCTGGTCCTTGCCTCGGCGCAGCTCTTCACCGTGCTGAAATGGATCGGGGCGATTTATCTCGTCTGGCTTGGCATCAAGATGCTGCGCAGCGCTTCATCCATGACGCTTGACGAGACCGACGCCGGCACGCTGCCCCCGCGCGGGGTGTTTGGCCATGCCGCGGCGGTGACGGCACTGAACCCGAAATCCATTGTGTTCTTCATTGCCTTCGTGCCGCAATTCGTAGACCCGACCGCGGCGCTGTTGCCGCAGTTCGCGATCCTGATCACAACCTTTGTTGGGTTGGCCGCTCTGAACGCCTTGGCCTTCGCGCTGCTGGCGGATCGGCTGCGGCGCCAGATCAAGCGCCCGGCCGTTCTGACATGGCTGGGTCGTGCAGGTGCAGCGACGCTGATCGGAATGGGCGTGATGACGGCGGCGCTGCGCCGGTCGGCCTGAAGATCAGCCGTCCAGCCCCGCACGGACCGAGGCGAAGACCGTCTCGAACATCTCCGGCGTCAGCCGCCCGGTGTTCGTGTTGTAGCGCGAACAGTGATAGCTCGACTTGATCGCCAAATCGCCAATCTGCGTCTCCGCGCCGTGGCCGAACGGGTGATCCTTCAGCCGACCGCCCAACGCGCGCACGGTTGAATCGTGGGAAATCTTGCCCAGGGTCACGATCATTTCCAGGCGCGGCATCGCTGCGATCCGCGCGGTCAGGAACGCCCGGCAGGTGTTGATCTCAGCCCCCACGGGCTTGTTCTCCGGCGGCACGCACCGCACGGCATTGGTGATCATACAGTCGATCAGCGCGAGCCCGTCATCGGGCCGGGCATCATAGTGCCCGCGCGAGAACCCGAATTTCGCAAGCGTTGCATAGAGCAGATCTCCCGCCCAGTCGCCAGTGAAGGGCCGCGACGTCCGGTTTGCCCCACGCACACCGGGCGCAAGGCCCACGACCAGCAAGCGCCCCTTCGGATCGCCGAAGCTGTCCACCGGGGCATTGTGCCAGTCGGGGTGTTCAGCCCGCAAATCGGTGCGATAGGCGACAAGGCGCGGGCAATGCGGGCAATCCCGCGGGGCCTCGGTCGGGGTATCGTTTGGTGATGGGGTCACTGGGAGGAACCCGCGCCCGGATCAGTCCGCGTCTTCTTCTTCAAACTCGGGCTGACGATCGTTGGCGGGCATCGGACGGGGCGGGCGGCCGATCACGTCCTTGAGTTCTTCAAGCTCGATGAAATTATCGGCCTGTCGGCGCAGATCATCGGCGATCATCGGGGGTTGCGAGCGGATGGTCGAGACGACTGAGACCCGAACTCCCTTGCGTTGCAATGCGGCGACCAGCGGACGGAAGTCTCCATCGCCCGAGAACAGCACGATGTGCTCGACATGGTCGGCCATCTCCATGGCGTCCACGGCAAGCTCGATATCCATGTTGCCCTTGATCTTGCGCCGCCCGGTCGAGTCCGTGAACTCCTTGGCAGGCTTCGTCACAAGGGTGAACCCATTGTAATCCAACCAGTCCACCAGCGGGCGGATCGGGGAGTACTCCTCGTTCTCGATCAGCGCCGTGTAGTAGAAGGCCCGCACCATCTTGCCGCGGCGCATGAACTCGGATCTGAGCAGCTTGTAGTCGATATCGAAGGACAGGGCTTTGGTCGCGGCGTAGAGATTTGAGCCGTCAATAAACAATGCCAATCGTTCGTCGCGATAAAACATCTTCGTCCTCTAGATGTCCTTGGTATAGCCTCGACGCTCGACCGGACATCCCCCAACAACCGATCCAAGCCTGAATTGACCGCACACGTAATCCGTGGAACCGCCCTTGTCTACGACAGAATTGACAAAGTGATGACAGAGCATTTGGTTGCCCTAGGGTCAAATCTGCCGTCCGATCAAGGAGATCCAGCCGCAACGTTGATCCGGGCGATCGCCGAGATCGGCACGCACGAGGCGGTGACGGTGTCCAGAACCAGCCACTGGTATCGCACGCCGGCCTATCCGCCGGGATCTGGCCCTGACTTTGTGAACGGCGCTGCCGTGATCGAGACCGCCTTGTCGGCCGGCGAGGTGTTACAGCTGCTGCATCAGGTCGAACGCACGTTCGGGCGCACCCGTCAGAAACGCTGGGCGCCGCGGATCTGCGATCTCGATCTCCTGGGGGCCGGAGATTTCGTGACCCCCGATCCCGAGACGGTCCGACAATGGATCGAGATCGATCCCGAAACCGCAGCGGATCAGGCCCCGACCGAGCTGATCCTGCCCCATCCCCGTCTGCATGAACGGGGGTTCGTGCTCGTGCCCCTGGCGGAGATCGCCGCGGATTGGAAGCACCCCGTTCTGGGTGTGACGGTCAAAGAGATGCTGTCGCGTCTGCCGACAGCGGATCTTGCCGAAATCAGAGCGTTGACACCTGAATGATCAGCCCGCGTCCTCGCGCTGCTCGATCCCATGGCGCTGCAGCAGCGGCCATTGCAGGGCGACGAACAGGAAGGTCAGGGGCAGGTTGCCGAAGGTCTTGAAACTGACCCAGAACTCCGTCGTTTGCGTGCGCCAGACGACCTCGTTCACGATGGCAAGGAAGATGAAAAACATCACCCAGCGGCGGGTAAAGATCATCCAGCCTTCATCGGTCAGCGGCATCGCCTCGCCCATCAGGTATTTGAGATAGCTACGCCCCTGCATCAGGCCGAAGCCAAGGATAAGCGCAAAGGTCCCGTTGACGATCGTGGGCTTCATCTTGATGAACGTCTCGTCCTGCAGCCAGAGGGTCAGCCCCCCGAAGACGGCGACGACAACGCCGGTGACCACTGCCATCCGCGGCAAGCTGCGCACCAACGCCCAGGAGGTGCCGAGCGACATGGCGATCGCGACCATGAAGACCGCTGTCGCCAGAAAGATCGGCCCGCTCTGTCCTTCGAGTGCCGCGGACCCGGTAACCGAGGCCAGCGCATCGAAGACATCCGGGCGCTGGAGCAGATCCTCGCCATACTGAAAACAGAGAAAGAAGACGACCAGGGGGCCGATCTCGAGCACCAGCTTGAGAAGAGGGTTGATCTTTTGCTCAACGGCCTGCGTCATCATTTTGCCATACCCGGTGGCGCGCCCCGGGTCACGGGCGGCAAAGGTCCTGCGACAGATTGCGCGGGCCGGGCCAGACACCACGCGGCCATGCGGCTGACGCCGCACCGGACAGACGTCCGGCCTGTCCGCGCCGAAGCGCGGCCAGATGGCCGCATGGGGCGCTCTGCAGCATGCACCGGCATTTGGGGCAAACGGGGTCAGGCAAATTCGATCATGACCGCGCCAAGGGCGATCAGCACCATGATGGCGGCCCGGACGGGACCGACACGCTCACCCAGAAGCAGCCAACCGAGGATCGCCGCAAAGATTACCGACGTCTCGCGCAGGGCCGCGGCCTCGCCCACCTTGTCGAGACGGGTTGCCAGGAACACCGCCCCGAACGAGACATAGGCGATCAGCGCCCCGAAGATCCCGCGGCGGAACAAGTGACCGAGATCAGCGGCCTGGCGCCATCGTGGCAAGAGAAGCGCGGGGAACAGGATCCCCTCCAGCAGAAAAAACCAGACGATGAAGGTGAAAGGGTCAGCCGCCAGCCGGATCGCATAGGCATCGTAGACGGTGTAGAGCGCCGTGATCAGACCGGTCAGCACCGCCAGAAGAAGCGCGGCCCAGAGCCGCCCGAGATCGCCCAGCGCCTTGCGCAGATTGTAGGCCCCGAGGGCGAAAATCCCGCCCGACAGCAGCGCAACCCCCGCCCATTGGCCGGGCGTGAAATGCTCACCGAACACGAAGCCCGCGATCACCACCGTCGCCAGCGGCCCGGTGCCGCGCACCACCGGGTAGACCGCCGTGAAATCGCCGCGGGAGTACGCCATCGCCAGCACCCATTTGTAGGCGAGGTGGATCAGCATCATTGCCGGGAACAAGACGATCAACTCCGGTCCCGGCAGTGGCACGACAAACAGCGCCAGCGGGATCGCCATGGCCGCAGCACAGAGGTCGATCGCCCCGCGGCTGAGCCAGGGGTCGAACCGGCCTTTTTGCAGCGCGCCAAGGGTGGCATGAGCGACCGCCGCGACCAGCGCGAGGATCATCGCGGCACGGCTGCCCGCTTCGGTACCTTCGATGGAGAGGACCCAGTCGCCCAAATCGGCCTCTGGTCAGGACAGAAAAGATGACATTGCCATCGCACCCTACGGCGCGATGCATCCAATTTTCATCAAGTTTTAAGCAATATCGCGTATCTGGATCCGGCAAGCCGGGCTCCCGCGGAGACGACATCGTCGCCGCATCAGGGCGCCTGTGCCCGGGCAAGCGGTGTTCGCGGTGGGGTAGCGTCCATTCGCGATGTCGCGGCTGATACGGCCAAAACACTTCGTGGCTGCGCAGTCACACCTATCCAAGGCTTGTGCCATCCGGCGCCGATGCTTTGTGACCCCAGACCGGATCAAGGTCCGGCATTCCCGAGAGATCCTGGCGACCCGGCCGCGAGAGACGCGCGCTGCGTCATTGGTTGTGCCGTTCTGCGGTTGCGCCAGCCCGTCTGTCAGGAAGACAGGGCGCGGTTATTCGGCCCCGGTCAACGCCGCAGCGAATTCTCCAGGGTCGAAGGGCTGGAGGTCCTCGATTGCCTCGCCGACACCGATGGCATGGATCGGCAGACCGAACCGGTCGGCCAGAGCTACCAGCACCCCGCCCTTGGCGGTCCCGTCCAGCTTGGTCATCACCAGACCCGAGACATCGGCGATCTTCTGGAAGATCTCGACCTGGGAAAGCGCGTTCTGCCCGGTCGTCGCATCCAGTACCAGAACCGTGTTGTGCGGCGCGTTTTCGTCCTTCTTGCGGATCACGCGGACGATCTTGGCCAGTTCCTCCATCAGATCGGCGCGGTTCTGAAGCCGCCCCGCCGTGTCGATCAGCAGAATGTCCGCACCCTCTGCTTCGGCCTGGGTCATCGCCTCGAACGCAAGGCTGGCCGGGTCCGAGCCCTGCGCCGCCGTCAGCACGGGCACGCCTGCGCGTTCGCCCCAGACCTGAAGCTGCTCGACAGCCGCGGCGCGGAACGTGTCGCCCGCCGCGATCACCACGGATTTCCCCGCGCCCTTGAGCTGGCTGGCGAGCTTGCCGATGGTCGTGGTCTTGCCCGAGCCGTTGACACCGACCACCAGCACGACCTGCGGGCGCTTGGGATAGAGCGGCAGGGGGCGGGCCACAGGCTCGATCAGCTTCGCGACCTCGTCGGCAAGCGCGCGCTTGATCTCGTCTGCACTGACGGCGCGCCCGAACCGGCCCTCGGCCAGACGCGCCGAGACCTTCAGCGCCGTGTCGACACCCATATCCGCGGTGATCAGCACCTCCTCAAGCTCTTCGAGCATGTCATCGTCGAGCACGCGCTTCTTGACCATGCGCCCTCCGGTCAGGGCGCCAAGCGCGCGGCCCAGCATACCGGGCTTTGCATCGTCGCTCTCACGCGCCGCCTCGGGCAAAGGCTCCTGAGCCGTTTCGGGCGTGTCGACAGCGGCCTCGACAGCCTCTTCGACACGCTCTTCAACGACGTCCTCGCCCTCGTCCACCAGCTGAGACAACCCCTCGTCCAGTTTGGACGACGAGCGAAACATCCGCTCCCGCATCTTCTTGAAGAAGGACATCCCAGCCTCCGCAACCGTTTGGGGCGATGTAGCCGCTCTGGGAGGGGTTTGGAAGAGCAGCAACGGGTGTTTGGCGGATCCCTTGGCATGCGATACGATTTGCGCGGGCAACAGGGGGCGGTGATGATGCGGATCTTGGTCTTTGTTTTCGCACTCCTGGCGACGCAGGTGCACGCGGTCGAGCGGGTCGCCCTGGTGATCGGCAACGCGGCCTACACCGAGATCCCCTCGCTCGAGAACCCGGCCCGCGATGCCACGCTGGCGGCAGAGACGTTCCGGCGGCTCGGTTTCCAGACGATCATCGTCACGAACCAGCGGGCAGGACGGATGCGCAAGCTGCTCGCCGATTTTCGCGAGGCCAGCGAAGGGGCCGAGACCGCGGTGATTTACTTTGCAGGCCACGGCATGCAGATCGGGGGTGACAATTATCTGCTGCCCGTCGACACCCGCGTCGCGAGTGCCGATGCCGCGATCGAGCGCGCCGTGCCGATGTCGGCGATGATCGACGCCTTCGCCCCCTCGGCGAAGTCCAAGATCCTGCTGCTGGATGCCTGCCGCAACAACCCGTTCGCCGGGACCCGCTCGACCCTTTCTGGGCCGGACGGTCTGGCGCGTGCCAATCACGAGGTCAGCGATCTCCTGGTGCTCTATGCGGCGCAGCCGAACAGGGTGGCGTTTGATGGTCAGGGCGCGAATAGCCCGTTCATGGAGGCGGTCGCGGCGACGTTGACGGCTGCCGAGAATGTCCGCCTCTCGGACGCGCTGATCGACATCACCAATCGCGTGCGCACATCGACCAGCGATCTGCAGGTCCCCTACATCGAGGGCACGCTGTCGGTGCATGTCGAGTTCAGCCTGAAGATCGGTGCCCCTGCGCCGCAGACGCCTTTGGATTGCAAAGGGCGCCCGTTCGAGGTGGCGCTAGGACGCGAGAAAGACTTCATCGAACTGCCGGACCCGACCGGAGCGCTCACCGTTGTAGATGGCGTCGGCACCTCTCTCAGGATCTGCCCGGATGGTACCGGCATTCAGGTCAGCGGGCCGCATCCCGCTCAGATCAGCTGCGACCAGATGCGCGAGCCGACGCGCGAGGGCACGGGCTACTACTACGCCGATGCGTCCGGACGGGCATCGCATCTCTGGTTCCATGTCGATGCCAAGGCCGCGAACGCACCCGTCGAGATCGGGCTTTACCGCGATGACGCGCAGTTGCACTGGATCGACACCCAGTGGCGCATCTGCGGCTGATGCCGCGACCGCGTGTGCACAACACCCGCCTACGTGGATTGCTGCCCCGGCGCATCCAAAGCTGAAACAGCGCAGAACCAATTTTTCGGACTTGTAGCAGCCGTTACATCGGTTTGCCCGGCGAATCGCTATCTAGGATGTGCAAACACGGACTGGAGCGAGACAATGGCACCGCAAACCACACATTTCGGAGAGCTGACCCAAGCGTCGCGCATCCGCCGCGTGGGGAACGTGTGCGTGGATCGCGATGAAGAGCGTGCGATGCAGGTTCTGCTCGAGGTTCTGAACCCCGAGCCCTTCGGTCAGCTCAATCTTGTCCGCACGGTTGCGCGGCACTGAGACGCTGATCTTCGGTA
>JBCBOR010000051.1:0-32468 GCA_039821125.1 Pseudomonadota bacterium
TCAAATGCGGGTCTTTCAACAGATGGACGTGCAATCCCGCCGGCGACGAGCGGAGCATCCACTGTTCCCACTCCCGACACCCCTGAGACATTGGTCGCCGCTGCATCAGTGCGTCCCCGTGAGGCCGTGAAGTCTTCTACAGACCCGCTCTCAGCCAAACTGGAACGCACACCAGCATCGGTAGCCGCGAATGGCAGCGTGCCGAAATCTGGTTTGCCGTCCGCTGCGCCGTCGGCGCCCATCATCTCAGATGCGCAACAGGCCAGTCCGCTTCCAGCCGCCACGCAATCAGTTCAACCCGCGCAACCGAACATCGTCACGCCACCGTCCGAGCCAAAGGCCGTGAAACGCGCACCGCAAGATCTGCAAGTCGATGAGGGACGTGTGTCCCCAACCGCGGAGAAGCAGACGTTGGATTTGAAGGTTTCCGAGCGCACGATCCCGCCTGCGAACACGGTCTCAGACATTGCGGACGCACAGCGGCCGATTGCACGGGCAGCATCCACATCCCCCGCGCTTGCACCGGTCACCTTTGGCGTCGAGCCTGCGTTTGGATCCGTGAGTGGCCCCCAGGGGTCACAAACAACGCCAAGTTCGCCGATGGTCGATCCACGCATCGGCGTCACGGACATTCGTTCAGCGGCTCAGCATGTTGCACCCCAAATCGTGAGTGCCCTGGCGGTACGCGTGCCCGGGACCGCAATCGATGTGACACTCGACCCACCCGAACTCGGGCGAATCGAGATCATGCTCGATTTCGCCGAGAACGGCCTCAGGGCGTCGCTCTCTGCGGAACGGCAGGCAACGGGTGACCTTTTGCGGCGGCATTCGGAGATCCTCTCGGAGCATTTCGAGAACGCGGGGTTTTCAGATGTAGATCTCAGCTTCAGTAACTCTTCCGAGAGCGGGTCAGACCTCTTTGGATCTGGCACACGAACGGACGATGCCCGGCAACAGTCGGATCAGAGGCCCGGTAGCAACGCCGCTGAAAGCCGCCGCGTACAAACTTCCGCTGGCAGCGCTGGCATGGACATCCTTCTATAGAGCGAGATCTCGCATGACCTTCACGCTTCCCGTCCCGATCCTGCCTGGCCCGATCGCCTCTGTCGAGCGCACCACCGAGCTCGAGGCATCGCGCAACGCCGCTGCAGCAGATTTCGACAGTTTTCTGACATTGCTGACGGCGCAGCTGGAAAATCAGGATCCCCTCGAACCGATCGAGTCGACCGAATTTGTCGCTCAGCTCGCGAGCTTCTCGTCGGTTGAGCAGCTTATCGGTGTCAATGACCAGCTCGAGGCCTTTGCCACACAATCCCTGTCAGGTGACATTGCAAGCCTGTCTACATGGATCGGCAACGACGTCGCGGTCACAGACGGGGCCTTCCGCGGAACGGGCGAGGACGTGCGATTCCCTGTACCCCAAACCGCTGTTGGAGTGGCGACCCAAGCCATCGTCCTTGACGAATCCGGCGACGAGTTGCGCCGTTTCGATGTCACGGGCGCTGCAGGTGACATAGCGACGTGGGATGGCGAAGACGCGCTGGGCGTACCTGTGATCGGACGCAATCTCAGAATCGATCTTGTGGCGTTTGAGGGCGGCACAGAAACCTCACGCGTCCCGGCCGAAGTTCTGCGCCGTGTGACCGGATTGCGCGGCATCGATGGCGGCCTCGTGCTGGACCTCGCCGATGGCGGTCAGGTCTCGCCCGAAAACATCAGCCGCGTGATGACGCCACCCGAGCCAGAATCCTGACCGGCTATAATACTCAGAATTCCTGTCTCATGACGTCCAGGATCAAGACATCCTGGGCGTCATCACCAAGGATCTGCCGCGCCGAGTGAACAAGGTTCCGACGCAGTTCCTCGATGACACGATCATCGGTGAATGTTGTCAGGAAAGCGCCCGTATGTGACATCTTCATCAACTCGCGCAAAAATCCGTCACGGAGCCTTGGCTCGAGTTCGTGAACGACATCGCGGCGCTCGACCGGCACATCAACAGCGAGCTCGAACAACATCAGAGCACGTGTCTCACCGCCTTCGACAACAGGGACAATCGTCTGCTTGCCGACCTTGACGTAGGCGCGACCTTCGACCGAAGGCGGCTCGTCTGCTGAAGCCTCATCAACTTCGTCCGCTCGCTTGGTTGCCGGAGCTTCAACCTGCGCAGATGTCTCAACTTCATCACCCTGTTGGGCTTCCTCGTCTCCACCGGCTGACGGATCTGGCGCTGGTTTCAAAAAAATGCCGGCAGCGCCTCCGCCAACGACACCAATGAGAACGAGAATGATCGGGAGAAGCTTCTTCACGATACCATGCCTCAGAAAGGTGAGATGAAGTCGACGACTTGTTGGCCGTAGCGAGGTTGTTGAACATTCGTGAGCTGCCCGCGGCCGCCATAGACGATCCGCGCATCAGCAATCTTGTCGTAGGTTATGACGTTCTGACGCGAGATATCCTCTGGACGAACGATCCCGGCGATTTGCAGATCACGCAGTTCGAAGTTCACCCGGACCTCCTGGCTGCCACGGATCGCTAGATGACCGTTCGGCAAAACGCGCTGGACGGTAGCGGCCAGCCGCAGGGTGATCTCCTCTTCCCGGCTGATCTGACCATCGCCGGTCGAGGTTTGCGAGCCTGACGCCTGCACGCCCGGGCTGAGCGTGTTTCCGCCCGGAAGAATGACGTCAGCAATCCCGGTCAATCCATAAGCGGCGCTCACATTCACGTTGTCGTCACCGGCCCGGGCCCGCGAGGTCGAGTTCGTGATCTCCGCCTCATCCTCGATCTCAATCAAGACCGTCAGGATATCGCCAACAGCGCGGGCGCGCCGGTCACCAAACAAAGACTTTGGCCCGGATTGCCAGAGCGACGCTGTCCTTTCGACGGTCGAGCGCGGCGGCGGTGCCGGTGCCAAAGCGACGCGTTGCGGAATCGGCGGATCGATGATCGGCGCCTGAGCGCCTGGCGCCGACATCGGTGGCGGACGTCCAATTGACTCGAGCTGACCATTGCAGGCCGTCAGGGTCACTGCTGCGATACCGATCCAGAACCTGTTTCTCACCTGCGCACCTCCACCCGGTTTTGACCGGTGATCACGGCGCGGACGGTGATACGCGTATCGAGATTCATCACCTCAACCACGTCCCCTGCGCCACCCGACGCGAGGGCTCGCCCTTCGGTCCTGAGGCCAAGTGCCCCCCGGCTGAAGTACATCACAACCGGAGCGTTCCTCTTCACCAGTGTCGGAGGGCCGAAGTGGTAGCGCGTGACAGCACGGCCGGCGAAAATGCCCTTACGCACCTCCATACCGACCATCTCTTCCGCAAAGGCCTTGTCCTTTTCATCGGTCGCAGCCAGATCCCCTGGCGCTACAATCGCACCGACCCGCAAGGATCGCTGTGCAACGATATCAGCGCCGAGCGCTGGAGCGGCCAAGAAGATTGTGAGGGCCACCAACGCCGTTCGAGTTACACCCATTTATCTGATCCGCGAGGTTGTGGATAGCATCTCGTCCGCGGCGCTGAGGACTTTCGAATTCATCTCATACCCGCGCTGTGCCTCGATCAATTCGGTGATCTCGACAACGACATCGACTGAACTTTCCTCCAGAAACCCTTGTCGGAATGCGCCCCTCCCATCGATGCCGGCTTGCCCCACGTTCGGCGGACCCGATGCCGCAGTTTCGAGAAAGAGATTGTCGCCGATCGCCTCGAGCCCCTTGTCATTGATGAATGTCGCAAGCTGGAAATCGCCAAGTTGCTGGCCGTTCACCTGACCATCGAAGAAGGCGAAGACGCCACCTTCAGCATTGATTTCCACCCGGCGCGCGTCGATCGGGATGGTGATTCCCGGCAGAGCGCGAAAACCTTCCGAAGTGACAATTTCGCCTTCACCCGTCAGCTTCAGAGAGCCGTCTCTCGTGTAGGCCGTCTGGCCATCCGGCAACTCGATCTCCAAGTATCCATCGCCTTCGATGGCCAGGTCCAACTCGCCCCCGGTCTGGCGTGACACGCCCTGGCGCACCTCCATCGATACCGCAGACGGACGCACACCAAGACCGAGTTGCACGCCCGCAGGCAGGATTTCACCAGTGCCAGCCGTCACCGCACCTGGTGTTCTGAGTTGTTGATAATGCAAGTCGACAAACTCCGCGCGACGCGCGTTGTAGCCTGTCGTCGACATGTTCGAGATGTTGTGTGCGGTCACATCAACGCGCATCTGCTGCGCTGACATACCCGTTGCCGCAATTTTCAAGGCCTGCATTTGGACACCCCCATTCTTGGATTAAGTCGACCGCCCAAGCGTCTGAATCGCTTCGCGGATACGCTCGTCCTCGTCTTCAACAACGGACTGCGCCATCTCATATGCGCGGCTGACCTCGATCATCCTCGCGATTTCGATCACCGGATCAACGTTCGAGCGTTCGAGCGCACCCTGGCGCATCTGACCGTCCACCACAGCTTCAATCGCTCCTGGGTCTACCTCGAAGGCGGTGTCACCAAATCTGCTGAGCTCTTCTCCCGGTGCGTCAAAGAGAGCGATCTGGGCGATCGCCTGGCCATTGGCAGATACCGTTCCGTCCGCGGAGATCACCACATCTTTTGCCTCGATCGGGATTGCAATCGCTGCCTGCCCGGCGTCCAGCACACGATCCCCGACCGTGTTGGTCAGAAATCCGTCCTGGGACAGTTGAAAGGCGCCAGCCCGGGTCAACAGAACCCGATCCAGATTCTGCAGCGCGAAGTACCCCGGCCCCTCGATCGCCAGATCAAAGCGTCCGCCAGTGATTGTTTGTGTACCCGGCAGGTCAGAGGCAAACCTTGCACCGAGATCCGCCATGGAGACACTTTCGCCCTGCTCGGCGGCGACGACAAACTCGGTAAACGCCAAGCCCTCACGACGAAAGCCCGTCGTATCCATGTTCGCAATGTTGTTCGCGATCAAGTCCATCTCGGCTGCAAGGCCGGTCTGGCGGTTGATCGCGAGATAGTAGAGCGCGTTATCCATTGGTGAGCAGTTCCTGAATTGCGGCTTCTTCGGCATCCAGCCGTTCGAGATATCCGTCGACGCCCTCGGGCGTCGTGAGATCTGCAGGTGGCCCAGTGAGCCCAAAAAGCGGCTCCAACCCGGCCAGCACTGCGGGGCTCTCCGCAGCGAGATGCTCGCGAACCTGAGCCGGCATGTCATTGCGCCCATCTGCCAAGGCGAGCATTGCGATGTCTTTCGCTAGGTCGTCTGACGGCGTGAGTTGAAAAACCTCTTCCAGAGCCGATATTGCCGTTGGCGTGTCTCCGGCCAGCTGAGCGGCATCGGCTTTCGACAACAGCGCCTCGATCTGCGCCGAGGCGTCCGAGATGTCGGGAAGAGCCTCCTCCAGATGGGCAACGGCCTGGTCAGGATTGCCGCTGTTCAAAGACGTCTCGGCAAGAAGGCGCGATTTCTCGGATCCGTCAGGCAACTTGGCGATGACCTCCATCGCTTCGCGCTCGGCTCCCGCATCGACCAGTGCATTGGCAAGCGATAACGCCAGATCGGTGTCTTCAAAGTCCTCCGGCTGGAGCACATCCATGGCAAGCCTTGGCACCACGAGGTCCATCATCGATCGCGCAAGCTCGGATCGAAATCCAGGTTGCGCGAGCGCGGGCTCGAACTTTGATGGATCTTCGAGATAGTGAAACGCCAGAGGTTGATCGTTCGGATCCGAGGCCGGATCGGTGACAACCTCTGTCAGCAGTTCATACTGACGGTCCTCCTCAACAAGACCCGTCTCGACACCATGGCTCAGGAGCTGCATCGACTCGCCATGAGATTGCACGCGGTTCGCCAGTTTTACCTCGAGCTCGAAAGCACGCTGACCCTCTTTCGTATCCCCGAGCATGCGCGCGAGCGCACCCAGATCATCCCTGAGGTTCTCTGTGCGCGACCGCTCCCAATCAGGATCTCTCAACGCCATCTCCGCGAGCGCAAAGAGCGCCTCCTTGGCAGACGTCGGGTCCGACACCGTCGCGTTGCGCAGGTGGTCTATGCCCTTACGCGCCTCATCGTTCCAGAAGGAGAGCTTTGCCGAGAGCAGGTGGCCGCGACCCGACATTTTCGGCATCGAGGTCGCAGCGCGCGCCATGATCGCCTCCATGCGCCGCGCACTATCCCAATCGCCGTTCTCTGCCGCTGCATTCCCAATGGTCGCAGCAACATGTTCGCGAAGCTCAACCGGCAATCGCTCCAAGGCCCGGCCTGCGGCAAGCTCGGACCGTACTGCCTCTTCGCCATCGCCCTGCAGGGCCTCTGCATATGCCCGCCACAATGCCTGTTCGCCAACACAGTCTTGCTTTCGGATCGACGAGGTTTCCGGCAGTGGATCACCGTCTCGGAGATGAGACAACTCCATGTAGATCGGTGCAAGCTCATCATTTTTTGCAAAACTTTTGAGTATCTCCCGAGCTTCGGCTGTAAACCCTGAGTAGATGTAGAGTTTGACCAAAGCGATCGCCTGAGCCGAGTCCGCACGATCGAACTCGCCGACGAGGCTGCGACGAAGAGCTGAGATCTTGTCAGGTAGGGCGCTGTGCGCTGAGAATTCCGAAAAATCAAAGACGCTGTTCTCGTAGCACTTGGGCTCGGCCTCGAGGATTGGGCTTGCATCCGCAAGCGAGGCGTCTTTTGGTCCGTTAGTTTGTGCTTTTTGCCCCGATAGTGAGTCTCCAGCCGTGGCTGTGGTCGCAGTGGTTACTGCCGAGCGAGGCTCACTTTCAGATGTGAGACCGGCGGCGCCATTTTCTTGCGGTCCAGTAGCAGCGCTGGAGATTGACTCGAGAATGTCCTCGCCTGCGGCGGCGGCGGAAGAAACTCGGTCGATCAGCTCCTCGTCGGTGGGCACGCGTACTGTCGGGGCCGCGGTGTTCTCCTGATCAATGTCAGGCGGAGCCGCCTCATCTGCCAGGGGCTCGGCATCTGGCGCGAGTTCGACAAGCCCGGCCTCGGCCGCCCGCAGCAATTGTGAAATCAGCCTTTCACGCGCCTCATCGACATCGATCGTCGCTTGATCGGATCGAACTGATGGTTTGGTCGACCCAGCCTTGATTGGCGGCTTGGGTGCGACAAGCGGCGCGGCACCAACCCTGCTGTCGATCGTCCTGCGTGAGGTCGGACTACTCTGTGACGGCAAGTCGACGATATCGATATTGAGCTGACCTTCACCACTGGCCGCAATTGCGGGAACACATTCGCACCCGAACGTTAGCCTCAGGTAGGTCGAGCCCGATCGAACCTCCGACGATACATCAGAGATTGAGCCCTCCATCTCGTCCAGGAGATCAGGTGTCGGTGCAACGTCAAATTCAACCCCGGTGAACTTCAGCTCCACATAAGTTTCGTACTGCTGAACAAGCCAGCCACTTGGTGGGAGATAGTCAAGCACAACCCGAAATGGGAATCTTGGATCCGGAGACAGCGTCGCCGCTGTAGCCGCGGGCGCACCAAGCGCCATAGCACCAAAGACGAACGCGGATGCGGAGAGACGCAACGAAGATGCGGTCATGCCGCCTCCTTCGTGCTCTTCAGCGCTTCGTCCATGTCGTTGAAGCTAGGTCGCATTGCCGATGGCAGGTTTTGCCGGGCAACCTCCACGCAGATCTGAGGAGAATGCTTGTGCAGGTTGGCAACAAGCGTGTCTCGGATAAGTTCGTAGAACCTGTGGTCTTCTTCTGTGATTGTCTTGATTTTGTTCGCGAATGGGCCGGCGAACCCATAGGCGAGAAACACTCCGAGGAAGGTTCCAACGAGCGCACCGCCAATCAAACGCCCCAGAACCTCGGGCGGCTGGTCGATTGATCCCATCGTTTTGATAACACCAAGCACAGCAGCGACAATTCCAAGTGCAGGCAAACCATCGGCCATGGTCTGGACGGCATGACTCGAATGCATCGCGTGATGCAGCCGCCCGTCGAGCTGTTTTGCCAGCACATCCTCAAGCTGATGCGGGTCATCGTAGTTCATCATGCCCATACGAATAGTGTCGCAGATCATGCCGGTCGCAGTCTTGTCAGCCAGGATCTTGGGATAAGCTTGGAAGATGGGTGACCCATCGGGTTCCTCGATATGAGTCTCGATGGCGACGGGGTCTTTTCGAGCAATTTTTATCAACGTGAAGAGCAGACAGAGAAGATCCTGAAAATCCTGCTTCTTCCACTTCGGTCCTTTGAAAACCGAGCCAAGATCGTGCAGCGTGTGCTTGATCGTCGCGCCATCATTGCCGAGGATGAACGCGCCGACCGCGGCGCCGCCGATCATCATCATCTCGAATGGCAGCGCCTTGATGATGATTCCCATCTTGCCGCCGGCTGCGAGATAGCCGCCGAAGACCATGACAAAAATAACGACAATGCCGATAATGGCGCCCATGGTTCTCACACACTCCTGGTCTGATTCTCAGCCGGTCAAAGCCAGATTAAGCCGAGAACAGTTGACGAACCTTGAAGTCGACAGGCTCTGTTTTTTGACCATGTGGCGCGGTGCGCATAGAGCCCGCTATTTCTGGTCGGGCTTCATATTGCGGCTGGCGATCAGCAGGCTCACGGCGTAAGCCTTCTCAGCTTCCATGTTGGCCATGATCAGTGCAGCGGCCTCCGGCTTCATCTCCGCGATGAAACCCGCCGCAAAGGACGGAGCCATTTCATTGAAGATCTGGCCTGCCTGCTTCGGCTTCATCTGCTGATACATTTGGGCGAGACGCCGCACGTCCTTACCCGCGGCATCGTCGACCAGCGCTGCAGTGCCCTTCAATTGCTCTCGTGCGGCCCTGATTTCCTCGAGCCGTTCGTTCAAGCGCGTCTCGAGCGTTTTCAACGTTTGCTCACGGCTTCGCAATATTGCCTCGCGCTCGTTCAGTTTTTCGCGCTGGTCACGAAGTTCCGCGATGAGCAACGTCGGCTGTTCAGAGTTGCTGCCATCGGTTGGCTCTGCGCTGGTAATCTGATCCTGAGTTGGCATCGCGAGCGGGTTGCCGAAACCGTCGTCCCCTGTAGCCGGAAGCGCAGCGATCACATCGCCTGCGCGCAACAGTGCAGACAGAACGAAACACGACGCCAAGGCAATCAGTGCTCCGAGCTGCGCCCGGCTTTGTCGACCTCGTGCACCGCTCACAGCGCCATCCTCTCGACTTTCATGAGTTTCGTGGACTGCTGTTTAGCCTCTCCAATGTCGTCGAAATCAGGCTCCTCGTCTGGCTCCAGGGCATCGGGTGTATCCTGTTCAGGATCAGCATTCGCCATCCCCGCAAAGGGATCAGAGTTTGGCTCGATCGACAGTCTCGCATCGTCGAAGGCGATTTCATCCGGTAGTTCATCCGGTTCTGGATTGTCCCGCGACGCTTGGTCTGCCTGCGAGCCACCATGCGAATCTTCACCGGACATATCCTCGTCGGGTTCCAAGGCCGGCGTCTTCGCCGACTTCGGCCTGACACTAGGCGCTTGATCCACCTTGGTATCGGCGGCCGATGTCGAACCGGCATCCTGAACCAGCTGGTTCAGACGTTGCGCAGTCAGCCGTGCCTCGGCCACATCGCGCGCCAGCCGATCAGACGCAGTCTTGGCCGATGCACGGGTGGTCTTGATCGCCGTCCGCATCTCTTCAAGCGCAGTGTTCATCTGCTTGATCTGCAGACCGATCCCTTCATCGAGACCCGAAAGGCTTCTCAATCGGCGGCTTAGCACGAAGCAATAAATGGCCGTCGTCAGGCAGGCGAGAATCAGCACACCATCGGCAATGAGCGACATGTCGCCTCCTCAATTCAGCACAAATTCTTGGATCAGTACATCGCGCACCGAATCCTTAGGCGTTACCAACTGAACCCGGCGCAGCATCTGCGCCCGCAGGCGCAGCATTGAGCGCGGGATTTCGAATTCCCGCTCATCAACCGCACGCAGGAATGTGTTCAGAACATCATTGATGCGAGGCGTGACGAGGCTCACAGCCTCTTCAGCACCCGGAGCCACCTCGATGGTGATGCTCACTTTTAGGTGACGAGACTTCGCATCCGGCCCGAGTGATATGACCAGAGGCTCCATCGGCACGAACGCGAAAGTCTGGGCAAGCGGCGCAGCATCCTCGCCCTTGCCGCCGTCCTCACCGCCCTCGGAGTCGGCTTCGGCATGTTCTTCCGGTCCCTTTTCGCCGCCAAACGGCAGCGGAATCATTCCGGAGTACACTCCATAAAACGTGCCGCCCCCCAAGAGGACAGCTCCGATCAACCCGAACAGCAATCCTTTGGACTTCTTCTTAGGAGCGCCGTCTTCATCGTCTAATTGCTCTGCTTCTGCCGTCATGCTCCTGCACTCCGGGGGCTTGTTGCGTGTCGCCCTTTCATTAACGCGGTTCTCTAAACCCATTCTTAAGGCTGTTGCGACCATTGTTCCTCGCAGCAGATGCCCTCCCGTGGCAGGAAGCTTTGGGGTTCGGCCAAGAATGAGCCAACTGATTGATACATGGCAGACACTGGATCTGCGCCGCCGAGTAATTCTGGTTGGCGCTGTGGTCCTGACACTTGTCGCAGTCCTGTCGCTCGCGCAGATGGCGACGCGTCCTGGAATGGCATTGCTCTACTCGGGGCTCGATCCAGCCACGGCAGGAGAGGTTGTCGGCGCCCTTGAACAGATGAATGTTCAGGCGGAGGTGCGCGGCGATGCCATTTATGTCGCGGAGGACGAACGTGACCGGGTTCGGTTGGCGCTTGCGCGTGATGGTCTACCGCGACAGGGACAGGCGGGGTACGAGCTTCTCGACGAGCTCTCGGGGTTCAGTGCCACAGCGGACATGTTCAACGCGGCGTACTGGCGTGCGAAGGAGGGTGAGCTTGCGCGTACGATTTTGTCGTCTCCAGGCGTGGTTGCAGCCCGGGTTCACATCGCAGTACCCAACAGGCGACCGTTCGCTCGCGATGGCGCAGCACCGACCGCATCTGTCACCGTCACCATGGCTGGCGGTGCCCTCACAATGGCGCAGGCCACGTCGATTCGGTATGTGACCGCACTCGCGGTCGCAGATCTCAGCCCCGAGCAGGTTGGTGTGATCGATAGCCGCACAGGCATGGTGCTCGCACCAGGCACAGACAATCCGATGACCAGCGCCGCGTCCGAAGCGGCGGAGCGAGAACATAAACTCAAGTCTGAGATTGAAGCGTTGCTCGCGGCACGGGTCGGTCGTGACAGGGCGCGCGTCTCGGTTGCGGTCGAAACCGATCGGGAGGCCGAGACCGTTGTTGAACGGCGTCTCGAACCCGACACGCGGGTCACACTGCACTCGGATACCGAGGAGATTACGGACAGCGCACAAGGTGGTGGTGGCAACGTAACAGTTGCGAGCAATCTGCCTGCAGGTGATGCCGGCGGCGGGAATGATCGCCAGTCTGCCCGCACCGAAACGCGTGAACGCGTGAACTACGACTACTCCGAGGTTCGGCGCGAAACCGTGCGCGCCGCCGGTGCCATACGTAGAATTAGTGTTGCAGTTCTCGTCGATGGTGTTGTCGAAACGGCGACGGACGGCACAACGCAGTGGCAGCCACGTCCTCAGGATGAACTCGACGCCCTTCGCGACCTTGTTATCGCGGCGATCGGGTATGACGAGACCCGGGGCGACATCGTGACCGTGGAAAGCATGGCGTTCCAACCCGACGCAACGCCCGGCGCTCTCGTCGAAGTCAGCTCGATCATGCGATTCCTCGAACGGAATGCGATGACGTTGATCCAACTCGGTTTTCTGACCGTCGTGATCATCGTTCTGGCAATGACCGTTCTCAAGCCTCTGCTCTCCTCCGGGGCATCAGCCGCGACTGCAGGTGGGCTCGATCTTGCCCCCGGTCTCACGATAGACGCCAACGGCGATGGCGAAGGTCCGGGCGGAGCAGACCAATTGATGCCGCTTCCCGGCCTTGGCGGGTCGCCGGATGGTTTGCCCAGCCTCGACGACTTCGATCTTTCCAGTGGCGGCGGAGGCGGTGACCGGGCGATCGATCGCCTCGAGGCCGGAGAAACGCCGATCGACGCACTCCGCGACATTGCATCCGAACGCCCGGAACAGACGGCTGCGATGCTCAAGCAATGGCTCGAGCCTGATGCCACAGAAGAAGAGGAGGCAGCATGATGCAGAACTCTGTTCGCCTCGAGGGATTTGA
Organism: Pseudomonadota bacterium; assembly: GCA_039821125.1. Taxonomy (GTDB): domain Bacteria; phylum Pseudomonadota; class Alphaproteobacteria; order Rhodobacterales; family Rhodobacteraceae; genus Thermohalobaculum. The sequence continues at coordinate 12,173 of JBCBOR010000051.1, forward strand.
TCCGCCAGTTGAACCAGGCCGAATTCTCCCCTTTGACTCGTCCGATGTCGGTCGTGACATCGGCGTTTCACCGGCCGTCGCCGACCCGATGCTTGATCCTGAACCGGTCGAGGTATCGCCAGAAGACCTGCGGGCCGCGGAAGAAGCAGCAGCCCTTCAGTCTCTTGCTTCTACACTCGCGACGATGACGCAGCATGTCGATGCGTTGCACGCGGGACTTGGTGAACAACTTTCCGCCGCTGTTGGCGATGCTGTTATCAAAACGCTACCGACTGTGCTTGAAGATGGATTTGCCGCTGAAATTGCAGAGGTTACCCGGTCGATCTTCGACCGGCTTGCCGAAGCGACACTCCAGCTGAAAGTCGCGCCGCTCCACCACGATCATGTCGTGGCGGCCTTTGAAGGGCTCGATCCAGGCTTGCCTGTTGAAATCATTGACGATGAGAGCTTGAGCCCAGGACAAGCACGTCTGCAGTGGGCTGCCGGCGGCGCTGAATTCGACGCAGAAGAATGGAGCGCTGCCGCCCGCATCGCCCTGAGGCGGCATCTCGAGCACCTATCGACTCGCAGGAGAGACGATGACTGACGAGACACTCAACCCAGATCCCGACGCTTTGGAAACACCCATCGTTGACGATCGCGACACAAGTGCCGAGGGAAAACATCGCCGTGCGATATTTGCCGTACCGGTGAATGTCGTCGTCAGTGTTGGACAGGCCCGCCCGGTGATCGGCGAGTTGCTGGCCATGCGCCGCGACATGGTTCTGCCTCTCTCAAGCAGGGTCGATGATCCCGTGCAGATCATGGTTGGCGAGCGGGTCATCGCCCGCGGTGAGCTAGAGGAAATGGGCGACGATACAGGGCGTCTCGGCGTTCGCCTGACAGAAGTGGTCGATGTCACTGATCTCTTCTGACACACCGGTGGGCAAACGCATGATGAAGGCCGCTGCAATTGGCGGCATCTTGATCCTTGCGTTGCCTATGACTGCCATGGCGCAGAGCCTCTCGGTCGATCTTGGGGATGGTGATGCCCTGTCTGCTGAAGTCATTCAGCTGTTCCTTTTGATCACCATTCTCAGCATGGCGCCGGGCATCGCCATGATGATAACCTGCTTTCCATTCATGGTCACGGTGCTCTCGCTCCTACGCCAAGGTATTGGTCTGCAGGCGGCCCCACCGAACATGATGATCATCAGCCTGGCTTTGTTCCTGACCTATTTCGTGATGGAGCCTGTCTTCTCGGAAGCCTGGGCCACGGGATTGCGTCCGCTGATGGATGGCGACATCACCGCAGAGCAAGGGTTCGAACGAGCGCTCGCGCCGTTTCGGGTCTTCATGGAAGGCCGCGTGCGCCCTGACATCGTCGCGGCCCTTGCCAACGCCGCACCGGACCGGACACTCGATCTGACTTCTGCGACGGAAACGCCCCTCGAATTGCTGATCCCATCCTTCATGCTGAGCGAGATCGAGCGCGCGTTCGAGATCGGTTTCATGATTTTCCTGCCATTCCTGATCATCGACCTCGTCGTCGCCTCGGTTCTCATGTCCATGGGCATGATGATGGTGCCGCCGGTGGTCGTCTCCCTTCCGCTTAAACTTGCGTTTTTCGTCGTCGCTGATGGCTGGAGCTTGCTGGCCGGCGCACTGATCCGAGGATATGCCACATGAGCGATCTTGCCGAACTGAAACAGATGCCTTTGGCGCCCCTGGCACCAGCAAACGAGCCCCCGGCTATGGTTCCAGCAGCGCCGCAAATGTCGACGCCGAAAAAGGCAGCGATTATCATTGGCGCGCTTGGATCCGAGGCAGCCGGGCCCATCCTCGAACAGCTTGACGAAGCATCGCTCAGGAACTTTGCCAGCGCCATGTGCCGGCTGGATCGGGTTGGCCCCGACATCGTGCATGCAACGATTGCCGAATTCCTGACCGACCTCGACATGATCGAATCCTCGGTTACCGGCGGACTTGAATCGGCGCGCTCTATTTTGCAGCAATACGTCAACGATGCGACGTTGACGCGGATCATGGATGACGCGGACTCGCCGTCTGTTCATAACGTCTGGCAGAAGCTCGCCAAAGTCGACGACCTCGCCTTGAGCGACTTCCTGGCACGGGAACATCCGCAAACCGCTTCGGTCGTTGTGTCCAAAGTGACCGCCGAGCAAGCGGCTCGGGTCCTGTCAATGCTCCCGGCAGAACGGGCCCGTGAGATCGTTCTCGGCGTTACCAAAATCTCCAGCCTCGACAAGACCGTTGTCGAAACAATCGGCGGCTCGGTCAGCCGCGACTTTCTCTCACGCCAGCCGAAAGGCGGGACCGGGCAGAAGGCTGCTGATCGCGTTGGTTCGATCATGAACTATATTTCTGGCGAGACGCGAAATGTCGTGATGGCCTATCTCGACGAAATCCGCCCGGAGTTCGCCAACGAAGTCCGGCGTAAAATGTTCACCTTTGAAGATGTCGCCACCCGCGTCGAGAAACGTGATGTCGCCGCCATCGTCCGCGCGGTCGATCAGGAGGTGCTGCTCAAGGCCTTGTCCGGCGCCGAAGAGAACGCGCCGAAAACGCGGGAATTCATCATGTCGAGCATCTCTTCGCGCATCGCGGAGCAGCTGAACGAAGAACTCGCGGACTTCGGCAAGGTCAAGATCCGCGAAGCCGAGGAGGCGCAGACAGAGTTCCTGCGGATCATCCGGCAACTCGAAGCGGCTGGCGAATTGCAGTTGATCGAGCTTGACGACTGACCGCTGCGATCACCCGCGCAATTCAATCAAGGACTGCGGTGCCCAGGTCAGCAAGACCTTGTCATCCCAGGTGATTTCGCGTTCTACCTCGCGGCGACGGTTGGTCCGTTCGGCCCGGATCACGGTGTCGGCGTCCACTCTCACGTGGAAGATCGACGTATTGCCAAGATAGGCAATGTCCTCGATCTTGCCCAATGCCGCATTGGTTTCTGGAACAGCTTGGTCCTCAACCAGCGCAATTTCCATCTTCTCCGGGCGGAGAGCGAATTCGACCGGATCACCCTTGCCCGCCGCAAGACTGCCTGCTGGACGCGCCGCCGGGCCGAAGGACAGAGAGACCGTGTCGCCGTCGCTTCCCGAGACTTGCCCAGACAAGATATTCACATCACCGATAAACTCGGCGACATAGCGTGAGGCTGGCGTCTCGTAGACATCGCGCGGCGTGCCCATTTGCGCAATCTTCCCATCGCGCATAACAGCGAGCCGGGTCGACACGGTCATTGCCTCCTCCTGATCATGGGTCACGATCACGAAGGTCAGGCCAAGCTCTTCCTGAATGTTCACCAGTTCGAACTGTGTCGCCTCGCGCAGTTTTCGGTCCAGCGCGCCGAGCGGTTCATCCAGCAGCAGCAGCTTCGGCTTCTTCGCCAGTGCCCGGGCCAGAGCCACGCGTTGACGTTGCCCTCCCGATAACTGAGCCGGTTTGCGCCGGGCGAATGGTTCGAGATGGGTCAGCGACAGCATCTCCGCCACGCGGTTTGCCACTGCGGCGCGCCCCATCCCCTCCATCTGCAAACCAAAGGCGATATTCCGCTCGACGCTCATGTGCGGAAAGAGCGCATAGGATTGGAACATCATGTTGACCGGGCGTTCGTAGGGAGGGATCTGCGTCAGATCCTCTCCATCCAGCAGGATCTGCCCGCTTTCCGGCGCCTCGAACCCGGCCAGCATGCGCAAAACCGTGGTCTTGCCGCATCCGGACGGCCCGAGCAGGGCGAAGAATTCGGCCGGGTATATATCCAGCGACAGATCGTCCACCGCCGTGACGTCGCCAAAGCTCTTGCGCACATTGACCAGCCGCAAATGCGGCTGGGCACCAGGTTTCAGCCAGGGCTCGGGCGCAGTCATCAAAGCCTCCAGACGGAGAGGGCAGGCAGGGCCATCCTCTCCCGTCCAGCGCTCACGATCCGGTTTTTACCTTCGTCCAGAGCCGGGTCACCGTCCTTTGGATACGCGGGCCATAGGGCGAGGTGACATAGAGGTTGTCGATCGCCGCATCCGGCGGGTAGATCGCGGGATCGTTGATCACGCTTTCGCCCAGCATGGGCTTTGAAGCCGCGTTGCCATTGGCAAAGTTCACATAGTTCGATGCCTTCGCGATCACCTCGGGCCGAAGCATGTAATCGATGAAGGTATGTGCGTTTTCAGGATGCGGTGCATCGTTCGGAATGGCCATCATGTCGAACCACATCAGCGCACCCTCGTTCGGGATGGAGTAGGCCACCGTGATCCCGTTGTTCGCTTCGGCCGCACGATCGCGCGCTTGCAGAACGTCGCCAGACCAGCCGACCGCAAGACAGGCATCACCCTGCGCCAGAGCGTTGATATAGGCGGACGAGTTGAAATTCGTGATGTGAGGCCGGATCGATTCCAGCAACGCCCCCGCCTGCTCGATCTCTCCCGCGTCCTTGCTGTCGGGCGGCAGGCCCAGATAGTTCAGCGCCGCGGGGATCATCTCGTCCGCCGCATCCAGCATGTGCACACCGCAATCCGAGAACTTGGCGATTGTCTCGGGATCAAAGATCACCGACCACGTGTCGATCACCTCGCTGCCGAGCCGCTCCTTCGCCGCAGCGGTGTTGTAGCCAATCCCCGTCGTGCCCCAGAGATAGTTCACCGCATGAGCACCGCCCGGGTCGAACTGATCGGTCCGGGCCGTTACCGCTTCCCAAAGATTGCCGATATTCGACAGCTTGTCCTTGTCGAGTTCACGGAAAACGCCGGCCTGGATTTGCCGTTGCAGGAAGCTGCCCGACGGCACCACCACGTCATAACCCGAGCTTCCCGCGAGCAGCTTAGTCTCGAGAATATCATTCGAGTCGAAGACATCGTAGACGACCTTGATCCCGGTCTCGGTCTCGAAGTCCTTCAGGATCTGTTCATCGATATAGTCCGACCAGTTATAGACATGGACAACCTTGTCTTCGGCCATGGCCGACGTGGCCGCCAGAACGGCAACCGCTGCGATCGCTCCTCGGATCATCTCTCGCTCCGTATCGTGTGTCTCTCGCCCGGGCTGAAGCCGGATTGACCGTTATCGTAGCGCCGCTGCGCGAAACCGCAAACTCCTATTGCAGTGCACAAGCAGTCACGCCTAGTCTTGTGAAAACAGGTGAGGAGCATGGCGGCATCCACCACACCACAGCGCCTGACTTTGGGCCGGCGGCTGATGATCGCGGTGCCCTACATCTGGCTGATCGCGTTCTTCCTCGCGCCGTTTTTCATCGTCCTCAAGATCTCGATCTCCGAGCCCGCGATCGCACAGCCCCCCTACACCCCGACCTGGGACAGTTGGGGGGCGATGCTGAGCCATCTCGGCAACCCGAGTCTCGAGAACTACGCGTTTCTTTTCTCCGACTGGCTCTATGTCGGCTCGTATCTGACCAGCCTGAAGATCGCGGCGATATCGACCGTCCTGACGCTGATTGTTGCCTACCCCATGGCCTATGGGATCGCGCGGGCCAGCCCGGCATGGCGGCCAACGCTTCTGACGCTGGTGATCCTGCCGTTCTGGACCTCGTTCCTGATCCGCGTCTACGCATGGATCGGCATTCTCAAGACCGAAGGGTTGCTGAACGGCGTGCTGCTTTGGCTGGGGGTGATCTCCGAGCCGATGATCATCCAGTTCACCCCGACGGCCGTCTATATCGGCATCGTCTACAGCTACCTGCCGTTCATGATCCTGCCGCTCTATGCGAGCCTTGAGAAACTCGACGGGAGCCTTTTGGAGGCGTCCGCCGATCTCGGCGCACGTCCACTCAAATCCTTCTGCTACGTGACACTGCCGCTGTCCCTGCCCGGCATCGCGGCCGGGTGTTTCCTTGTCTTCATCCCCGCGGTTGGGGAGTTTGTCATCCCGGAACTGCTTGGCGGGTCATCCACACAGATGATTGGCCGCACGCTCTGGTCCGAGTTCTTCCAGAACCGCGATTGGCCCGTTGCCTCCGCTGTCGCGGTACTGCTTCTGCTGATCCTTGTCGTGCCGATTGTGATCTTCCAGAGCATGGCCAAACGCGAGGGCGCGGGCTGATGGCAGGGCGGTCTCTCGTTCAGGTCGCGATGTGGCTGGGGTTTGCGTTCCTCTACCTGCCGATCGTGATCCTCGTGGTCTACAGCTTCAACGCATCGAAGCTGGTCACGGTCTGGGGCGGATTTTCAACGCAATGGTACGTCTCGCTCTGGTCGAACCAGGGCTTGATGGACGCCGTCTGGGTTTCGCTGAAAGTGGCGGTGGTTGCCTCGACCCTGGCCACGATCCTTGGGGTGATGGCCGGGTTCTCACTGGCGCGGGTACCGCGGTTTCTTGGGCGAACGCTGTTCTCCGGCATGGTGCTGGCCCCGCTCGTGATGCCTGAAGTCATCACCGGGTTGTCTTTGCTGCTGACGTTCATCGCGCTTTCGCTCGACCGAGGACTGCTCACGATCATCATCGCCCATGCGACCTTTTCGATGTGCTACGTCGCGGTCGTGGTGCAGGCTCGTCTCGCGGGGTTCGATCAGTCGCTTGAAGAAGCGGCACAGGATCTCGGCGCCCGTCCCTCGACGGTCTTCTGGCGCGTGACGCTTCCGCTGATCATGCCCGGCGTTGTCGCTGGCTGGCTTCTCAGCTTCACCCTGTCCCTCGACGATCTGGTGATTGCCAGCTTTGCCTCCGGTCCGGGCTCCACGACACTCCCGATGAAGGTGTTCTCGTCGGTGCGTCTGGGCGTCACGCCCGAGATCAACGCCATTGCGACGATCCTGATCGGTCTTGTCGCGATCGGCACGCTGGTCTGGTCTCTCAGCCTGAAGCGCGCAATGGCCCGGCAACAAAAAGGCTAGGCAGCCAGACGCGCCGCCTCCTCGAACAGGATCGCATGGCGCGTCGCAAGCGCATCCTGATCCGTCGAGTATCCTCCGCCGATCACCCCAACAACAGGGATACCGCGCGTGCGCGCCGCAGACAGAACCATTGCGTCGCGCGCCCGGATCCCGTCATCGCTGAGTGCCAGTCGCCCCAACCGATCCTCGCCGTGCACATCGACGCCGGCGTTGTAGAAGATCAGGGTTGGCGCGGCAGCCGCCAGAGCCTCCGCCAACAATGCCTCCAGCACCGCCAGATAGTCCGCATCGCCCGTTCCATCGGGCAGCCCGACATCCATGTCCGACACCGCCTTGTCGCCCGGATAGTTTTTCTCCGCGTGCACGGAAAGCGTGAAAACGGAGTCATCGTCGGCGAAGATCCGCGCGGTGCCATCCCCCTGATGCACATCGGCGTCAACCACGAGGATCCGCCCGCCAAACCCCTGAGCGCGCAGGGCCGCTATTGCGACAGCAACGTCGTTAAAGACACAGAACCCCGCGCCATAGGCTGGCCCGGCATGGTGCGATCCGCCCGCCGAATTGCAGGCGATCCCGGCATCCAGCGCCATCCAGGCCGCAAGCGTCGTCCCGGCCGACGACAGCCGCGTGCGCCGCACGACCTTCTCCGTATTTGGCAGGCCGATGCGCCTCACCTCCGCCTCGCCGAGTGACAGCGAGAACACCGTCTCCGCATAGGTGAAGTCATGGGCCAGCGAGATCTCGGTCAGCGAAGCCATCTTCGGCGCGAGGTAGCGGCCCTGCTCCAGCAATCCGCGCGCGATCAAGGCGTCGCGCAGATAGCCGTACTTCGACATCGGAAACCTGTGTCCAGGACGCAGCGCGACCTGATACTCCGGATGATGGACAATCGGCAGCATGTCGCGAATGAAGCACGTTTCAGGGGACAGTCAATGTGTCGCGGCGCGGGTTCAATTCACGCGACATCAGTCGGTGCTACCTGGCACAGACGAACCCGAACTGGCCACGAGTCAAAATGCCAAATCAGTCCTTTTCGCGAAATGCAAATCCTCGCAGATTTCAAACAAATCTGCAGCTTTGCCGCAAATTCGCCGTGAGATCTGGTCATAAGCTTTCCGAAATGCAAAAGTGCACCGGAGTGTCCTGGTGTTGTGAGTCGCCCGACCGATCGTGTCTGCGTTGTGTCGGGATGTGTTGAGTGACGTGCTGATACGACCGGAGGCCTTGTGAAGCTTAATCAGATCATCGGTGGGATTACCTTCGGGACGGATCGCTCCGCCCGGCTCGCGCTCGATTTCTCGCGAGATTTTGTGTCTCTGTTTGAACACCAGCCGAATGGCACCTGGACCTGCATTGGCAGCGCTGCGCTGAGCGCGCCGGACTTCTCGAAACAAATCGACGGCCTGCGCATTGAAGCGCTGATGCGGGACAAACACCGCTCGCCTGTGACGCTCTGGCTGCCGGAAGAACAGATCCTCTGCCGCCGCTACGACCTGATGGACCGGCATGGAGTCGCTGCTAAGGCCGAAGCACTGCGTCACCTCGCGGCGGACAGCGAGTACGAGGCCGAGGAGCTTGCGGTCTCGGTTGCGCGCGCCGAAGATGGCGAACCGGTTACCATTCTCGCCGCGCTGCGCCAAACAGTGATCGAGGCAACGCAATACGCACGCCGGTGGGGTTTCGTGCCCGGCACCGTGTCAACGCGCGCCTTTGCTGACGAGGTCGCGGGGCTGGAGCCCGAGTTCCTGCTGCATGAGACGATCAGCGCCCGCGCCGGACGCATTGCACGTGGGACGGCGATGGCGACCGGAGCATTGCTGGCTGTGTCGATTGGTGGCCTCGGCGCCTATTACCTCGCATCTCCGGTATTGCTGCAGCCCTCGACCGTGAATTCGACGACAGCATTGAGCGCACCGGCGGACCTCGCGGACGACACGCAACAGGCCAGCTATGCACCGCTCGGCCCGACCTGGATCGGCCACGCCCAGCGTCTCGGTTTTCAAACATTTGCAGCCTCAGACCAGAACGACGCGATCGGCGCCCGGCAACAAGTCTACGCGCCCGGCGCGGTTGCCGTTGTCCTGCCCGGTCTGACACCGCCGTCGACACAAACCGAAATGCATCTCGGCGCTGTTGCGGCGGCCCCGGAGCGCGTGCGGCCCGGGCGTCTGGTCGGTGAAGTCACGTCGCCCCGACGGGTCAGGGTCGCCCAGGTCCAGCGCAATCTGCGGCGCGAGATCGAACTGATCCCGGTCTCGGTGCCCGCGGCAGAAGATGTCGCCCCGGCTGAGGACAAGACAGCCATCGCAGCAGCGATCGACACGGCAACGGACGGTGCGGAAGAAATCGTCGCGATCGCTCCTGAGCACACACCTGTCGAGACCGTCGAGGACCCGGTGGACACAGCCACCGAGAGCGCCGGTGAGGATGCCGCGAGCGAGTACGCCCCGGAGCAGGTGGCAACCATTCCGGCCGCGCGGCCCGCAAGTATCGTGGAAGAGACAGGCGGCACCAGCGAACCGGCAGCGGAGGTGGCGGCACAATCCGAGCCCAGCGACATTGACACGCCTGCACGTGACGCGGTTGCGGATGCAGACGTGACAACGCGGCTTGGTCGCAGCAACCCAGAAAGCGCAAATACAGTGATTGCTGCCGCGCCTGCGCTTTCCGCCGTGCCAGTGCCCGGGCAACGCCTGCAAGCGCCGACAAGCGCGCTTGATGGATCGGTGCTCGCAGCGCTTTCCGCGCCGCGCCCGCTTATCCGTCCCCGCAACCTGATCACGATCAAGCCAAAAGTTGCCGCAAAAGCAACAGGACAGGGCCGGACTACGAATGGTCGAACGCTTAAGAACCACCCGCTGGCGCCGCGCACAGTGCGTGTAGCCGCCAACCAGCAGGGGCTTGAGCTGGGTCAGGCCAGTCTGATCGGCGTGATCGAGGCGCAGAACGGGCGCAAGGCCTTGGTCCGGATGCCGACCGGCGACTATCGCAAGGTTGAGCGCGGCGATGTTCTGGACGGATGGCGCGTCGGCGTTGTCGGACGCGAGACGCTTCGGCTGACCCGTCGCGGCCAGAACCGCACGTTGATCCTGGTCACCCGCTGAGACCGGCGAACCGACGCTTGGACGCAGGGCCTACGAAGCAGCGGCCCGGGCGGCGCGCCACGCCGCCCAATCTTCAGGCGTATCGAGATCGACGACGGCACCCGTGCCCGGGATCTGAACATCGGTGACAAAGTCAGGGTGCTCGGCGATCACCTCGCGCGCACCCTGGTCCTTGGACAGCCCGCGCAGTGCCTCGAAAAAGCGCCGACCGAACAGCACGGGATGCCCTGCGCGCCCTTCAGGCGTGGTGGCCCGGATGATCGCCCGGTTTTCCTGAGGGTCGAAGCCAGCGATCAAACGATCGATGTCGGCGCCGCTCACGCCTGGCATATCGGCCAAGGCAATAACGGCAGCGTCAATGTCCGACCCGAGCGATGCGATCCCCGCGGCGAGAGAGGTCCCGAGACCATCTGCGGCCCTGGGATTGTGCACGATGTCAACCGGAAGACCGGCCAACGCATCGACCCGTTCCGTATCGTCTGGCCGGACCACACAGCAGAGACGCTCGGCACCGCTGTCGCGGAGGCGTTCTGCGATCCTGCGGACCAGCGGCGCGCCATCGACATCCTCGAGCAGTTTGTCCCGGCCGCGCATCCGGCTTGACGCCCCTGCCGCCAAGAGGACGATCGCCACCTTTGGCCGGCGCGGCGCGCGGGCACCGCCACCCCTTGGCTCGGGACGAGAGGCGATCTCCTTCAACAGACCGCCCACACCCATGGCTGCAATGTCATCGGACGTGACCGGCACGCCGCAGGCCACCCGCTCCAGAACCCAGTCCGCGCCGTTGAGACGCGGCGAGCGAGCGCAACCCGGCAGCCCGATCACGGGACGCCCCGCGCGGCGGCCCAGAAACAACAGATTGCCGGGATCCACCGGCATGCCAAAGCGCGTCAACTCTCCGCCCGCTGCCTGCAATGCCGCGGGGCCCACATCGCCGCGATCCGAGGTCGCCGACCCGGTCAGGATCAACGTGATATCGCCATGAGACGCGGCGATCGCCTCTGCGACCTCGGCCTCACGGTGGGGTACAACATGTTCGCGCAACGCCGGGATCCCCAGCGCCCGAACACGGCTGCGCACCGCCTCGGCGCCCTTGTCGAGCACACTGTCCTTCATCCCATCGGTCCGCGTCAGAATCAGATCGCACGACGCCGCCGTCACCGGACGCACACGCAGCACAGGTGGTGACGCAAGCAGGCGCTCGACCGCATCGACCGATCCCGCGGCAACGCCATAGGGGATGATCTTGACCGTCGCGACCATCTGGCGCGCCGAGACCATGGACGAGCCGCCAAGCGTGGCGAGTGTGATGTCATCGTCGATGCCGTTCAGCGCCATGACGGCAGCGGTATCGACCTCGAGCAATCCGGCGGTTTCGGCATAGAGGTTCGCGCGTCCGGTGAACGGTGCTGACACGCTCAGATGCTGCTCCGCCGCATCCGGTAAAAGCGCCCGGGCAATGCGTGCGGCTGCCGTGTCCTCATCGAGATCCCCAGATCCCAGCGACGCCACCACGACGGTGTCAAATCCGGAGGCTGCGAGACGGGCGATCTCATCCGCGCCCAGCACGGTTCCTTTCTTGATCCGGCCATCCGAGACCCGCATCGAGTGCGCCAGGATCGCACCCGCCGCATCGGACAGCGCGACGTCGCCGAACCTCACGCCGCGGCCCCGACGGATTCGCGGGCGCCGGGCCGGGTCGCTGGACGGCGCAGGCGCTCGGTCAACTCCGCTGCAATCGAGACGGCAATCTCTGCCGGCGACGCCGCCCCGATATCGAGACCGATCGGGGCATCGATCCGTGCGATGTCCTGTTCGCCAAAACCCGCTTCGGTCAACCGCGCGACACGCTTGGCATGGGTCCGAGTGGAGCCGAGCGCACCGATGTAGAATGCCCCAGACCGCAATGCTACCGACAGCGCCGGGTCATCCAGCTTCGGGTCATGTGTCAGCGCGACGACAGCCGTCCGGTGATCCGGCGCAAGACCAGCCAGAGCCGCATCCGGCCACTCATTGATGATCGTCACGCCCGGAAACCGCGCTGCACTCGCGAAAGCCTCGCGCGGATCGATCAGCACCATGTCTATGCCGAGGCTGCGCGCCATCTCGCCCAAAGGTTGAGCTATATGCACCCCTCCGATCACCGCAAGGCGCAGTGGCGGGTTACTGACCCAGATAAAATCCGAAATATCGGATTTCGAGAATCCGGACCTGTCCGCGGTGAACGCGTCTTTCGCGTCTGCGAATTGCAGAATGCGACGGGTCCAGCTCTGCGTGTCGATTTGCAATCCTACGGCGCGCCGCTGTGCGCGGGCGGTCACGATCTCCTGCAAGGTGGCAGTGTCCGGTCCGGACCCCACGCCCACAGGCTCGACCATAACGCGGATCGTTCCACCGCAGGCAAGCCCTACGGCGAAGGCATCATCATCGCTGACACCGAATTCCAGGATACGGCAGGTTCCATCCTGCAGTGCTTCCAGCGCCTCCTCGACGACGGCGCCTTCGACACACCCGCCCGATACAGAGCCCGCGATTTCGGCATCTCCCGATACCGCAAGCTGAGACCCGACCCGGCGCGGCGCCGACCCCCAGGTCTGCACAACCGTGGCGAGTGCAGCCTTGCGGCCCGCCAGATGCCACTCCAAAGCCTGTTCGGGGATCCTGTCGTGATCGGCGTGCATGGCTACCCTCCCGCAGCGGCGGGCGACCACATGCCCTGCCGCTCCCAAAGGTAAGCCTTCCGCCACACGACGCAACTCCGGCAACACTGATCACGCGCCGGATCAGGGAAAACAACCCGGTGGCGGGGCCATCACCACCGAGCACTGCAAGCGAACAACACCACGCAACGCGGTCAAAAAACCGAGACACACTCACGGGTTACAAAAACACGACCCTCAAGCAATCCACACACCACACGCACCAAATCCCGACTGATGCGGCAGTACATCCACCCAGCAGCAAGAAGTGTGCCGCGACCGGATGATTCGACGATGTGAGGAAAATTACAGTCGGGGATCAGGCGCCGGGTCGGACGTCATCGTGGCCAGGATCCGGGCCTTGTCGCCCGAGGCCCCGGCATTCGCGATCACGCGCGCCAAGCCGTCCAGACTGTCGATGTTATGGGCGGCGCAGAACGCATCGGTATGAGGCAGCAGTGCTTTGACACCTTGCGCCTTGGCCTCGAACCCGTCCCAGCGCAGCAGTGGGTTCAGCCAGATCACGCGCCGGGCGGAAAGATGCAGACGCTCGGCCTCGCGCGCCAGACGGGTCGGGTCATCCCGGTCGAGACCATCGGTGATCAACAGGACAACAGCCCCCTGCCCCAGCACACGGCGCGACCAGTCCTTGTTGAACGTCTCGAGGCAAGCGCCGATGCGGGTGCCCCCCTCCCAGTCCTGTGCCTCATGCCCTGTGCGGGCCAGCGCCTCGTCGACATCGCGGTGGCGCAGGTGGCGCGTCACGTTGGTCAGACGGGTTCCGAAGGTCAAGACGTGGACCTTGCTCCACCCCGCCCCGTTCTGGTTGGCCGCCGCGTGCAGAAAGTGCAGCAACATCCGCGAATAAGAGGCCATGGACCCCGAGATATCGCAGAGCGCGACCAGCGCGGGCCAGCGGATGCGCCGCTCACGTCGGGCCAGGACGGGGACGCCGCCGTTGCGCATCCCCGCCCGCATCGTACGGCGCCAATCTGCCAACCGGCCCAAAGGCGCTGGTTCCGTCCGACGCGATATCAGCGGGCGGACCGGAAGCGTCAGCCGGGCGATCGCGCGCTTGGCCGCCGCGATCTCCGCCGTGGACATCTGTTCGAAGTCGCGGGCCTTGAGGATCTCCTCATCCGAGAAACTGAGCCGGGCATCAATCTCGATCTCATCCGGGGCGCGATCAGGGTTGACCGGCGGAGGATCGTCTGCACCGCTGGTCATGCCCTCGTTGGCGCGCTGCTGCCCGGCTTTTTTCTCCTGCTCTTCACCCGGAGCGCGGGTCTCCGGGATCATCAGGCTCATCATGCGCTCGAGCAGTTGCGGGTCGCGCCAGAACATATGAAAGCACTGGTCGAAGACGACACGGTGTTCGGGCCGCGACGTGAAGCAGGCTGTCAGAGTGTGGTAGAAATCTTCCCGCGTCTCGAAGCCCGAGGCAGCGACAGCACGTACGGCGTCCATGGCCCGGCCAGTCCCGACCGGCAGACCCGCCGCGCGCAGCGCCCGCGCGAAATGGACGATGTTCTGCGCCAGCTTTCCGTCCGCCGGGATATCCGGCGTGATCGCCATCAGGCAGCGCCCCGCATCCCGGCCTGAACCTCGTCGAGGATGCGCTTGGCGTCCGAGCCCTGGAACCGCGCGATATCGTCCTGATACTTCAAGAGCGCGCCGAGTGTGTCGGTGATCGCCTGCGGGGTCAGTTCCAGCACATCGAGCGAGAGCAGGCACTTCGCCCAGTCGATGGTCTCGGCAACGCCCGGTTTCTTGAACATATCCTCGACCCGCAGGCGCTGGACGAAGGCGACGACCTCCTCGGAAAGCTGCCGTGTCACCTCCGGCGCGCGGGAGGCCAGGATCTCCAGCTCCCGTTCGGCATCGGGATAGTCGACCCAGTGGTAAAGGCAGCGCCGTTTCAGCGCGTCATGGATCTCGCGTGTCCGGTTCGAGGTCAGGATCACGATGGGCGGTTCTGGCGCCTTGACGGTCCCAAGTTCCGGGATTGTGACCTGGAAATCCGACAAAGCCTCGAGCAGAAACGCCTCGAACGGTTCATCGGCCCGATCGAGTTCATCAATCAGCAGGACCGGCGCCCCGCCCTCCTGCGGCTCCATTGCCTCGAGCAGGGGTCGCCGCGTCAGGAACCGCTCGGAGAAGAGATCCTGCGTCAGAGCCTCCCGGCCCCTATCGCCGGTGGCTTCGGCCAGCCGGATCTCGATCATCTGGGCGGGATAATTCCACTCGTACACCGCCGAGGCCGCATCCAGCCCCTCGTAGCACTGCAGACGGATCAACCGCCGCCCGAGCGCCGCGGCCAGTGCCTTGGCAATCTCGGTCTTCCCGACACCCGCTTCGCCTTCCAGGAACAAGGGACGGCCAAGCTTCAGAGACAGGAACACCACAGTGCCCAGCGAACGGCCACAGACATAGCCTGTGCCGCTCAGCAGCGCTTGCGTGTCATCGATAGAGGTCGGGAATGCGGTCATGGTGCCCTCGTTCATCTCAGCGGGCAGTCCACCCGGTCAGGGGCCGGAAATCAACCCAGCCCGGTCTTTCTTGCCACCATGGCATATAGCCCTCGACGCCCGGATTACAGCAGGATCGCTGCTGCGAGCCCGAGGAACGCGAAAAATCCGACCACATCCGTGACCGTGGTGACGAACGCGCCTGAGGCCAGCGCCGGGTCCGCACCCAGCTTGTCGAGGCCAATGGGGATCAGGATCCCGGCCAGCCCTGCCGCGAGCATGTTGATGATCATCGCCATGCCGATCACAACGCCCAGCAGCGGCTCGGAGAACCAGACATAGGCGACAATCCCCATGACCAGCGCAAAGACGATGCCGTTGGCAAGCCCGACCAGCGCCTCGCGATAGACAACCCGCATCGCGTTGGTCGAGGTCAGGTCGCGGGTCGCCAGCGCGCGCACCGCCACGGTCAGGCTTTGCGTGCCGCCATTGCCGCCCATGGACGCAACGATCGGCATCAGGATCGCCAGCGCCACCAGTTGGCTGATCGCCGCATCAAAGAGCCCGATCACCAGCGAAGCCAGGATCGAGGTGAAGAGGTTCACGGCCAGCCACGGGAATCGGCGCTTGGTGATCGCCCAGACCTGATCCGAGATCGCCTCATCTCCGACCCCGGCAAGGCGCTTCATGTCCTCCTCGGCCTCCTCGCCCAGAACCTCCATCGCGTCATCGATGGTGATCACCCCGATCAACCGGCCATCGGCGTTCACGACGGGCGCCGAGACGAGGTGATACTGGTTGAAGGCATAGGCGACATCTTCCTGCGGCTCGGTCGCTTCGATCGTGCGAAAGTCGTCATCCATCAGCGAGGACAGCGTCACCGGACGTTTCGAGCCCATGATGCGCGACAGCGGGATCGTCCCGACCGGCTTGGCCATCGCATCGACCACGATCACGTCGTAGAACTGTTCCGGCAGATCTTCCGAGGCGCGCATGAAGTCGATCATCTGCCCGACCGTCCAGAACGGCGGCGCCTTGACCAGCTCGCGCTGCATCAGACGCCCGGCGCTATCCTCCGGGAACGTAAGCGACTCGGTGACGGCGACCCGTTCGGCGGGCTCTAGCGCCTCCAGCACCGTGCGCTGGGCGTCCTTCTCAAGATCCTCGACGATGTAGACGACATCGTCGGTGTCGAGGTCCTTGACCGCCTCCGCCACACGCGCGGGTTCGAGGATGGCGAGCACGTCGTCACGCACACCCTCGTCAAGTTCTGCCAGAACGCTCGAATCCAGCTCGGTCCAAACAAGATCAATGAACGCCCGGCGATTGTCGGTATCGATCTGCTCCAGCACGTCCGCGATGTCGGCCGTGTGCAGATCCTCGATCAGCGCGAGAACCGCGACCCGGTCGCCGACGGCGGCAGATTCACAGATCGCCGAGACGGTCGCGGGATCGAGCTCGTACTCATCGTCGCGGCGCAGGGTCGGGTCGGGAATGTCGGCTGTCTCGGTCATGGCAGGTCCGATTCGTGTCGTCTGCTGGATACCCTGCCTGCCCCGGCAATCCTATTGGGCGCGAGACCGCATCTTCAGAAATTTGTTGTTATTCTCAGGCATTCCACCCAGAACCCTTTCGACCGAGAATGCCGCGATCCCGTATGGCCGACCCCGAGTTGCAGATGTCCGACACCGCTCAAACCGAGGCGCCGCTTACCCTGAAGCAGGCCTTCAATCGTGCTGTGGAACTTCACAAGGCCGGAGAGAAGCAAGAGGCGGCAAAGCTCTACCGGCTCGTCTTGTCGCGCAGCCCGAACAGCGCGACGGCGTGGACGAACTATGGCTCCCTCCTGCGGGGCGAGAGCAAGTTTCTCGAAGCGATTGCAGCGCACCGGCGGGCGCTGCAGATCGATCCCGGCTCGCTCAATGCGCTCTCCAACCTTTCGAACGCGCTCTGCGATGCAGGGGAAGCCGAGGAGGCCGTCGAGATCCGCAAACGGCTCCTGGCGAACGACCCGGACAACTGGGACCGGATCCGGGAACTTGCCATCGCCATGCGGGGCTGTTGGCTGAACCAGGACGCGGTCGACATGATCGACGCAGCCGAGGCGCGGCTGGGTCCGGACGACCTGACCTTCCTGCAACGGGCGCTGGCACATCTGATGCTGGGCAACTGGACAGAGGGGTTTCGCGACTTCGAATCCCGCTATGCCGGCGATGAGGTATCCCTGCCAACGAACGCCCCCTGGCCTCGGTGGCGGGGTGAACCGCTCGACGGGAAACGGATTGTCGTGCTGCCGGAACAGGGCTTCGGCGATGCAGTTCTGATGTCGCGCTTTCTACCGCAACTCAAGGCGTTGGGCGCATATGTTGATATGGTGGTCAAGCCGCCGCTCTTTCGTCTGTTCGCGCGCCTTGACGGTCTGGACGAACGCCTGACCGGTGCCAAGCGCACCGACAGCTACGACTACTACTCGCCGAATATGAGCCTGCCCTATCTGCTTGGGATGCCACAGGACGGGCCGCCGCCGCTGCCCAAGCTCGGTATCCCTGCCGACAGTCGCGCCCGCGCCCGGCAGATCACGAAGCCGTTCGACGATCGCTTCAAGATCGGCATTGTCTGGACGGGCTCGCTGACCTACCGGGCGAACCATCGCCGGTCGACAACGCCGGACAACTTCCTTGGGCTGGCGCAGGTGCCTGGGGTGCAATTGTTCAGTCTTTACAAGGGCGATGCGCATCAGGACTTCGTCGAGTCCGGGATGTGCGGGCTGATCGTCGATGCGTGCGGCGACGACCGGGATTTTGCCGATACGGCGGCCGTGATCCAGGAGATGGACCTGATGATCACGACCGATACGGCCGTTGTGCACATCGCGGCCTCGCTGGGCAAACCGGTCTGGAACCTCCTGACTTACGAGGGTTTTTGGCTCTACGGCGATGGCGAGACGACGCCGTGGTACCCCTCGATGCGGCTCTTCCGGCAGCGCTCGGCCCGCGGTTGGGAGGAGGTCTTCGCAGACGTCGAGGCCGAGCTCAGGGCCCTTCTGGAGGGCGGCAAATGACCCCCGGAGCCGTCACGATCGAGATCGCGCCAGGAGAGTTGATCGACAAGATCACCATTCTCAAGATCAAGTCGGAACGCATTGAAAACGCTGAGAAAGTCGCAAATGTGCGGGTCGAGCTAGAGACCCTTTCGGCCAGCCGGGATGCCGCCCTGCCCGCCTCGGAGGAGCTGACCCGGCTGACGGCGGCCTTGAAGTCAGTTAACGAAGAGCTGTGGGTGATCGAGGACGACATTCGCGACTGTGAACGCGCGGGCGATTTTGGCCCCGAGTTCATACGCTTGGCCCGTGCGGTCTACAAAACCAACGATCGACGCGCGGCGCTGAAGCGGGAGATCAACGAGCTGCTCGGCTCCCGCCTGATCGAGGAAAAATCCTACCAGCCCTACTGACCTTGAGGCTGGGAAACATCCGTATGGCAGGCGTATGGCCCCCGTATGGCACCTGTACCGCATGTGTATGTACACCGGATCGACGCACTCAGAGACCTAACCGCACAGATACTCAGACTTTTCCGCGAGAGTTCAGGTCCGATGACGGAGACAAAGCGGTCATCTGAGCAAAAGCCTCAGACTTGAATGCGCCGCGCCTGCGCGCCCAGCGTTTATCGCACTTGGTAAGAGTGTTTACGCGCACACGTCGAAGCGGCCTCCTTGGGCGTGTACTCTCTGTGCGCGACGGACTAAGTTTGATCAATGAACTTTGCGAACATTACGATACCTGAGAACGGCGTGCAAAGATCCAACAGTTGGATTGATGCGAAAGCGATTTCTCGCAGAGAGAAACAGACGCGTGATCACGTGATGGCATCACTAAATTCTATTCGGGAAGCAGATGGGCGACTTATTGATGCCACCGAAATGAAGCTGATCCGAGATGGCTTTATTGACTTTCCCCGGCTTGCGAGACTGGCGTATAGACACACTAAAAAATATAGGACACGACATGATTTATTATATTTCTCTGCCAAATACTGTCGATTGCTGCATTCATCTATCGAAATAGGCATCGAGGCGATACATGATCGATCCAAAACGGTCGCTCACCGTGGTTATCAGCTGCTCGCGAAGTCCAATTCGAAATTTCTGCTTCAGACACTAGAAAGCCGATTCTCCGAGTTAACGGATGATATGGAGAAACGGGACTGCCTGGCGGCGATCGAGGCAATCTCCAATCAAAACCAACACTTATTCATAGACCGTGAATTCGTTGCTGGGAAACGGCGGGCTGGGCGGTCTTACATGATCCAAGAATTTCACCATGAGGAGGAGTTCGTATCTCGCTTCGGAAAGGATTGGAGGTTCCTCATGATGGAGCAAAACGCGGTACTTGAGGCGATGTCTGGCAGAGAGGTGGCTACTTAACACTGTGGGCTCGAAGCCGTCATCTGATGCTTCCGATCGGGCTTGTGCGACCACCCGATTACGTCCAAGGACGACAGCCGGAACGGAGGTGCCGTTGGTGTACTTGCATCAGACTTCAATCGTAAAATTATATAAAGTTCTGAAATACACTAAAATTTTTTACAGGTCTCGTTTTCTGGTTCAAACGCCATGTTATCAGGTCCAAGAATTGAATAATATCTCACCTAAGCGTGATGGTTTATGATACTTTACCATGCTCAATTCCGCTTTAGACAAATCGACCAGGCGTTCGGGTGTTGGCGGCGCATTCAGAAATTCAGGGTCTATGAAATTAGTCGTAAAATCACAAAAATCAGTATGAAATATGCTCTTGAATGATGCAAATTGACATTCCTCGATGTATTGAGATTTTGTCAAAGTAATCGAATTTATTCGTAAATATTTGTGATGTAAGATAAATATATTTCGATTTGATTTGCATATTTCAGCGAAATGAAAGGTGCAAAATCCATCTGCCCAGATGAATTCTCTGACGCTCCATCCAAACTTGATCGCAATTTGCCAAGTCGCAGACTTTATTTTTTGGGGTGTGCTCACAATTGGAGGTGGAGCACTCCTCACATCCCAGAACCCAGTGCTACCCTTAGGGAGAGTTTTCATCGCTCAGAAAGTAGCACAACTAGGGCCTGAACCCAATTCGCGCGCGGCTTGATGTTGGAGCAAGCCTCTGATTCACTTTCCGAAAAAAGGGGCGG